>SGZJ01000026.1 GCA_004213995.1 Flavobacteriales bacterium | reverse complement strand
ATTCTATAATTACCAACATCATCTCTTAGTGCTCCATCACCTGTAAAATACTTATTTTTAAATGCTGAAAAATACGTTTCTTTATAGCGTTTATGATTACCCCAAATTGTTCTAGCAATACTCGGCCAAGGAAATTTAATGCATAACTTTCCTTCAACTTGATTGCCTTCTAATTCAATATTGTTCTCATCCATTAAGCAAGCCTGAATCCCAATAAAAGGTAATGTAGCATAGGTTGGTTTTGTAGGGGTTACATTAGGAATTGAAGTAATCATAATACCCCCAGTTTCTGTTTGCCACCAAGTGTCAATTATAGGACTTTTCTTTTTTCCAACGTTATCATTATACCAATGCCATGCTTCTTCATTAATCGGTTCACCAACTGAACCAAGGACATTTATAGTAGATAAATCATAATTATCAATAAAATGTGAACCTTGTTTTGCTAATGCTCTAATAGCGGTAGGGGCTGTATAAAATTGATTTATTTTATGTTTTTCAACAATATTCCAAAAACGTCCATAATTTGGATAGCTAGGTATTCCTTCAAACATGACTGTTGTAGCTCCATTTGCTAACGGGCCGTATATAATATAGCTATGTCCGGTAATCCAACCAATATCTGCGGTACACCAGTACACATCATTTTCCTTGTACTGAAATGCATTTTTAAATGTGTAAGCAGTATAAACCATGTAACCGGCTGTTGTATGAACCATTCCTTTGGGCATTCCGGTTGACCCTGATGTATACAATATAAATAATGGATCCTCTGCATCCATAATTTCTGCTTCACATACATCTGAAGCATCATCAAGCAATGTTTCAAGCCATTTATCTCGACCGTTTTTCATATTTATTTCAGACATTATCCTTTTGGCTACTATAACTTTTTTTATACTATAACATTTTTCTAAAGCTTCATCAACTATGCCCTTTAAATCAATAGTTTTAGCTCCTCGAAACGAACCGTCAGCTGTAATTATCATACTACATTTAGAATCATTAATTCTAGTCGCTAATGCATTTGCAGAGAACCCTGCAAAAACAACAGAATGTATAGCTCCAATTCTAGCACATGCCAAAACAGAAATAGCCAATTCGGGGATCATGGGTAAATAAATACACACTCGATCTCCTTTTTTAACTCCTTCTTGTTTAAGGACATTTGCAAATTTATTTACTTTTTTATAAAGTTGATTGTAAGTAATATATTGAGTTTCTTCGTCAGGATTATTTGGTTCAAATAAGATAGCTGTTTTATCCCCACGAACTTTTAAATGTCTGTCTATACAGTTTTCTGTAATATTTAATTTAGCCCCTTTAAACCATTTGATTTCAGGTTTTGAAAAGTCCCATTCTAAAACAGTATCCCATTTTTTTTTCCAAATAAAATTCTTTTCTGCAATATCGTTCCAAAATTTTTCAGGATCATTTATAGAACTTTTATAAGCATCATTATATTTTTGTAAGTCATTTATTTGATAATTATTCATGTAATGGATATTTATTTTTTTTAGTTATGGCTTAGTGAGTAGCCTTTCCAGCATTTATTGGTATTCTAATATTTTCAACAATTTCTTGAACTGATTTTGGAGGTTCTTTTGTAAGTTTCATAATAGAAAGGGAGACAATAAAATTTAAAATCATTGCTATACTACCAAAACCCTCTGGTGAAATTCCAAACCACCAATCATCTTTTGTACCACCACCAAACCAACCAAACTTAAATTTAGTCATGTAAAACAACATCAATAAAACACCAATAATCATACCTGTTATAGCACCTTCTTTATTCATTTTTTTATAAAAAATACCTAATATAATTGCTGGAAAAAATGAAGCAGCAGCAAGTCCAAAAGCGAGAGCAACTGTTGCCGCTACAAATCCAGGAGGATTTATGCCAAAATACCCGGCAACACATACTGCAACAATAGCGGATAAACGTGCTGCTAATAATTCACCTTTTTCTGTAATATTAGGATTAATCATTTTTTTAATTAGATCATGAGATACAGATGCAGAAATAACTAATAATAAACCTGCAGCGGTAGATAATGCCGCTGCTAAGGCTCCAGCTGCAACCAAAGCTATTACCCAGTCAGGTAATTTAGCTATTTCTGGATTAGCTAAAACCATGATATCATTATCTACAATTAATTCATTATTTTTTTCATCCGCAACATATTGAATTAATCCATCATTATTTTTATCAAAATACTCAATAAGTCCAGTTGCTTCCCATTTTTTAAACCAATCTGGAACAGAATTGTATGGCTGATTTGAAACAGTTTCAATCATGTTAGTTCTCGCAAATACAGCCACAGCAGGTGCCGTGGTATATAAAACAGCGATAAGTAGTAGTGCAATTCCAGCTGATTTTCGAGCATCTTTAACAAGCTTTACAGTAAAAAAACGTACAATTACATGTGGTAAACCTGCTGTACCAACCATTAATGCTAATGTGATTGCAAATACATCAATTAATGACTTTGAGCCTTCTGTATATTCGGCAAATCCTAAATCAGTGCTTAATCCATCTAATTTATCTAATAAATAAATGCCTGGTTCATCTACTAATTCACCTCCAAAGCCTAATTGTGGAATAGGATTACCTGTCATCTGAATAGAAATAAAAATTGCAGGGACCATGAATGCAAAAATAAGAACACAGTATTGAGCTACTTGAGTGTAAGTAATTCCTTTCATTCCACCTAAAACAGCATAAAACAAAACAATAATCATCCCTATAATTACCCCAGTGTTAATGTCAACTTCTAAAAAGCGTGAAAAGACTAATCCAACTCCTCTCATTTGTCCTGCTACGTATGTAAATGAAACAAGAAGTGCACAAACCACTGCAACAAATCTTGCTGTATTTGAATAATAACGATCACCAATAAAATCAGGAACCGTGAATTTCCCAAATTTTCTTAAATAGGGTGCTAATAATAAAGCTAAAAGTACATATCCACCTGTCCAACCCATTAAATAAACAGCACCATCATAGCCTGCAAAAGATATAATACCAGCCATAGAAATAAAAGAAGCTGCACTCATCCAGTCGGCAGCTGTAGCCATTCCATTTGCTAATGGAGATACGCCACCTCCAGCTACATAAAACTCTTTTGTTGAACTAGCTCTTGACCAAATAGCAATTCCTATATAAATCGAAAAAGTAATACCAACTAATATGTAAGTCCAATTTTGTACCCCAATTCCTTCGTATAACAAACTATACATCATAGCCATATTTTTTATCAAGATTATTCATTAAATAGACGTATATAAATATCAAAATAACAAACACATATATCGAACCTTGTTGAGCAAACCAAAACCCTAATTTAAAGCCACCTATTTTAAATTCATTTAGAAAGTCTTTAAATAATATTCCAGCTCCAAAGGAAACTAAAAACCAAAAAAACATTAATATTAGTACGTATCTTATATTTTCTTTCCAATAAGATTTAGCGTTACTTTTAGTCATAATATTTATATTTTGTTATATCTATAAATATATAAATCTTTTAATAAAAAAAAGGATAAACCCTCAATAGAGAATTTATCCCATTCTGTACTCAAGGTGGGAATCGAACCCACACGACCTAAGTCACTGGATTTTGAATCCAGCGCGTCTACCAGTTCCGCCACTTGAGCAGAAAAAATTGAATTGCGAAAATAACAATAATTAGCAATAAGTCCTCAAAATATTGGTCTTATAATAACAGATCACTGAAAATTAATTTATATTTTTGTATTTGAAATTTTAAATATATATAACATACTAAATAACAGTAAATTATAATGAGCAAAACACAAGTAAAACCAAAGTTATTTCACTGTTCAAAGACAGAAATACTTGCAAAAAATATTGCTAATTCATTTGGAGCTGATTTAGGAAAAATAATTACTTCACATTATAGTGATGGTGAATTTCAGCCATCTTATGAAGAATCTATTAGAGGTACTAGAATATTTATTATAGGTTCAACTAATCCTTCCTCAGAAAACTTAATGGAGATGTTATTAATGATTGATGCTGCTAAACGTGCATCTGCCAGACATATAACAGCTGTTATCCCATATTTTGGCTGGGCAAGACAAGATAGAAAAGATAAGCCACGTGTTCCAATTGCCGCTAAGATGATTGCTAAAATACTGGAATCAGCTGGAGCAACTAGAATTATTACAATGGATTTACATGCAGACCAAATTCAGGGATTTTTTGAAATTCCTGTAGATCATCTTTATGCATCAACCATCTTTTTACCCTATTTACAAAGTCTAAATTTAGAAAATTTAACCATAGCTTCACCTGACATGGGAGGATCAAAACGTGCTTATGCCTATGCAAAAGCATTAGAAAGTGATGTAGTTATTTGTTATAAGCAAAGAGCAAAAGCTAATGTTATTTCACATATGGAATTGATCGGTAACGTAGAAGGGAAAAATGTAGTCCTTGTCGATGATATGGTAGATACTGCAGGTACACTGACTAAAGCTGCTGATCTTATGATAGAAAGAGGTGCACTAAGTGTAAGAGCAATTTGCACTCATCCTATATTGTCTGGTAACGCTTATAATAATATAGATAACTCAAAACTTAAAGAATTAATAGTGACGGACTCTATTCCATTAATTAGTTCAAATTCTAAAATTAAAGTGTTATCTTGCGCCGATTTATTTGCTGATGTTATGAAAAGAGTTCATAATAATGAGTCAATAAGTTCGAAATTTATTATGTAAATAATTAAATAAAAATCAAACAATGAAATCAATTACAATTAACGGATCTAAAAGAGAAAGCGTGGGCAAAAAGTCAACAAAAGCCTTACGTAATGCTGGACAGGTACCTTGCGTTATATACGGAGGAGATACCCCTTTGCATTTCTCTGCACCAGAGTTGGCATTCTCTAAACTTGTATATACATCAAAAGCGCATACAGTTGTAGTTAAACTAGATAGTGGAGAAAAATTAGACGCAGTTTTACAGGATATTCAGTTTCATCCAGTTACGGATAGAATTTTGCATATTGACTTTTATCAGCTATTTAATGATAAACCAATTGCTATGAATATTCCAGTAAATATTGTTGGAAATTCAATAGGAGTAAAAATGGGTGGAAATCTTCAAAAAAATCAACGAAAGTTGAGAATTAAAGCTCTCCCAACTAATTTACCAGATTATATAGAAATTGATATTAGTAAACTTGAAATCGGTCAGAGAGTATATATTAGAGAAATTTTAAATGATTCATACACTTTCTTACAACCTGAAAGCACTGTTGTTTGTCAAATTAGAAGAGCTAGAGCTGCTTTAGTTGAAGCTACTCTTGAGGATGAGGATGATGAAGGTTCAGAAGAAACTGGCGATTCTAAAGAAGCACCTGCTGATGGGGCTGCAGCACCTGCCGCGCCTGCTGATGGAGCTGATGATGCAGCAAAATAAATATTTAGTTATTTATTAAGTTATTGAAAGCATTCTGGCAATATGTCAGAATGCTTTTTTATTTTTGTGGTATTAGATTTAAACGATGAAAAAGTATTTAATTGTTGGTTTAGGAAACATTGGTAAGGAATATACTAACACAAGACATAATATTGGATTTGAAATATTAGATTCTTTTGCAGCTAAAGTCAACATTTCATTTTCAAATGTGAAATTTGGTAGCGTAAGTGAATACAAGTTTAAAGGACGTTCGTTTATTTTCCTAAAACCAAATACTTATATGAACCTTAGTGGTTCAGCGGTAACACACTGGCTTAAATCTGAAAAAATACCACTCACTAATTTGCTGATTATCAGTGATGATTTAAACCTTCCATTTGCAAAATTAAGATTAAAACCAAGCGGTAGTAATGGAGGTCATAATGGATTAAGAGATATTGAAAGTTCATTAAATACCAATGAATATAATAGATTGAGGGTTGGAATTTCTAATGAATTCAAAAAAGGACAGCAAAGTAATTTTGTTTTATCTAAATTTTCTGATGAAGAGCTTTTAAAGCTAACCGAGCTTAAAGAAACCATTAATGAATTAATTATTTCATTTGTAATGAGCGGAATTTCAATTACGATGAATACATATAATTTAAAAAATTGATTAGAGAAAACTTAAAAGATTATAATTCAACCAAGCCATCTGTGATAACTATAGGAACTTTTGATGGAGTTCATATTGGTCACAAAAAAATTATTAATCAACTAACATCTATATCCTCAAAGAATAACTTAATTTCAATATTGTTGTCATTTTTTCCTCACCCTAAAATGGTATTACAAAATGACAATGAACTTAAGTTAATTAATACAATTCAAGAGAAAGAGAGTTTATTAAATAGTTTAAACTTAGATTACTTGATAATTAAAGAGTTTACTAAAGAATTTTCAAGACTAAGTGCACTAGAATTTGTTCGTGATATTCTTGTCAACAAACTTAATGCTAAGCATATAATAATTGGTTATGATCATCATTTTGGTAGAAATAGAACTGCAAATATTGAGCAGTTAAAAGAATTTGGTGAGTTATATGATTTTAAAGTAACAGAAATTTTAGCTCAAGATATTGATGATATTGCAATAAGCTCAACAAAAATCAGAAAGGCTTTAATCAATGGTGAAATTAGATTGGCCAATAAATTCTTAGGCTACAATTTCTTTTTTAGTGGAGATGTAATCCATGGCAATAATATTGGAAAAACTATTTCCTTCCCAACGGCTAATATTAAAATAGATACACCATATAAATTAGTTCCAAAAAATGGAGTTTACATAGTCAAAACTATTATTGACAATCAAATTACTTTTGGGATGATGAATATAGGTTATAACCCCACTTTTAATGGTAAACAAAAGTCTATTGAAATTCATTTTATAAATTTTAATAAAAACATTTACCATAAAAATTTAACTATTGAAATGATTTCGAGAATTAGAAATGAAATAAAATTTAATACAGTAGAAGATTTAAAAAAACAACTCGAACAAGATAAACTAAGTACTTTGAACTATATTAAGAGTTTAAATATTTGATATCAAATCAAATATGATTAATTTGGATTAATTATTTTTTATATGTTAGAAATAAATTTTATTAAGGAAAATAAAGATTTAGTAGTTAAATCACTTTCTAAAAGAAATTTGGATTCATCTTTTATGATTGAATCTGTTATTGAGATAGATATTAAAAAGAGGAAGATTCAAACTGAACTTGATTCTTTATTACATCAGTTAAATTTAATTTCCAAAGATATTGGAGATTTATTTAAAAAAGGACTTCAAAAAGAGGCCCAAATTTTAAAAGAAAAAACTGTTAAGTTAAAAGAAAATAGTAAAAAATTAAACGATGATTTAATAACTACAAAAGAAGAGTTACAAAGTATTCTTAATAAAATACCAAATATTCCACACGAACTAGTTCCTGCAGGAAAAAGTGAAGAGGATAATGTTGAAATATTTAGCGATGGTGATATACCAAAACTTACAGGAGAATCTTTGCCTCACTGGGAGCTTGCTAAAAAATATGATATAATTGATTTTGAATTAGGAAATAAGATTACAGGTGCTGGTTTTCCAGTTTACAAGGGGAAAGGTGCTAAATTACAAAGAGCATTAATTTCTTTTTTTCTTGACATGAATACTCAAGCTGGATATAATGAAGTTCAAGTTCCTCATTTAATTAATGAACAATCAGGATTTGGGACTGGCCAATTACCTGACAAAGAAGGTATGATGTATTATATTAATGAAGATAATTTGTATTTAATTCCAACTGCTGAAGTTCCAGCCACAAATATTTTTAGGGATGAAATTATTTTAGAATCTGACTTACCTAAATTGCTAACATCTTATACTCCATGTTTCAGAAGAGAAGCTGGTAGTTATGGAGCACATGTAAGAGGTTTAAATAGATTGCATCAATTTGATAAAGTAGAAATTTTAAGAGTCGAGCATCCAAATAATTCATATGCTGCTCTTGATACAATGGTAGAACATGTAAAATCTATTATCAATAAATTAAAGCTTCCTTTTAGAATTTTAAAATTATGTGGATCAGATTTAGGTTTTACTTCCTCTTTGACTTATGATTTTGAGTTGTTTTCTGCTGGGCAAAGTAAATGGCTAGAAGTATCGTCAGTTTCAAATTTTGAGACATTTCAAGCAAATAGGTTGAAATTAAGATTTAAAAACAAATCTGGAAAGACACAACTTGCACATACATTAAACGGAAGTTCATTAGCCCTTCCAAGAGTATTAGCTACTTTGCTAGAGAACAATCAAACTCCAAATGGCATCGTAATCCCTGATGTTCTTGTCCCTTATACAGGGTTCTCTATAATTGATTAATTATGAGTAATGTCAAGCCAAAAAAATATTTAGGTCAACATTTTTTAAACGATGAGAACATAGCGAAAAAAGTAGTTGATTCTTTGTCTCTTTCTAATTATTTAAATGTTTTAGAAATTGGTCCTGGTACAGGAGTACTTACAAAATATTTGATAAAAAAAAATATAAATTTAAAACTTGTTGAAATTGATAATGAGTCTGTAGAATTTCTAAAAACACATTTGTCAATAGATCCATTGATTATATTACAACATGATTTTTTGAAATTGGATCTATCAAATATTTTTACAGAAAATTTCGCTATAATTGGTAATTTTCCTTACAATATCTCAACTCAAATTATTTTTAAAGTTTTAGAATATAAAAATAGTGTTCCTGAACTAATTGGAATGTTTCAAAAGGAAGTTGCAGAAAGAATTTGTGAAAAAAAAGGAAGTAAAAAATATGGAATACTTTCTGTTTTGACCCAAACTTATTACGATACAAAATATTTATTTTCAGTACCTGCTTCAGTATTTACACCTCCTCCAAAAGTTGTTTCTGCTGTAATAAGGCTTGTGAGAAAAGAACAAATTGATATTAATTATAACGAAAAACTTTTTTTTAAAGTTGTTAAATTATCTTTTCAGCAAAGAAGAAAAACTCTCAGAAATAGCTTAAAGTCTTTTAATTTAAGTGATATTTTAAGAGAAGATGCTATCTTTGATTTAAGACCAGAACAATTATCCGTTAGAGATTTCATATATATAACGGATTTAATTGATAAAAACATTTAAACTTTTGAACAAAGTTGAAAAAAATATAAAATTTGAATTAACTGATTTATTAATAAATCAGGTCATTGATTTAGTTGACAATAATCAGAATACATTATTGCTGACTAAATTAAATGAACTTCACCATGCTGATATCGCTGAAATTTTAGAGGAATTAAATGTTGATCAATCTATTTATATAATTAAGCTTTTAGAAAGTGATAAAACTTCTGAAATTCTTATGGAATTAGATGAAGATTTTAGAGAGCAAATTTTAAATAATCTTTCCCCCAAAGAAATTGCTAAAGAAATTGAAGAACTTGACACAGATGATGCAACAGATATAATTTCTGAATTATCTGTTGAAAAGCAAAAGAAAGTTATTTCAAAAATAATTGATGCTGAACACAAGGCTGATATTAAAGAGTTATTAAAATATGACGAAGATTCTGCTGGTGGTTTGATGGCAAAAGAATTAGTTAAGGTCAACGAAAACTGGACTGTAACAAAGTGTGTTAAGGAAATGAGAATTCAAGCTATTGAAGTCACTAGAGTTCATTCTATTTATGTTGTAGATGATAAAGACAAACTTATCGGAAGATTATCTTTGAAAGATTTATTAGTTGCCAACCCTAGATCAAATATTAAGTCAGTTTATATCCCGAAAGTTGATTCCGTAAATGTTCATGATGAGGCTGAAAGTGTTGCTAATATTATGCAAAAGTATGATCTTGAAGCAATCCCTGTTGTAAATGACAAAAATATTTTGCTTGGAAGAATAACAATTGATGATATTGTTGATTTAATTAAAGAAGAAGCAGAAAAGGATTACCAACTAGCAGCTGGTATATTACAAGATGTTGATGTTGATGATACAATTGTTCAGTTATCTCGAGCTAGACTCCCATGGCTTTTGTTGGGTCTTTTAGGTGGTATAGGAGCGGCCATAGTAATGGGTGCTTTTGATGAAATATTAGCAAAACATCAAATTTTATTTTATTTCACCCCTCTAATAGCAGCTATGGCTGGAAATGTTGGAGTGCAATCTAGTGCAATTATTGTTCAAGGTCTTGCTAATGATGACATAAGAGGAAGTGTAAATAATAGACTAATTAAGGAGACTTTTTTATCTATTCTTAACGGATTTATCTTATCTGTAATCTTATTTTTATTTATCATGTTTTCTGGTGAAGAATATTTGGTCGCTCTTGCAATTTCAATTTCACTTGTAATAGTTATAATTGTTGCAGGTATAATCGGCACATTTATCCCTCTTTTTTTAGACAAAAGAGGTATTGATCCAGCAATAGCAACTGGTCCTTTTATTACTACAAGTAATGATATTTTTGGCATTTTAATATATTTTTATATTGCTAAATTAATTTTGCCTATTTAATGAAGATTCTTCATATTGATTCTAATCATCCAATACTAATTTCTACTTTAAAAAACAATGGATACATTAATGACCTTGATATTTCTTCATCAAAAGAAGAAATAATTAAGATTATTAATGACTATGATGGATTAATTTTAAGAAGTAGATTTAAAATTGATAAATATTTTATTGACAATGCCTCTAATTTAAAATTTATAGCTAGAGTTGGTTCAGGTCTTGAAAATATAGATTGTAATTATGCGAAAAGTAAAAACATTGAAGTGATATCTTCACCTGAGGGAAATAGTAACGCAGTTGGTGATCACGCAATGGGTTTATTATTATCCCTGCTAAATAATATTAATATATCTTCAAATCAAGTAAAAAATGGACTTTGGTTTAGAGAGAAAAACAGGGGATTTGAAATAGAAGGCAAAACAGTAGCTATACTTGGAATGGGTAATACTGGAAAAAGTTTTGCAAAAAAAATTTCTAGTTTTAATTGTAAAGTTGTTTTTTATGATATTAATGAAAAAATTGAAAGTAAATACGCCAAAAAAACCTCTTTAGATTTTTTGTATAAAAATGCAGATATTATTAGTTTACATTTACCTTTTACAACAACAACAACTGATTTATTTAATAAAGAATTTATTCAAAAATTTGATAAACCTTTTTGGTTTATTAATACTAGCAGAGGAAAAATAGTTAATACACCTGATCTTGTAGATGCTTTAAATGAAAAAAAAATATTAGGAGCTGGTTTAGACGTGATTGATATTGAAAGTTCATCATTTAATAACATAGAGAAAGAATTAAATCCATACTTTTATGAATTAATTAATTTAAAAAATGTAATTATTACCCCTCATATTGCAGGATGGACATTTGAAAGCAATGTTAAATTATCTCAAATTATTATAGATAAAATAGAATCATACTTTAAATAAAATGAAAAAAATTTTAGTATTATGTACTGGTAACTCATGTAGGAGTCAAATGGCTCACGGCTACTTGGAATTTTTTGCTAAATCAAGATTAAAAATATTTAGTGCTGGTATTGAGGTTCATGGTGTTAATCAGACAGCAATTAAGATTATGAAAGAAGACAAAATTGATATTTCAAATTACTCTTCAAACCATGTTGATGAATATTTACATATAGATTTTGATTATATAATAACTGTTTGCGATCACGCTAAGGAAAGCTGCCCTTTGTTTGATGTTAACGATGCAATTAAAATCCATAAAGATTTCTTTGATCCTTCAAAATCTGATCACAAATCAAAATTATTTTTTGAAAACTTTAGAATTGTTAGGGATGATATAAAAAAATATTGCAAGGAATTTATAAATGAAATCGTTTAAATATTTA
>SGZJ01000025.1 GCA_004213995.1 Flavobacteriales bacterium | reverse complement strand
GCGGAAGAGTTTGGACATATGGGTGTTGGACCCTCTGATCTAGATACACCAGACTGGTGGCAAGCTGCAGCGTTTGATAAAGTAGACACAGGAATGTACGACGATAGATACACGTTTACTCCAGATGGAACTTTAACTGTTGAAACTTTTGGTAGTATTTTTGGAAAAGCTCCACCACTAGCTGATGAATTTGTAGGTGATCAAGGATTAGAAGCTAACGGAAATAATGAGTATGAGTACTATCCAACTGAAGATTTCACATCAAATTGGACTATAGGTGCTCCAGGTGGTGAGGAACACATTTACCTTGATGGAAATGGATTTTTTGGATTTTATGTTGGAGGAACTCATGCCTACAAAATTATTGATAGTTCATCAAATACCTTAACTCTTAAAACTGTAGGTTTTGAAGGCTTGGCTTGGTATATAATACTCACAAATGAGCAGTAATACATTATAATATCATAATACTTTAAAAAGAGAGAAATGATTATTTATTTCTCTCTTTTTAGTTATATTTATCATCTTAAAATTTAAACATGTTCCGTTTAGTTACACTTATTATTTTTCTAACGATCTCATGCTCGAGTGAGAAGTCTAGCAATGGAGGAGAAAACTCAGGAACGATTATTGAAGAGATTATTCCTTCAAACTTAAATTTAACAATTGATATTGTTGGACAAAACTCTGATAATTTAAATGGCGATGGTAGTGGAGTTATAAGTTGTTCAGCATCTGCAACAGACGCAATAAATTATGAATTTCGATTTGGAAATGGAGAGGTCGTTGAAAGCGCTAGTGGCAATATTGAATTTACATACACAACCCCGGGTCTAAATAATTACACTGTTTATGTATATGCTTTTTCTGAGACTGATAACTATGTTGTAGATTTTCAATCTGTTTCTGTATATGTTAATGATGATACATCAGTTGGATTAATTTGGTCTGAAGAATTCAATGAAACTGGAGCAGTTAATAATAACAATTGGACTCATGAAATTGGAAATGGTGAATGGGGATGGGGAAATGGTGAATCTCAATACTATACTAGTAGGTTAGAAAATTCAAAAGTAGAGGATGGGGTTTTGAAAATAATTGCTAAAACTGAAGCTTATCAAGGATATAATTATACGTCTGCTAGATTAATTTCTCGTGACAAGTTTGAATTCCAATATGGTAGAGTTGATATAAGAGCGAAATTACCTGAGGGTCAAGGAACATGGCCGGCGCTTTGGATGCTGGGAGCTAATCATACTAGTGTAGGTTGGCCTGAATGTGGAGAAATTGATATAATGGAGCACTGGGGCCATAATCCAACAGTTGTTGCAGGATCTATTCACACTCCCTATAGTCACGGAGATACATGGACCACTGGTCACGTAAACGTCAGTGACTTCAACGAATTTCATATCTATTCGATAAATTGGACATCTGAAAAAATACAATTTTTCATTGATGATAATTTGTACTACACCTATAATCCCTCTCCTAAAAATATTGAAAATTGGCCATTTGATGCACCTCAATTTTTTATTTTAAATATAGCTATGGGAGGATCCTGGTTTGATATAGATCCAAATTTTGTCGAATCAACCATGGAAGTAGATTATATAAGAGTTTATAATAATTAAAATACCAACACAAAATACACAATAAATGAAATCAAAATTTTTACAAATAATTTTAGTAGTAACTCTAGTTTTTAATTACAGTTGTAATGAATCTGTTTCTGAAAAAGAAATATTTATAAGTGACCTAATGTCTAAAATGACTTTAGACGAAAAAGTAGGTCAAATGAATCAATATAACGGATTTTGGGATGCCACAGGACCTCTTCCAAAGAAAGGTTATGAGAAAGGAAGGTATGACGATTTAAGAAATGGTTTGGTTGGCTCTATGTTAAATGTTACAGGAGTTAAAAATGTATCCGCACTTCAAAAAATTGCTGTTGAAGAAACAAGACTTGGTATTCCATTAATCTTTGGTTTTGATGTTATTCATGGGTATAAAACTATTAGTCCGATTCCACTAGCTGAATCAGCGAGTTGGGACATTAAAGCAATTGAAAAATCTGCTAGAATTGCAGCTGAAGAAGCAGCTGCAGCTGGATTAAACTGGACTTTTGCTCCAATGGTTGATATTTATCGAGATGCTAGATGGGGTAGAGTTATGGAAGGAGCTGGAGAAGACACTTATTTAGGAAGTGTTATTGCTACAGCTAGAGTTAATGGATTTCAGGGTGAAAATTTATCCGATTTTTCAACAATTGCTGCTTGTGCTAAACATTTTGCTGCTTACGGATTTCCAGAGGCTGGTAGAGATTATAATACCGCAGATATAAATAAATATACCCTTTATAATAATGTTTTACCTCCTTTCAAAGCTGCGCTTGATGCAGGTGTTAGTACATTTATGAATGCATTTAACACACTAAATGAAGTTCCTGCAACTGGAAGTAAATTCTTACAAAGAGATATTTTAAAAGGAGACTGGGGCTTTGAAGGTTTTGTTGTTTCAGATTGGGGTTCTATTGGTGAAATGATTCCTCATGGATACGCTAAAGATGGAGTACATGCTGCAGAGCTTGCAGCTAATGCTGGATCAGATATGGATATGGAATCAAGTCTTTACGTAAGAGAATTGCAAGGCTTAGTCAAAGATGGAAAAGTAGATATTAGCGTCATTGATGATGCTGTGAAAAGAATTTTGGGGGTTAAATATGATTTAGGTCTATTTGAAGATCCATATAAATATTGTGATTTAGAAAGAGAAAAAACTGTAATTGGAAGTAAAGAAAATAATTTAGCTGCGTTAGATATGGCTAAAAAATCAATTGTATTACTAAAAAACGAAAGTTCTTTGTTACCAATAAAAAAGAATGGTCAGAAAATTACTTTGATTGGTCATTTGGCTAATGATAATAATAGTCCGCTCGGTAATTGGAGAGGTGCAGGTGAAAGTAATAGCGCAGTGACTGTTTTGGAGGGATTAGAAAACTATGGAAAAAATTCTATTACATATAAAAAGGGAGTTGATTTATATTATGGGGAAACTAACTTTCATAATAGAGTTAAACTAAATCATACTGATAAAACTGGTTTTAAAGAGGCTAAATTAGCTGCCAAATCTGCAGATATAGTTGTTATGGTTCTAGGAGAAGAAGGTTTTCAATCTGGAGAAGGTAGAAGTAGAACTGAGTTAGGATTACCGGGTTTACAACAAGAATTATTAGAAGAAGTGTATAAAATTAATAAAAATATAGTTTTAGTATTAATGAATGGAAGACCCTTAAATTTAACTTGGGCTGACGAAAATATTCCTGCAATTTTAGAAACTTGGCACCTTGGGACACAGTCTGGAAATGCTATAGCACAAGTATTGTATGGAGATTATAACCCTAGTGGAAAGTTAACGATGTCTTTCCCTAGAAATGTTGGGCAGGTTCCACTTTATTATAATTATAAAAAAACTGGAAGACCAGGAGCTTCCTCAGCTGAAGTTACAAAATCAACTTATGCTGATGTTGAAAATAGTCCATTATATCCGTTTGGATATGGGTTAAGCTACACGAACTTTACCTACTCAGAATTATCTCTAAGTTCAAAGGAAATCACTAGAGATGATACTATTGTTGTAAGTGTAAAAATCACTAACACTGGAAAAGTTAAAGGAAAGGAAGTAGCACAAATGTACATAAGAGACCATTATGGAAGTCTCGCGAGGCCTGTTAAAGAGTTAAAAGGATTTGAACTTTTAGAATTAAATCCTGGAGAAACTAAAGAAGTTAGTTTTGAGATTGATAATTCTAAGTTGGTGTATTACACTGCTAATGATCGATGGGAATCAGAAACCGGAAAATTCAGTGTTTTTATTGGGGGTGACTCTGATGTTAAGGATAACAAATCATTTGATTTAATTAATTAAGAGTAATGATAACCTTAAAACAATTAGCTAATAAATTAAATGTTTCTGTTTCGACAGTCTCTAAAGCTCTTAATAACAGCGATGAGATTAGTGAAGAGACTATAAATAAAATTCAAAATTTAGCTAAAGAATTAAATTACAAAAGAAATAAAATTGCCCTAAGTCTAAAAAATAATAAGACCTTTACACTAGGTGTTATTATTCCTGATATTTTAAATAGATTTTACGCAAAAGTTCTCCATGGAATACAAAAAGCTGCTGAAGAGACAGGTTATGATATTATAATTTACTCATCTAAAGAGTCATTGGTTAAAGAAATTGATTATTTAAATATACTTGCTTCAGGTACAGTTGATGGAGTTTTATTAGCCTTGTCCGAAGAAACCATAAACAAAAATGATTTTGCCCATATTAAAAATATTACACTTAAAGATATTCCAATTGTAATGTTTGATAGGATTACCGATAAAATCAGCTGTGATAAAGTTATAATTGATGATTTTGATGCTATTTACAATGAGGTAAAAAGTTTAGTCAAATTGGGTCGCAGTAAAATAGGATTCATTTCTTCAATATCTAATTTAAATGTAGGTAAATTAAGAAGTAATGGCTTTAGAAAAGCATCAGTTGATTTTTTTGGAAAATTTGATAGTAATCTAGTTTTAAATCTTACTAATCAAACTAATAATTCTTCTATGAAACCTTTTTATAATGCAGATATCCATAAAAATATAGAACAATTTATTTTAAATAATAATGATTTAGATGCAATTATAGCAGCCGATAATTTATCTGGTGTTATTTCAATAAACATAGCATCAAAGTTGAATATCAAGATTCCAAAAGACTTGTCAATTGTAGGATTTGGAGATAAACTAATATCAATGCTTTCTTACCCAAAATTAACAATTATCAACCAACACGCTGTTCAGATTGGACAAAGAGCTGCTGAATTATTAATTAGTAGGATTAATAGTAAATCAACTGATTATACTTTTGTTACAGAAATTATTCCAACAACTACCGAAAGCGGATCTTCAAAATAGCAATGCCCAATTAGTAGATATTAGGCTAATGTAAATTATCAGAAAAGCAAATCCTGTTATAAATTTTATAATAGATGATGAAATAATGCCAATTAATGAGCCAATTGCTGGTTTGATACCTTCATTTATATTTTTTCCTCCTACATATTCTCCAATTAGTGCTCCTATAAAAGCTCCTATAATTATACCAAAAGGAATCGGACTAAGTAGCCCTAGTAGAAGTCCTATAGTAGTACCAATAACCCCATATTTACTTCCTCCAAAATATTTAGAACCTATAATAGGTACAAAGTAATCAACAATAAAAATTATAATTGCCACTAAAAATGTAATAGTAAGTAATGTAGTGCTTGTAGAAAAACCATCAATTTGAGAAATAGCAAAGAGACCTAACCAGCCAGTTATTGGCCCTGGAATTATAGGAATAAAACTTGCTACTAGACCAGTAATAATTAAAATAATTGAAATAACTAACAGTATATAAGTCATAATTGATAATATTTAATAAATATAATTAATAATCATATATGATATTAGTTTATATTTTTTGTAATTTGAAAATTACATTATAGCATATGAAATTTTATATTAATTATATTTTATTTTTAATTTTTTTTTCTTGTGATTTTTTGTCTAACAAAGAACTTGTTGTTGAAGAGTTAGTTTCTAATGATTTAAAAACATTTAATTGGAATGATGTTGATACATACCCTAGATTTCAAAATTGTGATACAATCATTAATAAGGAATCAAACTTTAATTGTTTTGTAAACACTATAACTTCCAAGTTACAAGCTAATTTAATTAATAATTCTGTAGTTGTTAACTCATCTATTTCAGACACCTTAATTGTTAATTTTAATGTTACTAACAAAGGAGATATAGTTTTAAGTCAATTATCTAATAAAAGCATGATTTCTGAGCTAAATGTATTAATAGACTCTATATTTAAACTTACAGTTTCAGACTTGCCAAAGCTATACCCTGCAATAAAAAGAGGTCAACCGGTAAAAACAAAATTTGTTTTACCTGTACTAATATCTACAACTGATTAATTTGTTCCTATGGCTAAAGAGAGAATTATATTGGGAATTGATCCTGGGACAACTATTATGGGATTTGGAATTATTAAAGTTGTAAATAACAAGATGATTTTCTTACAACTTAATGAGTTGAATTTAGTTAAGTATAAAGATCATTATTTAAAATTAAAATTAATTTATGAAAGGACTAATGAGCTTATTGAAACATTTCACCCAGACGAGATAGCTATTGAAGCTCCTTTTTTTGGTAAGAATGTTCAAAGTATGTTAAAACTTGGTCGAGCTCAAGGAGTTGCAATGGCAGCCGGACTTAACAAGGAAATTCCAATTACTGAGTACTTACCAAAAAAAATAAAGATGTCAATAACAGGAAATGGAAATGCTAGTAAAGAACAGGTGGCAAGGATGCTTCAAGGAATGTTTAAATTAAAAACTATTCCAAAAAATTTAGATGCTACAGATGGTTTAGCAGCAGCAGTTTGTCACTTTTATAATTCTGGAAAATTAACTGGTGAGAAAAATTATTCAGGTTGGTCTAGTTTTATTAAACAGAACGAGAATAGGTTAAAAAAATAATTTTTATTTAATTAATACTAAATATTAAGTGTCAGGAATTTATATTCACATTCCGTTTTGCAAAAAAGCCTGTCATTATTGTGACTTTCATTTTTCTACATCCTTTAAACATAAAGATCAAATGATTATTTCGTTGAAAAACGAAATTTTAATTAGAAATAGAGAATTAAAAGATAAAAAAATAGAATCTATTTATTTTGGTGGTGGTACTCCGTCTGTATTAAGCACATTAGAAATAAATTCGTTAATACAAACTGTCTTTGATAACTATATTATTAATGATTCTGTAGAAATTACATTAGAAGCCAATCCAGATGATTTGTCCCGTGAAAAAATACTAGAATTATCTAAAACCAGAGTGAATAGATTAAGTATTGGAGTTCAATCTTTTTTTCAAAAAGATTTAACACTGATGAATAGATCTCACTCAAGTAATCAAGCCATAGACTGTATAAAATCTGCAAGTAAATACTTTGATAATATTTCTGTTGACCTAATTTATGGTATTCCTGGTCTTGATAATTCTAGATGGAAAGAAAACATTGAAATTTTAATATCTAACAATATTCCTCATATTTCTGCATATGCTTTAACTGTTGAGCCTAAAACAGCTTTAAAAAAGTATATTGATAATGGAATAATCGCACCAATTGATGACTCTCAATCTCAGGAGCAATTTTATATCCTTTTAGATATTTTAGAGAACCACAATTATGAAAATTATGAATTATCAAATTTTGCAAAAAATAAACTCTACAGCGTGAATAACTCCGCTTATTGGACAAGAAAAAACTACATTGGGATTGGACCATCAGCTCACTCATTCAATGGAAATGATAGACTATGGAACATTAAAAATAATGTAAAGTATATAGAGTCTATAAACAATAATATTTTACCAAATAGTAAAGAAGTTTTATCATTAATTGATAAATTTAATGAAACAGTTATGTTTGGTTTAAGAACGAGTAGAGGAATATCATTTGTTGATATTGAAAACGACTTTGGTAGTATTTATAAAAATCAATTAATTAAAAACTCTCAAACCCATATTAATAATGAGTTTTTAATAATTAAAAACAATTATTTATATATCACAAGAAAAGGTAAGTTCTTGTCTGATGGTATTGCCTCAGATTTATTCATGTTAAATTAAAATAAAAAATATAACTTTATTAAAAAATATAAATTATGAAATGGGAAGGAGTTATGCCAGCTGTGACTACAAAGTTTACAAAAGACGATCAGCTAGATTTCAAAATGTTTAATGTAAATATTCAAGCTCAAGTTGATGCAGGAGTTAGTGGAATCGTTTTAGGTGGTACATTAGGTGAAGCTAGTACTTTAACAACTTCTGAAAAAAGTGAATTAATAAAAAATACAATTTTAATTACTGAGAATAAAATTCCAGTTTTAATGAATATTGCAGAGCAATCTACTAGTGAAGCTATTAAGTCAGCAATAAGTGCTGAAAAGGATGGTGCTTCTGGTTTAATGATTTTACCTCCAATGAGATACAAAGCCAGTAATGATGAAACTGTCAATTATTTTAAATCAATTGCTCAAAGCACTTCGTTGCCAATAATGATTTATAACAATCCCGTTGATTATAAAATTGAAGTTACATTAGAAATGTTTGATCAATTATTGGAATGTGAAAATATTCAAGCTGTAAAAGAATCTACTAGAGATATATCCAATGTAACTAGGATTATAAACTATTTTGGAAATAGGCTAAAAATAATGACCGGCGTTGATACACTTGCACTAGAAAGTTTGCTAATGGGAGCTCATGGATGGATCGCTGGGTTAGTAGATGCTTTTCCAAATGAGACCGTAGCAATTTATAAATTACAAAAAGCGGGTCGTATTTCTGACGCATTAGAAATATATCGATGGTTTCTTCCTCTTCTTGAATTAGATATTAATTCAAAATTAGTACAAAATATAAAGCTAGCTGAAACTTACACTGGAATTGGGACGGAAAATGTTAGACCTCCTAGGTTACCATTGGACGGGGATGAAAGAAAAAAAGTTATCAATATAATAGAAAGTAGTTTGAAAAACAGACCAGACCTTTCAAAATATACTTATTAATATGCTACACGGAAAAAATTACATCGGTAATAATTTGTCTTCAGAGGGAAAAGTAATTTTTAAAACTTTTAACCCTAAACTTAATAAAAACAATGAATGTAATTTTACTGAAGCTACTATTAATGAGCTTAATATGGCTGCTAATTTAGCCTATGATGCTTTTTTAGAATATAAAAATGTTGATAGTTTAAAGAGATCTAAATTTCTAGATTCTATTGTTGATCAAATATTATTAATTCAAAATGATATTGTAAGTGTTTATTGTGAAGAAACTGGACTTCCAGATGGAAGAGCAAAAGGCGAGCTTGGTAGAACAATTGGCCAAATTAGATCTTTTTCAGAATTATTAAAAAAAGGAGATTGGGTTAATGCATCAATTGATACGGCTGATGCTGAGAGAAAACCTGTACCTAAACCCGATTTAAGAAAAATGTCAATTCCGCTAGGTCCTGTTCTTGTTTTTGGAGCTAGTAACTTTCCTTTGGCTTATTCAACCGCTGGTGGAGATACAGCCTCAGCCTTAGCTGCTGGTTGTACTGTAATAGTAAAATCCCATCCAATGCATGCAGGAACTGGAGAATTAGTTTCGTCTGCAATCATCAAAGCTGCTCAAATTACTGGAATGCCAAATGGAGTTTTTTCCAATATTAATAGTGCAGGTATACAAACTGGAATAGATTTGATTAATAATCCTTTGATTAAGGCAGTTGGTTTTACAGGAAGTCTAAAAGCAGGAAGATCACTTTTAAATTTGGCTAATAACAGAGATGAACCAATTCCTGTTTTTGCTGAAATGGGAAGTGTCAACCCCGTTATTATTTTGCCAGAAATCCTAAAGACAGATTGGGACAATTTAGCTACTAGATATGCACATTCTATAACTTTAGGTTCAGGTCAATTTTGCACAAACCCAGGAATTATTATTGGAATTAAATCTACATACTTTACTGATTTTGTAAATTCTTTAGGAAAAAAAATCCTGAGTATTTCCCCGTCTTGTATGTTACACCCAAATATTATTAGAAACTATAACATTAATAAACTTAAATTAACTTCAGAGAGACAAGTTAATGTTATTGCTGATTTTACTGATGAAGTAGATATTAATTATTCTAAACAAACTTTGGCAAAAGTCAAAGGATCAGATTTTATAATCAATAATGATTTACAAGAAGAAATATTTGGACCATTTTCATTGATAGTAGAATGTGATAATATGAATCAGTTAGAATCAGTGGTAAATAAAATTAATGGTCAATTAACTGGTACAATTATGGCCACTGATAATGAAATCTCTTCCAATACAGCTTTAATAGATATTTTAAAAGAAAGAGTAGGTAGAATCATTTTTAATGGCGTGCCTACTGGAGTAGAAGTTAATCCTTCTATGTTGCACGGTGGGCCTTATCCAGCATCTACAGATAGTAGATTTACAGCTGTTGGAGTTAAATCTATTGATAGATGGGTAAGACCTTTAAGTTATCAAGATTTCCCCAATGAATTACTTCCAGAATCTTTAAAAGATAATAATCCAAAAAACATACTTCGCCTTGTAAATGGAATATACACCAAAAATAAAATATAAATGAAAAATTCAGTCTTATCAGTATTAGCTATAATTTTATTAGTCACAGCAGTAGTTATTAAATTTTCTGAAAATTCAAATGATAAATTGCAAGAAATAATAATAATTTACCAAGATCATGAGTCTTATGATGGTAAAGAATATCCTTTGGGCTTATTTACTAAAGAGCATTATCAAAGTGAAGCTAATTTTGCGTTAGGTTTATTAAACCAACTTGAAAATATTGACTCCAATGATTTAGATGAAAATAATTTAATTTCTTATGAATTATTAAAATTTGAACTAAACGATATAATAGATTACTATAATTTTGAAAGATATTTGAACCCCCTTCTTTCAGATTCTGGATTTCATAGTAGTTTAAATTACATGGTACGTCCATTGTCAAATTACAAAAAGACTATAGAATATTTAAATAAATTGAATTCTATTCCAGAGTTTGTGAACCAAAATTTGAATAATATAAGGCTTGGATTAAAGAAAGGAGTTTCTCAGCCTATAGTTATTTTTGATGGATATGAGTCTACTTACAATGATCATATTACAAATAATTATTTAAATAATTATTTCTATTCTCCTTTTAAAAATTTACCAAAAGATATTTCTGAAAGTCAATCAGACTCTATTTATAAAGCTGCAAAAATATCAATTAATGAAATTGTTGTCCCACAGTTCAAGAGAATTAAGGAATTTTTTGAAAATGAATATTATCCTAAAACTAGAACTGAAATTGGAGTTTCAAGTACACCAAATGGTAAAGAGTATTATCAAAATAGAATTAATTATTATACAACTAGTAAAGAATATACAGCTGAAAAAATCCATCAAATTGGATTAGATGAAGTAGCAAGAATAAAATCAGAAATGAAAAAGATTATTAAAGAACTAAAATTTCAAGGTTCATTTGAAGATTTTTTTAAATTTTTAAGAACTGATAATCAGTTTTATGCAGATACTCCAAAAGAGTTATTAATGTTTGCAAGAGATGTTGCCAAGAGAGCTGATGAGCAATTACCAAGGTTTTTTAAAACTCTACCTAGAAAACCTTATGGAGTTGCACCAGTTCCAGACGCAATTGCGCCTAAGTATACTAGTGGCAGGTATGTAGGAACTTCAAAAAACAGTACCGATCCAGGATATTATTGGGTAAATACATATGATTTAAAAAGTAGAACACTTTACACCATACCTGCTCTTACTGTTCATGAAGCTGTTCCTGGACATCATCTTCAATCAGCATTAAATAATGAATTGGGTGATGAAATACCACAATTTAGAAAAAACTTATATCTCTCTGCATATGGTGAAGGCTGGGGCCTTTATACCGAGTATTTAGCCGAAGAGATGGGTTTATATACAACCCCATATGAACAATTCGGTAAACTCACTTATGAAATGTGGAGGGCGTGTAGATTAGTAGTAGATACAGGTATTCATGCATTAAATTGGTCAAAGGAAATGGTTCTAAATTATATGTCATCAAATACAGCGCTTTCGTTACATGAAATTAATACTGAAACAGATAGATATATTTCATGGCCTGGTCAAGCATTGTCATATAAAATAGGTGAATTAAAAATTAGAGAGCTAAGATCTTTAGCTGAAGATAAATTAGGATCAAATTTTAATATTCGGGATTTTCATGAAATAATTTTATCAAAAGGAACTGTTACACTAGCCATATTAGAGTCTAGAGTTTTAAATTATATTGAAACAAATAAAGATGAGTAAATCAGTTTTTAAGTGTATAGATGCACACACTTGTGGAAATCCAGTTAGACTAATTGTTGAAGGAGCTCCAATTCTTCACGGAACTAATATGAGTGAAAAACGACAGTTTTTTTTAAATAATTTTGACTGGATCAGAAAAGGTTTAATGTTTGAGCCTAGAGGTCATGATATGATGAGCGGCGCTATTCTTTTTCCACCCCATAGCTCTAAAAATGATTTTAGCATTTTATTTATTGAAACATCTGGATGTTTACCAATGTGTGGACATGGAACGATTGGAGCTGTAACAATAGCTATTCAAGAAAAACTAATTATACCAAAAAATCCCGGAAATTTAAATATAGAGACACCAGCTGGAATTATTAATATTACTTACAAGCAAATCGAAGAAAAAGTTAGTTCTGTGAAATTGACTAATGTAGACAGTTTTTTAGCTGCCAAAAAATGTTCAATAATTTCAAATGATTTAGGTGAAATATTCTTTGACGTTTCTTATGGAGGAAATTATTATGCTATTATAGAGCCTCAAAAGAATTTCTCAGGAATTCAAAATTATAAAGCTGGAGAAATAATTCGTTTTTCTCAAGAAATTAGAGAAAAAATTAATAATAAATACTTTAATAAATTTATTCACCCTAATAATAGTTCAATTCGAGATGTTAGTCATTTATTATGGACAGGAGATACAT
>SGZJ01000024.1 GCA_004213995.1 Flavobacteriales bacterium | reverse complement strand
TTCCTGATGAATTAAGAGTTGAAGAAACTGTTGAATCCAATACTTTGGGGACTGTAATACATGAATCCTTAAAAGAAATATATACCCCTTTAGTAAATAAATTTATAACAACAGAATACTTAAAAGCTCAATTAAAAGAATTAGATAAAATAGTAAAGACACAATTTGAAATAATCTATAATAATGGTCAGTTCAAAACTGGAAAAAACTTAATTATATTTGAAGTTGCCATAAAATATATTTCTGATTTTATTAAACTTGAAATTAAATCAATAGAAAAAGGAAATAAAATCCAAATTATTGGAATTGAAGAAAATTTTAATGTAAAATTTCAAAGTAAAAAATTTAAAGAAGAGATTAATCTAAAGGGGCAAATTGACAGAATTGATAATTTTAATGGGTCACTTAGAATCATAGACTACAAGACAGGAAAAAAAATAGAAAAAAGAGAACTAAATATTTCAAGTTGGGAAAATATAGAGATAGATCACGATAAGATTAAAAATTGGTTTCAATTACTATTTTATGCTTATGCTTTCAATATGACAAATAATCAAAACTTGCCAATAGAGGTTGGTATAATATCATTTAAAAATTTAAAATCTGGATTATTAAAATTCAACTTTGGTACAAGGTTTGATAATACTTCAATAGTAAGTGACGAAACTATAAGAAATTATAAAATAATTTTAGAAGACATTTTAACAGAGATAATGAATTCTAAAATAAGTTTTATTGAAAAAAAAATATAATAAATAAACTTATGTACAAAATCATTATTTTTTTTATTTCTATATCAATTTCTTATGGGCAGATAAACCCTCTTGATATTGAAATAGTCAGAGACGCCTATGGGGTCCCACATATTTATGGAAAGACAGATGCAGATACTTCTTACGGACTAGCATGGGCACATAGTGAAGATGATTTTATGACTATTCAAAAAGCCTATTTAGCCGGGAATCAATTACTAAGCAGCTATTTAGCTAATGAGGGAATAATAGTAGATTTTTTAACTCAATTTATAGAGTCTGACAAAACAGTAGAAAAACTGTTTGGAACTCTTTCGAAAGATTTTGTAAAACTTCTTGAAGGGTACTCGCAAGGACTCAATAGATATGCAGAACTACATCCAGAAAAGGTCTTAGTTGAAGAGTTATTCCCAGTTACACCAAAAAAGATGTTGAATTACTCTTTTTTGCAGTTATTTATTTCTAATGGTGCAGATCAATTAGTAAGTAAAATAATTTCTAATAATACTTATGATTTATCAAACCTCGGAATAAACGAAGACATTCAAGGATCTAACACATTTGCTTTTAATAACAATAAAACAAATAACGGCGAAACCTATCTTGCTATAAATACTCATCAGCCATTAGATGGCCCAAATTCATGGTATGAGGTTCATTTAAATAGTGAAGAGGGGACAAACATACTTGGTGCTACATTTGCAGGAGCACCTTGTATTTTAACTGGTGTTAATGAGCATTTAGCATGGACACATACAGTAAATTACCCAGATAAGGCAGATTTATTTAAGTTAAAAATGCATAACTCGAAAAAGAATATATATATAGTAGATAATAAAGAGTATAAACTAGAAAAGTTCAAAGCTAAATTAAAATATAGAATACTCGGAATTAATATAGGGATCAAAAAAACTTATTACAAAAGTATTTTCGGTCCAACTTTAAAAAATAAATCCGGATTCTATTCTGTTAGAACTCCAAGCCTATATAACATAAAAGCGCTAGAGCAATGGTGGAGAATGAATAAAGCAACATCATTTAACGAGTTTTATGATGTTTTAAATATGAAATCAATTCCAGGTTATAATATTGGTTATGCAGATAAAAATGATACTATTTTTTATATATCAAATGGAATAATTCCAATTAGAAATGAACAAAACGATTGGACTAAAATAGTAGACGGAAGTAAAAGTGAAAACTTATGGGAAGAATACTACGACATAAAAGATCTTCCACAGGTTATTAATCCTAAATCGGGATTTATATACAATGCAAATCATTCACCTTTTAAATCTACATCTGCTAAGGAAAATCCTGAAGAAGAGAATTTTTCAAAAACAATGAATTTTGAGACATATGATAATAACAGAAGTACAAGAATTAGAAATTTAATTAATTCTTACGATACAATAGATTATAAGACTTTTAAGCAAATCAAATATGATCACAAACTTCCTAGACCATTAAATTATAGTTTTCTTGACATAAATGTTATTTGGGAAATTGATCCTTTAAAATACCCGAAATTATCGGATGTCATACTAAATTTACAAAACTGGGACATGTCAACAGACCCCAATTCTATTGGGGCGGCTAATTATGCAATTTTATATTATACAATGATAAATAAGTTCAAAAATATAAATTATAAAAAAATATTTGACGAAATTGAAATAATAGATCTAATTACGCATACTAAAGATCATTTGCTAAAACATTTTAATTCAGTTAATATAAAGTTAGGTGATTTTCAAAAGCTTGTTAGAGGTGATAAAGAGATAGGTATTTTTGGATTACCTGATGTAATAACTGCTATGAAAGGTACTAAGTATAAAGATGGTAAAATTAAAATCACACACGGAGAATCCTACATTTCACTTGTTAAATTTAAAGACGACATTGTAGAAATAGAAAGTATTATATCTTATGGAGCTAGTGATGAACCAAGCTCAAAGCATTATAACGATCAAATGGATTTATATTCTAAATTTAAAACTAAAAAAATGAGTTTAGATAAAAATGATGTTTATAAAAATGGAGTTAGAGTCTATAACCCTAAATAACATCGAAGCTTTGCCATAAACAAAAAAAGTCCAAACAAATTGTTTGGACTTTTTTTGTGATTAATTTTAAATCATTCTTCTAAATAAGCTAAAGAGCCAGTCCAATCAGAATACCATTGGACATAGGTAACTTTTCCTTCTTCGTTAAAATCAAATGATTCATAAATGGATACAATAACAGATTTTGCTTCTGTGGAGTCAGTAGCAGTAAGAGTTACTTCCTGGTCATAATACATTCTTACAGAACCATCTGTTACACCAGTATCAGCATTAACTCCTGTTAAATATTTCATCGGTGCCATATACTTAAAATCATATTTAGCAAAAAGCTCTTTATGTATTGCTTTGATTTCATCTAAAGATAATGAGTCTTTAGCACCAACTAAAGTACCTTTAAAGACCACATCATCAGCAAACTTTGAATAGTCTACAGATTCGTTAGCAAAACTTTCAAAAAGAATGTCCATTGTTTTGGTGTTTTCTTCAAAAGTCTTCATTGCTTCTTGATTTGGGTTACAAGAAAATGCTACAATGGATAAAAATGTAACATAAATGAAATTTTTCATAATTATTATTGTTTTTTGATTAGAGATAAATTTAATTAATTTTTAACATAAAATTAGATATACAAAAGTATTTATTTAGAGATATTTGTTCAGAGTGTAGAAAAAATGAATATTAGATTTTATATTTTAAGCATATTACTTATCAGTTTAAACCTTAGTGGTTTTTCACAGGTAAGAAAAAATGCCCTTGCTAAAAGAGTTACAAATGCGCCTATAATAGATGGGGTATTGAATGATAATGCTTGGGTTACAGCTGAAACTAACTCTGATTTTTATATGTTAAGACCTTCAAATGTTGGTCCAGCAAGAAGTTCTCATCCAACTACAGTAAAAATTGTTTATGATGATGAAGCCGTATACTTTGCTGCTTCAATGTTAGATCCAAATGGTAAAAATATAGCTAGTGAAATTAGTCAAAGAGATGAGTTTTATGAAAAAAAGACAGATTTTATTGGAATCAGCTTAAATCCTTACAACGACGGTATTAATTTTTTAAGCTTTATTGTTACAAGCGCAGGGACTATAGCGGATATGAAATCTGTTAGAGACTATGATGAAGGGGATTCAAACTTTGATGCAGTTTTTGATGCGAAGGTTTCTAAAGATGATAATGGATGGTATGCAGAATTTAAAATTCCATACAGTGCGTTAAGGTTCCCCAAAAAAGAAATTCAAACTTGGGGATTAAATTTTTACAGACGAATTTTTAACCTTAATGAAATATATACCTGGAATTATGTTGACAGATCTGTTGGATCATATAGTGAGTATCTAGGTACTCTCAAAGGAATACAAAATATAGATCCTCCAACAAGATTATTCTTTTATCCTTACAGTCAGGTTAACTCAGAATTATACAAAGGCAATACAGGGACCGGATTTTCGGCTGGTATGGACATAAAATATGGAATTAATGAGGCCTTTACTTTAGATGCAACATTAATACCAGACTTTGGACAGGTTAAATTTGATGATGTAGAATTGAACTTAAGTCCGTTTGAGCAACAATTTGATGAGAAGAGAGCTTTTTTTACAGAAGGAACTGAGCTTTTTGATCGTGGAGGAGTATTTTACAGCAGAAGAATTGGAGGAGATTTAGATGTGAATCCAGAAGATTATTTACGAGATAATGAATCCGTGTTAAGTTCGGATAACTCAATAGATCTTATTAATGCAGTTAAAGTTTCTGGAAGAACTGACAATAAATTGGGTATTGGATTCTTCAATGCAATAACAAAAAAAACAACTGCTATACTTCAGGACTCAATAACACAAAATCAAAGAGAAGTAACCCTAGAACCTCTCACAAATTACAATATAGTTGTTTTAGATCAGCAACTTAAAAATAATTCTTCAATTACATTTTTAAATACAAGTGTAAATCGTAATTCAAATTTTAGAAATGCTATAGTTTCCACTTTAAATTTAGATTATAGAACAAAAAAAAATAATTATAGAATTGAAGGTTCTGTTCTAAGAAGTGATATAAAAGAAAATGGAAATTCAACAGATGGCTACAAAACAACTTTTAAAATTAACAAAACTAAGGGTAATTTTAGATGGATGACTGGAGTTTGGACCACCGACGAGAACTATAACCAGGACGACATGGGTATCTCAAGATGGTACAATAATCAAAATGTTTTTGCCAATATTTCATATGAGATTTTTAACCCAACAAAATATTTTAATCAATTTGAGTTTAAATTATCAGTAAGACATGGAAGAAGGTATACTCCTTCAATAAAAAGAAACAACAACTACGAAGCTGAGTTGTTTTTTGAAACAAACAAACTGATTAAAAATAGATTAGAGGTTGAGCTTAGAACATTAAATAAAGATTTTTTTGAGCCAAGAGTTGATGGTCTATTTGTATTAAAACCTAAAGAGTTTAGCTTTCGTTACGATTTAGATTCAGATAATACAAAAGATTTTGTTTACGCAATTGAACTAAACGCTTTAAAAAGTATTGATGAATTTTATGGAGAAGAAAATAAAAAAATTGGTTTTGCAGCAGGTTTAAATTATAAAATATCAGAAAGACTTAATACTAGCCTGGGAATAGGAGTCTCTAAAGAAGAGGATGATTTAGGTTACGCAGGAAATGAGGGGTCTGATGTAATAATAGGAATAAGAGATGTAAAAATAAATCAAGCGGTATTTGATATGATTTACAATATGGATTCTTATAAAGAGATTGCTCTTGAGTTCAGAAATTATTGGAGTAGTGTTAATTACAAAAGATATTATAGTCTACAAGAAAATGGAATTGGCGATTCAATAGCAGCCTATCCATTTGATGAGAACCCGAATGCCAACTTTAATATTTGGAATTTGGATTTATCATATAATTGGAGATTTGCTCCAGGAAGTTCTGCAACAATTTTATATAGAAATCAGATTTATAGTAATGACGATCAATCATTAATTTCATACACAGAAAGTTTAGATAATTTATTTGGAAAAGACATAGGACACCAGTTTTCAATAAGAATAAATTATTTCTTAGATTATAATAGATTCCGAAAGAAAAGAATATAAGTTTAGGTCTTTTTAAAAGTCTTATTTTATATAAAATCTACAAGCATAACTAAATAGCGTTTCTGATTAGACATATAATGATAAAAAGACTAATCTCCATTTTTTCTTAAAAACCCCATTAAAAGTATTAATTAAATAAAATTTCTATGTTATATTAAGCAATTTATGTAAATTGCAACCACTTTACTTTTATTAAAGTTTAATGATTATTAAATTTTTTATTGACAGATCAAAAAAAATTATAACATGAATAAATTATAACTTATTTATAACACTAATTGAGAATATTAATTAAAATATCGTCATATAGGAATAAAAATAATTTATCAAATATATACTTTGATATTAAAGGCACGAATTACAGGAAAAAGATTAAAACTGAGCTATATGTAAACAAGAACAATTACATTAAAGATGGAATTAGTAAGACAGAGTCAAATCACATCTCCAAAAACATTTTGTTAGAGAAACTTAAATTACAAAAAATTAAAGCTCTTGAGAATTTAAACTCTGGAAAATGGAAATTGTCCCAGTGTGAAAAATATTTAAAAAATGGTATTGAAGTAAAATCTATAGAAAGTTTTATAAATAAAAATTTTAATGATGTATCTATATTCACTAAAAAAGACTATTTAAATACTATTGGTGTATTTAGAAAACATCTTGAAATAAATAGAGAGCTATACTTAAAAGATCTTAATAGAGAGAATTTAGTACAATTTAAAGCAAATACTCAATTTAACGGCATAAAGATTTCTTCTGTAAATGCATACTTAAAAAAACTAAAGGTAATTGTAAATAAGGCACGTAAACAAGACCTAATTGTAAATAATAAAATATTTGATAAAAACTTAATTGAAAAGACAAATAAAAAAGAATCAACTGTTAGAAAAATAAAAGTTACTGAAATTGAAAAGGCCATCTTCAATTCAAAAGACATATACGAGCTTCAGGCAATCTCATTATTTATAGCAATGATAATTTTTAAAGGAATGACACCGATAGAAATGGTGAAATATAAACATATAAAAACTTCAACTATAACTAACTCTAATGATAATTATATTGTTTATAAATCAAAAGGAATTAACAGATTTGTAAAGTTTAATGAAAATATATTTAAACTAATTCAAATAATAAAAACTTCACTATACTTTACACATTTTGACAAAAACCCTGAGATATTAGCAGCATACAATAACGAGTATGAACTTTTTAACCTTAACGTTTCACTAGAAATAAAAAAACATAAAAATCTATGGAATATATACCAAAAAAAAATTAAACAACTAATTGGGGTTAGTTTCAGAATGGCAAATACAATCTACATAGATTTTATAAATAATATCGAAATTTCTCATCAAGCAAGAGAAATACTTGTGGGAAAAATTGATGCATCTGAGATAATATTTGATCAAGAAAACTTGTTATATCATCAGATAAATGGTGTGCAAAAGAAAATGGAAATAGAATTTCAATTAAGTAAATTAATAGCATTGATAGAAAACAAAATGACTTTATTAGGTGTAATAAATTTAGACGACAAAGGCAAAAGATTTCAAACTCCTTTAGATTTTATTAAAAACATCTCAAAAGCTTAATAAGTATCAAATAAACTCAAGAAATTAATTTTTCTTTTTATATCATCTAATGTTAGAGACTCCTCTTTATTGATGGATATTTTATATTCTTTACCAGGTATCATATCAAAATAATTATCTGAAAAATTTTGACTTGAGGCTATATCAACAAAAACATTTTTAACTAAATTTTTAGACTTTAAACTAACTTCAAAGGTATTTATTAGCTCATCTATCTCATATTCTATTAATGGTTTTGTTAATTTGATATCTTTAAATTCTGACAGATAATAATTATTGTTAGAAATTTCTATTTCCTCAGAAAACAATGATGCTACCAACAAACTAGAGTTAGGGTCAAAGTTCTTATTTAGCCAATCAATAGACAAACTTTCAGCTTTCATGGTTGAGTTTTGCTGCAATAAATAATTTTTATTTAATTCATATAAAACCTCGCCAGAAAAACTTAAGACTTTTAGATTTAAATCAACTTCTTTTGATTCTAGTAAATCCGAAATTATATGTAATTCTATTTCACTATCAGACTTGAAAAAATTAATTAAAACTGGTTGAAAGGCTTTTTTGGTAGAATAATGAAGAGCTTTCCATTTTCCAAAATAATCAATACTTGACCAAGATGCAACCGGCCAACAATCATTTAACTGCCAATATAAACTCCCCATGGAGTAACCTTTATTTCTCCTGTGAGATTCCATTCCTATTGACATACCATAAGCTTGTAAAATTTGACTTACATATAAATATCCTTTAAAACTTTTTGGCTTATTATAATGCCTAAGCATATAGTCTTCAATTGTACTATTTCCAATACTTGATCTTTGATGAGATTTCATTACTTCTGAATATATACTATAATCAGATTCATTTGTATACTTGTCAACACTTGAAAACTCTGGGAATGACTGAAATCCAAATTCAGACATGAATCTAGGCACTTTTTGATTGTAGGATTCAAAATCTTCTTTTCCCCACCAAACTCCCCAATAATGTGCATCACCGCTGGTGTAAGATTCTGTTCCTCCAGAAAAAGTACTTCCTGGTGAAGAAGGCCAATAAGCTGTGCTAGTATCTAAATTATTAACGACTTCAGGCAAAATTTTATGAAAAACATCATCATAAGCTTTACTAATCACACTTGCAATTTCAGGAGATTGATTTTCCATTACATCTTTTTCCCATCCCCAATTTTTCCATGCTGACCTAACTTCGTTATTTCCACACCATAATGCAATAGATGGATGCCCTCTAAGTCTTTTTACATTATATTCAGCCTCTTGTTCTACAGATTTTAAAAAATCCTCATCTCCAGGATACATAGCACAAGCAAACATAAAGTCTTGCCAAACCAGTAGTCCTTTTTCATCACACAAATTATAAAATATTTCATTTTCATATATACCGCCTCCCCACACTCTAATCATATTCATATTAGCATCCACTGCAGATTCCAATAATTCTTCATATTTGTCATCAGAAACTCTATTTAAAAAAATATCTTGAGGGATGTAATTTACCCCTTTCATAAAAACGGGCTTTTTATTTACTTCAAAATAAAAATTATTACCAATGCTGTCTTCTGAGGTGACTAAATTAATTTCTCTAAGCCCGACCCTCTTTGATGATATAACAAAGTTGTTATTTGACCGCAGCTTTACTTTAACATCATACATGTTTTGATTACCCATGCCATTAGGCCACCATAATTCATAATCTTTTATTGTAAATGGTATTTCAATCTTATTAGTACCTTTATTTATGTAAACAAGATCTGTAGAAACTTTTTTATTATCTACATATATTTCAGAGATAATTTCGTCAATTTCTAGATACGACTCCAGCTCAATTTCAGCAACTAAACTTGCATTTTCATTTAGACTTATTTGTCTTATATATAAATCTTCAATATTAAAGTAATTCCATGTTTTTATGTTAATTGGCTGCCAAATACCACTAGTTACTAGTCTTGGTCCCCAATCCCAACCAAAATGATAAGGAGCCTTTCTGGTAAAAACACTAACTCTTTTATTCCCTTCAACCTTGCCAATTTCTGCTAAATCATTCCCGTTGAATGAAGAAATATCATATCCTAGACTATCATGAAGTTTGACTCCTTTGTTAATTGGTGAAAAAAGCTTAATGTAAAGTTTGTTTTTCCCTAGTTTAGCAAAGTTTTTAATATCAACAGTTTTTCCAATAAACATATTGTCGGTAGTTCCAATCAAAGAATCATTTAGATAAATCGATGAATATGTATCGATACCTTGAAATTCTAAAGCAAGAGAATGGCTATTAAGATCCTTTTGAGATAAATCAAATTCTGTCTTATATTCCCAATCAGTTTTGTCAATCCATTGAAGATCATGCTCATTTAGTCTGTAAAATGGATCTTCTATAAGTCCATTTTTTAATAAATCTGTATGAACATCACCTGGGACTGAGGCTTCTAACCAAACTGAATCTATATTGTTTTTAAAAGTCCAGTTTTCAGATATTTCTAGAGAATCATTATTTTCATTACTGCAATTATATAATAGAAATATGAATAATAAAGAAAACTTAAATAAATGGTTCATATAAGTGAAATTACTTTCTATTTAGTTCAATGACTTCTCTTGAGATATCATCCGACTGCAGAAAGCTTAATTTTAAAACATCTTCTTCATATTTTAAATACACACTTTCTAACCATAGTATGTTTTCTTCTTTCGTAATCCCATCCTCAACAAAAGTAAATTTGCCTTTGTTGGAATAACTAATATGTGCTGTATTACTGTCGATACTTACTTTAAAGTCATAAAGGCTCCATTCTGTAGAAATGTATCCCTTTTTAAAATGTGATTTAATAATTTCTAAAAAAGATTCCAAATCATACTTGTCTCCCATTTCATAAATAACAAAGTCTGTAGTCGTGTAATCAAATACTAAATCACTGCCAAGATTATCAATATCCATAGCTGTGAAGAATCCTTTTAAGACTGATATTGCCTGATCCTCTGTGATTGTGTTTTTGGTAGTATTACCACAGCTAAGTAAACAAGCTGTTATGAAAAAAAATATTACTCTATTCATCATTATAAAATTATTATATTATTAAATTTACAAAATTATTATCTCTGTAATATTAAAAAAAAGAAGTGAATAAAAAATTATTTCTGTTGTTAAATGTACTAGTTACAGTAAATATGTTGTCACAAACAGTTGTTGTAGATTCTCTTAAACAAGAAGGCTGGGACAAATCTGGCAAACTAACTTTTCTTGTAAACCAATCTGCATTTAGTAATTGGACTTCAGGGGGAGAGAATAGTATAGCTGGTGCTTTAGCAGTAGATTATAATCTAAACTATTACAAAAATGGCTGGGCATGGGATACAAAAATGATTGGTGCTTTTGGAATAAATAAAAACAGTGATAGCAAATTTTCTAAAAAGACAGATGATCGAATTGAAATTAATTCATTAGTTGGTAAAAACTTTACTAAAGAGTTAAGTTATTCAAGTTTTGTAAATTTCAAAACTCAGTTTGCAAGGGGGTACAAGTATTCAAATAGTACTATTGGTGTTGAACAAAGAAATGAAACAACAAGGTTCTTTTCTCCTGCTTACATACAATTAGGTGTAGGTGTGTATTGGAAAAAGTCAAAAGATTTTTGGATTAATATGGCTCCTGTTACCGGAAGGCTAATTATAGCAAACAAAAAATTCACATCAAACCTTAATGATGGAGAAGAATATTTTGGTATTTCTAAGGGCAACACCTCAAGGTTTGAATTAGGAGCATCATTAACTGGGTTCTATAAATTTGAATTAATTGAAAATGTAATTCTTGAACAAAGTTTAAGTTTGTATTCTGATTATCTTCAAAATGCTGAAAATATAGATGTGGATTATACCATTTCTGCTTTTATGAAAATTAATGATTATCTATCTACAAGTTTGATTATCCAGTGCAGGTATGATGACAATGCAGTAAAAAAAGTACAGTTAAGAGAAGTCTTTGGATTGGCAGTAACATTGGATTTACTTGAAATCCCTAGTCTAATTTCCAAAATTTAAAATTATCTATTTCTTATTTTAGCCAAAAGCTTAAGTATCTCTAAATACAACCAGATTAATGTGACTAAAAGTCCAAATGCACCATACCACTCCATGTATTTAGGTGCTCCTTTTTCTGCCCCTTCTTCGATAAAGTCAAAATCAATCACTAAGCTCAAAGATGCAATAACTACTATAAATAAGCTAATTCCAATACTCATAAGTGAACTATTTGTCGGATCAAGCACTGAGATTGAAGCTCCAAAAAAACTCATTATAAAACTTGCCAAATAAAGTAAAAATATACCTCCTATTGCAGCAAAAACACCTAATTTAAAGTTTTCAGTTGCCTTTATAATCCCTGACCTGTAGGCAAGTAGTAATGAAGCTAATATTGCAATGGTTAAGCCGATTGCTTGAACTACAATTCCTTCATAAGTTGTATTAAATATATAAGAAATAGAGCCCAGCGCCAAGCCTTCTAAAATAGCATATATAGGTACTGTAATAGGAGACCATTCTTTTTTAAAAATTGTAATAATCGCCACAATTAATCCCCCAAATATACCAATAGGAATAAAATAAGTCATCTCGGGGCTAAAAGTATAATAAGCAGAAAAAACTAGTAAAAATAGCCCCATTGCTGTTTTATCTACCGTTCCTTTAATTGTCATAACCTCAAGCATTTCAGCTCCTCTTCGACTATTGGATTGAGAGGCAAAAGCTTTTGAGTTTAATGCAGGGTTTCCAGTTCTATAGCTAATGTGTTTCATAATATTAATTTTTTTTAACGAATTCTGTTTTAAGGACTAGACCTTTTACTTTTTTAAACTTACAATCAATTTCTTTTGGATTGTTAGTTAATCTAATATTCTTAATTGATGTACCTCTTTTTATAGTAACAGAAGTGCCTTTTACTTTTAAATCTTTAATTAAAATAACTGTGTCACCATCAACTAAACAATTCCCATTAGAATCTTTACTTTCCATTTTGGATAGGATCGGTGTCAGGCATTAATTTATTTAATATTGTATATACAGGACAGAATTTTGTGATTGGACTTATTATTTGTAAAACCGCAACGGCAACAGCAACATAGATCCAATTAAGACCAAATTGACTAGCAAGTAAGATTGAGCTGATATTTAAAAGGCCGACTATTCCATCGTGAACCCTTACTT
>SGZJ01000023.1 GCA_004213995.1 Flavobacteriales bacterium | reverse complement strand
TATTTCAATAATTATGGCAGGTAAAGTTGGATCATATATAACCTCTAGTATTGGATCTATGAGGGTTACAGAACAAATAGATGCACTAGAAGTAATGGGAATAAATCCATTGAATTATTTAGTTTTTCCAAAAGCAGTAGCAATGCTTGTATACCCATTTATTATTTCAATATCTATGTTTGTGGGTGTTTTAGGCGGTTTAATTGCTTGTGTTTTTGGAGGTTACAGTTCGGTTGATGATTTCATAGCTGGAGTACAAATGGATTTCATACCATTTCACATGGCCTATTCATTTATCAAAACATTTATATTCGCTTTTATACTAGCCACTATCCCTTCATTTCATGGTTATTACATGAAGGGAGGAGCTCTTGAAGTTGGTAAAGCCAGTACTACATCATTTGTATGGACGAGTGTTTCAATTATATTGGTCAACTTTATATTAACTCAAATGTTATTGTCATAATGTTAAAAATAAATCAACTATATAAATCTTTTAACAATGTTGAAGTACTTAAAGGGATTGATGCTGAATTTAACCCTGGAGAAACTAGTCTAATAATCGGACAAAGTGGATCTGGCAAAACTGTTCTATTAAAATGCTTATTAGATCTCTACGGTTTCGATAAAGGAGATATTTACTATGGTAATCAAAAACTAAATGAGCTGAGTGAAAATGAAAAAATGAGACTGAAATCAAAAATTGGTACTGTTTTTCAAGGAAGTGCACTATTCGACTCAATGAATATTGAAGAAAATGTTATGTTACCATTAAAAATGTTCACTAATTATCCGGATGACGAAATTGAAGATAGAGCCAACTTTGTCTTAAAAAGAGTAAATCTAATTAATGTAAATAAAAAAATGCCTAGCGAGGCATCTGGTGGAATGCAAAAAAGAGTTGCTATTGCCAGAGCAATAGTTAATAATCCAGAATATTTATTTTGTGATGAACCCAACTCAGGTTTAGACCCAAAAACTGCAATTGTAATTGATAATTTAATTAAAGAAATTACTACTGAATACAATATTATTACGGTAATTAATTCTCATGACATGAATTCAGTGATGGAAATTGGTGATAAAATTATTTTTTTAAAAGATGGACTAAAAGAATGGGAAGGAAGTAAAGAAAATATTTTCAAAACAGACAATACTGCTGTAACTGATTTTGTGTACTCATCTAAGCTTTATAGAAAGATTAGAGAAACATTCAACAAACAATAATATTAATATTCCCTTTTGATTATAATTGAATCAAGATTCAATTTATATTTTAACCACTTTTCTAATTGCGAAGACTTACTTATTACATCAATTTCATTAACTAAACTATCATTCCATTTAACATAAAAAACTGAAACTGTATCAATTGATTTAAAATCTGATTTAAGAATATTTGAGTAAGAGAACTCGTCTATTTCAGAATAATTAATATTTAATTCTTTTAGCAAATTAGGGAATTCAATGTAGTTTTTCTCTAAAACTAAAAGCTCTTGAACTTTATCTTCTAAAAAATTAATTTTTTGAGTTTGTGAAAGCAAATCTAAAGAGTCTCTAGATCTCAATTCTTCCATATATTCAAGATTATTGATTTCTCTAAAAATACTTTGATTAATAATTAACTCAGTGTTATTAAGAGCACTGTAGTTTTTCATTTTTGTATTTAGAACAAATTCGATTTCTTTTGATATTTGATCGTTACCCAGTGTTGTTAATTCAATCACAGAAGGTTTATCTGAATTATACTGAACAACAGTATTTTTTTTAATATATTTTGAATTGGGCAGAATATCAAGTTCAGAATTTAAGAAGCTTAATGCATCGTTTTTAAAATTACTTTCATTTACAACATTTACAAAAGTCCAGATTGCAGGGATCATAACTATTATGGCTGCTAAAGTTGCAAATCTAGAGATAGTCCTTCTTCTGACAGAATCCACATAATTAATCATTGGAAATTTTAAAAATTTAGTGACTATAAATGTGGCTAAGGCTATAAAAATTGTATTTATTATAAATAAATACATTGCACCAATAAAATAGTCCCAAGATCCAACCGCTATTCCGTAACCAGCTGTACAAAGCGGGGGAATTAGAGCAGTCGCTATTGCAACTCCATATATTACAGTGGCTATCGTTCCTTTTTTGGTTGTTGCAATTATTAGAGCTAAACCTCCAAAAAATGCAATTAAAATCTCTCTAATGTCGGGTCTAGTTCTTGCAAATAACTCAGAAGTATCTGCATTTATATCAAATATCCAGAAATAAACAAATGAGGTAAGCACACTAAGCAATATCATTGTTCCAAGACTTATTAGAGATGTTTTTAAAGTGTCAATATCATTTATAGCTATAGATAGGCCAACTCCCAAAATAGGACCCATTAAAGGTGATATTAGCATCGCTCCAATTACAACTGGGATTGAATTAGTATTTAGCCCAATAGAAGCTACTAAAATAGAACAGATAAGAATCCAAGCTGTAGCACCTTTAAACTGGATATTAGCTTTTATTTCTTCAATAGTACTAATTTGATCAGCATCTTTTCTGAAATCCAAAAGGTTGACCAAATATTTTCTTGTGTCAGAAAATAATTGACTAAAATTTTCAAAAATATTATTGTTTTGATTCATTATTTTAATTGTTTTAGTCCAGTTAAGGATGAGGAGCTTCTAATTTTATCCCCTAGACCATCGACCATTTCAATATTGTACTTATTACAAACAAAAGACTCTGGAACTTCTGAAGTAGCTCTATCTCCTCCATTTGCAAATATATCAGGTTTAATTGCCTCAAGTGATTTACAAACGGTCTTGTCTGTATCTATTGATAAAAACACCTCGTCAACAATATCTAAAGCTGCTACAATACGTACTCTATCATGTTCATCCATAAAAGGTTTGCCTTTTTTAAGCACACATTGGTTGTTGTTATTGACTATAACAACTAGTTTATCACCAAGTTTCTTTGACATTTCTAAATAATCCAAATGACCAACATGAATCGGGTCAAAATATCCACTCACTGCAATAGTTTTACTCATAATTAATTGTATTTTTTGATTTCTGAATTGGCATTAAACAAGTAATATTTACCTGTTTCAATTTCTAGACATTTATATCTCTTTCTTAATTTCTTTTCTAATTTAAAAATTTTTCCATTGTATATACTAAATTTTTTACCTAAATCCAGCTCATATATGTAATTTTTACCATCAAATGAATCATAACTTTTAAGCTCCTTAACTAATTCAATATCTGAATCTGTAGAAGCTTTAGGGTTTTTAAAATAATTAGCAAGTAAAGGCAATAGTGTTTTTGGAAAAATTTCAGGGTTCAAAACTGGAGAAATTAAAATTCTAAATTGATTTTTCCACTCTATGCCATGTGGTTTAACTTTATTTTTAAAAATTTTATACACATACAAATGAGTAATTTCATGAATTAATGTTATTAAAAATCTATACTTGTTCAAATTAGAATTCACCGTAATCAAGCAATTGCCATTGCTTAAAACTCTAAAATCTCCATGTCTGGTTCTACGTTCAGACTTTACTTTAATTTCTGTCTGATATAATTTAAGTAAATCTTCGACGTAAGAAATAGAGTTAGTTGGTATGAAATCCTTATATAATTGCATACTAGGGAGTACTGGATGAAATTTGAATTATTTTTCCATTTATAATTTTAGATCCTTTTGTTGAAAAGTCATAAATATAATCTGCCATTTCTTTGGCAGATACGGGTGCTTTATAGCCTGGAAATGCTTCTTCTAGCATCTCAGTTTGTACTGCACCTAAAGCCAATACATTAAAGTTAATTTTCAATTCTTTATATTCTTCTGCTAACATTTCTGTCAAAGTAATCAACGCTCCTTTACTAGAGCTGTAAGCTGATAAACCTGGGAATTTTACACTGCCTTGAACGCCACCAATTGAACTTATATTAATAACTTGACTATTTTCTTTCATAAATGGAATACAGATTTGAATCAACCTTGCTACACCAAAAACATTTGTCTTATAAACATTATTAAAATCGTCTAAACTAGTTTCTTGAAAATTTTTATTAACCAATAAACCTGCATTATTTATTAGTATATCTACAGATTTCCAGTTTTTAGAAATAAACTTATTTACTAATATATGATCTTCTTCTTTAGTAATATCAAAAGACAAACATGAGGTGTTATTTAAATTTAATTTTTCGATATTGGTTATGTTTCTAGACAGAGACAACACATTAAATCCTGAATTAGAAAATAGTTTAATAAGCTCTAGACCTATACCTCTACTAGTTCCAGTAATAATGACATTTTTAGACATGATTATTCAAATTAGTTTGATTAAAGATAGTAAATAAAAAAAGTAATTTATTTAGACAAGCATTGTTACCGGGTTTTCTACATAACCTCTCAGGCTCTGTAAAAACTTAGCTCCTGTTAATCCATCTACAACTCTATGATCACAAGCAAGAGTTAACTTCATAGTATTTCCGACCACTATATTTCCATTTTTGACAACAGGCTTTTCAATGATTGAACCTACAGATAAAATTGCTGTATTTGGGGGGTTTATGATAGATGTAAAACTTTCTATGTCAAACATTCCAAGATTAGAAATTGTAAATGTACTTCCTTCCATTTCTTGGGGAGTTAATTTTTTTGACCTTGCTTTCTGTGCAAAGTCTTTAACCATAGTCCCAATATCTGACAGTTTTTGTTGATTAGCAAACTTTAAAACTGGAACAATTAGTCCATCATCCACTCCAACTGCAACGCCAATATGAACATGTTTATTATATCTGATTCGATCTTCAAACCACTGAGAGTTAACCTTAGGGCTATCAATTAGTGCCATAGATGCGGCTTTGACGATAATATCATTAAAGGAAACTTTAGTATCTGGAATAGAATTATATTGATTTCTAAATGAAATTGCATTAGTCATATCAAATTCAACACTTAAGTAATAATGAGGAGCAGAAAATTTAGACTGACCTAACCTTTTGGCAATAACTTTTCTCATCTGAGAATGATTAACTTCTTCAAAAGATTCTGTTAAATCTAAAACTACACTAGTAGGGATGCCTACTTGATAATTTTCTATATCAATTTTAATAATACGACCATTTTCTCCAGATCCAGAAATTGTATTTATATTAATATTCTTTTCTTTTGCCAATTTTTTAGCAAGCGGAGAAATAAATATTCTTTTATCTGATTTAGGCTCAACTTTAATTACTTCAATTGGTTTATTTTCAACTGATGGTTTTGATTCTTCAACCTTGACCTCTTCTAATTTAGTTTCATTAATAACCGGCACTTCATTTGACATACTAAAGTTATCCACCAAATGAGATACTTCAACCCCTTTAGGGCCAATAATAGCTAATAAATCATCAACTTTTGCAGACTCACCTTCTTTTAGTCCGATATATAATAAATTTCCTGACTGAAAAGACTCAAACTCCATTGTAGCTTTATCTGTTTCTATTTCTGCAAGAATATCTCCCTCTTCTACTTTATCACCAACTTTCTTTAGCCATGTAGCTACTGTTCCTTCCTCCATTGTATCACTAAGTCTTGGCATAGTAACCACAGTTACACCATCGGGAACAGAATTGTTATTATTAGAAACATTTTCGACTTTCTTTGAATCATCTTTGTTTAATTCTATTGTGTCTTCTTTCTTGACCTCTTCAACTTTCTTTGGGTCATCAGATGGACTTAACAAACTTGTATAGTCTTCGTTTGGTTCACCAATAATAGCCAAAGGATCATCAACATTTGTTGTTTCTCCTACTTGAACGCCAATGTAAAGTAGAGTTCCTTCGTAAAAAGATTCAAACTCCATTGTAGCTTTATCTGTTTCAATCTCAGCAAGAATATCTCCTTCTTCTACTTTATCTCCGACTTTTTTTAACCATGAAGCTACTGTACCTTCTTCCATGGTATCACTAAGTCTAGGCATTTTTATTAATTCTGCCATAATTATAATTTATGTGTTAAAAAAGGATAATCATTTTGCTCATATACTGCATCATACATAAGATTTAAGTCTGGATAATCAGACTCTTCAGCAAATTTCTCACACTCTTTGACCTTATTTTTTACTTTATCATCAATTTTTGACAATTCTGCTTGAGTTGAATATTTTTTCTTTAATATTAAATCTTTGACCTGTGTTATGGGATCTATTTTTTTATATTCAGCTACTTCGTCTTTGGTTCTGTAATGTTGAGCATCACTCATTGAATGTCCTCTGTATCTGTAAGTTTTCATTTCTAAAAAAGTTGGACCCTCTCCATTTCTAGCTCTTTCAATTGCAGGACTTAGCGCTTCAGCAACCTTTTCTGGACTCATTGCATCTACTGGCGCGCATGGCATTTCATATCCTAGACCAAGTTTCCAAATTTCAGTATGATTTGCAGTTCTTTCAACAGACGTACCCATAGCATAACCATTGTTTTCACAGATAAACACCACTGGTAATTTCCAAAGCATCGCTAAATTAAAAGCTTCATGAAGTGATCCTTGTCTAGCAGCTCCATCACCAAAACAACATAAAGTAACAGCATCAGAACCATGATACTTATCTCCAAAAGCGATACCTGCTCCTAATGGAATTTGACCACCAACAATTCCGTGTCCACCATAAAACCTATGTTCTTTTGAAAAAATATGCATTGAGCCACCCAGGCCTTGAGAAGTACCTGTTTTTTTTCCAAACAACTCTGCCATCACTCTTTTTGGATCAACTCCCATACCTATAGGTTGAACATGATTCCTGTAAGCAGTTATCATTTTATCCTTAGATAGATCCATAACATGTAGAGCTCCAGCTAAAACAGCCTCTTGACCATTGTATAAATGTAGAAAACCTCTTACTTTTTGTTGTATATAAACAGCAGCTAGCTTATCTTCAAACTTTCTCCAAAACAGCATGTCTTCATACCATTTTAAATAAGTCTCTTTAGTTATTTTTTTCATAAATCTGTAAAATCAGTTACAAAAATAACCATTGAAGTCTATTTAAAAAAAGTAAATAATAGAATTTTTTATAAAAAAGAAGAATCAAACTGAAAAGGGAGTAAATTTTCAATTGATTCAGTAAAAACTACCTTACCTTCCTCACCCATAAAATACATACCAATAGATGAATCTTGTTTGGTCTCAAGTTCTGAAATAACCTGTCTACAACCTCCACATGGTGCAATTGGAGTTTTATTAATTTTAGAATTAGAACCCGCTACAATTGCCAAACAAATAATATTAGAATTAGGATATTTAGAATTGGCATAAAATAAAGCCGTTCTTTCGGCACACATTCCTGACGGATATGCAGCATTTTCTTGGTTAGTTCCACTAATAATTTCTCCATTATCCATTAAAACTGAAACACCTACTGAGAAATTAGAATATTTTGAGTATGCTGTTTTTCTTATTTTTTTGGCAGATTCAAACAATTTCACAGCTTGACTTGGCAAATCATCAATTGAATCATAAACTAAAAAGTTTGAATTAATTGAGATCTTTTTCATATAATATTTTTAGTATTCGTAATATTCATTATCACCAAAATTAAAAGTTAAAGAAAATCTAAGAGTATTCTCTAATGGACTTGGAACTTTTGATGCAGAAAATAAATAAGATAAGTCAATATTTGTACCAGTGAATTTAAAACCTGCACCTAAAGCTAAAAATTTCCTAGCTCCCTTATCTTCACTTTCGTTAAAGAAACCTGCTCTTAAAGCAAAAGAATCTTCATAAGTATATTCTGCACCTAATGACCATGTAAACTCACGCAATTCTTCACTAAATCCTCCTGGAGCGTCTGAAAAAGATTGAAAAACTCCAGCTAAAAAGTCTACATCATTTGGCTTACCACTTATAATTTGATTATCTAAAAATTGAATTATTTCTTCTCCTTCGTCTAAAATACCATTACCATTGTCATCAACATATTCAGTAATATCTCCAAATAAAGGAGGAGTTGGAACCAATAATTTAGCAAACTCAGCAGTTACTGAAACCTTGTTATATGGATCCAATATAAAATCAAAACCACCTCCTAATCTAAGCATGGTAGGCAAAAAACTCGCTGACACAGCAGATTCGTCATATTTAATTTTTGGACCAAGGTTTTGAATTATAAAACCTGCTCTCCATCTACCATTAAATTCATTATATGCCTGTTCTTCTCCTTGGTAATATCCCGAAAGATCCACTGCATATGAACTTGCTGCAATTGCAGTATCATCAACTTGACTAATCTTTAAATCAGATCTTAGGTATCTTAGAGAAACCCCCATTGAAAATTGATCTGCTAATCGTAGGGAATAAGAAACGTCCATGGTAAGTTCATTGGGTTTAGTTACTAATGCCTCTGAAAATTCATCCTGGATAAGCTCAATTTCTCCTAAGCTAAAATATTTAAAACTTGCCGCAAATGCACTTCTTTCGTTTAGCCTGTTGAAATAAGTAATATTACCGAGTGAAATATCATTTACTAATTTACTTAAGTACGGAGTGTAACTAATTCCAAAACCTGATTTGGATTCTGAAAAAGCATATTTTGATGGGTTCCAGTGCTGAGAATATGTATCTACATGAGTTGCCACACCCATATCACCCATTGCAGCTGCTCTTGCATCGGATGCTATCAATAAAAAAGGGACACCTGTAGTTATTACTCTACTATCATTTGGATTAGGGACAATCTGAGTTTCAGTTTGTGCAATTAATTCAGAGTTGAATAACAATAATAATGTCAAAAATATAATTGGATACCTCATTTAATTTATTCTTTAATTTAACAAATATATACTTTAATATTACAGTATAACAAGTTTTTGAATTTTTTGGGTTTTTTTGTTTGTTTGTAAAGATCTGACTCGAATTTTGTAAACGTAAACCCCTTTTGCTAGTCTATCACCATATTCATCTCGGCCGTTCCAAGTTACATCTCTAGATAAAGATGATGATCCAGAAAGATTTGTTTGTTGGCTTATAGTTTTAACAAGTTTACCTGACACTGTAAATATTTGTATTAGAACGTCCAAAACATCACTACTATTGTGATTGAACCAAAATTCAGTATAATTAACAAACGGATTAGGGTAATTCAATACATTTGAAATAATCAATTTATCATTTTGATCGTGAACTAGAAATTGAATTTCACTCGACGAAGAATTGTTAAACACATCCCATGCTTTAAAGTTTATAGTATGTAAGCCAGGCTCCAGATCTCTTAAAGGGTATTTAATACTACCATTTTGATAATCGTCTAATTCTGCTTCATAATAATCATTTAATTGAAAAGTATTTGAATTATCTCCATCCAAAACAGCAGTAATATCATGCCCAATTCCACTGGATGTATTTATACCATTTTCATCAAATAATTTAACTATTAAAAAAGGGTTTTCATTAGTAATACCTCCATCGATGAAGCTCTCATCATTCATGTACAAATTTATATCAGGACCTGTATTATCATTTTCTGCATTTTCATTTATACCGCCAATTAATATGTTCATCTCATTTCCTGAGTTATCGATTTTAAAATTAGTTTTTTCTGAATACAAGCTAAATTTTCCATTATCAACTGCCATACCTATATCTCTGGGGACCACAAAATTAAATTCAAATAGTCCATTAGAAATAGATGCCTTTCCCTTAAAAATTGTTTCACCAAGGGTTGTAAAATCAAGAATTATTGGCTCATCATTTTGATAAACATTGTCATTGGCTAAAGTTGATCTTGAAATGTTTTTATCAAATACAGTAGAAGTCAACTCTCCATTGTAATTATTCAATACTTCTCCTCCAATACCCTCAACTTGGCCTTTAATATTTACTAAGCTTAAAGCCTTTAGAGGTTCATTTAAATCATTTAAAGGAATATTATTAACACTAGTTATTTTTATGTTTGGTTCTGGAAAAGCCAATTTCATAGCTGGATCTCCAATAAAAAATACTAATCTTCTTTGAATAATATTAGAAATAGTTGGGTCATTTTTGGTTAGTCTCAAGGCTTCAGCCATACTATAGGTTGAATTAGAGTTTAAAGAAAAGAGATATTGTTGAAGAGTAATATTAAAATCAACACCAACACTAACAAAAATTTGACGTGTTGTGGTTATTAGTCCTATAGCACCTCCATTTTTATTCCAATACAAGAATTCACCTGCAGTTTCTCTATTTGGATTATCAAATTTTGTAAACTCACAGGTTACTGAAACAAAACAATTTAATTTGTTTTTATTTAATAACTCAGTAGCATCAATTTTATCGAAAATTCTTTCTCTAGCGATACCATCTTCTCCTCCATGGCCAAAATAATTTACAACCAATGCCCCTACTTCGATACCTTCAACTATAGCATTATTAACCTCTGGGTATCTCTCTCCACCCGAAGTAGATTCTTGCACATATGCATCTGCGTATATTTTCTTAATGTTTATTGATGGTTTATTAATTTCAATTAAAGTGGCTAATGAATCAGAAGTACTTTGAATTATGTCTTCCCAGGACTCATCCACATCATCAGCTATTACGATAGTGTTATTTCTCCAACTGCCAAATGATTCTTCACTATAATAGGATTCAATTTTATCAACTAAATCTTTAGCTCGCTGAGGTGTATCGGCTAAAATTCTTCCTACAGCAATGTCTAATTTATCTGAAGAACTCATTTCACCCTCATTAAAATCCATCATTCCGAAAAAATCGTCAGAAATAAATGAACTTGACAAACTAAAACTCGATAAAGAATGCCATGAGGGAACAATATTTGTATTGTTTGCTATTCTATCTTTATAATCATACGAAGCATCTCCAAATAAACACAGATATTTCAAATTGCCATTAGAATTATCGTAAACATATTTAACAAAATTTCTAATTGCAGATACGTCAGGGTTAGAAGAATTAAATTCATTATAGATTGTTTTTAAATCAACAACCTTAACATTTAGATTATTAATATTTCTATTAATTTCAGCTAATCTATTCGCTTGACTTAACATTTCTTCTGACGTTATTATTAAATAATCAATAGCTTCAAAATCATTATTATTAGAAATAAATATGTCGTTTTTTAGATTTTGATTAGCTAATTCTGCAGAACTATTTGGCACTGGTGATAATAAATCAGATCTTGAAAAAGCAATATATTTAGATGTAAAGCCAAGATTAGACTTTATATTAAAGTTAATATCTGAATTTGAGTTTTCTTTAAAAGTAATATTTGAAATATCAGAAATATTCCATACTTCATCCAAAGAATTTGAATTTGAAATAACATATTTTCCTACACCATTTAAATTTGCAACATCGTTGTTATAAAAAATTAATTGAGAACCATTAAAGGATAAATCACAAGTAGCTTCTATTGATATATAATCAAGATAAGCATATGAACTTGGGTTTCCGTTGTTATTATAATCTAATGTTACGTTAATAAGGGAATTAGAAACCAATATTTGATTATTAAAATAATCTTCACTTGCCAAAATTGGATCATTTATAGATTGATAATTAAAATTATCTATGTCCAAGTTATTTACTTTTAGACTCATCGAAGTAGGAATTTCAGAAACTGCAGCTGTAAAAACTTTTAAATTAATAGGTTTAGAAGTTATTAAATTATCAAATTCAAATTCAAAATTTTTGATTGATTCAAAATCAAATCTTTCCCCAAACCACCTTCTTCCAATTTTAGCTATGTTATAATTATCAACTTCATGAAATTTATAATTTTGATATTCATCAATTATAACATTTTCATCGACATCAGGCTCTTCTAAATTAACTACCCTTCTACCAAATCCAGCACTTACATTTAATAAATAGAAAGTATTATCTGTAAAAGAGTTTAAATTAGTATTACTTTCTTCACTAAACGTGTCTTGACCGTTAGCGTAAAAAATGATATAATCTTCACTATTAATAACACCATCTTCTTCACCAACGAATTTAATAGCATTTTCTATAGGATCATATGGAAACTCTGAAGAATTAGATAGAGGTAACATTCCTCCGCCATTTCCAAATATTTTAATACTTCTTGGATCAATATTATTAGTATTGACTCCCATACTATTTAAAAAGTTTTTGCTTAGCTTGTAAACACCAGACTTTCCAACTTCAAATTTATACCAGGAACCTTGACTAAGAATAGAGCTTGATAAAGTAGACAGTTTTTGATTATCCTTAGCTGTTAGTTTTTTATATTTAACCGAAAAGGATAAAACTTTTTTTAAAATATTATCCTCTTTAAAAAATGGATTAAACTCGAGATATAATGTTTGACTATTTTTAGAAAGACTATTATTTAATTTAAAATCAATTTTGGTAGGCAGAGAATTGATATCCAAATCACCAATTTCAGCAACATTTATGTTTATAGAATTAATTTTTTCAATACTAACTAAATCAGGATCAATAAGAAAATCTTCTTTCCATTGAGTAGTTAGTACAACACCTATGTCTGGTTCAAAATTATGAGTATAATTATCAAAGTATGGAACATTAAAAGATTTAAGCTCGCTTAAGTATGTTTTATCATCAATCCAATTTATGTTGATTACCTTTTCTTGTGAAGCTACAGTGCAGAAGTTAATTGAAAATAAAAAAACAACTAAATGATTAAATTTCATATAAAAAAAACGACAAAAACTAAAGAATATTACTATTTAAATTATTAATCAAAATTACAATAATAAAAAATTAATAATATCGTTTTAAGGTTAATAATCTTCTTTTTTTATAAATTTTAATGATTGTAATTTAAGGTTAAATTCATATATTGCATCACCTTAAATTTTAAGATTAAAAAATTTAAAAGAATTATAATATTAAAAATATGAATATGTATAAATTTTTTGTAGTACTTATTTCACTTACTTTTTTTGGTTGTAATAACTCTAAAACCTCTAAGAATGTTTCCAACGCGACTGGGTGGACTATTAATTCAAGAGATGGTGGTTTTCAATATAACACTAATTATAAGGGTCAAGAAGCAGGACCTGGATTGGTATTTATTGAAGGAGGAACTTACACTAAAGGTAAAGTTCAAGATGATGTTATGCATGATTGGAATAATACCCCAAATCAGCAACACGTAATGTCATTTTATATGGATGCTACTGAGGTTACAAATATGATGTACTTAGAATATTTAGATTGGATTAAAACTAATTTCCCTCCATCAAATAGTAATTATACAGATATTTACAACGGAGCTCTCCCAGATACTTTAGTTTGGAGAAACAGATTGGGA
>SGZJ01000022.1 GCA_004213995.1 Flavobacteriales bacterium | reverse complement strand
TTATATGTTTTTGGCTAAGGTTCTCACCTTTAAAAATAACTTTTCCTGTATCTGGAATAGAAATCTGGTTAATTATTCTAATAAGTGTTGTTTTTCCAGCTCCATTAGGTCCAAGTAAACCAAAAATACTTCCTTTGGGAATATCAACAGAGACATTGTTTAATGCCTTGTAATCTCCAAAATGCTTTGAGACAGAGTCTATACTTAATAAAGTATCCATAAAATTTATATAATTTAAGGATATAAATATAAGGTTCTAAAACTAACTATTCAATTCTTTTCAGATAAAAAGATTAAGAAAACATATCTTTAACAGTATCAAAAAATGATTTATCGCTTTTTTCAGGTTTTGGACTAAAATGATCATCATCCTTCATAGATTCGAAGAAATTCTTTTGATTCTTATTTAGTGTTTTAGGCGTCCATACATTTACATGTACAAGTAAATCACCAGACCCATAGCCATTTATACTAGGAATCCCTTTATTTCGCAATCTTAAAATTTTTCCAGACTGAAGACCAGGTTCAATTTTAATTCTAACCTTTCCGCCAACGGTTTGGATTTCTTTAGAACCACCTAGAACCGCATCAGGCATACTAACATATAAATCATAATGAAGGTTATCACCTTCACGTTGTAATTTGTCATGTGGAAGTTCTTCAATAACAACCAATAAATCACCACAAATACCGTCTCCTGGCGCATCATTCCCTTTCGAAGAAACTTTTAATTGCATCCCATCGACTACTCCAGCTGGAATGGGGATTTTAACCGTTTCCTCTTTTAAAATTAATCCTTGACTATCTGAACCCTTTGGTCTATTAGTTAATATTTTACCAGACCCACCACATGCATTACATGGAGCTGAAGTTTGCATTCTTCCTAAAATAGTGTTTGCAATTCTAGTTACTTGTCCTGTTCCATTACAAGTAGTACAGGTACTAAAGGTACTTCCAGGTGCTTTAACTTTTCTTTTTACCTTTATTTTTTTCTCAACTCCATTTGCAATTTCCTCTAAACTAAGACTAACTCGAACTCGTAAATTACTTCCTTTAACTACCCTTTGTCTAGAGCCTCCTCCAAAACCTCCAAAACCTCCACCAAAAATATCTCCAAATTGACTGAATATATCATCCATGTTCATACCACCACCACCAAATCCGGATCCTCCGTTTTGAAATGCTTGATGTCCAAACTGATCGTACTTAGCTTTCTTTTCAGAGTTGCTTAAAATTTCATAAGCTTCAGCAGCTTTTTTAAATTTTTCCTCTGCAGTTTTATTATCAGGATTTTTATCAGGATGGTATTTAATTGCCATCTTCCTGTAAGCCTTTTTTATTTCAGCACTAGATGCACTTTTACTTACACCTAACGTTTCGTAGTAATCTTCTTTCATATTATTTTCCTATTACAACTTTTGGATATCTAATTACTTTATCTCCCAATTTATAACCTTTTTCAATCACGTCAATAATTTTACCTTTTAAATCTTCACTTGGAGCAGGTATTTGTGTAACAGCTTCATGATCATCAGCATCAAACGAATCACCTTTTTTTACTTCCACAATTTTCAATCCTTTTGATTTTAGTGTATCAAAAAATTTATTTTGGATTAAAGAAACACCCTTATAGATTTCATCATCACTATTTTTAATTATTTCTTGATTAGCTCTATCAAAATCATCTAAAACAGGAAGTAATGAAGTCATCAACTCTTGACTTGCTGTTGAAAATAATTCAATTCTTTCTCTAGTGGTTCTTTTTTTATAATTTTCGAATTCAGCAAAAAGTCTTAAAAATTTCTCTTTTTCTTTCTGAACATCATCAACCTCATTTTTTACAACTTCTATATCTATATCTTTTTCTTTAGATTTAGATTTTTTATTTTCTTTTTTGACTTTCGTATTTTTTTTACTCATATCAATTAATTAACATTTATTATATCAAGTAACAAAAGTACTGCCATAAATTAAATAATGTCAAAATGTCACCAATTATTTTAATAAATCAGCTATGGCATGATCGAAATCATCAAACTTAAATTTAAACTTAGTTTTATTTAATCTATCGCAAGTTATATTTTGACTTTCAAAAATTATAATATGCATTTCTCCAAGAATTAAGCTCATCAACCATTTAGGTAGGTTAGGAAATATCAAAGGTCTATTTAAAAATTTAGAAAGCTTTATCGTAAAGTCCTTATTAGTAATTGGATTGGGGGAAGTTCCATTAAAAATTCCGACTAAATCATTTTTTAAAATATGACAGAAAATATTAGAAATATCTTGAATATGAATCCATGACTGCCACTGCATACCACTTCCAAAAAATGAACCAACACCAAATTTAATAGGAAACAAAGATTTAGACAATATTCCACCATCTTTAGATAACACAAGTCCAATTCTAACAATAGCTATTTCGATTTTTAAATCATTAAAAGAATTAACTGCTAACTCCCATTCTCTAACAACCTTACCAAGAAAGCTAGAACTAATTAAATTAGTGTTTTCAGTATATACTCTATCAAATGAGCTAGGATAAATCCCAATTGCACTTGCTGAAATAATTTTTTTAATATTTAAATTATTTTTTAAAATTGAGTCTTTTAATAAATTTAAAGATTGAGTTCTACTTTTAAGAATTTTTAACTTATTTGATCTGCTCCAACGTTTGGCAATATTAGAGCCTGCTAGATTTATTATTGTATCTACATCTTTAAAACATTCTAAATCAATAATTTCTTTTTCAGGATTCCAGTAATAACCATTAATTTTATTTGAAGATTTAATCTGTGAATTTCTAGTTGTTAAATAGTTTACAGAATATCCTTTACTTAATAAATCACTGGTTAATTTCTTTCCAATTAAACCCGTTGCTCCTGTAATTAATATTTTCATTTAACTATACACTTTTTAATAAGGTAAAATTAAAAATTTCAATATTATAAATGTGTTTTTTTTAATATTTATATTATGTAAATTTGACATCTAAATAAATTTAAAAAATGAGTGATTCTATAGAAATTAATAAGATTAATAAATCTAGAATTGATGATGTCGATTTCACCTCTCTAACTTTTGGCTCAGTTTTTACTGACCATATGCTTGAGTGTGATTTTGTAGACGGTAAATGGCAAAAACCTATTATCAAGCCATATGGTCCGTTAACTATAGACCCTTCAGCAAGTGTTTTTCATTATGGGCAAGCAATTTTTGAAGGAATGAAAGCTTATAAAGACTCTAATGAAAAAATTTGGTTATTTAGACCTGAAGACAATTGGGACAGATTTAATAAATCTTCTAAAAGATTAGCAATTCCAGAAATTCCAAAAGATTATTTCGTTAACGGAATAAAAGAAATATTAAAATTAGATTCTGATTGGGTTAAAAACGATGAAGGTTCTGCACTATATATACGTCCATTTGTGATTGGTAATCAACATGCTATACAGGCAGCACCCTCAAACGCATATAAGTTCATGATAATATGTTCCCCATCCGCCCCTTACTATCCTGGTGGGGTTAAAGTCCTTGTTGCAGATAAATTTAGTAGAGCTGCAAGCGGTGGAGTTGGATATGCCAAAGCTGCAGGAAATTATGCAGGTCAATTTTACCCAACTAATTTAGCTAAAGAAAAAGGTTTTGACCAAATTATCTGGACCGATGCTAATGAGCATAAATACTTAGAAGAGGCTGGAACAATGAACCTGTTTTTTAGAATCAATAATACACTAATAACGACCCCTACTAGTGATACTATTTTAGATGGTATAACAAGAAAAAGTATTATTCAATTATGTAAAGATTCAAATATTGATATTCAAGTTAGAAGAATTAGTATTCAAGAACTCAAAGACGCTGCTAAAAATAATTCCTTAAAAGAGATTTTTGGAACTGGTACTGCAGCAGTAATTAGTAAAGTAATTGGGTTTGAACATTTAGGTGAATATTTTGATCTACCTGAAATTGAAAACAAATATGCAGATCAATTAAAAGAATCGCTAATTTCAATTCAAACAAACAAATCTATAGACAACCATAATTGGACTGTTTGTATAGACGATTAGGAGTTTAATATTTTTGAAATGTTTGGTTTAAAATAATTTGGCCCCTTTAAAACCTTTCCATCCTCTCGATAGATTGGCTGACCATTTTCACCTAGCTTACTCATATTACTTCTTTGTATTTCATTAAATACATCCTCAATTTTATCTTGTAATCCATGCTCTATTATAGTACCACATAAAATATATAGCATATCTCCTAAAGCATCAGCAACTTCAACTAAATCTCCATTGTTTGCAGCTTCAAGATATTCTAAATTTTCTTCTGCCATAAGGTTGTATCTTAATTTGTTTTTTTCTTTACCTAAATCAGCAATATTAGTATTACTATATCCTATTTTAAAAGATTCATGAAACTTCTTAACTGCAGAGATTTTATTTTGCATTTTTTTTAGAATTTGTTAGTTAATTATTTTTTAATTTTGTTTTTATAAATTTATGAATATGTTTAGCGATGGACAAATAACTTTTGGAATCATTTTTTTTATAGTATTCTCCATACTAGTTGGTTTTGCTTATGTAAAAGATTCAAAATTGCACAATAAATATTATAAAGGAAGCTATAGGGTCTTAATTGCCTTTGTTAGCTTCATCGGAATGATTGCACTAATTAAATTTGCATTTATGTAAGTTTTTAGTTCAATTTAGATTCTAACTTTTCAAAACTTTAAATAATGAAACAATTTTTTAATAAAGTTTGGTTTTTATGGCTGTTACTTGTATTTGTTTGGAATTTTGGTTGGCCTGAAGTTAGACCAATATATGACGTTATTGTCGCTATATTATTATCTATTTTTATTTATAAGCTTAACAAAAAATAATTTAACTATTTTTTAAAATCTTTAACTCCAGCTCTAATATCTAATTCTAAATAGTTCTCGCTAGGAACAATAGGGCAAGAGAATTTGTAATTGTACACACAGTAAGGGTTGTATGCTTTGTTAAAGTCAATATAAATTATTGAATCTTTACTAAATTTTAAATCAATGTATCGGCCTCCTGAATATGTAGTAATTCCGTTAGTATTGTCGTAAAAAGGAAGAAAAAGTTCATCATCAGTCTGATCAGTAATTAATTCATTATCCTTATAAACATTAAGTTCAAAGTAATTTTCATTAAGTTTAAATTTAATTTTACCATATTTATTGTAGCTATGCATTCTATCGGTGTTTGTTTTCATATTAAATATACTATCTTTTGATGATGGTATTAAAACTGCCTTAACAACATAACTAGAGTCAAAATCAAAAAAATCTAACGAAACAAAATTTTGTCTATCATTTTTGGCAAGTGGTGATTTAGTCACATCTTTGAAAGATGCATTTAATTCTTTTTGAAATTCAGTCAAATTAGGTATGTATCTCTTTTGCTCTTTGCATGAAAGCAAAACCGTGTATATAATTATTAACACAACAAAATTTTTCATGCCAACAATTTATAAATAATTATATTTATAAACATAAATTAATACTATTTAAATGAAAAACTTAAAGTTATTACTAGTCTTTATGCTAATAAGCAATATAATAACCAGTCAAAATTATTTCCTGGAAAATTATAAACCATTCAATAATTCAATTTTATCACCAGAAGAGTTTTTAGGTTATGAAATTGGGTTTCAACATACAAGGCATGATCAGATAGTTAGTTACTTAACATACCTGAGTACTGTTTCAAATAAAGCAGACTTAGTTAATTATGGTAAAACCCATGAAGGAAGAAATCTTGTTATTTTAACTATTACGTCTGAAAGCAATCTAAATAATTTAGATGACATACAAAAAGAGCATCTACAATATACAGTTCCTGGAACTTCTGTTGATTTAAATAAAGATTTACCAATTATTATTAATCTTGGTTATGGAGTTCACGGAAATGAACCTTCTAGTTCAGAAGCTGCCTTGTTAACCGCCTACACCCTTGTCGCTTCTATGAATAAAAAAATTGAAAAATTTAGACAACAATCAGTTGTTTTTATAGACCCCACTATTAACCCAGATGGACGTGACAGACACACCCAATGGGCAAATCAAAATAAATCAATCAATTTAGTAGCAGATCAATACGACTCAGAACATAATGAGGCATGGCCAAGGGGAAGAACTAATCATTATTGGTTTGATTTAAATAGAGACTGGTTATTAGCAGTTAATCCCGAAAGTCGTAATAAATTAAAATGGTTTCATAATTGGTATCCAAATGTTGTAACTGACTTTCATGAAATGGGAACTAATAGTAATTACTTTTTTGAGCCCATGAAAACAAATGCATCAGTTAACCCATTAATACCTGAGGAGAACTACAATGTTCTTAGTCCAAAATTTGCTGAATACTATGTTAAAGCCTTGGATAGTATTGGTTCGTTTTATTATACTAAAGAATCTTTTGATGAAACATACCCAGGATATGGATCTTCTTATCCAGATGTTCAAGGTGCGTTGGCTATATTGTTTGAGCAGGCTAGTTCTAGAGGACATTTACAAGAGACAAATTACGGAACAATCTCTTTTGGATTTACAATTAGAAATCAATACTTATCAAGTATAGCTACAGTAGAGGCTGCTGTAGATAATAAAGAAATGCTACGTGATTATCAAAAAAGATTTTTTGATTCATCATTAAAAGAATTTAAAGATGATAAAGTTAAGGCCTATGAATTTGGTGATTTATATGATCAAAATAGAAATAAAGCTTTTATTGATAAATTGTTAATTCACAATGTAAAGGTGTATAAGAGTAAAGGGAAGTACATAGTCCCTGTCAATCAAACACAATCAAGAATGGTAAAAAATTTCTTCGAAACATATGATAAATATGTAGATAGTGTTTTTTATGATGCCTCCGCATGGAGTATGTCAAATTTCTATAATATGAAATCTAAGAAACTTAAAAACTTTAATATTGAATCTGAGGTTTTATCTACCAATAATTTAGTGAAAAATGTAAAGGTTAATAAATCAGAATACTCTTATATTTTAGATTGGGATGATTATAATTCAGTTGCAACATTAAATTATTTGCAAAAAAATAATTTAATTACATACTCCGCTTTTAAGCCATTTTCGGTTAAAGTTAATGAGACAAGTGGTATAAAAAATTTTAACTATGGATCTATTTTAATTCCCGTAAGTAAACAAAAAATGTCCTCAGAAAAGTTGTATAAAATAATTAAGACTGCTCAAGAAAAATTTAATGTACCTATATATAACTCTAAGTCTGGTTTTAGTATTAAAGGAATTGATTTAGGTAGTAATAATTTCAGAATCAATAAGCCTGTAAAAGTTGGATTGTTAGTTGGAGAAGGTGTAAATTCATACGAAGCAGGAGAGGTTTGGCACCTTATGGATACAAGAATTCATATGCCCCTTTCAAAAATAAGATTAAGCCAATTTAGCAGAGTACCTTTAGATAAGTATACAACCTTAATAATAGTTTCTGGTTCATACAATCAATTAACCAAAACTGACATTGAGAAAATTAATAACTGGGTTAAAAAAGGAAATACCCTTATCACTATTGCAAAAGGATCTAGCTGGGCTATTGAAAAAGAATTAGTCAAGGAATCACTACTTGAACCTAGTAATGATTCAATTTTTTCAAGAAAAAATTATGTAAGTGCAGCAGAAAACATTGGTAGAGAAAGAATTGGGGGTGCTATTTTAAAAGTTGATATTGATTTAACCCATCCATTAGCATTTGGCTATAGAGACTCTTCAATTCCAGTTTACAAAAACAACAATGTGTTTATTAATAAAACAAAGGATCACTATTCATCAGTTGGAGTTTATTCAAAAGATCCACATATTGACGGATATATTTCAGAGAAAAATCTGAAAAATAATTTTAAAAATACGGCTTCTTTAATAGTTTCAAGATTAAGTTCTGGAAGAGTAGTAATGTTTGCTGATAATCCTAACTTTAGAGGTTCTTGGTATGGAACCAATAAATTATTTTTGAATGCTATATTTTTTGGTAATAATATTAATGTCCCAACTAATTAAATTTAATTATATGAAAAAATTAATATCATACATACTTACTTTTCTATTATTCAACATTAGTTTTTCGCAACAATCTGAAATAGAAAACAAACAACATGATCAATTAATTATAAGAGGAGTAACACTTATAAACGGAGATGGATCTCCCCCAAGAGGACCTATAGATGTAGTGGTAAGAAAAAACATTATTTCTAATATTCAAGTTGTAGGATATCCTGGTGTTGAAATTAATGAATCTAGTAGACCTAAATTAGAAAAAGGAGGTATCGAAATTAATGCAACTGGAATGTATCTAATGCCTGGATTTATTGATATGCATGGCCATATTGGTGGAGTTGCTCAAGGTGCTAGCTATGAATATGTATTCAAATTATGGATGGCTCATGGTGTAACAACTGTAAGGGAGCCTAGCGGTAGAGGAATTGATTGGACATTAAATTTAAAAAAACTTAGTGCAGAAAATAAAATAATAGCACCAAGAATTTTTGCATACACAGGTTTTGGTCAAACTGGAAAAAATTTCAATCCATTAGATGGTGCACCAATTAGTACTGCTGAAATGGCTAGAACTTGGGTAAGAGCTAATGCAAAAAAGGGAGCTGATGGAATTAAATTTTTTGGAGCTGAACCAGAAATTATGGCCGCAGCACTGGACGAAAATAAAAAATTGGGATTGGGGTCTGCTTGTCATCATGCACAGTTAAGTGTGGCTAGATGGAATGTATTAAATTCTGCAAGAGCTGGACTAACTTCAATGGAACATTGGTATGGTCTACCTGAAGCTTTATTTACAGATAGGACTGTTCAAGATTATCCGTTAGATTATAACTATCAAAATGAACAAGACAGATTTGAAGAAGCAGGTAAACTTTGGAAACAAGCAGCAAAACCTTATTCAAAACACTGGAATTCGGTTATGGACGAATTAATAGATTTGGATTTTACTTTAGATCCTACCTTTAATATTTATGAAGCTAGCCGAGATTTACAAAGAGCTCGAAGAGCAGAATGGCATGAGGATTATACCTTACCATCTTTATGGAAGTTTTTTGAGCCAAGTAAAATTTCACATGGTTCTTATTGGCATGATTGGGGAACAGAGCAAGAAATAGAGTGGAAAGAAAATTTTAGACTGTGGATGATGTTTATAAATGAATATAAAAATAGAGGTGGAAGAGTAACAACAGGGTCCGATTCTGGGTTTATTTACCAATTATACGGATTTGCATATATAAGAGAATTGGAGCTATTAAGAGAAGCTGGATTTCATCCTTTGGAAGTTATTAGATCTGCAACTTTAAATGGAGCTGAAGCACTAAAAATGGATGATAAAATTGGTTCTGTACAAGTAGGTAAATATGCAGATTTTGTTATCGTTGAAGAAAATCCATTAAAGAATTTTAAAACTTTATACGGTACAGGAGCAATAAAACTTACCACTGATAACGAAGTAGTTAGAGTTGGAGGGGTTAAATACACAATCAAAGATGGAGTAGTTTATGACGCACAGAAATTACTTAGTGATGTAAAAAACATGGTAGATTCAGAGAAATTAAAAACTAATTGGGAGCTAAAACAACCTGGGATTAACTAGCAGCAATTACAATTTTCTGATGAACAAGAAGTGCAAGTGCAACTTTTACAATCTCCCTTTTTACAATTTTCACATGAACAATTACAAGATAAATTTTTCATAGTAATGCTTTTAACTAAAAATACAAAAAATATTCTATAGGGATAACTGATCTCCAAATCTTGCAAAGTTATATCCCAATTTTCTGATACTGTCTATGACAGGGTTTTTATATTGTAATGAGATATTTGTATGATTAAAATGAATAAAGTGAATTTTATTTTTCACTTGTATAGATTCATTTTTAAAAAGATTTATAGTTTCCACTATAAATGGATGGGGGATCTCATCCATTGGCCTATTGACCTCTCCATCTTTAAAAAATGTAGCATCTAAAAAAGCGTAATCAACATCTTTAACTTCAGCTACTATATCTTTATCCCATAAACTCCATTTATTAATATCAGGTATAAATAAAGCAGACTTGTTAGGTCCTATTATTTTATATCCAACGGTTTCAGAAAACTCATCTCTGTGGGGAACCGTAAATGGAACAATTATTAAATTCTTGGAGATTGTGATTTTTTTATTTTTAAAAATTTCCCTCAACTGAACATTATCAAGGTCTATTAATTGATTCCATGGGCTATTTGATTCAAGAAATTGTTTCATTTTAGGCATTACGTAAACAGGAACTTTATGTGCGCCTAAAGCTTCTCTTCCAAAATACATTAAACCTGTATAGTGTCCAATATGTGCATGAGTAATAAAAACCCCATCAACTATAGTTGAGGAACTATAATTGTTATTTAAAAACTTTAATTGCTTACTAATATCTGGAGTAGCCTCAAATAAAAAAGATTTATTATCAACTAAGTCCGTGACACCTAAACTTGTTACAAAATTTACAGCACTAGAATTAAAATTTTTATTGCAACAATTTTTTTCACAACCAATGTGAGGATAACCTGCATCTTGTACATTACCCAGAACAGTGATAAATTGATTCGGCATTTCATGTTTTTCACATGAAAAAAAAATAAGAAACACAAATAAGTATACAAGTTTACCCAAAATAAATATTTAAACTAATCCTCTAGATGATAAAATATTTTCCATTTGCGACTGAATTTCTTGAGCCTTCTTGGCAGAGATTAAGTCAAAGTCAGAACCAGTAGAGGCAAATATGATAGATCTAGACGAATTAACTAAAAGACCAACATCGTTATTCATACCATTTTTACAGACGTCTTTCAGATCACCTCCTTGAGCACCGATACCAGGAATTAATAAAAAATTGTTTGGAATTATATTTCTAATCTCTCTTAAATAAGAAGCTTTCGTAGCTCCTACTACATACATTAGCTGTGAAGAGTTTTTCCAATTTGTGCTAGTTTTTATAACTTCATAATAAAACTGGTGAGAGGTTTTATCTACATTTTTAGTTTGGAAATCAAATGCACCCAAATTAGAAGTTAAGGCTAGTAGTATTGTATGTTTGTTTTTATAATCTAAAAAGGGTTCTACGGAATCTTTACCCATATATGGGTTGATAGTTATACTATCAAAATTAAGAGTATCAAAATAAGCTTTTGCATACATAGAACTTGTATTTCCAATGTCTCCCCTTTTAGCATCAGCAATAGTAAAAATTTCTGGAAAATTAGAATTAATATATTTAATAGTTTTTTCTAAAGCTTTCCATCCATTTAAACCTTCTGATTCATAAAATGCAATGTTTGGTTTATATGCCACACAGTAAGAATTAGTAGCATCAATAATTTTTTTATTGAATTCAAAGATTGGGTCCTCTAAATCCAACAAAAATTTAGGTATTTTATTTATATCTGTGTCTAGACCAATACACAAGAAAGATTTTTTTCTTTTTATTTGACTTATTAGATCTTTTCTTTTCATCTAAATATTTTCATTACTAGCTTTCAATATTTCTGTGTTTTCGGCTAACATTAGTTCATCAACAAGTTTTTGAATATCTCCGTTAATTATATTTGAGAGATCATATAGAGTTAACCCAATTCTATGATCAGTAACTCGTCCTTGAGCGTAATTGTATGTTCTAATTTTAGCACTCCTATCTCCAGTAGAAACCATACTTTTTCGCTTTTCAGAATCTGCAGCTTGCTTTTTTGCTAATTCTATTTCATATAATCTAGATCTTAAAACTTTTAAAGCTTTTTCTAAATTCTTGTGAGATGATTTTTGATCCTGACAACTTACAATCATTCCAGTTGGTTCATGGTGTAATTTTATAGCAGAGTAAGTGGTATTGACAGACTGACCTCCAGGACCAGTAGAGGTGGTTCTTTCTATTCTAACATCCTGCATATTAAGCTCTACATCAAACTCTTCAGCTTCTGGCAAAACAATAACTGAAGCGGCACTTGTATGAACTCTACCTTGAGTCTCAGTTTGGGGAACTCTTTGAACTCTGTGAACTCCAGCTTCAAACTTTAAAGTTCCATATACTTCAGTTCCAGACACCTCAAATATAATTTCTTTGTATCCTCCTGATGTACCTTCATTATAATCAACTAAATTAATTTTCCAACCTCTTCCTTCACAATACTTTGTGTACATCCTATATAAATCTCCTGCAAAAATACTTGCTTCATCTCCACCAGCTCCAGCCCTTAATTCAACAACAACATTCTTTGCATCATCAGGATCTTTAGGAATTAAAAGGACTTTAATTTCTTCTTCAATTTTAGGAATTTCTTTTTTAGCTTCATCTAATTGAAGTTTAGCCATTTCAATCATTTCTGGATCTTCTTCAGTGGAAATTATTTCTTCAGCTTCAGAAATATTTTCTAACAGAGACTTATAAACTTCTCCAATATCAACAATTGTCTTTATATCCTTATATTCTTTAGTTAATTGAACATATTTTTTTTGATCAGAAATTATATCAGGTTGAATTATAAGATCGTTTAATTCGTCAAATCTTTGATTTACTAAGATTATTTTTTGTAACATTATTTAATTTGAAATGTAAAAATACAACAATTAATAATTTTATTAATTGATTAAAACTTCGAACTACTTATATAAAAACTCACCATACTTTGAAATAATAGTTAATTTTTTTTCTGATGACTTTTCTACTCTGCCTATTATCTTAGCTTCAATATTAAAACTTTTAGAAATTTTTATAATGTCATCTGCAACTTTAGGATTAACATATAATTCCATTCTGTGTCCACAGTTAAAAACTTTATACATTTCATGCCATGAGGTATTGGATTGTTTTTGTATTAAATCAAATAAAATTGGAACCTCAAACATGTTATCTTTAATAGCATGTAAGTTTTCGTTTAAAAAATGAAGTATTTTTGTTTGGGCTCCTCCACTGCAATGGACAATCCCTTTAATGTTTGATCGAACTATAGAAGAAAGAATCTCTTTAATTACAGGTGCATAAGTTCTTGTAGGAGATAAAACTAACTTACCTGCATCTAATGGAGAACCTTCAATTTTTTGATTGAGTTTAATTTTTCCAGAGTAAATTAATTCACTTGGAATTGATTGATCAAAACTCTCAGGGTACTTTTTAGCTAAATATTTATCAAAGACATCATGCCTTGCTGAAGTCAATCCATTACTTCCCATACCACCATTATACTCATTTTCATAAGTAGATTGACCAAATGATGAAAGACCAATTATCACATTTC
>SGZJ01000021.1 GCA_004213995.1 Flavobacteriales bacterium | reverse complement strand
TAGTTAGATAATTACACGATTATATAATTTCAAAAAAGCACCTTAATTAAAATTAAGGTGCTTTTTTATTTATAATTAAATGAATTAAAGTTATTGGGTTTTATTAGCTAATTGCCCACATGCAGCATCAATATCCTTACCTCTAGATCTTCGAAAGGTAACAGTAATATTATTTTTTTCTAAAACATTCATATATAAAGCAATTGCAGAATTATTTGCTTGCTTAAAACTTGCATCATCAATTGAATTGTATTGAATTAAATTAACCTTACTGGGGGAGAATTTACAAAATTCAACAAGAGCATTAACATCCTCCATTTTATCATTTATTCCTTCCCAAACTACATATTCATATGTAATTCTATTTTTAGTGTTTTTGTACCAGTATTTTAAAGAATCCCTTAACTCTACTAAATTAAATTTTTCGTTAAAAGGCATAATTGAAGTCCTTGTTTCTTCTATTGCACTATGCAAAGACACGGCTAACTTGAATTTAACTTTATCATCAGCCATTTTTTTAATCATTTTTGGAATTCCTGATGTAGAAACAACTATTCTCTTGGGTGACATACCTAAACCACTTGGAGAGGTAATCTTATCAATAGCCTTTAAAACATTATTATAATTCATTAATGGCTCCCCCATCCCCATAAAAACAATGTTTGTTAGTGGTTTATTATGGAATTCCAGACATTGATTATTAATAGTAACTACCTGATCATATATTTCGTCAGGGTTTAAATTTCTCATTCTTTTTAATCTAGCTGTTGCGCAGAACTTACAATTCAAACTACAACCAACCTGTGAAGATATACATGCAGTCATTCTAGTCTTTGTAGGAATTAATACAGACTCAACGGTTAAACCATCGTGTAGTTTAATAGCATTTTTAATTGTTCCATCCGTACTTTTTTGTACAGAATCAATTTCTATATTATTAATTACAAATTCAGACTTGAGGGAATCTCTAATTTCTTTAGAGATGTTAGTCATTTGATCAATATCAGTAATGGATTTTTTCCATAACCATTCATAAACTTGGTTTCCTCTAAATGCTTGGAAACCTTTATCTTTAAAGAAAGCTCTAAGATCTTCAAGAGATAGTGATCTAACATCTTTTTTAATCATGATTATATAATCAGCATTGCATCACCATAACTAAAGAAATTGTATTTCTTTTTAATGGCTTCTTCATATGCTCTTAACATAAAATCATGGCCTGCAAATGCAGATGTCATCATCATTAAGGTTGATTTAGGCATATGGAAGTTCGTAACCATGCAGTTTGCAATACTAAATTCATAGGGTGGAAAAATAAATTTATTAGTCCATCCATTGTACACATTTAAAGTTCCACTTGAGGATACAGAACTTTCAATAGCTCTCATCGATGTCGTTCCTACTGCACATATTCTTCTTTTTTCTTTTAATGCTTTATTAATTATTGTAGTTGCATTAATATCAACATCAATTTCTTCACTATCCATTTTGTGTTTAGATAAATCTTCAACTTCTACAGGGTTGAAAGTCCCTAACCCTACATGCAAAGTGATTTCCGCAAAATTTATTCCTTTAATTTCTAAACGCTTTAAAAGGTGTCTAGAAAAATGCATTCCTGCAGTTGGTGCTGCAACAGCTCCTTCATTTTTAGCAAATATTGTTTGATATCTTTCTTTATCGTCTGGTTCAACTTCTCTATTTATATATTTAGGTAAAGGAGTTTGACCTAGTTCAGTTAATTTAGATCTAAATTCATCATAACCCCCATCGAATAAAAATCTTAATGTTCTACCTCTAGAGGTAGTATTGTCAATTACTTCAGCTACTAATGTATCATCATCTCCAAAGTATAACTTATTTCCAATTCTTATTTTTCTTGCTGGATCAACTAACACATCCCATAACCTTTGTTCAGAATTTAGTTCTCTTAATAGAAAAACCTCAATTCTTGCTCCAGTTTTTTCCTTATTACCAAAAAGTCTAGCTGGAAAAACTTTTGTATTATTTAATACCATAACATCATCTTCATCAAAATAATCTATAATGTCTTTAAATGACTTATGCTCAATGGTTTGCTCTTTTCTGTTAAGAACCATTAGTTTTGATTCATCTCTGTTCTCAGCAGGGTATTCAGCTAATCGCTCTTCTGGTAATTCAAATAAAAAGTGGGATAATTTCATGTTGTATATTTTTTAGAAGGTGCTAATATACAATCTGGGAATAGGCAAAGTCAAGTAAATCAGCTTTTATTTATTGTAATTCCTAATTTAGTTAAATCATTCCAAAAATCTGGATAAGACTTTGAAACAACACCTGGATCGTTAATAACGATATTTGTTAAAACTGATAACGGTGCAAATGCCATTGCCATCCTATGGTCTTCATAGGTATCAATAGTAACATTATTATTTATTTTATTTGGATTATTGAAACTCAAAGTATCACTGGTAATATCAATGTTAGTTCCTAGTTTTTTAATTTCATTCTTTAATGCTAACAAACGATTAGTTTCTTTAATTAACAAAGTCTTTAGTCCAGTTAATGAGCAATTAATTCCAAGTCCTAAACATGTGACAGCAATAGTTTGTGCTAAATCCGGAGATGAATTTAAATTAAAAGCTACAGACTGTTTAGAAATCTTAGTTTTTTTGATTGTTATTGAATTATCATTAAAAATAGTTTCAACTCCAAATTCATTATAAATCTTAGTAATAATTGAATCTCCCTGAAGACTTGAGATATTATAGCTGCTTAATATAATTTCAGTATTAATTGAAGATAATGCTATAAAACTATAAAAGTAAGATGCAGAGGACCAGTCTGATTCAACCTTCATAATTTTCTTTACATCCAAGTCATTAAATCTGTTAATTTTAATAACATTCTCTTTAAAGCTATATAAAACACCTAATTGGCTCAATAAAGATAGAGTCATCATAATGTAGGGTTTAGAAGTAATTTGCCCATTTAAATTAACTTCTAAACCGTTTTTTAAACTAGAACCAATTAATAATAATGCAGAAATATATTGACTACTCACATTAGAGTCTAAGCTTATTAAATTAGTTTTAAATTCTTTACCTCTTATTCGTATAGGAGGATAACCATTTTTATTCAAATATTTAATATCAGCACCAATACTATTTAAAGCATCTACTAGAATTTTTATGGGTCTGTTTTGCATTCTGTTAGATCCTGTAAGAATAATATCATCTGATTTAGAAATTGCAAAAAATGCTGTTAGAAAACGCATTGCCGTACCAGCATGATGAATATCGACAGTATTTGAGTTTGAAGTTAATGCTTTTTTTAAAACATTAGTATCATCTGATTTAGAGAGATTTAAAATAGTAATATTAGGATAAAGTGCCTTTAAGATTAATAGTCTGTTAGATTCGCTTTTTGAGCCAGTAATGGACAAAAATGAACCACTAAGTATACTTGATTTGTTAATAATTAAACTCATTAAATTAACTTATCATTATTGTGATGCCTATCATGATCTCTTTTAGTTTTTAATGCCATTTTTGAATCAAAAGACTTTTGAAGATCTACTCCTGTTTGATTAGCTAAACATAAAACCACAAACATTACATCAGCTAGCTCCTCACCCAGATCTGATTGTTTGTCTGAGTCTTTTTCACTTTGCTCTCCATACCTTCTTGCAATTATTCTTGCAACTTCCCCAACTTCTTCTGACAATTGAGCCATATTTGTCAACTCGTTAAAATATCTAACTCCATGATTATTTATCCATTTGTCTACCTGAGTTTGTAAGTTTTTAATTTCCATAAATTTATTTTTTTAATTTGAGGCTTGAATCATATATAATTGTAACAGGCCCATCATTAGATAAGTTAATTAGCATGTCTGCTCCAAATACTCCAGACTTCAATTCTGTATTAAGATTTTCATTTAATTGTTTTAAAAACTTTTCATACATGATTTTAGCAGAGTCTGATTTTGCAGCTTTGATGAAACTAGGCCTATTTCCTTTTAAAACATTAGCTTGAAGGGTAAATTGACTAACCAATAAAACCTCGCCTTTAACTTCATTAATATTATTATCAAATGTATTAAACATTCTAAGTTTTATTATTTTATTTATCAGCCAATTTATATCATTATCAGTGTCGTCAATTGCTATACCTAAAAAAATAACAATACCATTGTTAATTGATGAAACTAACTTTCCGTCGATTATTGTTTCAGCTTTCGATACCTTTTGAATAACAGCTTTCATTAAACATCAAAATTATCTACCCTGTAACTAGAGCTATCATCTTCTAAAATTTGAAGATAATTTTCATATCTAGAGACTGCGATTTTACCATCTTCAACAAACTCTTTGACTATGCATTTTGGTTCATTTACGTGCATACAGTCATTAAATTTACATTGATTAACCAACTTATAAAATTCTGGAAAATAATTTTTAATATCACTTTTATTGAAATCGACTATCCCAAAACCTCTAATACCTGGTGTGTCTATTATTTTAGCTCCAAAATCAAGATCGTATAATTCTGCATTAGTGGTAGTATGTTGACCTTGAGAATGTTGAACAGAAATATTATTAGTTCTTAGGTTTAGATCTGGTTGAAGAGAATTTATCAAAGTAGACTTTCCAACTCCAGAATGTCCTCCAAACATACTTACCTTGTCCTTCATTAACAATTCAACTTTATCTATATTGAATTGTTTTTTCGCAGATATCTGATAACATTCATATCCAATATTAGTATAAATCTCAATTAGTTTTTTTAAAACCTTTTTCTCTACATTGTCCAATAAGTCGATTTTATTAAATAATAATATTGTATTTATTGAATAAGCATTTGACGTTAATAAAAACCTGTCAATAAAATTTGTAGATGTTACAGGACTTGAGATAGTTATAATTAAAAAAACAATATCAATGTTTGAAGCTAGAATATGTGTTTGCTTCGAAAGATTAACGGATTTTCTTAAAATATAGTTTTTTCTTTCGCAGATATTATTTATCACTCCTGTAACAACATCACTATTTTTTTCTAATTCAAAATCAACATAGTCACCAACAGCAATAGGATTGGTGCTTTTTATACCATCCAATCTAAATTTACCCTTGATTCTACAATCAAATTGCTCTTTGCTAGGGGTTTTAACAGAATACCAACTACCAGTTGATTTATAAACTAATCCTCTCATTGTTACAAAGATGAAGATTAATAACTCTCAATGCAAAAAAAATTCTTTAATAATCTATTGTTTAAAAATGCTTTGTTGATGATTAATAGACTCTTGATGAATTGCTTTATAAACTCTCAAAATAAATTGCTCACTTAGATCTTTCTTTTTACCATCTGCAATCATTTTTTCTAGAATCTCGTTCCATCTTTTGGATTGTAAAACCGCAACATTATTTTCTTTTTTTAAAACACCAATTTCTTCGGCAATACTCATTCTTTTACCGAGAGTTTCCAATAATTGATTATCAACTAAATTTATTTTTGTCCTAAGATTGTTCAAATTATTTTTATACTCATCTGCGTGGTCAGTTATTTTCCTAATTTTTAAATCCTTTATAATTTTTATCAAACTTGAAGGTGTTACTTGTTGAGCTGCATCACTCCAAGCATTATCAGGGTCATGATGAGTTTCTACCATAAAGCCATCATAATTGAGTCCTAAAGCAGTTTGACATAAATCAAATATTATATCTCTTCTACCCGCAATATGAGAAGGGTCTAAAATTAAAGGCAAATCAGGGAATTTATTTTGTAATTCAATAGCAATTTGCCATTCAGGATTATTTCTATAATTGGTCTTTTCATAAGTAGAAAAACCTCTATGAATAACTCCTAAGTTTTTTACATTACAAGAATAAAATCTTTCAACAGCGCCAAGCCACAATGAAAGGTCTGGATTTACTGGGTTTTTTATTAAAACTGGTTTGTCTGTTCCTCTAAGAGCTTCAGCTATTTCTTGAACAATAAATGGACTAACAGTTGATCTGGCACCAATCCATAATATATCAATATCATGTTTTAGAGCTAATTCAACATGATTTGCATTAGCAACTTCTGTTGTAATTAGCATTCCGGTTTCTTGTTTTGCTTTTTGAAGCCATTTTAAGCCTAATGAGCCGACTCCCTCAAAATTACCAGGTCTAGTTCTAGGCTTCCATAATCCTGCTCTAAAAACAGTTGCTTTAGTATCCTTTAGGCTATGTGCAATTTTTAAAACTTGCTCTTCAGTTTCTGCACTACATGGTCCTGCTATTGTTAAAGGATGATTTAAGTTAAACTCATCTAGCCAGTTTCTTAATTCTTTTTTATTTTTCATCTTAATCCCTTGAGAATGTTCTTAATGTAATTTGTTCGCGTCATTTGGTTTTTTAGTTCTCCAAATTTATCATTTTGGAGTAAATTTTTAAAGTTATTTAAGTTCATTATATATTCCTCTAAACTTTCCACTATATTTTCTTTATTTAATTCAAGAATCGGTGTCCACATTTCAGGTGAACTTTTGGCTAGTCTTACTGTAGATTCAAAACCACTTCCTGCCATATCAAAAATATTATTTTCGTTCTTTTCTTTATCCATAACTGTTTTACCTAACATAAATGAACTAATATGAGATAAATGAGATACATAAGCTATATGTTTATCATGAGAAAAAGAATCCATATATCGAATATTCATATCCATAGTTCTAAATATGGTTTCAGCAGTTGCCAATAGATTTGGATCGGTCTTTTCAGTGTCACACAAAATCATAGTTTTGTTATTAAATAAGCCTGAAAATGCTGCATTTGGTCCTGAAAACTCTGTACCGGCAATTGGGTGAGATGCTAAATAATTTCTTCTTTTTTTATGATTGTCTACAGTACTACATATATTAGTTTTGGTGGATCCAAAATCTATCACTAATGATTTACTATTAATATTATTTAAAACATCAATTATTATTTTATTTGCGACATCCACTGGAGTAGAAATAAGCACTAAATCTGCTTTATATAAAACATCTAAACTTGATTTATAATCAATTAAATTTAATTTAACAGCCATGTCTAAATTTTCATTAGAAGTATCTATCCCATAAACTTTTACTTTGGGATATATCTTTTTTATATCTAAACAAAGACTACCACCAATTAAGCCTACTCCTATTACAAAAATATTATTCATTGATTCTATTTATTGCTTTAATTAATAATTCTGTTGGTGCACACAAAGAAAATCGCACATAACCTTCTCCATTAGACCCAAATATGTCTCCCGGAGCAATAAATATATTATGATTATACAACAAACTATCAGTAAATTCTTTAGATTTTTTATTTCCTTGAATTTTAGCCCAAACAAATAATCCAGAAGATGATTTATCATATGTACAATTTAAACTATCTGCTAATTTCCAAACTAAAATTCTTCTTTCATTGTATATTTTGTTTATTTCATCAAACCATGAATTTGTAGAGTTCAAAACAGCAATAGCTCCTTTTTGAATAGGATAAAACATTCCTGAGTCCATGTTACTTTTAACTTTTAATATATTCGAAATATTTTGCTTGCTACCTAAAACCATTCCAATTCTCCATCCAGACATATTAAACGTTTTACTTAGAGAATTTAATTCTAAACAATGTTCCTTAGCTCCATTTAAATTTAAAATACTAATTGGTTTATCATTTAAGATAAAACTATATGGATTATCATTTACCAGTAAAATTTTATGTTTTCTTCCAAAATCAACTAATTCTTTAAGAAAACTAAGATCACAATTAGCTCCAGTTGGCATGTGTGGATAGTTTAACCACATTAATTTAACCTTTGTTAAATCATTTTGTTCTAATTCTTGAATACTTGGAAACCAATTGTTTTCGGCCTTTAAATCATAGTATATAGGATTTGCCTGTACCAATTTTGTAACAGAGGAATATGTAGGGTATCCTGGATTTGGTATTAAAACTGAATCACCAATATTTAAAAAAGCCATAGAAATATGCATTATTCCTTCTTTACTACCCATAAGTGGTAGAATTTCGGAATTAAAATCTAAATCAACATCAAACCACTTATTATAAAATTTAGAGATTGAAATTCTTAAATCTTCTAATCCGATATAGCTTTGATAATTGTTAGCGTATTGGTCATTTAAACTATTCTTTAAAGCATCAATAGCACTAGATGGGGGTAATAAATCTGGACTTCCAATACCTAAATTAATTATTGGATTACCTTTTTTAATTAAAGAGTTAACCTCTTTTAGCTTTGTGGAAAAATAATATTCCTCTACAGTATTTAATCTATCTGCCCTAACTTTCATTTCTTTCTGTTTTCATATTCACCTAGCACTTTAAAGTCTTTAGCCATAATAGACATTATTGACTTAGCTTTTAAATAGTGTTTATAGTTGTCAAAAGTAATATCTATAAAAAAAGAGTAAACCCATGGTGTTTCTATTTTGGGTAGTGACTGTATTTTAGTTAAATTAAGCTTACAATCACTAAGAACATTTAAGATTGCAGCTAAACTACCTCTTGCATGATCTAATTCAAACTTCACAGACGCCTTGTTTAATTTATTAGTAGTTTTTCCTAAAGATTTTTGAAGTATAACAAATCGAGTTTCATTATTTTTTATAGTTTGAATACTCTTACTTAGTATTGTCAAAGAAAAAATTTCTGCAGCTAAATCACTAGCAATTGCTGCTATATTTTTTAATTTGTTTTCACTTATTCTTTTAGCTACTTGAGCGGTATCCTTATCTTCAACCAATTTAATATTTGGATATTTTTTGAAAAATTCTTTACATTGTAGAAGTGCCATAGGGTGTGAATGAACTTCTTTTATATCATCAATACTTTGGCCACTTAAACAAATTAAATTATGCTGAATATCTAGATATTCTTCTCCAACAATATGTAAATTGTTTTTATCAATTAAAGCATAATTTGGAATAATTGAACCTGCTATAGAATTTTCTAATGCCATTACAGCGTAATTGCATTTTTCATCAACTAAAGAATCTACCAAGTCATCAAAACTTAGAAACTCAGAAATGATTTCATCATTTTTAAAATATTGTTTTGTAACAATATGATGAAAAGAACCTTTTATCCCTTGAATTGCAATTGAATTTTTCATAATAAAAAAGCCTCGATTTTCGAGGCTCACATAAATATTTAGTTATTAGTTACATATATATGGCCTCTCTTTTATTAAAAAAATAAAAGTTATAATAGATTATGTATAAGTAATTTATCATATTGTTATTGAATGAAACGCTAATGTATATAAATTTTCAATATTTTAACATTATAATAGAATTAAATTCAAAATTACTTTAATATTTCGTTAGACAACCAACTTCCAACCTCAGAAGTACTAAAACTTTTCTTACCCTCAGACAAATCTTCAGTCACAATTAACTTCTCTAATGAAAGGTTTACAACATCGCGTATTAATTTTGCCTCCTCTTTTAGTTTAAAAGCATCTTCAAACATCATAGCTGCAGACAATATAGTTGCTAATGGATTCGCAATATCTTTGCCTGCTGCCTGCGGATATGAACCGTGAATTGGCTCATATAACGAAGTTTCTAATCCAACAGATGCGGACGGCATAAGACCCATGGAGCCAGAAATAACTGAAGCTTCATCTGTCAAAATATCACCAAATAGATTTTCTGTTATTAAAACATCATAAGATTTAGGCCATTGGACCAAACGCATAGCAACAGCATCAACAAATTCATAAGATACTGTCACCTCAGGATAATCTTTTTCCATTAATTGAACTGTTTCTCTCCATAATCTAGATGACTCTAAAACATTTGCCTTATCAACACAACATAGTTTTTTTGATCTTTTCATTGCTAAGTTAAAACCTTTTTTAGCTATCCTTTTAACCTCATCTCTTGTATATGTACAAGTGTCATAAGCAGTTTCTCCGTTGTCTAAACGCCCTCTTTTACCAAAATAAATACCTCCTGTAAGTTCTCTTAAAAAGACAAGATCTGTACCTTCAATTATATCTTTTTTTAAGGGAGATTTATTTAACAATGAAGGAAATACAAAAGTCGGTCTAACGTTTGCAAAAAGGCCTAATTTTTTTCTCATTTTCAATAACCCCTGCTCCGGCCTTACTTTGGCTGACGGATCGTTATCAAATCTAGGATCTCCAATAGCTCCAAATAGAATTGCATCAGCATTTAAACAAATTTGATGAGTTTCTTCCGGATATGGATCACCCATTGCATCAATTGCAGCAGCCCCAGTTAGAGCTTTAACCCAATTTATTTGATGATTAAATTTTTTAGCAATTGCATTTGAAACTTTGACTGCTTGGTCTATAACTTCTGGACCAATTCCATCTCCAGCTAATAAGGCTATATTTAATTTCATAAAAAATTAATTTATTATAATATTTAACATTTTTTCAGTTGCCTTAATAGCGGAAACTGTTTGATCTGAATCTAACCCCCTAGTTGTGAATTCACAACTAGAATCTCTCCATGTGATTATTGTTTCACACAAAGCGTCTGAATTACTTCCCTTTGGGATTGTCACAAGGTAATTAACCAAATTTGGTGTCTTTAAATTATTGTCTTTATAAATTTCATTTACTGCATTCATAAAGGCATCAAATTGACCATCACCCACCCCTGTTTTTTTGTATATATTATCATCAATTTTCAATTCTAAATAAACAGATGGATCTTTTCCCATAGTATGTTTTAAAATGTAAGAGTTAATTAAAACTCTTTTAACTTGTATAGATGTATTTAGCACATCAGATATTATGTAAGGTAAATCTTCGGCAGTAACTTTTTCCTTTTTATCACCTAATTCTATCACACGGTTAGTAACTTTTTTTAAATCTTCATTATTTAGTGTTATTCCTAACCTATCTAAATTTTTTTTTATGTTAGCTTTTCCAGATGTTTTCCCCAATGCATACTCTCTGATTCTTCCAAATCTCTCAGGAAGTAAATCATTGAAATATAAATTATTTTTACTATCACCGTCAGCATGAATTCCTGCAGTTTGAGTAAATACATTCTCACCAACAATTGGCTTATTAGCGGGGATTTTAAAGCCTGTAAATGCTGAAATCAAAGCGCTAACTTTATAAAGTTTTTTTTCTTCTAAATTAATTTTAACATCTGGAAGAAAATCTCGTACAACTGCAGCTACACTTGCCATTGGAGCATTACCAGCTCGTTCACCCATACCGTTAATTGTAAGGTGTAATCCATGACATCCTGCTTTTAAGCTCTCCATTACATTAGAGACACTTAAATCATAATCATTATGAGCATGAAAATCAAAATGAATATTAGGATATTTGTTAATAATTACAGAAAGGTAATTATATGTTTCCTTTGGACTTAATACACCTAAAGTGTCGGGCAATAGAACTCTTTTTATAGGCAGTGTTGATAAAAAATCCAGATATTCGAAAACATAGTCTGGAGAATTTCTCATTCCGTTACTCCAATCCTCTAAATAAACGTTTGTGTCAATATTTAATTCCCTAGCGTCATGAACAGAATTATAAACATCGTTAAAATGTTCTTTTGGAGTTTTTTTAATTTGATATTTAAGATGATTAATAGAACCTTTCGTAAGTAGATTTTGAACTTTAGCACCAGAATTACTTAGCCAATTAATAGAAACCCCTTTATCTAAAAATGTTAATACTTCAATTTTATTTAAATAATCATTTTCTTTAGCCCACTTAGCAATATTCTTAACTGCAGTAAATTCACCATCAGAAACTCTAGCAGAGGCAATTTCTATTCTATCAACCTTTAATTCTTCAAGAAGTAATTTAGCAATTGTTAATTTTTCTGAGGATGAAAAAGACATTCCTGATGTTTGTTCACCATCACGAAGAGTAGTATCCATTATTTCAACATTCCTAACCATCAGAATTAATTAAAGAGGTGTTTTATTTGCAAAATCAGTTATAGAATTTTTCATACTCATCAAATAATCAATATCATCATATCCATTTAACATATTATTTTTTTTGTAATCATTAATTGTAAAAGACTCACTGAGTTTTAATTCTGGAATTGAAACAGATTGATTAATTAAATCAATACACAATTCAATATTTGGTTTATTATATATGTTTTCAAAAATTATATTTAAGAACTTTTCAGAAACTTGAACAGGCAAAACTCCAACATTTAAACAGTTAGCACTAAATATGTCTGCGAAAAAACTAGAGATAACACATCTAAATCCATAATCATAAATAGACCAGGCAGCATGCTCTCTTGATGAACCAGAACCAAAGTTTTTTCCTCCAACAAGAATTTCACCCTTAAAGGTTGGATTATTTAGTACAAAATCTTGCTTAATAGAATTGTCAGAATTATATCTCCAATCTCTAAATAAATTATCTCCAAATCCTTTTCTTTCAATTGCTTTTAAAAATCTAGCAGGAATAATCTGATCTGTATCAACATTTTCAATCGGAAGAGGAATACATGTGCTTTTAAGCTTTGTAAATTTGTCGTATGCCATAATATTTATTAAAATAAATTTCTAGGGTCTGTTATTTCTCCAGTCACTGCAGCAGCAGCTGCCACCAAAGGACTTGCAAGTATAGTTCTAGATCCAGGTCCTTGTCTACCTTCAAAATTTCTATTTGAGGTACTCACTGCATATTTTCCTGTTGGAATTTTATCGTCGTTCATAGCTAAACATGCTGAACAGCCTGGTTCTCTAAGATCAAAACCAGATTCTGTAAGTATTTCTAATATACCTTCGTCTTTAATAGCCTTCTCTACTTTGTGAGAACCAGGAACTAACCATGCTGTAACATTAGCTGCTTTTTTTCTTCCTTTAATTATTTTAGCAAAGTCTCTAAAATCTTCAATTCTACCATTTGTACAACTACCTAAAAAAACAAAATCTATTTTTTTCCCAATCATAGATTCACCTTCGCTGTAGTCCATATAATTTAAAGATTTAAAATAACTTTTGGAAGCAGAACTCTGGTCTTCAACTTTTGGTATTTCACCAGAAATACCCATTCCCATTCCTGGGTTAGTTCCATAAGTTATCATTGGACTAATGTCAGATCCATCAAATGTCATTTCTTTATCAAAAATAGCATTTGAATCTGTTTTTAAAGTTTTCCAATAATTCATAGCTATATCCCATTTTTCTGCTTTTGGGGTAAATTCTCTTCCTTTAATATATTCAAAAGTTTTATCATCTGGCGCAATCATTCCTCCTCTAGCTCCCATTTCAATACTCAAATTGCAGACAGTCATTCTACCTTCCATAGACATATTCGAAAATACTTCACCAAAATACTCAACAAAATAGCCTGTAGCTCCTGCTGTACTTAATTTTGAAATAATATATAAAGCAACATCTTTTGGTGTAACTCCTTTGTTTAAAGATCCATTAATTGTAATCCTCATTTTTTTTGGCTTTGGTTGCATTACACATTGTGTCGATAAAACCATTTCTACTTCTGAAG
>SGZJ01000020.1 GCA_004213995.1 Flavobacteriales bacterium | reverse complement strand
TTGATAAAAAAACAGGATTAGAAATAATTTCTTTACATGGAAAAAAAAGAAAATATGGTGAATTATCAAATAAAGATTTAGAAGGGATTGATATAATGATTTTTGATATTCAAGATGTAGGTGTTAGATTCTACACGCACATATCTACCTTGCATTACGTCATGAAAGCGTGTGCTCAAAACAACATCCCTTTAGTAGTTTTAGATCGTCCTAATCCAAATATTCATTATGTAGATGGACCGGTTTTAGAATCAGAAAATAAAAGTTTTGTTGGTATGCACAATGTACCTATAGTATATGGAATGACAATTGGTGAATATGCAAATATGATTAATGGAGAAAATTGGTTAGGAAATGATTTGAATTGTGAATTAAAAATAATTAAAATAAAAAACTATAATAGAAAATCTAATTATAGTTTACCTATAAAACCATCACCAAATCTACCAAATGACAAATCAATAAATTTATATCCTAGTTTATGTTTATTTGAGGGTACAAACGTAAGTGTTGGAAGAGGAACTAATGAACAATTTACCATATATGGTAGCCCTTTTTTAGATACCAAAATATACAAATATAGATTTATACCAACACCTAATTCTGGATCAAGTAGTCCAAAAAACAATGGTTTAGTTTGTTTTGGAGAACAACTAAAGTCTATAAAAGATTTGAATAGAATAGAGCTTAAATACTTAATTAATAGTTATAATAACAGTTCAAATAAAGATGATTTTTTTAATTCATTTTTTGTAAAGCTATCGGGAACTAAAAATTTAAAAGAACAAATCATCAATAATTGGTCAGAAAATAAAATAAGATCTTCCTGGACATATGAATTAAATGATTTTAAAAAAATAAGAAAAAAATACTTACTATATTAAGTTTTCTTTATTGCAATCTTGAGCTTCTCTACAATATTAAAAGCAGCAGGACAAATTTCAATATTCTTCATAGTAATTTGAGAAATTTTATGAAAATCTTTTCTGTTAGTATGGGGATATTCGCGACATGCTTTAGGTCTATATTCATAAATAAAACATGAGTTATCATTATTTAAAAAAACACAAGGGGACTTTTTAAGTACATAATCATTGTCAGAATCAATTATTAAATATTTTGATATAAACTCATCAACTTTAAGTCTTAAGTGCTTAGAAATACTTATAATATCTTTAGATGTAAAAATTGGACTTGTTGTTTTGCAACAATTTGCACATTCTAAACAATTAGTTTTTGAGAATTCTTCATTATGAAGATCACTCATTAAATAATCAAATTGTTTGGGTTGTTTTTTCTTTAATTTATTAAAGAAAGAGTTGTTTTCTTTAAAATTAACTTTAGATAACTTTGAAATATTATCGATTTTATCTTTCATAATTTTATTAGGATTTAAACACCTCTTTGCTAAAATAATACAATTTAGTATTATATTTATATTATGGGTTCAAGCATATTAAACATAGAAGAAGTTTCAATATTCCAACAAGACGAAACAATTTTTGAAAATATTAATATAAAAATTAATAAAGGTGATTTTATTTATCTAATTGGAAAAACTGGATCAGGGAAAAGTAGTTTAATAAAGACTATTTATGCAGATTTAGAATTACAAAAAGGAGAGATTTCTGTAGGTGGCTTTACACTTAAAAATTTAAAAGAAAATAAAATACCGTTTTTGAGAAGAAAACTTGGAATAGTCTTTCAAGATTTCAATCTTCTACAAGACAGGTCAGTTTTTGACAATTTAAAATTTGTTCTTCAAGCTACCGAGTGGAAAAACAAAAGAAAAATTGAAGATAGGATTTATGAAGTTTTAGAAATTATTAATATTAAAGATTTGATTCACAAGTTTCCACATCAATTATCAGGTGGTCAAAAACAAAAAGTAGCAATATCTAGAGCACTATTAAATAATCCTGATTTAATTATAGCAGATGAACCAACAGGAAATTTAGATCCTAAAACAAGTCTGGAAATCATGCAACTTCTATTAGATTTAAATAAAAAAGGAAATACTATTCTCATGGCAACACATGATTTTATATTAATTAAACAGTTTCCACATAAAACACTATTATGCAACAATAAATCTATACGTAGCATTGATGTAACTGGGATGAGTATTGAAAATATTTACGAATGATTTCAATTTTAATTCCTTGCTATAACTATAATGCATATGATCTAGTATCTAGATTAGAAAAAGAGTGTTTAACACTAGGAATTGTTTTCGAAATTATAAGTATAGATGATGCTTCATTTTCTACTTTAAATGAAGTAAATCAAAAGATTAACATGCTTACAAATTGTAAATTTTTTGAAAGTAAAAAAAATATTGGAAGAGTAGCAAATCGTCAATTATTGTCTCAAAAAGCACAATACAAATGGCTTCTCTATATTGATGTTGACGTTAAACCACTGAATGATAATTTTATAAAAGTTTATGTAAATGAAATTAAAAAAGGATTTGAAGTTGTTTTTGGTGGCTTTAATTATAAAAACATTGAAACAAATAACCTAAGATATCTGTTTGGAAAGTCTAGAGAAGATGTTCAAAGTGTTATTAGAAATAAAAATCCATACAAATACATTATTTCTTCAAATTTTTTAGTTAAAAAAGTAATTTTTGACAAAATCAATAAAAACATAAATATAAATGGTTACGGAATGGATTATTTTTTTGGGGCATTACTAAAAGAAAATTTGGTTTCTATAAATCATATTGATAACGAAGTAACCCATTATGGGCTAGATGATAATTCAAAATTTTTAGCAAAGACTAAAGAGGCATTAGAAAATTTACACTATCTAAATACTAATAAATTGATAAATAAAAATGATATAACTATCTTAAAATATTATAGATTATTTAATTTTTTTGGACTTAAAAAAATAATTTCAAAGCTAATTAACATCTTTTCAAAATCTATTGAATCAAACTTAAAAGGATCAAACCCTAGTTTATTTGTTTTTGACCTATATAGATTATCGTATTTGTGCTCTTTAAAATAATTAGCTCATTTCTTTAAAATCTTGGTAATTTCTAATGTAATCATTTTCATCATAGTCTTCAGATGCCAAAACTAGACAAACTGAATTTTTAGAAAAATTATTCATTTCTCTCCAAATACCATTTGGAATATAGAGGCCAATGTTAGGACTATCTAACAATATTTTTTTTGTATTGGAACCGTCATCTAGCAACAACTCAAAACTTCCATTGAGTGCTATTAAGACTTGAAATAGATCTTTATGCGCATGTCCTCCACGCTCTCCATTAAATGGAACATCATATAAATAGTAAACTCTTTTAATAGAAAAAGGAATAATTTCTTTTTCAACAAAGGACAAAGAACCCATACCTTCAGGAGATATTATTTTAGGAATATTGAATTTGTAAACATTTTCTAAACTATTTTTTTTCATTATTTACCTTTATATATTTTATTATTCCCTTAACTCCAACAAAATACTTATTAAAAATTTGACCTAAACTAATATATTTAAATTTAAACATTAAATATAAATAGTGGATTAATTTAATAAAAGAAAGAATATTATAATATTTATAAAACAAAGCACCTTTAGCAAATAATATTCTATCGCTAGCAACGTCTTTTCCTGAGCTATTAATTGGGTGAGATAAAATTACCTCATTGTGAAAAACAATATTTAGTTTCAATTTTAATGCATTCCTAAGAAAAACATATTCATCTGCTGTTTGAAATATTGATCCTAATCCAAAGTTTTCATCAAATAAAACTTTATTAGAAATAATAGAATCTCTTCTAAAAGCAATAACCACAGAATTAACAAAACTTAAAGATTTTTTGTTATGCTTTTTTATGATTGGATAATCTTTAAAAGAATTACCTTTTAAATCATTCATCTTAAATGTAATTATATCTGCACTAGGATTAAGATTAAAAGCATTTAAGATTATAGAATCATAATCATTTTCATAAACAATATCATCATCAGCAAATAAACATATGTCAGATTTAGCTTTTTCAATTGCCAAATTTCTACTTTTTGATAAACCGGTTTCACTTACATTGACTAAATTAATATTATCAGAATGTGGGCAAGAAAAGTTTATATTCTGCGTTTGATTAATAATTAATATAGAGTTAGTATGAGTATCATTATTAATAAAAATACTATTTAAAAAATCAAGATTATCTCTGTCTTTTGTTGAGATTAAGATTTCTAAACTGATATTTTTGTTGTTTACATTACTCATTAAAATTATATTTGAAACAAATGTAGATAAATTAATGAAAATTCTTTTAATAGGTGAATATAGTGGACTTCATAATTCTCTAAAAGATGGTCTACAGTTAAACGGTCATTCAGTTACTTTATTGGGTACTGGAGATGGATTTAAAAATTACCCGGTGGACATAGAAGTTAAATCAACAATTTTTGAGATACCATTTTTGAAATTTATCGCAAAGATAATTGACAAGTTACTTAAGGTCAGTCTAAATGACTTTGAATTAGGATTTAAAGCTTACTTAAAAATAAAAACTTTAAAAGATTTTGACATTGTTCAATTAATAAACGAAAATTCATTTAAAACTACTCCTTGGTTAGAGACAATTTTACTTAAAAAAATATTAAAAAATAATAAGAACCTATTTCTTTTATCATGTGGAGTTGATTATATAAGTGTTAAGTATGCATTAGAAAATAAATTTAAATATTCGATACTTACCCCTTATTTAAATGATAAATTATTATTAAAAAAATATCGTCACATATTAAAATACAATTCATCAGAGTTTAAAAAACTTCATAGATATATTTATAAAAATATTAAAGGCGTTATTAGCTCTGATTTAGACTACCATATTCCATTAATTGGAGAAAAAAAGTACTTAGGAATGGTTCCAAATCCAGTTAACTTAAAAAAATTAAGTTATGATTTCGTAGAAATAGAAGATAAAGTAATAATATTTCATGGAATTAATTCGAAGAACTCAACTAAAAAAGGTAACGATTATTTCATAAGAGCAATGGAAATAATTAAAAAAAAATACAAAGAAAGTGTTGAATATATTGAAGTTCAAGACTTAAAATATAGAGATTATATGAAATCTTATTGTAATTGCCATATTTTTTTAGATCAAGTATATGCGTATGATCAAGGTTATAATGCCTTAGAAGCAATGGCTAAAGGGAAGGTAGTATTTACAGGTGCAGAAAAAGAGTGGCTAGAGCATTACGGAGTAAGTGAAGATGGCATAGCTATTAATGCATTACCAGATGTTAATTATTTAGTAGAAAAATTAAGTATCTTAATTGAGAATCCAAAAAAAATTAAAGATATAAGTATAAATGCTAGAAAATTCATAGAAGATCATCATAATTACGATAATGTCGCTAACATTTATGAGAGTAAATGGTTAAAAGCTATTAATTATGAAAAATAAGTTTCTACCCAATTTATTTATTCCAGGTGCTGCAAAGTCGGGTACTACTACTTTGCACGAACTTTTAAATTTACACCCAGAAATTTCAATGTCTAAAGTTAAAGAACCGGTATTTTGGAATAATAAAAATTTTGAAAAATATATAGAACAAGATTGGTTAAATTATAAAAAACTATTTGTTGAAAAATCTAAAATTTGTGGTGAATCAACTACTTCGTATATGTATTATAATTCCTTCATAGAAAACATTAATAAAAATTATAAAAAATCTCCAAAATTTATTTTTATTTTAAGAAATCCAATTGACAGATATAATTCACACTTTTGGTGGATGAAAGGTTTAGGCTTAGAAAAAAACAAAATAAAAAATGTATTAAATTTAGAAAGCGGGATCAATTTTGAAGAATATGATTATTATCCGAAAAATTATTTTCAATTTGGTTTATATTCGAAATGGATTCAACGCTTTATTGATAATTTTGGACTAGAAAACATTAAAGTAATTACTCTTGAAAAGCTGATATCAAATCGACTTGATACAATTAATTCATGTTTTGATTTTTTAGGATTAAAAAAACTTGAATCAATTCCAGAAAAAACTTCCAATAAAACAACAAGAATAAAGTATTCATTTTTATATCATTTTATAAGAAAATCTTCAATTGGAAAAATGAACTACACAAAAATTGGTAAAATATTTTTATCAAACAAATCAATTGATAGAATAAAGAATAAATTGAAAGATATAATAACAAATTGGAAAACAGAAGAATTCGAATACGAACCTTTACAATCAGAACATAGAAACCACTTAAAAGATGCTGGGTATTTCAGTGACGTAAAAAAGTTAAAAGAAATTTTTGATTACTCATTTAATGAATGGAAAGACTTTAATTAATTGTAAATGAATTTTATAAAAACATCTATTTATTCAGCCGCTAGCACCACAATAAGCTTATTGGTTAAATTAATTACTAATAAAGTAATAGCCGTTTACCTTGGAACAAATGGTATGTTTTTAATTGGTCAACTAAAAGACTTTTTAAAAATCGGTAATACACTTGGAACAATGGGTATTGAAACTGGAACTGTAAAATATACATCTGAATTAAATAAAAACAAAACTAATTTCAAAGAACTCCTTTCTACAAGTTTTAAAATTCACTTTTACAGTTCGTTAATTGTAGTATTATTGATACTCATTTTCTATAATTATGTAACTACTGGTTTTTCTGATGAAATGAGTCTTATCAAGAATAATAATTATAAATATATTTTATCTATATCTATTATATCATTTTCTATACAAACATTTATAATGTCAGTACTAAATGGTCTAAAGAAGATTAAAATATTTGTATTAATTAATATCGTAGCAACGTTAATTTCAGCTATTCTTTTAATTTATTTGGTAGTCAATTATTCAATAATTGGAGCTTTTTATGCGTTAATATTAAGCCCAATTCTAACATTAATTACAGCCTTATCAATTTGTCTTATTTTAAAACCTTTTAAATTAAACTTTTTTAATTTCTTATTTAAAGTTGAGTACTTAAAAAATTTATCCAACTTTTCATTAATGGCAATTGCTGCACCGATATGCCTTATAAGTGCAACATTTATAGTTAGGTATTATATCTATGATGAATTTGACTCTAATCATGCTGGTTCATGGGAAGCTATGTGGAGAATATCAGCAATTTATTTATTATTCCTTACAACAACATTTAAATTTTATCTAGTTCCGACATTTTCAAATTTAAATAACGTTCAATTGAAAAAAGAGGTTTTTAAAATATGGAAAACAATATTACCTGTTATTTTTTTAATTACAATAGTAGTTTACTTGTCAAAAGATATGATTATTAATATCTTATTCACAAATGAGTTTAACTTAATTAATAGCTTAATATTATTTCATTTATTAGGGGATATTATCAAAATTAATTGTTGGGTTTTAGGAAACATATTGGTTGCTAAGGCTAAAACGAATCAATTTATTTTATTTCAAGTAGAATGGTGTATACTGTTTGTGATTTTATCAATAATTCTAGCTAATACATATGGCTTTATAGGCCTTTCAATAGCATATTTTGTCACCTACTTAATTCACTTTTTATTATTAAATATTTATTTTAGAAAACTTTTATGGAAAGTTATTAAATAAATAAATTATCTAAATTAATAAAGTTTAGAGTTTCAATTTTATAAAAATCTTGAGAAACAGATTTTGCCCCAAAACCTTCCTTCCAATACATTAAGCCTTTATTTAATTTTTCTCCATTCTCTTCATTTGAGTTACCAAAATCAAAAAAAGATTTATCACCAAAGGTGTTTTTGATTAAATGGTTAAATAAAAAATCTAAACTACCAAGTTTATTCTTTGTGCCGTTTGATGATATATACTGGACGTGTGCAGTAGTTTTTGTTTCAAAGATTGTTGCGCCAGCTATTAAGTCTTTATCGTGAAAAACATTAAATTGTCTAATATTATTTTTGAATTTATTTTTTAAGAGAGATATTTCTCCAATTGAGTGTACAGGTAAAACATTATGTTTTCGTTTTAGGTTTGGAATCAATAATAAATTCCAAAAATCATCAAACTCATTTACTTCTTTGATAATTAAATTGTTTTTTACTCCCCTGCTCAACCCACTATTTCTATCCTTAGACAAGAACATTCTATTTTGCTTTACAACAGATAGCAACTCAGTTTTAACAAGTTTTGCATTTAACTTGAATAAAATATGCTTGGATTCGTCAGTTGGTGAGAGATGATATATACTTGGAATACATTTATAGTTTAATGTACTAATATTATTTTTACAAAGCATTTCAAGGGTAAGCTTAAAAACCTCAACTACATCTTTATATTTTGATTGATCATCAAAAATAAAACCTCCATAACTTAAACCACTGTGTGAAAATAATTGGTCATTTATTAAATTAGCAGGAAGTAGTGCTATAAGTTTTTCACCCTTATAAATTAACAATGAATAATCAGAGAATTTTTCACTGTGATAATCCATAAAATCTCTATTAAATAAAAATGTCCCATTTCTGGATTTTGAAACAAAATTATTCCAATCTGACTTATTATTTTTATTATATTTTTTTATGGAGTAAATAGTACTATATTTTATTTGATATGAAAATACTATTTATTTTTTAAATCAACTTATTTCTCTTTCTCTCGACTTCTTTTAATAAAACTTTTCTTAATCTTAGGTTTACAGGGGTTACTTCTACATATTCATCTTTTTGAATATATTCTAAAGCCTCTTCTAGTGAAAATTTAATTGCTGGAACAATTTTTGCCTTATCATCAGCACCTGAAGATCTTACATTACTTAATTTTTTTGTTTTAGTAATATTAATAACCATATCATCACCTCTAGAATTTTCACCAATAACCTGACCTTCATAAATTTCTTCACCTGGGTTAACGAAAAATTTACCTCTATCTTGTAGCTTATCAATTGAATAAGGGATTGCTTTTCCTTTTTCCATAGAAACTAGAGAACCATTTTGTCTTTCTGGAATACCACCTTTTACTGGTTTGTATTCTTTAAATCTATGGGTCATAATTGCTTCACCTGCAGTTGCGGTTAGTAACTGATTTCTTAAACCAATTATTCCTCTTGATGGAATTAAAAACTCACAAACCATTCTTTCTCCTTTAGAAACCATACTTAACATTTCTCCTTTTCTGATAGATACCATTTCAACAGCTTTCCCTGAAACAGTTTCTGGTAAATCAATTGTCATTTCTTCAAATGGTTCACATTTTTGACCATCAATCTCTTTAATTATTACTTGTGGTTGTCCAATTTGTAATTCATAACCCTCTCTTCGCATAGTTTCGATCAAAACTGATAAGTGTAAAACACCTCTTCCAAAAACTAAAAATTTATCAGCACTTTCAGTTTCATTAAGTCGAAGTGCTAGGTTTTTTTCGAGTTCTTTATTTAATCTGTCTTTAATATGTCTAGAAGTAACATATTTTCCATCATTTCCGAAAAAGGGAGAATCATTAATTGTAAATAACATACTCATCGTAGGCTCATCAATAGCAATAGTCTTTAATGATTCAGGGTTTTCAAAATCAGCAATAGTATCACCAATTTCAAAATTATCTAATCCAACTATTGCGCATATATCTCCGGGTTGAACTTCATCTACCTTAATTCGACCTAAACCTTCAAATGTATGTAATTCTTTAATTTTAGATTTGACTATGGACTTATCTCTTTTAACTAAAGAAACATTCATACCTGTTGTTAACTTTCCTCTTTGTAGTCTGCCAATTGCTATTCTACCTGTAAATGAAGAGTAGTCTAATGAGGTAATTAACATTTGTAAACTACCTTCTCTAATAGTTGGTGAAGGGACATGTTCAATAACCATATTTAGTAATGGTTCGATATTTTCTGTAATATCTTTCCAGTCATCACTCATCCAATTTTCTTTAGCTGAGCCATAAACAGTAGGGAAATCTAATTGCCATTCTTCAGCTCCTAACTCGAACATTAAATCAAAGACTGATTCATGAACTTCTTCGGGAGTGCAATTTTCTTTATCAACTTTATTAATAACTACACAAGGCTTTAATCCCAGATCTAGAGCTTTTTGTAATACAAATCTGGTTTGCGGCATTGGACCTTCAAAAGCATCTACTAAAAGTAAAACACCATCAGCCATGTTTAAAACTCTTTCAACTTCTCCTCCAAAATCTGCGTGACCAGGCGTGTCAATTATATTAATTTTAGTATCCTTATATATAACGGAAACATTTTTTGAAGTGATTGTAATCCCTCTTTCTCTTTCTAAGTCATTGTTATCTAAAATCAAATCGCCCTTATTTTCATTCTCTCTAAACAACTGACAATGAAACATGATTTTATCAACTAAAGTTGTCTTTCCGTGATCTACGTGAGCTATAATTGCAATATTTTTTGTTTTAGTCATGACTAAATTTTAAAATTTGTGCAAATGTAAGCTATATTATTATCATTAGAAGAATAAAGTTATTTTTATACAGATATTAAAAAAGCAGTAACTTTACTGAAATTATTTTTTACAAACAGTTATGAATATTCCAAAACTTAAACATCTAAATTCGAATAATTTTATTTTAATTGCTGGCCCATGTGCTATAGAAGGTGAAGAAATGGCCTTTAAAATTGCTGAAAAGATTTTGAATATATCAAATAAGTATAAGATTCCTTTTATCTTCAAAGGAAGTTTCAAAAAAGCAAACAGAAGTAGAATTGATAGTTTTACAGGAATTGGAGATATTAAAGCTTTAGAAATTTTAAGCAAAGTTTCTTCAACCTTTGATGTACCAACTATTACTGATATTCATGAGGTCAAAGATGCTGATTTAGCAGCTAAATATGTAGATGTTTTACAAATTCCAGCTTTTTTAGTAAGACAAACTGATTTAGTTGTAGCAGCTGCAAAAACAGGAAAAACAGTAAATCTAAAGAAAGGGCAATTCATGAGTCCTGAAAGTATGAAATATGCTGTACAAAAAGTAAAAGATTCAAACAATTCAAATGTACTTATTACAGATCGTGGTACTATGTTTGGCTATCAAGATATGATAGTAGATTTTAGAGGGATACCAATAATGAAGTCAATTGCTCCTACCATACTAGATGTAACACATTCACTACAAAAGCCAAATCAAACAAGTGGAGTAACTGGTGGTATTCCTGAAATGATTGAAACTATAGCAAGAGCTGGAGTTGTTAATAATATTGATGGATTGTTTATTGAAACACATTTTGATCCGAAAAACGCAAAAAGTGATGGTGCAAACATGTTAGATTTAAATCAATTAGAAAATTTAGTTTCTAATTTGGTAGAAATCAGAAAAACAATTAATAAATTTTAATTTTTTATTAAGTTTCTGAAATTTATTTAACAATCCCATACTTATCTATCAAATAAATTAAAGATGTCATGGTTGCTGCACCTAATTCAAGCTCTCTTTTATTAACTGCATCAAAAGTATCATTTGGAGCATGATGATAATCAAAATATCTTTGAGAATCAGGCTTTAAGCCAGACAACACATTCGTTTCATTTTTCAATGGACCAATATCAGCACCACTACCTCCTAATTCGAAGAAATGTATTAGGTATGGTTTAAATAAACTCTTCCAGGATAAAATTTGTTCAAAATTTGATTGATCACAATCAAAGTAAAAACCTCTTGGAGTAAAACCTCCTGCATCGCTTTCTAAAGCAAAAATATGATTTTCATTTTTTTGAGCTGCAATTTCAGCGTATTTATTTCCTCCTCTCAATCCGTTTTCTTCGTTCATAAATAATACAACTCTAATTGATCTTTTTGGTTTTATTCCTGATAATTTTAATAGTCTAAGTACCTCCATAGATTGAGTACATCCTGCGCCATCGTCATGAGCTCCATCACCAAGATCCCATGAATCTAAATGACCACCTACAACAATATATTCATCAGGATATTCACTTCCAGTAATTTCACCAATTACATTATGGGATAAAACGTCATCTAATTGCTTAGAATTTTGTTTAAAATAAAACTGGATATTATTATCTAACTTAACCATTCCACTTAACAAATCTGCATGCTTTGTACTTATTGCAGCTGATGGTATTCTATCATCAGGTGGTATATCCCCATAGGTCATAGATCCTGTGTGAGGTAAATCATCAATTCTTAAATTCATTGACCGAACTATTACTCCAATTGCTCCAAACTTACTAGCTTCCATTGCTCCTGAATACCTTTGATTAACACAACCACCATATGACTCAAAAGTATTGATAAGAGAAGCATCCATTGGCCTATTAAAAAAAACAATTTTACCTTCAATTTTGTCTTTACCCAATTTTTCTAATTCGTCAACTCCAGAAACTTCAATAATTTTAGCTTTCAAACCTGCTGAAGGGGTTGAAATTGAACCTCCCAAAGCACAAATATTTACCTTGATAGTACTTCCAGGACTAGTTTCAATATAAGCAAATTCAGGAACACCTCTAACCCATTTAGGAACCATCACTGGCTGTAACCAAACTTTATCTAAACCTAAAGTTTCTAATTCTTCCTTTGTCCAAGCTACTGCTTTCTCAGCACCGAGAGAACCTGAAAGTCTACTACCAATATTATTAGAAAGGTAATCAAGCCATTTGTAGCTTTGTCCATTAGTAAGTGAATTAGTATAAATATCTGAAATGACTTTTTCATCAGTTTGAGATAAAACAAAAAAGGGTAAGGTAATTAAAGTGAATAAAATAGAATTTTTCATAATACCCATTATTTATTTGAATATTCTTTAATATTATTTTCAGTAATTTCTGTTTCATCCCCCAGAATTATTAGTCTCTCAACAACATTTCTAAGACCTCTGATATTACCAGACCAATCATAAGATTTCAATAAGCTAATTGCATCATTTGTAAATGGCTTATTTGTAATGCCTTGTGATTTAGATATTTTATCAGAAAAATAATCAACTAATAATGGAATATCTTCGGCTCTACTATTTAAAGAAGGAACTTTGATTAAAATTACAGCTAAACGGTGATATAAATCTTCCCTAAAGTTTCCTTTTGTAATTTCCTCTTTTAAATTTTTATTTGTTGCTGCAACAACTCGTACGTTAATCTTAATATCTTTTTGAGCACCTACCTTTTGAATAGAATTAGATTCAAGCGCTCTTAAAACTTTGGCTTGAGCTGATAAACTCATATCTCCTATTTCATCTAAAAATATTGTTCCATTATTAGCAGCTTCAAACTTTCCTGTTTTATCTTTATTTGCACCTGTAAAAGATCCCTTTTGGTGTCCAAACAACTCACTTTCTATTAATTCATTTGGAATTGCTGCACAATTAACTTCGATTAATGGAGAAGAAAATCTTTTACTTTTTTGATGAATCCAATGAGCTACTAACTCTTTTCCAGAGCCATTTGGACCTGTGATTAATACTCTGGCATCAGTCGGAGCTACTTTATCAATAAGGTTTTTGACTTCTTTAATTCCCTCACTTTCACCAATCATCTCATACGAAGTATTGATTTGCTTTCTTAATCTTATATTCTCGATGATTAATTTTTTATTATCAAGTGCATTTCTAACAGCAGTCAATAATCTATTTAAATCTGGTGGTTTAGAGATATAATCAAACGCACCTAGTCTCATTGTTTCAACTGCAGTATCTAAATCTCCATGACCAGAAATCATAATAATTGGTGTTTCAGGTTTAATCCTTTTTGCATATTCTAGAACCTCTATACCATCTTTCTTAGGCATTTTGATATCACAAAGAATTAAATCAATTTCATTATTTTTAATATGATCTATCGCTTCGAGTCCATCAGGAGCTTCTGAAATAATAAAATCACTATTTTCTTCGGTTAGAATTTTAATCAAAACTCTTCGAATTGCTATTTCATCTTCAACTATTAATATTTTAGACATAAATTAATATTTTAACCATTTAAATAAGTCTTTATAGCTCGGCTTTTGGCCATACATCAAAATTCCAACTCGATAAATTTTAGCTGCAAACCAAACTATTGCAAAAAATGTAGCAACTAATATAGATAATGAAATAAGTTGCTCATAGATTGGAACCCCGTAAGGAATT
>SGZJ01000002.1 GCA_004213995.1 Flavobacteriales bacterium | reverse complement strand
GATTTGGTGAATGGGGTATTGATTTAGATTGGCAAAGAATATTTAAATCACCAAATTATTATTTAGATAGTATAATAACTGATGAAGAAATTGAAAGCAACTTTAGATATGAAATGCCTGATGAATTAAGATTGGAATTTCAAAATTCAAAAGAAGTTTATTTTGATGTTAACAAAACCTATGTTGAATCTATTAGAAAAGGGGAGTCCTCTAAAGTTGTTTTAGAAAGATCTATCAGTCAACACGCAAAAATTTGTATTGAAAACAGTGAAGATGTTTTTGATGCATTAATTTTATCCAAAAAATTAAATGATGACATAGACTTTAGAATTAATAGATATTCTAAATGTATCAGTAAGAGTACTCACAACTTTTTAAGTTGGTTAACAGATGATTACAAAAAAAGATTGAGATCTTATCTCAGAGAGAATTTCGATAAAATAAAAGAAACTATAGCTGTTAATTAATTATCTTTATTAATAAAATTTATAAACATGAACTCATTCAAGGCAAATATAATTAACTCTTTATCCTTAATATTTATAGGCTTATGGGGTTATTTAGAAGTGGTTTCTCCAACAGCACTTATTCCAGTTGTATTTGGTGTAATCTTATTACTATGTACTAACGGATTAAAAAAACAGAATAAACTAATAGCTCACATAGCTGTATTACTAACTTTAGTCATACTAATAGCTTTGATTGTTATGAGGTTACCTAAATCATTAGATTCTGGTGGAGTTGGTTTAATACGTGTTATTTTTATGATACTTACATCTATATTCTCTATGGTCTATTTCGTAAAAAGTTTTATTGCCAACAGAAAAAATAAATAAAAAATCAAATTATGAAAACTATCTATCTATTATTTAGTGTTTTAACCGTCGTTTCTTGCATGAATAACAAACAGCCAGAAGTTAAAGTTATTGAAGTGCCAACTACAAAAACTGCTGAAATTATTAAAAGTGATCTTACGTTTGGTGTTAGAGGTAATTGTGGGATGTGTAAATCTACAATTGAATCAGCAACTATGTCTATTGAAGGTGTAGATACAGCATCATGGAGCACGGAATCGAAAATGATTTCAATTAATGTGTCCACAGAAATCAATGACCAATTCATTAATGATATACACAATGCTATAGCAAAGTCCGGATATGATACTGAACTTAGTACAGCTGTGGATGAAGATTATGATAAACTACCTATGTGTTGTAAATACAATAGAGAAATGGTTATAGCATCAAACGATACTGAATAGAAAACAATACTTATTGTCCTATAATTTATATTATGTAAAATAGAATATAGAGCTTAACACCTATTTAATAAGGAAAAGCATATGTTAATTTTTTTCTAAGTAAACTGATGTTGAAGGAAATGCAAATTCGCATTTATATTTATTTACAATATTTATAATATCGAAATTAATTTTTTGTTGTGCATCAATTAATACCTCCCAATCTGGACTATTAACGTAATATAATATCATGATATCTAATGAGCTAGCACCAAAATTTAGAAATCTGACTCTACCATCTTCGTTTGTCATAGGATGCTCATCTATTAAAATTTGTATATCATTTACAATATTTTTAATGTTTTCTACTGATGTATCATAAGTAAGACCGATATTAAATTTTACTCGTCTAACGGGTCTTGCTCCTAAATTATCTAATTCAGAACTGATAATATTTTTATTTGGAACTGTAACAATACTTTTATCAAAAGTTCTAATTCTAGTACTTCTGAAACCAACTTTCTCAACAATTCCGGTAACGCCACCAAGTGTAACAATATCACCAACTGTGAAGGGTTTATCGAAAAAGATAGTAAATGAACCTAATAAATTCTCTAAACTTTCCTTAGAAGCTAGTGCAAATGCAACACCACCAATTCCAAGCCCAGTAACCAAAGCTGTAATGTTAACTTCAAAAACCTCTCCTAAAATCATAACAGCACCCAAAACAATAGAAATAACTTTGGCTAAGTCAATTGCAAATGGGATTAACTGATCGTCAACCTTACTCTCAGTTTCAAGGGCTTTATTCTTTAATTTAAATCCAACAAAATCAATAGATCTTAAAATAACCCAAAAAACTGTTGTCAATAATAAAAAATTAAATCCTTTAGTAGCAATAACGCTAATATCAACTCCTTCTTCAGATGAAGTTAGAAAGGTTGGAATATTAATAAATTTTAATGAAAAAAAGAATAAAATTAATATGAGAAAATATTGTAATGGTTTGTTAAGTAAATTCTTAAACTCAAGGGTGTCAATATCATTATGATCTTTACCAAAAAATTTAAATAGAATCTTAATAATAATTGATTTTACAGGGATTATTATTAGATAACCTAAGACTATAAACAAAAGAACAAATAGATAATCCTTTAGTGTGTTTTCAAAAATTTCTGTATTTAAAAATTCAAGTGTTTCCATAATATATTTTTTCAAAAATATAAAAAATAAATCTATAGATGTATTTAATTAATTAATAAAATCAACTTTATTAAGCATAAGTCCTGAAGCAGGTGCTATATAATTAATTTTTGGGTTGTATGTATTAAGAGATTCCTTTATATAATCTAAGCTTACCTCTCCTCTACCCAATTCAACTAAAACTCCCATCATAAGTCTAATTTGATTTCTCATAAATCCTTTTCCCTTAACAGTTAATTCATAACTTTTTTTAGGAAAGAAATTAGCTTGTAAAGTAGTATTAAAAGAAATTTTACAATAGGTAATCTCTCTGTCAAATATTCCATTTTCATTGGGTTTATAGCAGTAAGACTTGAAATTGTGTTTCCCTTCAAATAGCTTTGCTCCTTCCTTCATCAGGTCTATATTTAAACTATCTAAAAAAGTTGTGATAAACGGAGCGCAATAAGGATGGTTTTTACTTCCTTCTGAAAATAAGTATTTATATTCTTTTATTTTAGAATCATTAATAACATTAAACTCTTTTGAAACTGTTTTAATATTTAGCGCTCTAATGTCTTGAGGTAAATTAGTGTTTACTAATTTCAAAAACTCTTCTAAATTAAATATTGGTAATTCAGTAAATAATTCAAAAGCGGTTTGATTTGCTGATACCATAGCATCAGTTCTTCCTGCACCTAGAGTTTTAAATTTATTATTTTCAAGTACATAGTTAATAGTACGATCAATCATTAAATGTACGGTTTTAATCTTAGGTTGTTTTTGCCAACCATGAAATCTGTATCCTAAAAATTGAATTTCTATTAAGTAATAATTGTTTAAATTCATTTTATGTTATGTTTTAAATAAAAAGACCCCATAAATTTAATTATGAGGTCTTTTTAATAAAATTTAAAGACTAGTTGTTTCCGCCTAGTATAATAGGAAGACCTGATTCACCAGATCCAATAACAATAACCTTACTATTATTTGATTCAGAAAGCTTAATTGTAGCTTCAATACCCTTATCTCTTAATATATTAGTTGTTAATGAGGAATTTAAAATTCTATTCGCATCAGCTTTACCTTGAGCATCAATTCTAACTTTATCTGCTTCTTTTCTAGCACTCTCAAGTCTAAATTCGTACTCTAAAGACTCTTGCTCCTGCTTAAGCTTTCTTTCTATCGCTTCTTTAATTGTAGGAGGAAGAGTTACATCTCTAACTAAAATTTCATTTAGTTGAATGTATTGGTCTTCAACAATTTTTTTTGTTTCATCATAAATTTCAGTTTGAATAGCATCTCTCTTACTAGAATAAAGTTGTTCAGGTGTGTACCTACCCACAACACTTCTTGCTGCAGATCTTATAGCTGGTAATAAAATTCTATTTTTATAATTAACTCCTTTTTCCTGGTGTAGCTTACCTAATTCATCTTGATTAGGTTGAAACCATGCAGAAGCTTCTAATTTAATTTCAAGTCCATTTGAAGAAAGTACGTTCATTTTTTCAAAGACTTCTTGTTGTCTAACTTCATAAATGACTACACTATTCCAAGGCCAAACGAATTGAAATCCTTCACCTAATGGTGGTTTGTCTGTTTCAACACCACCGTCAAAAGTCTTAAATATAACTCCAGCTTCTCCGGCATTAATGTTATAAAATAATCTTCCTGCTACAAGCAAGAAAAGAGAAAATAATATAACTAGGGGTAATCCAATTTTTGGTAATTTTTCCATGTTTTTTTTGTTTTTTTTGTTTGTATTAAATTTATATATAAAAATTATTATTTATGTTAACATTCCACCATCAACATTAATAACTTGACCTGTCACATAAGAAGATAAATCACTGGCTAACCATGTGCATGTATTTGCAATATCTTGTGGGGTCCCTCCTCTTTTAAGTGGAATACCTTTTCTCCATTCATTAACTGTATCTTCATTAAGTTTTGCTGTCATTTCAGTTTCTATAAATCCTGGCGCAACAACATTACATCTTATGTTTCTTGATCCAAGTTCTAAAGCAACTGATTTAGAAAATCCAATAATACCAGCTTTTGATGCAGCGTAATTAGTTTGTCCTGCATTTCCTTTCACTCCAACTACAGAGCTCATGTTTATTATTGAGCCATATCTTTGCTTAAGCATTGTTTTTTGAACTGCTTTAGTCATATTAAACACTGACTTTAGATTAACATTTATAACTATATCAAAATCAGACTCTTGCATTCTCATTAATAAGTTATCTTTTGTGATACCTGCATTATTAACTAAGACATCAATTGTATCAAAATCCAAAAGAATACTTTCAATTAGTTTATGTGAATCATCATAGTTAGAAGCATCACTTTGAAATGATTTTGCTTTTACACCAAAATTTGATAATTCTTTTTCTAAATCCTTAGCCTCATCCACAGATCTACTGTAGGTAAATGCAATATTTGCACCTTGCTTTGCAAATTCTAAAGCAATACCTTTACCTATACCTCTTGTAGCACCTGTTATAATTACGTTTTTGTCTTTTAATAACATATATCTTTAATTAAGAATAAGTTTAACTTCTTTTCCTATATCAGCAGGTGAATTAACAACATTAATTCCGCACTTGGTTAATATTTCTTTTTTTGCCTGAGCTGTATCGTCACTACCACCAACTATTGCTCCTGCATGCCCCATTGTTCTTCCAGCTGGTGCTGTTTCACCTGCAATAAATCCAACTACAGGTTTATTACTTCCACTTGATTTATACCAGTTAGCAGCATCTGCCTCAAGCTGTCCACCAATTTCACCAATCATCACTACACAATTTGTTTCATCGTCATTTATTAGCATCTCTAAAGCATCTTTAGTTGTAGTCCCAATTATAGGATCTCCACCAATTCCAATTGCGGTGCTAATACCATAACCCTGTTTTACTACCTGATCAGCTGCTTCATAAGTTAAAGTACCTGATTTAGAGACAATACCTACATTACCTTTCTTAAATACAAAACCAGGCATAATACCCACTTTAGCTTCATCTGGAGTTATAACTCCAGGACAATTAGGACCAACCAAAACACAATCTTTATTGTTTAAGTAATTTTTAACCTTTATCATGTCTGAAGTTGGTATCCCCTCTGTAATCGTAATTATAGTTTTAATTTTTGCATCAGCTGCCTCCATTATTGCATCAGCTGCAAATGCTGGTGGAACAAAAATAATTGATGTATCAGCGTTTAATTTATAAACAGCCTCTTCTACAGTATTATAAACAGGCTTTCCTAAATGTTCTGTACCACCTTTCCCTGGTGTTACTCCTCCAACTAAATTAGTTCCATAATCTATCATTTGAGTAGAGTGGAAAGTTCCCTCACCACCTGTAAAACCTTGGACTATAATTCTTGAATCTTTATTTACTAATACACTCATATTTTATTCTTTAAATCTTTCTTTGTATGTTCCTTTTTCAGTTTCAATTTTTATTTTATCACCCTCATTAATAAAAAGAGGTACATTAATTATAGCTCCAGTTTCAACAGTTGCAGGTTTTGTTGCATTAGTAGCTGTATTACCTTTAACACCAGGTTCAGCTGAAACAACTTCTAAAACAACACTAGCAGGCATTTCTACAGAAAGTGGCAGTCCATCTTCAGAATTAATAATTACAGTTACTAAAACCCCTTCTTTTAACAAATTAGAACTATCAATTAAGTCTTTATTTAAAGAAATTTGATTGTAATCCTGAGAGTTCATAAAATGAAAATCGTCTCCGTCGTTATATAAAAACTGATATTTATGAGTTTCAACTCTTACCTCGTCAATTTTATGACCAGCAGAGAATGTATTATCAATTACTTTACCGTTAGTAACACTTTTAAGTTTTGTTCGAACAAATGCAGGTCCTTTTCCAGGTTTTACATGTAAGAACTCAATTATTTTAAAAATGTCGTGATTATATCTTATGCATAATCCATTTCTTATGTCACTTGTATTTGCCATATTAATTTTATTTGAAGTATCCTTTCATTATACCTCTATGTGAATTTTTTATAAATAGTAAAATTTTATCTCTTTCAGTAGATGCTTCCATTTCTGCTTCAATAATTTGACATGCTTGAGTATTGTTATAATTCTTTTGATATAAATATCTATATATATTCTGAATTTCAGAGATTTTTTTAGAATCAAAGCCTCTTCTTCTTAAGCCAACAGAATTAATTCCAACATAAGATAAAGGTTCTCTTGCTGCTTTTACATATGGAGGAACATCTTTTCTAACAAGAGAACCACCTGTAACAAAAGCATGATCACCTATAGAACAAAATTGATGTACTGCAGCCATACCTGAAATAATAACATAATCTCCTACAGTAACGTGACCTGCAAGTGTTGAATTATTTGAAAATATACAATTATCTCCAACTACGCAATCGTGAGCAATATGACAATAAGCCATTATAAGACAGTTATTGCCAATCACAGTCTTCATTCTATCAGAAGTGCCTTTGTTTATAGTTACACATTCTCTAATGGTGACATTATCGCCAATTTCCACTGTTGTCTCTTCATTATTATACTTTAAGTCTTGGGGTGTTGCTGAAATAACAGATCCAGGAAAAACACTACAGTTTTTACCTATTTTTGCACCATCCATGATAGTTACGTTGGGTCCTATCCAAGTTCCTTCACCAATAGTTACGTTCCCATCTATTGTTGTAAATGGTTCAATTACTACGTTTTTGGCAATTTTTGCACTTGGGTGTATATATGATAATGGTTGTTTCATTTATTTAACTTTAGTTATTTGCGCAATTAGTTCTGCTTCAGCACATAATTTTCCGTTTGCGTAAGCATATCCTTGCATGTGACATATACCTCTTCTAATTGGAGATATTAAAGTACACTTAAAAATAATTGTATCTCCAGGGAAAACCTTATTTTTAAATTTAACTTTATCAATTTTAGCAAAGAAAGTTAAATAATCTTCAGGATTTTCAAATGTATTTAAAACTAGTATACCTCCTATTTGGGCCATTGCTTCAACTATTAATACACCGGGCATTACAGGAAAACCAGGGAAATGACCCTGAAAAAATGTTTCATTAATTGTGACATTTTTAATTCCAACAACATTAGAACTTGTTAGTTCATAAATTTTATCTACAAATAAAAATGGTGGTCTATGTGGTAAGACTTCCATAATTTTATTAGTATCCATTATAGGATCACAATTTAAATCAACAATTGGTACGTTATTCTTTTTTTCTATCTTTATGATATCACTTAATTTTTTTGCAAATTTTGTATTTACATAATGCCCAGGCTTGTTTGCTATAACCTTACCTCTTAGCCTTACTCCGGCTAAAGCTAAATCACCAATAACATCAAGCAGTTTATGTCTAGCTGCTTCGTTAGGATAATGTAAGGTCAAATTGTCTAATATACCATTTGACTTAACTTTTATGTCATTTTTATTAAAGGCAATTTTTAACTTCTCCATTGTAGATTTAGATAATTCTTTATCAACATATACAATTGCATTATTTAAATCCCCACCTTTAATTAGACCTTCATTTAATAACATTTCAATTTCGTGAAGAAAACTAAAAGTTCTAGAGTTTGAAATTTCATTTTTAAAATCTTCTAAATTGTTCAATGTAGCATTTTGTGTTCCTAATATTTTGGTTCCAAAATCTACCATTGTGGTAACTTCGTAACGATCACTTGGAATAATAGTAATTTCACTTCCTGATTTTTCATCTTTATAAGAAATAACATTTTTAACAACATATTCTTCTCTAAAATGATCTAAATCTACTTTACCAGCAGATTCTAATGCTTCAACAAAATACTTTGATGAACCATCCATTATTGGAGGCTCAGAAGCATTTAATTCAATGTTAACATTATCTATCTCTAAACCGACTAATGCAGCTAAAACATGTTCACATGTCTGTATAGTTACACCATTTTTTTCAAGAACTGTGCCTCTTTGAGTACTTGTAACAAAATTAATGTTAGCTTCGATTATCGGATTACCGTCCAAATCAACTCTGGTAAAAGTATATCCATTATCAGCTTTAGCAGGCATAAATGTTAATTTAACTTCTTGTCCAGTATGTAAACCAACTCCACTTAACGAGACAGGTTTGGATATTGTAGTTTGTTTAATTTCGGTAGTAATCATTATTTATTATTTAAATTTTTAAAGTGCACATAAGATCTATTAAAATCAGTAGAGTTAAATGCAGGAGAACCTTTAACAGTTGTATTGCTTTTAATATTGTTAGTAACTGCAGATTTACCCATGATTTTGACATTATCCCCTATGTTAAGATGACCACTAACTCCGGATTGTCCACCTAACTGACAGTTTTCTCCAATAATAGATGAACCAGCAATACCAGATTGAGCTGCAATTACAGTATTTTTTCCAATGATAACATTGTGCGCTATTTGAACTTGGTTATCTAATTTAACTCCCTCATTAATAATTGTAGATCCTAAGGTAGCCCTATCTATTGTAGTTAAAGCCCCAACACTTACATTATCTTTAATAATAACATTTCCAATTTGAGGTATCTTGATATAAGTACCCGTTTTATCAGGCGCAAAACCAAAGCCATCAGATCCAATTACAGAGTTTGAATTAATTATACAATTGTTTCCAATAATACAGTCGTTTAAAATTTTAACTCCAGAACATATTATAGTGTTACTCCCAATTATTACATTTTCTCCAATAAAAACATTTTCATGAATTTTTACATTTTCATGAAGTTTTGTATTTGAACAAATTGTAGAAAAGGAACCAATATAAACATCATTTGAAATATCTGAGCTTTCTGAGACGTTTGACAATTCACTAATCCCAGATTGAATTTCTTTAGTTTTATTAAATAGATGCAACATCTTAACAAAACCAATATATGCATTCTCAACTCTAATAATTACAGGCGTAATCTGATCATCAATATTAAAATCATTATCAACTACAATTATTGAAGCTTTAGTGTTATGAACATATTGAGTGTATTTTTTATTTGAAAGAAATGTAACAGAATCTTTGTTTGCCTCTTGTATTTTAGCAATATTAGTGACCTTAACATCAGGGTTACCTTGTAGTTTACCGTCTAAATATTCTGCTAATTTTAAGGCACTATAAATCATACTCTGCAAAAATATGAAAAATAAGATAAAACATACGTTAATTGATAATGTATGATTATAATAATTGCTTAAATTTATACGTTTTATATATTTAAATAATTATAATTACTTAACCATGAGAGTTCTTTGGATTGATGATGAAATAGATTTATTAAAGCCCTTGATAATATTTCTTGAAAATAAAGGATACGAATTGGATGTATCTAATAACGGAGTTGAAGGTATAGAGATGTTTAAAAACAATAAATATTCAGCACTATTATTAGATGAAAATATGGTCGGTTTAAGTGGATTAGAGGTTTTGAATATTATAAATGAGCTTGACTACAATGTTCCCATTATAATGATTACCAAAAGTGAGGAAGAAAACATAATGGAAGACGCAATAGGAAATAAAATATCTGATTATTTAATTAAGCCAGTTAATCCTAATCAAATTTTATTGAGTCTAAAAAAAGCTCTCTCTCAGTCTAAATTAGTTTCAGAGAGAACTTTAACAAATTACCAACAAGAGTTTAGAAAAATTTCAAACGATTTATCTTCTGCTAATTGTTATCAAGATTGGGTAAATCTATATTTAAAACTCATATACTGGGAACTTCAATTAAATGATACTGGTGAATCTACAATGGAAGAGATATTAATTTCTCAAAAAACTGAATGTAATAACTCATTTTCAAGGTTTATTGATAAGAACTATGAAAATTGGATCAATGGATTTGAGGATAAGCCCATACTTTCAAATCGACTAATTTCCGATAGATTAACAAATGAAATATCACCTTCTCAAAAAACTTTATTTGTAGTTATTGATAATCTAAGATATGATCAGTGGAAAACTATTGAGCCTTACATTTTAAAATATTATAACAAAATCTTGGAAGAGCCTTATTTTAGTATTTTACCTTCAGCTACTCAATATGCCAGAAATGCTTTATTTTCTGGACTAATGCCGCTAGATATTAAGGATAAATTTCCTCAATATTGGAAATTTGACCACGAAGAGGGAGGTAAAAACCTTTATGAAAATGAATTACTACAAGAAAATTTAAATAAATTGGGATTATCTAATTTAAAAAACGAATACATTAAGATAACAAATTTAAAAAATGGCAGAAAGTTAGAAGATGATTTTAAATCTAAAGCTGAAAATGATTTAATTACATTAGTATATAACTTTGTTGATATGTTATCTCACTCTAAAACTGAAATGGAGATGATTAAAGAACTAGCCTCTAATGACAAAAGTTATAGATCATTAACTGCTAGTTGGTTTAATAATTCTCCTCTAATGGGGATAATTAAACAAGCTGCAGAACTTAATTTTAAATTAATAATAACTACAGATCATGGAACTATCAATGTAAAAAATCCAACTAAAGTTATTGGAAATAAAGATTTAAGCTCAAATCTTAGATATAAAACAGGTAAAAGCTTATCATTTAACTATAAAGAGGTAGTTTCTTTTATGGAGCCAAATAAAATTGGCCTACCTTCTGTTTCTATTAATAGTCCATTTATTTTTGCAAAAGATAATAGTTTCTTTGCTTATCCAAATAACTTCAATTATTATGTTTCATATTTTAAAGACACATACCAACATGGAGGTATTTCTATGGAAGAAATGATAATTCCTTATGTTGTTTTAGAGCCTAAGTAAACATGAATAAAATAATAAACTACAACCTGGAAGACATAAGCTTAGCAGCTGATTTTATACTTAAAAATGCAACTTGTAAAACTTTAATTTTTAATGGAGTTATGGGGTCTGGTAAGACAACATTAATAAAAGCATTGGTTAATAGACTTGGAAGTACAGATAATGTTTCTAGCCCAACTTTCTCAATAGTAAATGAATACAATGCAAATGGATCAACTGTCTTTCATTTTGATTTTTATCGAATCGAAAATGAATATGAAGCTCTTGATATTGGAGTTGAAGATTACATGTCTCAAAATAATTGGTGTTTTTTAGAATGGGCAGAAAAAATACCAAACTTAATACCTAATAATGTAAATTATATTAATTTTAAGGAATCAGAAGATGATACCAGAACTATAGAAATAGATATAAATGAATAAAATAAATTATCCATTTAGTAAAGAACAACTTTTACCACAAGAAGAAAGACTTGAGTTAAACCAAATAAAAAAAGAATTTATAATTGGAGTCCCAAAGGAAGATGAAAATAACGAAAAAAGAATTTGTCTAACTCCTGACTCTGTTAGTTATCTAACCTCGAATGATTTTCGAATATTTATTGAATCTGGAGCTGGATTAGGCTCAAACTTTTCAGATTTAGAGTATTCAGAAGCTGGCGCTAAAATTGTAAATTCTAAAGAAGAAGTATACAAATGTTCTTTAATTTTAAAAATTGCTCCACTAACAGATCTCGAAATTAATTTAATCAAGCCAAATTCAATTTTAATTTCTGCTTTAGAATTAAAAAAACAATCTTCACCATATATCACCAAACTTATTAATAAAAAAATTACTTGTGTTGCCTTTGAATTTATAGAGGAAGATGATGGATACTTTCCTGTTTCAGATCAATTAGGCGATATTACTGGCCAAGCTGCAGTTTTAATATCTTCAGAGCTTATGTCAAATGTAAACACAAATGGAAAAGGATTGTTTTTGGGAAATATTAGTGGCGTTCCACCTACAGAAATTGTTATTATTGGTTCTGATAAAATTGCCGAGGCTGCTGCATTAACAGCAACAAGATTAGGAGCTAGTGTAAAAGTTTTTAGTAATTCAATTTTTAAATTAAATAAAATTCAAAAATTAATTGGCAATCCAATATACAGCTCAACAATACAAAAGAAACAACTTTTAAAAGCATTGATGAGATGTGATGTTGCTATAGGAACAATCACAAGCAGTACTAGTTCTGAGTCTGTAATTTCAGAAGATATGGTATTAAAAATGAAAAAAGGAGCAATTATTATTGACGTTAGTATAGACACCGGAGGAACCTTTCAAACAAGTGAATTAACAAGTCATGATAAATCTACATTTGTAAAACACGATGTAATACATTATTGTGTTCCCAACATACCTTCTAGATATTCAAGAACTTCATCTTTATGCTTAAGCAATGTAATAACTCCATATTTAGTTAAGTCTGTGAAATTTGGAAGCTTTGAAAATTTTATAAGAAATAACAATTCTTTTAAAAAAGGTGTATACTTATATAATGGTTTAAGTACCAAAATGGTTTTAAGTCAAATACTTGATATTAAATATAATGACATAAACAACATATTATGAAATTAAGCAATAGACTCATTTATTTCATGGGTGGATTTTTAATTGGCATTTTAATCCTAACTTTTATATGGGATAAAAAAAATACAAAATTCCCCTATCTTCCTGATGCTAGAGTTTTAAATGATGTTAATAGTAAAAATGTTCATTACTCACAAAAACTACATTCTGCATTTGCAAAAAATATTATAACAGCCAATCAGGTTCAAGATATTTTAAAAAACGGGGACGTTAATTTTTCTAAAAGCAATACTAAACTTGATAGCTGTAATGTGTATGTAATTGAAAAGATTATTAAAACAAAAAACTATTCAGTTAGTCTAGAGAATTGTGCAAAAGAAGTAAAAGTTTTTGATTACAGCTTTGAATAATTTCTCCTTTTTATTTCTTTTTTATAAAGAAATAACTCTCTTGAAGTTTGACCTTCAATGGCAGTATTTTCTTCAGCTCTTCTAAATAGATATGGTATTACTCCTTTAAAAGGACCAAATGGAAGGTATTTAGCCACATTGTATCCTTTATCCGAAAGATTATAACTAATATGATCACTCATTCCGAATAATTGACTAAACCAAACTTTATTTTTTGAAATATTATATTTATTAATATAATCTAAAGCTAAATAATTACTCTTTTCATTATGGCTACCAATAAAAATCGAAAATAATTCAACATTTTCAAACATAAAAATTAGACAATTGTTAAAGGATTTGTCAGTGTCATTTTTACTTTTATGAATAGGATCAATATAATTTAAAAATCTTGCTCTTTGTCTTTCTTTTTCCATGTAAGCTCCCCTTACTAATTTAATACCAAGATGAAAATCTGTAGAAGAAAAAGTTTGGTAAAGTTTTTTCAAATATTCTAATCGATCAGTTCTGTAAGCCTGAACTGTATTGTAGACGACCGCCTTTTTAGAATTATACTTTACAATTAAATTCTCATATATCTCATCAATAATTGACTGAATCCAGCTTTCTTCGGCATCAATTAATACAGAAACATTCTTTTTTTGAGCAGTATCACAAATAACATCATATCTGGATAGTACTTTTGACCATTCAGTTTTTTCTAAATCAGATAACTTAGCTTTAGACGATTTTTTTTTATATAGATCAAAACGACCGATTCCAGTAGGTTTAAAAACAATAAATGGAAAGTTATTACTTGTATTTAATTCAATTAAATTTAATGTGCGTGAAACAGTTTCCTCAAAACTAAGTTCATTTTCTAGCCCTTCGACAGAATAATCTAAAATAGAATATACATTTCTGGAATTTAAATCCTGTATTAAATTTTTACAATCGTCTTCATTTTGACCCCCACAAAACTGCTTGAGCATTGTGTTTTTAAGTAATAGTTTTGTTAAGGGATAAATTAATTTAAAACTCAAAATAAATTTTGCAAAAGAGACAATACGTGGAAAAGAAATAATTTTAAAAATAATATAACCACGATAAAGAGCAAATACAGATTTATCCTTAAAGGCTATTTCAGTATTGTCAAATAAATTATCTTGCATAATATAAAAATACAATACAAATATATTCATATACATTCTAACTTATAAACTTTAAACTACTATTTTTATTAATAATATATTTTTGATTTATGGACTCAATTATTACAAATAATTACCCAATACATTTTAATAATAAAGCTTATGAAGAGCTAAATATTTTTGTAGAAAAAAATAACTTTTCAAAAATTATTGTTTTAACTGATTCGAATACAAAATTACTATGCCTTGAAAAGTTTTACTCAAAATTTAATAAAACATGTGATATAGCTAATATATCCTTTAATTCTGGAGAAAAAAATAAGAATTTATCAACCTGTGAAGATCTATGGACGAGTATCTCAGATTATGGTTTAGATAGAAGTTCTCTGATTATCAACTTAGGTGGTGGAGTCGTTACTGATCTAGGTGGATTTGTAGCATCAACATTTATGAGAGGAATACAATTTATTAATGTTCCCACTACCCTTCTGGCTATGGTTGATGCCTCAATTGGTGGCAAAACAGGAATAGATTTAAATAACATAAAAAATCAAATTGGTGTTATTAATAATCCTTCTATGGTTATTATTGATTCAGATTTTTTAGAAACACTTCCTTTAGAAGAAATTAAATCAGGTTTTAGTGAAATGATTAAACATTCACTAATTACTGGAATAAAATATTGGGACTCTATGAAATTAATTAACATTAATACATTTTGTCCTGGAAATTGTTTTTTTAATTCGATATTAATCAAAAGTAAAATTGTGGATAATGACCCTTTTGAAAAAGGATTAAGAAAGTTTTTAAACTATGGTCATACTGTTGGTCATGCTATTGAGACCTATTGTTTAAACACAAATAGTCGTAAAGATTTATCTCATGGTCATAGTATTGCATTAGGAATGATAATTGAAGGACATTTATCCACAGTAATACATAATTTCAACAAGAAACTAAACTTAGAAATTAATAGATTTATATTAATAAATTTTGAAAAGATAATTTTTACAGATCAGGAAATAGAAGAAATTATTAAACTAATGAGATTTGATAAAAAAAATAAGAACGGTCAAATTAATTTTGTGTTACTAAAGACAGTAGGTGAACCTGTTTTTGATCAGAAGGTAGATGTAAATACAATAAAAAAATCATTTAAGTTTTTAAATGAATTCTCTTAAAAAAAACTATTTAGATATCACTAAAAATGGCATGCATTAATCTTTTCTTATCATTAATGCTTTCTTCCAAAGATATCATTGATTCTGTTCTGTAAACACCATCTATATCATCTAGTTTAAAGATAATCTCCTTTGCATCTTTTGTGCTTTTAGCTCTTATCTTGCAATAGATATTAAATTTACCAGTTGTGATATGAGCAACAGTAACATTTGGGATTTCTTTAATTCTTTCTATTAAAAAAGATAGTTGTGATGTTTTTTCTAAGTAAATTCCAACATAAGCAATAAATGAATAGCCTAATTTATTATAATCAAGAATCAGTGAAGAACCTTTAATTAAACCTGCATCTTCCATTTTTTTTACTCTCACATGCACTGTACCAGCAGATATTAATAATTTTTTTGCTATATCAGTAAAAGGTATTCTGGTGTTATCAATTAACATGTCAAGTATTTGATGATCTATTTCATCTAATTTAAATTTGGATTGCATATGAGAAATATTTAATTAAAATGCTAATTTATAGAAAATCTTTGAATTATTCTCATTAAAATATCATTTTAAGTAAATTTTAACTATAAATTTAGTGATTTAATTAATGATTCATTCATTTTAGATCCGAGTGTAAAAGTATTTGTATTTAAATCCTTAAAATAATGAGATGGAAAAACAACTTCTTTGTGACCTTTTAAATTGTCTAAATCTCCTATAGATTCAATATAAGGGACAAAAGAAATAGTTTTATCATTAAGTATCTCTCTGTAATTTATACCTATATTAAGTGATGAATTATTAATTGGAACTTTTCTTAAAATAATATCATAAAACCTTACTGCATTTTTTGGTATATGCTCATATTTATCAACATTAACATTGTCATTAATTATATTATTTGAAATTAATTCTAAAGCAATAGCGATGGAAAGAAACATATACTTTCTTGTTACTTCTCTTTTGTAATCGTTTTCAAAAAAACCTGACTCAAATAAAATCGTAGAAGAACATTTTTTTTGAAAATGATCACCGAAACAATTCTCATTGTAATCATCATTATATAGCCTTATTCTGTTTCTAATAAGATTAGACAATTTAGAGAAAATATGCTGAATTATGTACATAGATTTAATTCTACTACCGTTAATAGAATTATTAACATCATAAGATGGAGAAAGAAAGCTTAATCCAGAGGGGTTAGTGTCACTATCACTACCATAGATTGTTCTTTGATCATGAAGATTAAAACAATAGTCAGGCTTGATTTTTAGAAAGTAGTTATTTAATATTTTTGATTCAGGTTGAGAGTTGATTTTAGCATCTCTATTTAAATCAACTTTATTATAATTATTTCTAGTGTAAAGTCTTGCTCCATCAGGATTTAATATAGGAATGAAATGTAAAGTACATTTATTTAAAATATTTTTAAATTCATTGTTGTTTAAAGCGTTAAGAAAGTCAAGTAGACTCTTTGTTGATGTTGATTCGTTTCCGTGCATTTGTGACCATGCAAGAATCTGAATATCTCCATTACCAACTTGAACAACATTTATATCTTCATTATTGACGCTAAATCCGAGTTTTTTTATCTTAAATATAGGTCCTAATTGACTCAAATGTAAATCATCATTAGTCAAATATTTACTCGACAATCGGCTTAACCTTGAATTGTTAAAAATATTTATTAGATGTTCGATGATTTATTCTTTTTTGTGATGACAGCTAAGTTAGAATATTTAATTAAATTGCATCTTAAATCAATCAGTTTAAGTATGAAATATTTTTACCTCTTAATTTTAATTTCTTTTTGTAGTTGTAATTTAAATCAAGAAAGAGTTTGTAATGATTTTAAAAACGGTTCATTTAAAAGTGTAATTAATATTGATGGTATAGAATATACATCTGTTTTTAAAAGAAATGATAGTATTCAAGTAGAAACTTTCAATAATGAAATTGATTCAAGTTATGTGAGATGGATTAATGATTGTGAAGTAGTATTTACTACCATTAATCCCAAGAATTTACTTCAGAAAAAACCAGTGCTAGTAAAGATATTAAGAACGTTTAAAAATTCTTATGATTTTGAATATTCTTATGTAGGGGAAACAACAAAACAAAAAGGAAATGCAACTATTTTAGAATAAAGTTGTTTGACCTTTATCAATATCTTTAACATCATTAACAACTTCACTTACTTCTTTCTCATCTATAACTTCAATTTCATTTGCTGAAACTTCAATTGGGGGTACATATTCCTTTGATTCTAAAATATTAATTTGCCTAAGTTTATTACTACTTAACTGATTACCTTGAGCCTTAATACCCTTAATTGAAATAAAGTTTTCAATATCAACGACAGTATTTGGTTTTTGCTCCTTATTACGTTCTTTGTAGTGAACTAATTCGATGATAGGTTTCCAATCGGTAGAAACAATTTCTAAAAAAGAATTTTTATTTAAAGAAATGAATGTTTCTTCTTTATTTTCATTTTCAATTAAAAATCTCTTCAAAAAATATTTTTCTTTTTTTCCATCAAAATAAACAGCTGAAATTGGTTTTTTTGGTAACCATTTTTCCAAAGCAATCATATCTTCTGTGAAGTGAGTTGTGATTTCCGGTGATATTGTTTTAAGCATTCCATTTTGTCTTATTACTAACAACTTGTCTTCTCCGCTGAATTCACCTAACAATTCCCCTCTGCCGTCAACATTTAATCTCTGAACTGCATCATCAAACCAAATTTTTCTGGGTTTTAAGGTAGATACACCTTTTTCTTTTAATTCAATTTTGTTAACATTGTGTTTAGTAACAATATTACCTCTAGATGACCTTCCTTTTATTAAGTAATCAGAAAAATTAATGTCCCATTTGAATTTCTTTAATTTAGAGGTCTGTCTAAGAATTAAAGAAACTATTTCAGCTTCACCATTTGGGTTTGCAGAGAAATATGAGACAATAGAAACTTTTTTTGCAGAAGACAAATTATAAACTTTACCTCTAGTAACACCTGAAACTGCGAATCTTTTTAAATAATAAAAATTTTTATCTCCATCTTTATAAATCATATTATATATGGTCCTTTTGTCTTTCTTTTTAAAAACTGCAGCATGGATAATATTTTTTCCAATAAATGTTTTTGAGTCTACTTTAGTGATGACGACTTTACAATCTTTTGTAAAGACTATTAAATCGTCAATATCACTACAATCACATATATATTCGTCTTTTCTTAGAGATGTTCCAATAAAGCCCTCTTCTCTATTGACATATAGTTTAGTATTTCTAATAACTACTTTTGTAGCATCAACATCATCAAATAATTTTATTTCAGTCTTTCTTTCTCTATTTTCAGAATAATCTTTCTTTAAGTTTTTAAAATAATTAATCGAAAAATTAATAATATCATCTAAATTAAATTTAACATTCTTGATTTGATTTTCAAGATCAATAATTTTATCACTTGCCTTTTCAATATCAAATTTTGAAATTCTTTTAATTTTAATTTCAGTTAACCTAATAATGTCATCTTCTACTACATCTCTTTTAAGGATGTCAGTAAAAGGGCGCAAACCTAAATCGATGGCTTTTAAAACCCCAGTCCATGTATCTTGATTTTCTATGTCACGGTAAATTTTATTTTCAATAAAAATTCTTTCTAAAGAAGAATAATGCCATTGATTTTCTAATTCACCTAATTTTATTAAAAGTTCTTGTTTTAATAATTCCACAGTATTATCTGTAGATATTTTTAGAATATCAGAAACTCCAATAAAAAGAGGTCTATTATTTTCAATAACGCATCCTAATGGAGAAATTGATGTTTCACAATTGGTAAATGCATATAGGGCATCAATTGTTTTATCAGGGGAAATACCATTTGGTAAATAAATTAAAATCTCAACTTTTGATGCAGTATTATCATCAATTTTTTTAATTCTTATCTTGCCTCTATCATTTGCTTTTAAAATCGAATCTATAAGAGAAGTAGTTGTAGTTCCATAAGGAATTTCAGAAATCAGTAATTTAGATTTATCAACTGTAGATATTTTTGCTCTAAGTCTAACCTTACCTCCTCTTTTACCATCGTTGTAATTTGAAAAATCAGCTATACCTCCAGTAATAAAATCTGGAACAATATTGATTTTTTTTCCCTGCAAATGCTTAATAGACGAATCAATTAGTTCAATAAAATTATGAGATAAAATCTTTGTAGAAAGCCCTACAGCAATACCTTCAGCACCTTGGGCTAATAATAAAGGGAATTTAACAGGCAAATTAACAGGTTCTTTCCTTCTTCCATCATAAGATGCCTGCCAATTGGTAATCTTAGGGTTGAATATCACATCTAAGCCAAACTTTGATATTCTTGCTTCAATATATCTTGAGGCAGCAGCTCTATCACCAGTTAAGGTATTACCCCAGTTTCCTTGTGTATCAATTAATAAATCTTTTTGACCAATTTGAACCATGGCATCAGCTATACTAGCATCTCCATGAGGGTGATATTGCATTGTGTGACCTACAATATTTGCTACTTTATTATATCTTCCATCATCTAAATCTTTCATTGATTGCATTATCCTCCTTTGAACAGGTTTAAAACCATCTTCAATAGCGGGAACAGCTCTTTCTAAAATAACATATGATGCGTAATCCAAAAACCAATCCTTGTACATACCAGTTACTCTAGTGATAGATTCACTATTGTCAGCTGGTTGATTAATAAGATTATTACCTTCTTCTGTCATTATTTGTTATTATCAATTAAATCTAATTCCACCTTTAAATTATCTATAATAAAATTTTGTCTGTCTGGTGTATTTTTACCCATATAAAAACTAAGTAAATCTTCAATAGACATACCTTCATCTAACATTATTGGGTCTAATCTAATATTATCACCAATAAAATGTTTGAATTCATTAGGTGAAATTTCACCTAGACCTTTAAATCTTGTTATTTCAGGGCTTGGTTTTAATTTTGATATCGCATCTATTCTTTCATCTTCAGAATAGCAATAAATAGTTTCTTTTTTATTTCTTACTCTAAAAAGTGGAGTTTGAAGTATATAAATATGACCTTGTTTTATCAACTCAGGAAAAAATTGAAGAAAAAATGTAATTAAAAGTAGTCTAATATGCATGCCATCTACATCAGCATCCGTAGCAATAACAACATTGTTGTATCTTAAATATTCAATAGACTCTTCTATATTTAAAGCAGCTTGAAGTAAATTAAATTCCTCATTTTCATAAACAATTTTTTTAGTTAAGCCATAAGAATTAAGTGGCTTTCCTTTTAAACTAAATACAGCTTGAGTATTTACATCTCTTGATTTAGTAATACTTCCAGATGCAGAATCACCCTCAGTTATAAATAAAGTCGACTCTAGTCTGCGATCATTTTTAAGATCACCTAAGTGAATTCTACAATCTCTAAGTTTTTTATTATGGATACTTGCTTTTTTAGCCCTATCTCTTGCTAACTTCCTAATACCAGAAAGTTCTTTTCTTTCTTTTTCTGCTTGTAATATTTTTCTTTGAATAGATTCAGCGATATTAGGGTTTTTGTGTAAATAATTATCTAAACTGTTTTTTAAAAAATCATTAACATAGGTTCTGACTGTTGGTAAATCCCCACCCATATCAGTAGAACCTAATTTTGTTTTAGTTTGACTTTCAAATACAGGTTCCATAACTTTAATTGAAACAGCTGAAACAATAGATTTTCTGATATCAGATGAGTCATAGGTTTTACCATAAAATTCTCGTATAGTTTTTACTAATCCTTCTCTAAAAGCCAATAAATGAGTTCCTCCTTGTGTTGTATTTTGACCATTAACAAAAGAATGGTACTCTTCACTGTATTGAGTCTTACTATGAGTGATAGCGACTTCAATATCCTCACCACTAATATGTACAATCGGATATAACATATCACTTTCGTTAATTCTTTCACTGAGTAAATCTTTTAATCCATTTTCACTAAAGAATTTTTCGCCATTAAAAATTATAGTTAAACCTGGATTTAAATAAACATAATTTTTAAGCATTCTAGAAATATATTCATTTCTGTATTTGAAATTTTTAAAAATACTTTGGTCAGGAACAAAAGTTACCTTTGTGCCTTTTCTTCTAGAAGATTCTATTTTGTCATTATGATTAGTTAAATTACCTTGATTGAATTCTGCAGATACAGAATACCCTTCCCTGGTAGATTCTACTCTAAAATAGTCGGACAAGGCATTAACTGCTTTTGTACCCACTCCATTTAAACCGACAGCTTTTTTAAATGCCTTGGAATCGTATTTACCACCTGTATTCATTTTTGAAACTACATCAACAACTTTTCCTAGAGGAATACCACGTCCAAAATCCCTAACAGTAACTTTAGTTTGATTTATAGAAACTTCAATAGTTCTACCAGCACCCATTACAAATTCATCAATTGAGTTGTCAAGAACCTCTTTTAACAAGATATATATACCATCATCTGGAGATGAACCATCGCCAAGTTTGCCTATATACATTCCAGGGCGCATTCTAATATGTTCTTTCCAGTCTAAAGAACGAATATTATCTTCTGTATAATTATTATTTGGTGACATTTAATTTATATATATAAGAATGATGCTAATATAGTATATCAAACTAAAAAAAGAAATCAAGAAATGGTAAAGTAATTAACAAAGTATTTAATGAATGTTAAAAATTATACATTGAATAAAAAGTGCATTACATCACCATCTTTTACAATGTAATTTTTTCCCTCAACATTCATTTTTCCTGCTTCCTTAACCTTTAATTCAGTTTTATAATTGACATAGTTTTCGTAAGAAATTACTTCAGCTCTAATAAAGCCTTTTTCAAAATCAGTGTGAATAACTCCTGCAGCTTGGGGAGCAGTAGAGCCAACGCTAATAGTCCAAGCTCTAACTTCTTTTACACCTGCAGTAAAGTATGTTTGTAGGTTGAGTAACTTGTAAGTTGATCTTAATAATTTAGATGAACCTGGTTCAGACAATCCTAAATCTTCTAGAAACATTTTTCGTTCTTCAAAATCATCTAGCTCATTAATATCTGCTTCAATACCCACTGCCAAAATGATTACTTCTGCTTTTTCATTAGATACAAGTTTTTTGACTGAATCAACATAATGATTACCAGTAATTGCACTATTTTCATCAACATTACAAACATATAAAACAGGTTTATCTGTTATTAATTGTAATGGTGCTACAAAAGCTAAATAAATTTCATTATCAAAATCGATAGATCTCACTGAGTTAAGAGATTCTAAGTGAGATTTAATCTTATTTAAAATAATTAATTCTTTTTGAGCATCTTTATTTCCTGTTTTAGCAGTTCTTGCTGTCTTTTCTAATTTTTTATTTACAGTTTCAAGATCTTTTAGTTGTAATTCTAAATCAATTATTTCTTTATCTCTAATTGGATCAACAGATCCGTCTACATGAATAATGTTATCGTTGTCAAAACATCTTAAAACATGGATAATTGCATCAGTTTCTCTAATATTACCTAAGAACTGATTACCTAATCCTTCTCCTTTACTAGCGCCTTTAACTAAACCTGCAATATCAACAATTTCAACTGTAGCTGGAATAACTTTTTCTGGATTAACAAGGCTTTCTAAAGTCAATAATCTATTATCTGGAACATTAACCACTCCTATATTAGGTTCAATTGTACAGAAAGGAAAATTCGCACTTTGTGCTTTTGAATTTGATAAACAATTAAATAAAGTTGATTTTCCTACGTTTGGTAATCCTACTATCCCTGCCTTCATTAGTTATTTGGATGCATAAATTGTTGCTTTCTTTTTAAAATATCTTCAGTTTCAACATTATCTTCGTCAGGAACACAGCAATCTACAGGACAAACAGCTGCACATTGTGGTTCTTCATGAAAGCCAACACATTCGGTACATTTACTTGGCACTATATAAAATATTTCGTCACTAATTGCTTCTTGAACCACTTCAGCGTTGACTTCTTTACCAGAGGTCAAGACTATATCACCTTTAAGACTAGTACCATCTGAATACCTCCAATCATCACTTGCTTCATATATGGCTGTATTTGGACATTCAGCTTCACATGCACCGCAGTTTATACACTCGTCGGTAATAATGATTGCCATATGATTATTGTTTTATAAATTTGATACAAAAGTAATTTTAAAAGAAATTAAAACCAAGTAGATAAATGAATATAAATCAGAGAATTGAAATAATATGTAAAATTGGTAAATTTTTAAAGAATTATTTAGATGAAAAATATGATAACATTAAAGATCATAAATTAGCTGAATTTGAAAAGGTTATTATCAAGACTCAATCTATAAACCCATGGTTTACAGAAGAGAATATTAAAGTCAATTTAACTTACTGGTCAGAAAAATTAACTAAAACAAACCTAAAACAATGGTTAAATAAATACGATCTAAACAATAACTCAAGAAAAAATATTGCGATAATAATGGCTGGAAATATTCCTTTAGTTGGTTTTCATGATTTTATTTGTGTTTTTTTATCTGGACATAATTCTATTATTAAATTATCTAATAGTGATAAGTTTATTCTTCCATTTTTAACAGATTTATTTAACCTGGATTCTGACAGAGTAGTTTATTTAGATAATATGCTAAAAAATTATCATGGTGTAATCGCTACTGGTTCTGATAACACCAGTAGGTATTTTGAATACTATTTTAAAAATAAAAAATCAATAATTAGAAAAAACAGAAATTCGATAGCAATTTTAAATGGAGAAGAGTCTGATTGTGATTTAAAATCTTTAAGCCATGACATATTAACATATTTTGGTCTTGGGTGTAGAAATGTATCTAAGTTATATGTACCTAGAAATTACAATTTTGATTCATTTTTTAACTCAATATTTAGTTATAAAGAATTAATTAACAATCATAAATATGCTAATAATTATGACTACAATAAGGCTATATACTTAATGAGTGAATATAAGTTTCTTGATAATGGATTTTTTATTGTTAAAGAGGGGGAAGAAATGCATTCCCCTATTTCTACAATTAACTATGAATACTATGATAATATTTCACTTTTAAGAGAAAAAATAAATCAACATGAAGATAAGATTCAATGCATAGTTAGTAATATAGAATTTAAAGGAAAAGTTGATTTTGGTGAAACTCAAAACCCTTCTTTAAATCAATATGCTGACAACATTGATGTAATGAATTTTTTGTTAACAATATAGTTTAAAACTTATCTTAAAAAACAACATATTTAGATTAATAATTACCAAATTTGTTGTTTAATTTCAAAATATGAAAAAACATAATTTTAGTGCAGGTCCTTGTATACTTCCACAACAAGTATTATTAGAAGCATCAGAATCTATAATGGACTTTAATCAAAGTGGTTTATCGCTTATAGAAATATCACATAGAAGCAAAGCATTTGTTGATGTAATAGAAGAGGCTAAAGATATAGCCTTAGATTTATTAAACCTTAAAAACAAAGGTTATAAAGTGCTCTTTTTACAAGGTGGAGCTAGTACACAGTTTTTAATGACAGCTTATAATCTTTTAGAAACTAAAGCTTCTTTTTTAAATACTGGGTCATGGAGTGATAAGGCAATTAAAGAAGCAAAACTATTTGGCTCTGTTAATGAATTAGCAAGTTCAAAAGATTCAAATTTTAATTATATTCCAAAAGATTACTCAATTCCCTCTGATTCTGACTATTTTCATTGCACTTCCAATAACACAATTTTTGGAACTCAAATAAAAGATTTCAAAAAATCAACTGTCCCTCTAATTTGTGACATGAGTAGTGATATTTTTTCCAGGGATTTAGATTTTTCAAAATTTGATTTAATTTATGCTGGTGCACAAAAAAATATGGGCCCAGCAGGTGCAACAATTGTTATTATTAAAGAAGAAATTCTTGGAAAAGTGACAAGAGATATTCCTTCAATGATGAATTATAAACTCATGATTGACAAAAGTAGTATGTTCAATACTCCTCCTGTTTTTTCTATTTATGTATCCTTATTAACCATGAGATGGTTAAAGAACTTAGGAGGTATTAAAGCAATAGATGAAATTAACAAAACAAAAGCTATTGTTATGTACTCTGAAATTGATTTAAATCCACTTTTTAATGGTTTTGCTGCTATTGAAGATAGATCTACTATGAATGCGACGTTTAATTTGATAAATAACGATTTAAAAGACACTTTTGAATCTATGCTGAAAGAAGCAGGTATTGAGGGGGTTAATGGACATAGAAGTGTTGGTGGATATAGAGCGTCGATGTACAACGCATTATCACTGGATAGCGTAAAGGTTCTTGTAGAAGTAATGAGTGAATTAGAAACAAAAGCATAAAAAATGAAAGTATTAGCAAACGATGGTATTTCAAATAGTGGAATAGAAAAATTATTAAACAATGGTATTGACATTAAAAATATTACTGTAGAACAGGGTCAATTAATTGATTATATAAATAAAAATGAAATTACAGTTTTACTTGTAAGAAGTGCAACAAAAGTCAGAAAAGATATTATAGATAATTGTCCTAGTTTAAAAATTATAGGAAGAGGTGGTGTTGGAATGGACAATATAGATGTTGAGTATGCTAAAGAAAAAGGTATTAAAGTAATTAACACCCCAGCTGCTTCTTCTGGTTCAGTTGCAGAACTAGTGATTGCTCACCTATACACTTGTGCTAGATTTTTGCATATTTCAAATAGAAATATGCCCTTAGAAGGTGATTCTCATTTTAAAAAACTTAAAAAAGCTTTTGCTAAAGGAGTTGAATTAAGGGGTAAAACTCTAGGAATTATTGGATTTGGTAGAATTGGTCAGGAAGTAGCAAAAATTGCACTTGGTATTGGAATGAATGTTATCTATTATGATTTACACAACGATAAAGTCAATTTAAAATTAGAATTTTTTGATAGACAGATTTTAAATTTTAAACTTGAAAAGTCTAGTTTTCAAAACGTTTTAAGTCAATCAGACTTTATTACATTACATGTTCCAGCTCAAAAAGAATATGTTATTGGCGATAAAGAGTTTGATTTAATGAAAGATGGTATTGGACTTATTAATGCAGCGAGAGGTGGTGTTGTTGATGAAGTGGCTCTAGATAAAAACATAAGTGATGGTAAAGTCTCTTTTGCAGCACTAGATACATTTGAAAATGAACCCAATCCAGAAATTAAACTTTTGATGAATCCAAAGATATCTTTAACTCCACATATAGGTGCTGCGACTAATGAAGCTCAAGATAGAATTGGCGTAGAACTTGCTGATCAAATTATTGAAATTTTAAAATAAAATTATGCTCGAAAAAATAAAAAAAAAGTGGGGTATTACTTCCTTTTTTCAAGTAGTAATTATATTTATAGTCTTTGGAGTGACTGGTTCAGCTTCAACTTTATTTTCTGGACCAGTACTAGAATTTCTAAATATAGGTAAAGGTGATTTTCATCCAATGATATACTGGCCAATGAGATTACTAATCTTGTTTCCAATATATCAAGTTTTATTAATTTGGTTTGGTTTTGTATTTGGAGTTACTGTTAGTATTTTGACCTTTCAAAGAGATAAATTCATATTTAATTTTTTCTTTAAAATGGCTATTAATATGTCTAAAGGTATGCTAAGATTAATGAGCTTTGGCTATTTATTTAAAAAATAGTTATTTCAAAATCTCTTTATTTTGCTCCATTAGTTTCTTTATTTTAGGACTTATTATCGCCGCACAGTAGGGTTGATTAGAATTTAAGTCGTAATAATGTTTATGTTCAATTTCTGCTTTATAAAATCTAGTTAACATTTTAAGCTCTGTTACAATGAGTTCAGAAAATATTTTTTTGTCAGTTAACTCATTCACATAAATCTTTGCCAATTTTAATTCATCTTCATTAACACAATAAATTGCAGATCTATATTGTGAACCAATATCATTTCCTTGTTTATTTAAAGTTGTAGGATTGTGAGTACTAAAAAATACTTCTAATAGAGTTTTATAAGAAATAATTGTCTGATCATATAAAATTTCAACAGCTTCTGCATGACCAGTAATATCTAAACACACTTGTTTATATTTAGGGTAAGCAACTCCCCCACCAGTGTAACCTGGATAAACTTCAATTACTCCTTTTAACCTAGAGAAAATTGCCTCTGTACACCAAAAACAACCTCCTGCAAAGTATGCTTTATTTAAATCTTTCATATTATAATAATTAATAACTAGTTTGTCTAATGATTATTAATTGGTAATTTCACAATATTATTTATTATTTACAATGATTAAAACCAAAAATTTAAAAAAAAATTATAATTCTCTACAAGTTTTAAAAGGAGTTGATTTAAATATTTCTAAATCTGAAATTGTTTCAATTGTTGGTTCCTCAGGAGCCGGAAAAACTTCTTTGTTGCAAATATTAGGAACTTTAGACAAACCATCTAACAAAGATTGTAAGTTATTTATTGATAATATTGATATCTTGAATTTAGATGAAAAAGAATTATGTACGTTTAGAAATAGCAAGATTGGTTTTATTTTTCAATTTCATCAATTATTGCCTGAATTTACTGCAATTGAAAATGTTTGTATTCCTGGATATATAAAAAAAACTAATCAAGTTGATTTATTAAAAAGAGCAAATGAGCTATTATGTTACCTAGATTTAGAGAAAAAAATTAATAATAAGCCAAGTGAACTTTCTGGTGGTGAACAGCAGAGAGTCGCAGTCGCGAGAGCATTAATTAATAATCCGAAAATTATTTTTGCAGATGAGCCTTCTGGAAATTTAGATTCTACCAGTGCTAAAAACCTCTATAAACTGTTCTTTGATATTAGAGATAAGTATAAAACAACTTTTATTATTGTTACCCATAATCAAAAGTTAGCCGATCTAGCAGATAGAAAGGTTGAAATTATTGACGGTGATATTAATTAATAATGCTAAGTAAGTTAAACAATACAGATCTAAAGTCTTTTCTGGATGAAAAGTATAAGCAGTACAATAATTATAAATTCATTAAATCTGATCCTATACAGGTTCCTCACTCATTTTCTTTAAAAGAGGATATTGAAATTTCTGCATTTTTAACTTCAACTATATCTTGGGGTAATCGAAAAGTGATTATAAAAAATGCAAAAAAAATGATGCTTTTATTAGATGAATCTCCTTATGATTTTATATTAAATCATTCGAAGAAAGATTTTGAATTATTTAGCAGCTTTGTTCATCGAACATTCAATTCTATTGACTTAATTTATTTTGTAAAGGCTTTGAATAATATTTATAAAAACCATGGCGGATTAGAATCAGTTTTTTCAAATAATTGCAAGAATAACTCAACTCAAAATTCAATACATATATTTAAAAGCATTTTTTTTAAATTACCTCACAAAAATCGTACTACAAAACATGTTGCTGACCCTTATAAAGGATCATCTGCAAAAAGAATAAATATGTTTTTAAGATGGATGGTTAGAAATGATAATAATGGCGTTGATTTTGGATTATGGAAAAGTATACCTACAAGTTATTTATCGATCCCATTAGATGTACATACTGGAAATGTAGCGAGAAAATTAGGTTTATTAAGCAGAAAACAAAATGATGCAAAAGCATTAATTGAATTGGATAAAAAACTAAGAGCGCTAGATCCAATAGACCCAGTTAAATACGATTATGCGTTATTTGGGTTAGGAGCTTTTGAAGGTTTTTAAAATACATTGTATTTTCTTAATTATAAAATCCTTAAATTTATTTTTCTTAAAAACTTAATTTATGAAATTACATCTATCTTTATTATCATTTATAATAACATCTTTTATTTATTGTCAAGATTTAAAACTTCCTATTGACACTATAATTTCTAGTAATCACACTACAAAAATAAAAAATGTGTCAGTCGATTACCTTGCATCCACAGGAACTCAACCAGTTTGGAACTCAAAAGGAGAGGTAATTGCATCACTATTTTACACATATTACAAAAGAACCGATATAAAAAACACTAGTGAGAGACCTTTAGTGATTTCTTTCAATGGTGGTCCTGGTTCTGCATCTGTATGGATGCATATTGCTTACACTGGACCAAAAATATTAAACATTGATAGTGAGGGTTTCCCTGTACAACCTTATGGTGTTAAAGATAACCCCTACTCTATATTAGATGTTGCTGATATTGTCTTTGTTAACCCAGTCAATACTGGTTATTCAAGAATGATTGCAGATAAAAATGGTAAAATGCCTGATAAGAGTTTGTTTTTTGGTATCAATGCAGATATTAAATATTTAGCTGAATGGATCAATACATTTGTTTCAAGAAATAATCGATGGGAATCACCTAAATATATAATTGGTGAGAGCTATGGTGGTACTAGAGTTATGGGATTATCATTAGAGTTACAAGAAAGACAATGGATGTATCTAAATGGAGTAATTTTAGTTTCTCCAGCTGACTATAAAGTTTATAGTACTGGTGGTGCTGTTGGTTCAGCAATTAACTTACCATACTATACTGCTGCAGCATGGTATCATAATGCTTTAGACGAGAAATTACAAAACAAAGATTTACTAGAAATTTTACCTGAATCTGAAGAATTTACAATAAATACTTTAATACCTGCCTTAGCAAAAGGAGGATTTATTTCAGAAAATGAAAAACAAAATATAGCCAAAAAAATGTCTTATTACTCTGGTTTAAGTCAGAAATCTATATTACAACATAATTTAGATATACCTACTAGCTTCTTTTGGAAAGACTTATTAAGAGATACCAGCGGTTATACTATAGGTAGATTAGATTCTAGATACCTTGGTTTAGACAAAATGTTAGCGGGTTCTAGACCAGACTCAAACGCAGAGTTAGACTCTTGGGAGCACTCGTTCACTCCTGCTATTAATCATTATTTAAGAAATTATTTAGGCTTTAAAACAGATTTGAAGTATAATTTGTTTGGCTCAGTTAGGCCATGGGATAATAGAAATGACTCAACGAGAGACGATTTAAGGCAGGCGATGGCACAAAATCCATATCTTAAAGTATTAGTTCAATCTGGTTATTATGACGGTGCAACGACGTACTTTCAAGCAAAATACACAATGTGGCATGTTGACCCAAGTGGTAAGATGAAAGATAGATTTACATACAAAGGATATAGAAGTGGTCATATGATGTATTTAAGAGCTGAAGATTTGGAATCTTCAAACGAAGATTTAAGAGTCTTTATAAAAAATTCATTGTCAAATGGAAAATCTGCTAAATATTAAAAATTTAATATTTTATCTAGTTTTATATAGTTTTGTTTTTAGCTGTAATCAATCAGTTGAATTGAAAGAGATTTCTATAACTAAGGAGTATCAATCTTCTGAACCAAACCTTTACACTTCAATAAATGGAGATACTTATTTAAGTTTTATCTCAACTTCAGATACTTCAGATCTAAGTAAACTATATTTTTCAAAATTAGAATTAAATAATTTAAAATGGGATACACCATCTCTAATTAATAGCTCGACTGATTGGTTTGTAAATTGGGCCGACTTTCCTAGAATTACAACAAATAATAAAAAGGGTATTTCTGTACACTTTCTAGAAAAAAGTTCATCAGAAACATACTCTTATGATATTAAAGTAATGAATTCCAAAGATGAAGGAGATAGTTGGAATAATCCAATGAAACTTCATAATGACAACACTAAAACTGAACATGGATTTGTATCGACTGTCAATTATAATAATAATTTTCTCTCTACCTATTTAGACGGAAGGCAAAACGAGTTAGCAAAGGAGAATAAAAATCTAAAACCACAAATGACTTTAAGGGCTACATCTTATAATATAGATGGAGTAATACTTATGGATAAATTAATTGATAATAAGGTTTGTGACTGTTGTCAAACTGATATAGCACTGACCTCAGATAACTCCCCAATAACTGTCTATAGGGATCGATCCAATAATGAAACTAGGGACATTTATTATTCTTATTACAAAAACTCTAAATGGTCTACCCCTTTACCAGTATTTAATGATAATTGGATAATAGGTGGATGCCCTGTAAATGGACCTGCAATTTCTACTTTTAATAATTCTTCATCTCTAATTTGGTATACAGAAATAGATGGAGAAAGTAAAATAAAAATCGCATTCACAGATGATATTACAAAAGGATTTGATGATCCAATTTTAATAAATGCAAATAATCCATTAGGAAGAGTTGATATCGAAATGATTAATGAAAACTCTTCAATAATTAGTTACATGGATTATATTAATGATAAAGCATATCTCAAACTACAAAAAATAGATAGATATACAGATATCAATAAATCAGTCATTATTGATGAGATCTCAAATACAAGATCATCTGGATTTCCAAAAATCAACATAATTGATAATGATAAGACTATTGTAAGTTGGACAGATTCGTCAAACAAGCTTTATGTAAAGACTATATTATTTAATAACTCATATTTTGACTAATAGTGATTTAGTTAGTATTATAACTCCTTTCAAAAACTCTTCAAAGTTCCTAGAAGAATGTTTAAGATCAATTATTAATCAAAGCTATAAGAGTTGGGAATTAATCATGATAGATGATTATTCAAACGATAATAGTTTTGATATAGCAAACAAAATCGCAGAAAATGATAAAAGAATAAAGCTTTACAAAAACAAAGGAAATAAAGGAATAATTCATTCTTTAAGGCTAGGTTTAAAAAAATGTTCTGGAAATTACATTACAAGAATGGATAGTGATGATATAATGCATGAAGATAAAATTAAGGAATTACTAAATTCTCTAAAAAAGAAAGGAAAAGGATATGTCTCTACCTCAAAAGTCAAATATTTTTCAAAAAAAGGAGTTGGATTAGGATATAAAAAATATGAAAATTGGCTTAACAAAATGATGGAATACAATGATAATTATGATCACATTTATAAAGAATGTGTTATTCCTTCTCCTAATTGGATGATACATATAGATGATTTATTGAATTGTAGCGCATTTGATTTAGATATATATCCAGAAGATTATGACTTAGTTTTTAGATTTTACAAAAACAATATTAAAATTATACCTTCCCAAAAAACACTACATAAATGGAGAGATTATCCTGTGAGAACTTCTAGAACTGATTCAAATTACGCAGATAATAGTTTTCTAGATTTAAAATTAAAGTATTTCATAGAATTAAATTATGATACCAACAAAATGTTAGTCATATGGGGTGCTGGAAGAAGAGGAAAGTTTCTTGCAAAAAAACTTTCTGCATTGGAGATTGATTTTGTATGGGTTTGTAATAATCCAAATAAAATTGATCAAATAATTTATAACAAACAACTAAAAAATATTGAATTCTTAAATCGATTAAAAAATTATCAGAGTATTATTACAGTAGCTAATGATAAATCTCAATTACTGATAAATGAATTTTTCAAATCGAAAGGACTTATAAAAATGAAAGATTATTATTTTTTTTGTTAATCATTAAAAATAACATTTAGCTAATTCAATTGAAATCCTTTTATTATTTTTGTAAAAATTTTCATTTTAAATTCAATATATAAATGAACACTTTATTAAAATCCGCTACTATTATTGACAAAACAAGTGATTTTCATAATAATAAAGTTGATATATTAATTGAGAATGGAATAATATCTAATATTGATTTCAATATAATTAATCCAAAAAATTATAAAGAAATTAATTTAACTAACCTTCACGTTTCTAGAGGTTGGTTTGATTCCAGCGTTTCTTTTGGTGAGCCAGGTTTCGAAGATAGAGAAACCATTGACAATGGTTTAAAGGTTGCATCCAGATCAGGATTTACATCCATTGCACTTCAACCCAATACAAATCCAATTTCAGAGAGTCGATCACAAATAGAATATATTAAGAACAAATCCGTTAATGACTTAGTCGAAATATATCCAATTGGTGCTTTGACCAATTTAAAATCGGAACTCACAGAAATGTATGATATGAAAAGTGGAGGAGCAATATGTTTTGGAGATTATAAAAAACCCATAATTAATGCTAATACTTTAAAATTAGCACTATTGTATTCGTCTAATTTTAATGGTATAATACTTTCATTTCCTGAAGACAAGGTGTTGTCAAATAATGGGGTTATGAATGAAAATATTACTAGCACATCGATAGGCTTAAAAGGTAGTCCTTCTTTGTCTGAACATGTTCAAATCATGAGAGACTTGTCAATTCTTGAATATACTGGTGGAAACCTTCACATTCCGACAATATCTACTTCTAAGTCAGTTGATATGATTAGACATGCAAAGAAAAAAAAGTTAAACGTTAGCTGCAGTGTTGCAGTTCATAATTTGTTTTTCTCTGACAATACTTTACTTAACTTTAATACTAACTTTAAGGTGCAACCTCCATTAAGGACAAAAGATGATATTAAATCTTTAATTGATGGAGTTAAAGATGGTACAATTGACATGGTTACATCTGATCATAACCCATTAAATATTGAACTTAAAAAAACAGAATTTGATAACGCTGAATATGGCACGATTGGATTAGAAAGTTTTTTTGGAGCTTTAAATTCAATTTTTTCAACAAAAATGGCAGTCAAGATACTTACGAGTGGGAAAACTGTATTTAATATTCCAGAAAACAAAATTGAAATAGGAGAAACTGCTAATTTAACTCTGTTTAATCCTGATAAGGAATATATCTTTGATAAAAATAATATTTTATCTAAATCTAAAAATTCAATTTTTAAAAAATCAAAATTAAGAGGTATGGTTTATGGAACAATTAATAAAAATAAACTATCTATTCGCAAGTAATGTTAAATGAAGATTTATCTATAAAATATTTAATTAGAGAACCTCAATTAAAAAAATCCAAGTCTCCATTATTAATACTACTACATGGATTCGGAAGCAATGAGTCAGATCTCCATTCTTTTGCTAATTATCTTCCTGAAAACCACTTTATAGTTTCAATAAGAGCACCTTTTAAGTTACACAATGGTGGATTTGCTTGGTATAATATAAGTTTTGATAATGAAATGAATAAGTTTAACGATCATAAACAAGCTGAAAAGTCTTTAAAAATGATAGTTAATTTTATTGATCAATTATCCAAAAAATACTTAATCGACAACGATCATATATCACTTTTAGGATTTAGTCAAGGAACTATACTTAGTTATGCTTTATGTCTTAATTATCCAGAAAAATTTAAAAATATTATTGGTTTTAGTGGATATATTGATGAAGCGATGATTAATATCGCATCAAAAAACAAAGACTACAGTGAATTGAATTTATACATCTCGCACGGAAAAGATGATCCAGTTATTCCAGTAAATTGGGCTAGAAAATCGACTGAAATACTAAAAAATTATAAAATTAATTATTCTTATAGCGAATTTGATTCAGGACACACAATTTCACCTGAAAATTTTTATGACTTCAAAAAATGGCTAGAATCTAACTAACTTTTATAGTTAATTGGTCATATGCTAAAAATATATTTTCAGGTAAATTACTTTCTACTTCTTTATGAAAACCTAAGTGATGACTAATGTGAGTAAAATAACAAATTTTAGGACTAATTTTTTTTACCAAATCAAGAGCTTCTCTAAGATTTAAGTGTGAGTGATGTGCTTCTAATCTTAAGCAATTTAAAACTAAAACGTTCAAGTTATATAATTTTGATAATTCAGAATCCGAAATAGATTTCATATCAGTTATATATGCAAAATCTTCTAATCTAAATCCAAAGACTTGTAACTTATTATGTTTGACACATATAGGAGTAATGTTTAATCCTTTGACGTTAAATATATTATTATCAATTTCAATAGGGTTTATGACTGGAACACCAGGATAATTAATATCATTATTAAAAATATAATTATAACGGTTTTTTAAGTTCGATAATACTCTGTTGTGTGCATAAATATCAATATCTCCATGATTAAAATAAAATGGCCTTAAATCATCTATTCCTGCAACATGATCACTATGCTCATGTGTAATAAAAACACCATCAAGCTTATTACAATTAGATCGAAGCATTTGATATCTGAAATCTGGACCACAATCAATTAAAAAATTATAAGATTTCCATTTTATCAATATAGAAGATCTTAATCTTTTATCTTTTTGGTCAATGCTTTTACAAACAGGATGGTTACTTCCAACAACTGGTATTCCTTGTGAGGTCCCTGTTCCTAAAAAGGTAATTTCTAACATAGTTAAATTATTAATATAAAAATAGAATATTTTTCTTTGACCAAATCAATTTTTAATACATTTGTATTGCATAATTTATATGTTATTAAATATAGCTATGGATATAATTCACAATGGCGATTCAAAAGTAAAAACTGTTCCAACTACAAAACAGAAGGCTTTAAAAATCAATTTAAACGACAATATTTACGGAACTTTTGCTGAAATTGGAGCTGGTCAAGAAACTGTCAGGCAATTTTTTAGAGCTGGTGGTGCCTCAAGCACAATTGCAAAATCTATTTCAGCATATGACAAAGATTTTAGTGATGCAATTTATGGTATTGAAGATGACAAACGATATGTTACTGAAAATAGGTTGAGAAAAATGCTTGATTGGGAAACTAGTTTAATTGAAGAAAGACTAACTAGAGATAAACATCCTGAAAAATTATTTTTTTCTTACGCAAACACTGTTGCAACAATAGATTTTGCCAAAAAATTTAAAGGTCATGGTTGGGTTGGTCTTAGATTTCAAATTGAACCAAATGGTGATTATAATGAAATAATTCTTCACATTAGATTTAAAGAAAATGATGCTAGACTTCAACAAGAAACACTTGGAGTTTTAGGTACAAATCTTATTTACAGTGCTTTTTACAAGTACAATCAACCAAAAAAAATATTAAAATATCTGTACGATAACCTTAACAAAGATCAGTTAGAAATTGATACAATAAATTTTTCTGGGCCAGTGTTCAAAGAAGTTGATAATAGATTGATTAGTTTACAACTTGTTAAAGGTGGAATGACCGATGCGGTAATGTTTTCACCAGAGGGTAAAAATGTTTTACCTGCTAAGATATTATACAAAAAAAATATTCTTGCCTTGAGGGGAAGTTTTAGACCAGTAACTAAGGTCAATGTAGAAATGTATCTAAACTCTATAAAACTATTTTTAAAGCAAAAAAATGTTGAATTAGAAAAAACACAAGTTGTTTTTGAAATTACATTATCAAATTTAAAATCTGATGGTGAAATTGATGAGCAGGATTTTTTAGATAGGGCTAAACTTTTATGTTCTTTAGGACAAACAGTATTAATTTCTGATTTTAAAGAATATTATAAACTTGTTGAGTATTTCTCATTATATACAAAGAAAAAAATAGGTATTACAATGGGTATTAATAATTTAATAGAAATTTTTAATCCTAAGTATTATACACAACTAAGTGGAGGTATTCTTGAAGCTTTTGGTAAATTGTTTTTTAAAAATGTGAAAGTTTTTGCATATCCAATGCTTGATGAAAATGGACAAATAGTCAATAGTGATAATTTGAAGGTCCATCCAAGAATGAAAGAATTATATAAATTTTTTAAATATAATGGTAAAGTTGAAGATGTTGTAGACTATGATATTAAACATTTAAAAATATTTTCAAGAGAAGTTTTGAAATTAATAAACAGTGGAGATCCTAAATGGGAAGATATGCTTCCTAAAGGTGTTAGTAAGCTAATTAAAGAGCAGAAATTATTTGGCTATAAATAAATCTTTATTAACTAAGGATTTGATTTGTGTGATCCTTGGTTTTTACTTTATCAATAACTCTAGTAATAATACCTTTTTCATCTGTAATAAAGGTAGTTCTTAATATACCTTCATACTCTCTTCCCATAAATTTTTTCAATCCCCAAACACCAAAAGATTTTATTATATCCTTATTAACATCAGCAAGTAGTGGGTAAGGAAACCCTCCAAACTTATTTGAAAATGATGATTGTGATTTTACTTTATCAGCGCTGACTCCATATATTGAATACCCATTTTTCTTTAGCTCAGAAAAATTTTCAGATAAATTGCATGCTTGAGCTGTACACCCTGGTGTATTTGCTTTTGGATAGAAAAAAATAACACATTTATTAGATAATAAATCTTGTGATTTAACAATATTTCCTTTGTCATCAAGGCACTCGAAATCAGGTATCTTATCCCCTACTTTTAATAATCCCATAATTAGTATATTTGAATTTTAGGTAAATATACTATAAATGAATAAAAAAGAAAGAATAAGGTTTATTATTGAAGAGTTGGAAAAAAAATACCCAAAGGTTCCTATTCCTTTAGATCACAAAGATCCATACACTTTATTAATTGCGGTTCTTTTATCGGCACAATGTACTGACGTTAGAGTGAATAAAATAACACCAATTTTATTTAAAAGAGCAGACAACCCTTATGACATGGTCAAAATGAGTGTTGAAGAGATAAAAGATATTATAAGACCATGTGGATTATCTCCCATGAAAAGTAATGGAATTTATGGCCTATCTAAAATTTTAATAGACAAATACAAAGGTAAGGTTCCTGCAGATTTTGAACTACTTGAACAATTACCTGCAGTTGGTCATAAAACTGCTAGTGTTGTAATGTCTCAAGCCTTTAATATACCAGCATTTCCAGTAGATACTCATATTCATAGACTCTTATATCGCTGGAAAATTTCTAGCGGTAAAAACGTAAAAAAAACTGAGGAAGATGCAAAGAAAGTTTTTCCAATTGAATTATGGAACAAATTACATTTACAAATTATTTGGTATGGTAGAGAATATTCACCAGCAAGAGGATGGGATATAAATAAAGACATTATAACAAAGACAATAGGAAGAAAAAAACTTATTAATAAATTAATTAGAGATTAATTTAAATTGATTTCTAATTTATTAGAGTTAAGTTCAATTATACTTAATGATTTAGAATAATTAATTAAAAAATTAATAGTTTCAGATTTTGGTTGTAATGAAGAATTTAAAAACTTTTTCTTAGAGTAATTTTTTTGCATATTGTTTTTTCTTAATAACGAAGAATAAAACAAGTTATTGCTATTTAGTAAGAGATATGTTCTTTTTTGAAATAATACTCCTAAGATTAATAAGTGCATACCTCATTCTTCCAAGCGATGTGTTAATACTTACACCTGTCTTATAAGAAATTTCTTTAAAGCTTAAATCGTTATAAAATCTATAAATAAGAACTTCTTTTTGATCATTTGGAAGTAATTCTATTAAATCTCTAACGTCATTATCAATTTGGTTTTTTATTAATGTATCTTCTGCTCCTAGTGTGTTATCCCTTAAAACCGAAAATATATCAAAATTCTCAGAACTTTGAAATTTCTGTAACCTTTTATTTTTTCTAAAATGATCAATAACTAAATTGTGTGCAATTCTCATTACCCAGGATACAAATTTCCCCTCTTCATTGTAATTTCCCAATTTTAATGTTCTTATCACTTTAATAAAAGTATCTTGAAAAACATCTTCTGTTAAATCTCTATCTTGAATCTTAGAATAAATAAAATTGTAAAGCTTTTGTTTATGTCTTTTAATTAAAATCTCAAGACAAAACTCATTTCCTTTAATATAATCACTTATTAACTGTGAATCTGAAAGTTTATTATTAATCATAACATTACATTTAGTCGCAAATAAAATGCGAATTATTAAAATAAAATTTAAAAAAGTAATGTTATTGTATAGGCGTAGTTTTTGTTAATAATTATAATCAAATATAGTCTTATTGATTTAAATTCCAAAAAAACTAATAAAAAACTACTCATTATCTTCGGATAAATGTAATTAATATTATATTTACTTTTCTATACTTTTTTAAAAACCGTGAAGAAAAAAAGCAATAAAAATATTTTTATTAAGGGTGCAAAACTTCATAATTTAAAAAATATTGATGTTGAAATTCCTAGAAATAAATTAACTGTAATCACTGGACTTTCCGGTTCTGGAAAGTCATCATTAGCTTTCGATACATTGTACGCAGAAGGACAAAGAAAGTATGTCGAAAGTCTATCAAGTTACGCCAGACAATTCTTAGGTAAATTGGATAAACCAAAAGTAGATTATATTTCAGGAATTTCCCCAGCAATTGCTATTGAACAAAAAGTTAACACCACTAATCCTAGATCAACAGTAGGAACAAGTACTGAGATTTATGATTATTTAAAACTTTTATATTCAAGAATTGGAATAACTTACTCCCCAATTTCAAATAAAAGAGTAAAAAAAGATACTGTTACAGATATTATATCTTTTATTAAAAAATTTAAAATTAATCAAAAATTACTTTTATTATCTCCAATTGAATGTAATAACAAAAATGATTTTAATGAAAAGTTAGATTTACTAAAAAATCAAGGATATAGTCGTATTAAATATAATAATGTAGTAGATAAAATTGATAATTTTAATTATAAAGATTCCAATGATTTTTTTCTAGTCGTTGACAGAATAATTACTGTAAATGATGAATCTTTTTATAATAGACTTGCTGATGCAATTGAGGTTTCGATTTTTGAGGGTAATGGAGTTTGTATTATTGAAGATTTAGACAATAATAAGTCTCATCAATTTAACACGAGATTTGAATTAGATGGTCAAGTTTTCTTAGAACCTTCAACTAATCTTTTTAGTTTTAATAATCCTTACGGTGCTTGTCCTAAATGTGAGGGGTATGGAGATATAGTTGGAATTGACAAAAACCTAGTTATAAAAAACAAGGAGCTTTCTGTTTATGAGGATGCAATTCTTCCATGGAAAGGACAAAAATTAAGTAAGTATAAAAATGATTTTATTAAAAATAGTCATAAGTTTAATTTTCCAATTCATAAACCTTATCATGAACTTTCTGAAGATCAAAAAAACTTACTATTTGATGGAAATGAGTATTTCAAAGGGATAAATGCTTTTTTTAACAAAATTGAATCAAAATCTTATAAAATACAAAATAGAGTTCTATTGTCTAGATATCGTGGGAAAACACTTTGCACTCAATGTAAAGGCAATAGACTAAGAAAGGAAGCAGATTTTGTAAAAATTGATAACAAATCACTATCGGAGTTAATTAATTTATCCATAAAAAAATTATTATTATTTTTTAATAAAATAAATTTAACAGATTCTGAAAAACAAATTTCCAAGAGAATACTGATAGAAATTAAAGCTAGATTAGAACATCTTTCTAATGTTGGTTTAGATTATTTAACCTTAAATAGAAAATCAAAAAGTTTATCTGGAGGTGAAAGTCAAAGAATTAATATAGCTACATCTTTAGGCAGTAGTCTTGTAGGGTCTCTATATATTTTAGACGAACCGAGCATTGGATTACATTCTAATGATACAATTAGGTTAATAAAAGTTTTAAAATCTTTACGAGATCTAGGTAACACAGTCATAGTTGTCGAACATGATCACGATATAATGAAACAGGCAGACCATATAATAGATATTGGTCCAAAAGCAGGATCACAGGGTGGTGAATTAGTTGCTTATGGTAATTATACAGATTTCTTAAAACAGGACTCTATAACTGCTAAATATTTAAATGGAAAGGTAGAAATATCAATACCCAAAATTAGAAAAAAAAGTAAAGAATTTATCAAAATTTTTGGAGCAAGAGAAAATAATTTAAAAAACATAAATGTAAATATACCTCTAGGAATATTCACGGCAATTACAGGAGTGTCAGGATGTGGAAAAAGCTCATTAGTAAAAAACATTTTATACCCAGCATTACAAAATGAATTAGGAATTTATGAGAATAAACCCGGTGAATTCACGAAAATTGGTGGAGATTTAGAAAAAATAGATTTCGTTGAATTTATTAATCAAAATCCAATTGGAAGATCATCAAGGTCAAATCCTGTAACCTACATTAAAGCATATGATGACATTAGAAATCTTTATTCAAAACATAATCTAAGTAAACAAAGATTATATAAACCAAAACATTTTTCTTTCAATGTTGACGGTGGAAGATGTGATAAATGTAAGGGAGATGGAGAAATAACAATTGAAATGCAATTCATGGCGGACGTACACTTATTATGTGATCAATGTAAAGGAAGAAGATTTAAAAAAGAGATATTAGATATTAAATATTCAAATAAAAACATTTTTGATATTTTAAATATGACTGTTAATGAAGCTTTGCGTTTTTTTGAAGCAGCTGAAGAAATGAAAATATATAAAAAATTACTACCTCTAAAAGATGTAGGTTTAGGCTATGTTAAGTTAGGTCAAAGCTCCTCTACTCTATCTGGAGGAGAAGCTCAAAGAATAAAGTTAGCTTATTTTCTAGGAAAGGCAAATAATAAAAACAGAGGGGTCTTTATATTTGATGAGCCAACAACAGGACTACATACAGATGACATTAAAAAGCTGTTAAAATCATTTAATTCATTGATAGATATAGGAAATACAATAATTGTTGTTGAACATAATTTAGAATTAATTAAATGCTCAGACTATATTATTGATTTAGGCCCAGTTGGTGGAGAAATGGGTGGTCATATAATTGCTGAAGGTAGCCCAGAAGATTTAAACTCAAATAAAAAATCAGTTACTGCTAAATATTTAAAAGAATATTTAAAATAAATGACTTTGGCACGCTCTTTGTTTAATATTAAATAGTTAGTTTAATTTATTAGATAGTTAGTTAGAAACCTTGCAAAATCACATCTTTGTGTTTGCAAGGTTTTTTAATTTAGAAATGTATTTGTTATAAAGATTTTTTATATCAACCGATACATTAAAATAAAGAATTATAAATGTATAAATAATAATTACAAATAAAGTTTTGACTATAATATTTAAGTAATTAGAAAAGTCTAATTCAAAATAAAATGAAGTTAAAAAACCTATTAAAATAATTAATCCAATTTTGAAGGAGTTCTTAGTTACTGGATGTAGATTAAATTTCAAATAAACAGTGTATACTTTTATTGAATTATATAAACAAATGGCTAAAAATGATGAAATAGCAGCACCTTCTAAGCCATATAAAGGAATTACTAAGTAATTTAAATAAACTGTAGCAATAGTTATTAAAACACCTATAAAAACTATTTTACTGTAGTAAATACTATTAAATATAATTCCATCAACATTTCCTAAAAAAGCATTATAAATTTTAGTGAAGGAAATAATTAATACAATATTGTAGCCCTGTTTGTAATTTTCTGGAATAAAAGAATAAATATCATTTAAATTGAAAACAATTAGAAGAAAAACAAAACCGCAAACAATTAATAAATTTAAACTAGATTTTCTATACAATATTCCTAATTCAGTAAACTTTTTCTCATTTAATAGTTTAGCGCTTAGAGGATTAGCTATTTGAAATAAAGATCTTCTAGGAACTGTAATTAAAGTAGATATATAAATTGCAACAGAATAATAAGCAACTTTAGAAATATCCAAATATTGAGCTATCATAAATTTATCAATTTCTAAAACAATATTTGCAACTGCTCCGGCGAGACAAATGATAAATAAATATTTAAAAATTAAAAAAGAATTTTTTGGCATTGTAATCTTAAAAACAAAAGGATTATATCTGATTGCATAAATCATCATAATCAAAGTTCTAAACACATAAATAGACAAAACACTTAAAATGAATTCTTGTTCATTAATTAATTCAAAATATATAAATATGAGTAAAATTGAAATTAATACTCTATGGAAGATTTCTTTCAAAAAATTCCCAAATACTGAAATTAATTTAACTTTAACTAATGAATAAAAAACTTCGAAATATGCAAAACTGATGGCAGTAACTATTATTACCCAAATATTCGTTTCTGTTAAAAATTGATTTGTAGGTAATATTAATTTTATAAAATCCATTGAAGTAATGCCAATAGCAGTTAAAATTATTACACTTAATAAGGGAACAATCAACATAACGCTTATAAAAGAATCTTTATCAGTTTTGTTGATATATGAAGAGTAAAATTTAATTATTGCATTATGAGTTCCGAGAGAAATAAAAGGAAGCATTATAGTTGCAGTTGAAATAATAAAAGCTAGTAATCCATGATATTCATCTGACAAAAAATAGGTATATAAAAATAATACATTAATAGCACCTAAAACAAATCCAATATATGTTGTAATTGTATTATTAATAGATTGCTTAATTACTATTCCCATTATAGATTTTTTATAATATTTGAAATAGATCTGGTTAATTCAATTCTATTATATTTATTAGTATTATTTGGCAAAATTGAGATACCATCGGCTTTAAATTTTTCAAAATAATTCAAAATACAATTATAAAGTTCAATTTCTTGATCATATTTAAAATTAAAACCAACGTTAGTATCATTTATAATACTCTCGACATCATCGTTATTTGAAATTGAAATAATTGGTCTACTCGAATTCAAATATTCAAACAATTTAGCGGGTATAATATAATTTGATTCTACTTTATTAGTTTGAATTAATAACAATATTTGAGAATTTTTCAAATATTTACTTGTTTGATCATAGCTAATATGACCTATATATTGAACATAAGGCTCTAAAGAGTGTTTTTTAATTGATTGTTTCACCTCAACACTTACATTACCAACTAGGTTTAATTGTAGATGGTGTTTTAAATCATTTACTTCATTTATTAATCTACTTAAAACTTTCCACAATATATAAGGATTTCTATCAGATAACATAGTACCAATGTGTGAAATAGAAAATTTAGTATCTAAATTAAAATCATCATAATTAAAATGATCAAAACCATTTGTTATTGTTGAAATAGGTTTATTGGTTAATTTACTATACTCAATATTTAAACGGTTAGATGTGACAATTATATGATCAGCTTCATTTAGAATATTTTTTTCTAATTTTTTATGCTTATTTAAAGTTGATTTTGTAAAAAAAAACTTTTTATTATACCAAATGTTTGTCCAAGGATCTCTAAAATCAGCTAACCATTTAACCTTAGTTAAACTTTTTAATCTTTTCCCTAAAAGATGCATACTATGAGGTGGACCCGTAGTAATGATTGTATCAATTTTATTTGAAATTATGTAATTCTTTAGAAAGTTGACAGAATTTTTAGCCCAAAACAACTTTGGGTCTGGAATAAAAAAATTACCTCTTACAAAAAGTAATATCTTATCAATAATTGAGAGTTTTTCTTTAGAAGGAATAAAGCCTTTATTGTAATTAGCATAATGTTTGGGTAAAAATAATTTGAATATTTTATCAAATAAAAAAATTGGTTTTTTAATTATATCAACATTTGCGGGAATATCTATTGTTAATGATTTATCTAATTGGTTTATATCTGAAATTTGTGGAGTATACACTGAAGGCATTATATTAAATTGACTGAAATACTTTACGAATTTTAACCATCTTTGCACACCAGGTCCTGAATATGGCGGCCAATAATAAGTTATAATCAATACTTTATTTTTCAATTTATTCAGCTTCTATTTTTAATATTATAAAACAATGATGACATCATTAGCAAGAATAGTAAAAGTGAACTTCCTAAGCTAACATAAGAAGATTTATTCACAACATCAGGACTAAAGTAACATTCAATTGTATTATTACCTTTATTTAAATACAACCCTCTTAAAGCTACATTAACATTATCAAAGTTAGTTTCTGTGCCGTTTACGTAAACTTTCCAACCATGGGGATAAAATATTTCCGAAAAAACAGCATAACCATCTTCATTATTAGAAGCGGTATACTTTAAATAATTCGATTTAAATTCAACTAAATTAATAGTTGAATTATCAAGAATTTTAAATTTTTGACTTCTAATCTTAGTCGAAACGACACTTTTATTTAAATTTAATGAATCAAGGGATAAAATAGCTTCATTTTGAGAATCTACTTTATAAATATTTTCTACAAACCAAGCATTACCGTTAGCATCTTCGTTAACATAAGCTTCGAATTCATCATTGTCATTTTTGCTAATAAAATACTTGACATTAAGCATGTTTAAAACAGGCATATGATTTTTTGAGATGTAAAATTTTAAAAGAGCATCATAATTAGAAAGTTTAGCAGCATGATATCCTAAAACTGAATTATGAAAGTAAGAAGCTTTTGTTGAGTTACTAGTCAAATCAAGAACTCTAAATTTAGATTTATCATTTAATATTGAAACATCAGCTTTGTTAGCTTTATAAGGGACTTCAACATTTTTAGATTTAACAAAATCATCAGAATTTACGTAATTGTGATTAAATCCAACTAAATCATACGAACCAATAATTAAAAAAAGAATAATTAATAAATTGGATGAAATAATTTTTTTTCGATAAAAGCTTAATATTAAAAAAGATAAAATAACATAAATAAAAGTTCTAAATAAATCTGATTTAAATAATATGATTCTATCTAGTTTTAATGCATCTAAATATCCAGGGCCATATGCATCTACATAAAGTGAATCGTTTACCCCTCTGAAGTCAAATAAATCAATTGATAAATACAAACAAATAACTAAGATAACAAATACAGCCAAAGTCTTATTTAAGGCAGTTTTAAGCACTTTTGTAGTTATGTTTTTATGAATTATTGTATGTAGTGAGTATACAGCTAAAACGGGAACACAGAGTTCTAAAATAACTTGAATTGAACTAACAGCTCTAAATTTATTATAAAAAGGGAAAAAGTTTATAAAAATATCTGTTAAAAATGACAGATTTTTCCCATAAGATAATAGTAAAGAAATTATAATTGAACTAAGTAACCAATACTTATTTCTATTAGAAACTAAAAAGATTGATAAAATAAATAAAAAGAAAACTACTACTCCAATATAAGCTGGAGCTTCAACTATTGGTTGACTTCCCCAATAAGTAGGACTAAACTCAGTAGCATCTCTAGCTTGTATTGTATTAGCTCCAATAGATTTAAAATATTTAAAGGATTCTGAATCAGAATCAAGCTTTTCGACACTTCCACCTCCAATTACTCGAGGAATAAATAAATTTAAACTCTCAAAAAAACCATAACTATATTCTGTAATGTAATCATAATCCAAACCATCAGATTGAATCTGGTTTCCGTCTGGGCTAATAGTTATTTCATTTAATCCTCTTGTACTTTGTTTTGAATACTCATAGGTACTCATAATAGTACTTGCATTAAGTGCTATTGAAAAAAATAAAGCTGAAAATAATATAGCTATTGATTTAAAATATTCTTTCAATAACTTTCTTTTATAGAAATTAAAGAGATAATAAAAACCTAGTAAAACAACAATAAACATTAAGTAATAGGTCATTTGAAAATGATTCGCACAAATTTCAAGTCCCAAAGCTAAGGTGGTTATAAAAAAACCAGTATAATAACTCTTATTAAATACTAAAATTATACCAGCTAAAACTAAAGGCATGTAAGCTATGGCATGTGCTTTAGAATTATGACCAGCACCAATTATAATAATTAAATAGGTAGAGAAGGCAAAAAATACTGATCCTAAAAACGCTAACTTATAGTCCATTTTCAGAACTAATAAAAAAACATAAAAGTTGATTAGATATAGTAACAAATAATCTGCCGGTCTGGGTAAAAACCTTAAAAAAAGATCAATCTTTTTGATGTAATTATGAGGGTATTTTGCTCCGAGTAAATAGGTTGGCATTCCCGAAAAAGCACTATCAGTCCAATAGGTTTCAGAATCATTTAGATTTCTAAAATCATTTTGTTCTTTGGCCATCCCAGTATATTGAACGATATCATTTTGATAAATTTTTTCCCCCTTCAAAATGGGTGAAAAATAAGAAACTGAGATAATAACAAATAAAATAAATACTAAAAAGTGGTGTGAGTTATTTTTTAGATACACAGAAATACTAGTCAAGTTCTTCATAATCGACATAATCACCAATGTTGTTGTTTGATTCTTTATTTCTTTTCGGCATTTTATCAATACTTACTTCACCTTCGTTTTTTTTAGAACTATTTCTTTTATTTTGGCTGAAATTATCATTCATTTTATTTGACACATGTCTAAATAAAAAAGGAGCCGCAAGTTTCATCAAGAAACCTAAAATACGATAAATCAGATAAGACCATAATAAAAAATATAATATTCCCATAAGTTCAAAAATACAATTATTGTAGAATAATAAAGTTAATAAAATAATAAAAATTATATATTTGAATAAATTGATTTAATATGACCAAAACTCTGTTATTAATATTATTAGCGATATTTCCAAATTTAATAATTGGTCAATATACAGACGTCATAAACAGTAATAAACCTGGTGAATCTTTTAGTGCTTTCTCTGTAGGAACTAATGTAATACAAGTAGAAACCAGTACTAATTTTTTAAAGCAGAAACATAAATTACTGAATAATAAATTTATCGGCCACAGTATTGATTTTTCACTCAGGTATGGTTTTCTTAAAGAAGAATTAGAATTTATAAGCTTCGGTAATTACCAAACAGATATTTTTTATGATTACAGATATAACCCTACAAATGAATTAGCCAGAAAAAATATTAAAGAATTTAAAATTGGATTTAAATATTTAGTATATGACCCATACAAGAATTATGACGATAGTCCAAATGTCTATAGTTATAGGGCAAATCAAAAATTTAAATGGAGATCACTTTTACCTGCCCTAGCAGTAATGTCAGGAGTAAATATTGATTCTAAAATGAATCCATACACTGCAAATGGAATAAATGGTATAAGTCCATATATATTAATAGCCACACAAAATAATTTTAAAAATAATACTGTATTCGTCGCTAATATTTTATATGATAGAATTGGATCAAATCAGAGTGACTTTGAATATATCTTTACACTAACTAAAGCTTTAAATGTAAATTGGGCAATATTTTTGGAAACACAGGGAATAAAAAGTGATTTTTATGCAGACAATCTATTCAGTTTTGGTGCTGCATATCTTTTCGATAAAAACTTTCAAATTGATGCTTCATATACAACCAACAATAAAGAAACACCAAGGGTTGGAAAAATATCATTTGGGTTAAGCTACAGATTTGATTTTCACAAAGATAAAGTTCTTATAAAATGAAAATAATAAAAGTTAATAATAAAATACAGTTAACTGAGTTTGTAAAGTTTCCATTTGATTTATATAAGAACTCAAAACAATGGGTCCCCCCTATTATTAATGAAGAAATCAACAATTTTACACAAGGAATTAATCCAAATCTTGATAGTTGTGATTTAAATTTATTTTTAGCAGTTAAGGATAATTTAATCATTGGAAGAATTGCTGCAATAATTAACTGGTATGAGGTTAACAGTCAAAAGATAAGAAAAATAAGATTTGGTTGGTTTGACGCTATTGATGATATTAAAGTCACAAAATCTCTTATTAATGAAGTTAAAAAGATTGGAAAAAAAAATAAACTTGATACTATTGAGGGTCCAATAGGCTTTTCTAATTTAGACAAAGTTGGTGTATTAACAAGTGGTTATGATGAGATAAGCACAATGATAACATGGTATAATTACCCTTATTATAAAGATCATTTTGAGAAGTTGAATTTCAGAATTGGTAAAGAGTATCTGGAAAACAAATTTGATTTTGATAATATTGATACTGAATATTATTCAAAAATGGCCACAATTATAAAGAAAAGATATTCACTTGAATCTATAAGTTTCAATAGCACCAAAAAAGTTTTAAATTATATAGATGAAATGTTTTATTTGTTTAACATCTCCTACTCTAAATTATCTTCATTTATTCCAATAAATGATAAGCAAATTAAATATATGAAGGAGAAATTTATTTCATTTATAAATCCTGAATTTATAAAATTCACTTTAGACAGTAATGGAAAACTAATCGGATTTGCTGTTATAATGCCATCTTTTGCGAAACCATTACAAAGAGCAAATGGAAAACTATACCCATTTGGGTTATTTCATTTACTATATGCAAAATTATTCCCAAAAAATGTTACTCTTTTTTTAATTGGTGTGCATCCTGATTATCAAAACAAAGGAGTTACTGCAGTACTTTTCGATTCACTTTTAAAAACATTAAAAAATAAAGGTATTAAAAAATGTATAAGAACTCCTGAACTAAAAGATAACACTGCTATAAGTAATCTTTGGAAAAATTTTAGTCCAGTAACATATAAGACTAGATGTACATATACAAAAGAAATAACTAGTCTAGAGTAGGTAAATTTTCTGAAAGTTTCTTATAAACTCCTGAAAGCAATCTTTCTCTTATAGAAGAAAATGCTTCAAGTGTCTCTTGAATATCTTTTGAGTTATGAGATGCTGTTGGTATTAGCCTTAGTAGGATTAAACCCTTTGGAATAACCGGATATATTACAGTTGAACAAAATACACCATAATTTTCCCTTAAATCTTTAACTAAAGCAAATGCTTCGGGAACTGTACCGTTTAAATAAACAGGAGTTACACAACTTTGAGTAGACCCAAGGTCAAAACCTTTTTTCTTTAAACCAGATTGTAATTCGTTTACATTATCCCAAAGTTTTTGTTTTATTTCAGGTTTAGTCCTTATTAACTCTAACCTTTTTAATGCACCTACAACTAATTGCATTTGTAAAGATTTTGCAAATACTTGAGATCTTAAATTATATTTCAAAAAATCAATAACTTCTTTATCAGCTGCAATAAAAGCGCCAGTACTAGCTAATGATTTAGCAAAAGTTGCAAAATAGACATCAATTTCATCTTGAACTCCTTGTTCTTCTCCAGCACCAGCTCCAGTTTTTCCTAAAGTTCCAAAACCATGAGCATCATCAACTAATAACCTAAAGTTAAACTTTTGTTTTAATGCAACAATCTCCTTTAACTTACCTTGCTCACCTCTCATACCAAAAACACCTTCTGAAATTACTAAAATACCACCACCTGTAATTTCAGCCATTTTAGTGGCTCTTCCAAGGTTTTTTTCAAGACTTTCTATATCATTGTGCTTATAAGTAAATCTTTTACCCATATGAAGTCTTACACCATCAATTATGCATGCATGCGAATCTACATCGTATACAATAATATCATTTTTAGAGACTAAAGAATCTATTGTTGACATGATACCCTGATAACCAAAATTTAATAGGTAAGCAGATTCTTTATTTACAAATTCAGCTAACTCATCTTGAAGTTTTTCATGTAAATCTGTGTGTCCAGACATTAATCTAGCACCCATTGGATAAGCAGATCCATATTTTAATGCAGCTTCTGCATCAACTTTTCGTACTTCAGGGTGATTAGCCAAGCCTAAATAATCATTAACACTCCATGTTATGACTTCTTTGCCTTGAAATTTCATTCTATTTGAAATAGCACCTTCTAATTTAGGGAAAGCAAAATAACCCTCAGCTATTGAAGCCCATTTACCAAGAGGGCCTTTATCATTATAAATTCTTTCAAATAAATCTCTCATCAATAAATTATTTTATATACTGGATTTTTTCTATAGTTTTTTCATGTTCACTGTCAAAAAACCCTTGAGTTTCCATCCATTTATCACTATATATTTTACTTAAATATCTAGAACCATGATCAGGAAAAATAACAACAATCAAATCATCAGACTTAAACTCATTATTTGAGGCAAATTGTTTTACTGCTTGAACAGCTGCACCACTTGTATACCCAACAAAAAGTCCTTCAGTTTTAGCTAATTCCCTAGCAGTATGAGCACTATCTTCATCTTTTACTTTTATAAACTTATCAATGAGATTAAAGTTTGTAGCTGAAGGGATTAAGTTTTTACCAAGTCCCTCAATTCTGTATGGGTAAATTTCCTTTTCGTCAAATTCCTTAGTTTCATGATATTTTTTTAGCACTGAGCCGTAAGCATCTACGCCTAATATTTTAATGTTAGGATTTTTTTCTTTTAAAAATTTAGAAACACCTGAAATTGTTCCTCCAGTTCCACTACAAGCAATTAAGTGAGTTATTTTACCTTGTGTTTGAGTCCAAATTTCTGGGCCAGTAGTTTTGTAGTGCGCTTCAATATTTAAATCGTTAAAATATTGATTAATATAAACAGATCCTTTGATTTCTTGATTTAATCTTTTTGCAACTTCATAATATGATCTTGGATCATCTGCGCTTACATTTGCAGGACAAACATAAACTTTGGCACCCATAGTTTTTAACATATCAATTTTATCAGAAGAAGATTTTGAACTAACTGCTAAAATACAATCGTATCCTTTTATGATACTTATCATAGCTATACTAAAACCTGTATTACCAGATGTGGTTTCTATAATAGTATCTCCTGGCTTAATTATTCCTTTTCTTTCTGCTTCTTCTATGATAAATAATGCGATTCTATCTTTTGAAGAATGACCAGGATTAAAGGACTCTAATTTTGCGTAAAATTTACCTTTAAAGTTTGAAGTTATATTATTTAATTTAACTAAGGGGGTCTCACCTATTAATTGTAAAACGTTATTAAATACTGATTTGTGTTTTTTCATTTATATACTAAAACATAATTATGTTAAAAACCTAACTTTAAACAATAACAAATGCAAAAATAAGTGTTTTTTTTTAAAATCTAATGAAATACAACCTTATTATAGGAAAAATAAACTTATTGTAGACAGAATACATACAGATTTTTAAATCATTATAAAGACCTTATTGTTGATATAAAATATTCGTGATGATTATTAGTATAGTTCAGATGAGTAACCAACCTCAACTTATTACTTCCCATAGATATTAATTTAATATTTAATTTATCTAACTTTCTTATAAAGGAAACTTCATCTATTTCTTTATTTAGTTCAAAAATTACAATATTAGTCTCAATTTTTTCTACTGATTTAACAAATTTAGATTTCTTTAAAACTTCACCAATTTCACTTGCCTTTATATGATCTTCTTTCAATCTATTAATATTATTTTCTAAAGCATATATACCTGCGTTAGCCAGATAACCAGATTGTCTCATACCTCCTCCTAAAATTTTTCGAATTCTTAACGCATTACTCATAATTTTTTTATCCCCTATTAAGACAGAACCTATTGGACAACCCAAACCTTTACTTAAACATACAGATATAGTATCAAAATTTTTACCAATTTCTAATGGATTATCACCCGTTTCAACCAAGGCATTCCATATTCTAGCCCCATCTAAATGTATTCCTAATTTATTTGATTTAGCAAGCTTATTAATTTTTTTTAATTCATTAATATCCCAACAAGCACCGCCTCCTTTGTTTGTAGTATTTTCGATTGCAATAAGACTTGATAATGGACTATGGTAAAAGTCCTTAGGGTTTATTGAATTAGCAGCTTGTTCGCAGGTAAACATCCCTCTCTTTCCATTAATTAGTTTAAATGAAACACCACTGTTAAAAGATGCTCCACCTCCTTCATAATTGTAAATATGGGAATACTTATCACATATAACCTGTTCTCCAGGATTAGTATGTAATTTTATTGCTGTTTGATTTGCCATTGTCCCTGTAGGAAAAAACATGCCAACTTCTTTACCAAAAATTGCAGCAACTTTAGTCTGTAATAAATTGACAGTAGGGTCTTCTCCATATACATCATCTCCAACACTTGAGTCCATCATAAACTTAAGCATATCTTTACTGGGTAGTGTTACTGTATCACTTCTTAAATCTACTATCATTTTAATTAGTTAAATTACAATGTGTTGACCCTATTGGAGAGCCATCTGGTATTTTAGGACTACTTATAAGTTCAAATAGTTCAGGTTTAGTGTTAAATTTTCTGATAGTATTTAAATATTCTGAACTATAAATATTTTTATTTTTTTTAGATGATAAAAATGTCGCAATATTTCTAATTTCTTTATTCGCTACAGATTTCACTTGAAAAAAAGACTTTTTATTTGAAGCTAAATTTAATAAAAACTTAAGATAATTATTATTTATTACTTGCTGATTTTCAAACATGTATTTATCGTAATTTTTACTATTAAAATTATATTTTGTTTTAAAAGTGTTGTTGGTTAAAGTCGTTAACAAATAATTTAAATTCATATTTTGTAATGGAGTTTTAGATAAACTACTCTGCACTATTAACCTATTCATTCTTTCTGGGTTAAGTAATAATGATAATGACATTTCACTTGCTGTTGAAACAGCGCTAAATGGATCAAAGCTTACACCGGTCATGCTTTTAAATGACTCCCTAGTTCTTGGGTAATTATAAGCTCTTGGTGGAAATAACTCCAACTTTGATTTAGGTATAGCTAAATTTTTTACCTCTAAGGTTTTTATTATAGATGCTAGCGCTTTACTTTGTCTGCTAAACGAAACATCATTAACTACGGTCTGATTATCATCCCTAGTGGCATAGTTATAGTCAAGTCCAGCAATTAACTTCACAACTGCCTCAGTCTGATATCTATGTAAAAAGTATAAAGGAACAAAAACGTCTTCAAGCTTACTATATGTTTCGAATGATTTAATATTGAATTTAGAAAAATCATTTATAGCTTTATCTCTGACTAACAATATATCATTTAGTCCTTTCACAATATCATTTTCGTTATCCCATAAATGAGCATTTGCATGCGCTCCATTATTGGCTCTAGCATCTGAATCAGTAATAAATCTTAAACCATTTGCATAAGCATTATCTAATATATTTTTTAACTCTACTTTTTCGTTTTCAGAACCAAATTCTGAATAACTATATGCAACAGAAACCTTATCCCAGTCTCCAATTCCTTCAGCATAAGCTTCACTTAAATCAATTTTGTCATCTAATATTTTAATTAATGGATGTGGGTAATCCATTACTGATGATCGATTGTTAGTACTGGCAGCAAAATTGTGAGCAAAACCAATTGTGTGTCCTACTTCGTGAGCACTTAACTGTTTAATCCGAGCAATTGCCATCTCTAGCATAGGATCATTATTATTGTCATCAACAAATGGCTTTGATAATAAAGCTTGAGCAATTAAAAAATCTTGTCTTATTCTTAGACTTCCTAAACTTACATGACCTTTAATGATTTCACCAGTTCTTGGATCAACTACACTAGCTCCATAACTCCATCCTCTAGTAGATCTATGAACCCATTGAATTACATTATATCTGCAATCCATAGGATCTGCATCTTCTGGCAATATTTTTACTTGGAAAGCATTTTTAAAACCTATGGCCTCATATGCTTGATTCCACCAACTAGCTCCTTCAATTAAAGCCGATCTAACAGGCTCGGGAGTTCCGGGATCTAAATAATAAATAATTGGCTCTTTAGCCTCACTATAATCAAGATTAGGATCGATTTTTTCTAATCTATGTCTAGTAATATATTTTTTTGTAATCTCATCCTCAACTGGAGTGGCATAATCCATAAAAGAAATTGCTAGTGCACCACTTCTTGGGTCAAACTCTCTTGGTTTATATTCATCATCTGGAAGTTCAACAAAAGAATGATGTTGAATAACGCTTACTAGTGATGGGTCAGGTGAAACTCCACTAGTTATTAATTTTCCCGTAGGTTTTCCAGAAAACGTAAGTAGAGCTTCAAATTCAGAATTTTTAGGAAATGATTTTGTATGATCTAATTCAATTGCACTTTTAGTTTTATCTATCTTATAAACTCCTTGCTTAGCAAGCTTCAATCTATCAGCTACTCCGTGTTTATCTTGCATTAAAAATGATGTGAAATCTACAAGATGTTTATTATCGTTAGTTTCTAAAATTTTAAAACCATAAATAACAGATTTAGCAAAAGCTTCCTTAATACTATTTTCTTCTGCTTTATTATCAGTGGTTGCCCTAAATGATAAATTTGGTTGAATTAAAAGTAATTTATTACCTGCTTTTTGAAAACTAACTAATCTTTCGTTTCCTAATTGTCCTCTATCCAAACCAATATCATTTGATCCAATACCAGTTGCTAATGAACTAATGTAAAGAAAATCAGAATCTAATTTTTCTACTTCAAGATAAATTTTATCAGTCGCAGTGTCGTAATAAAAGTCGAAAAAACCTTCAAATTTCACTAATTCTTTATCCAAAATAGATTGTGAAAATCCACTAATAAATACTAAAAAGACAATAAGTTGTAATAAATTTTTCATGATAATAAATATTTATCATAAAAATAACGAATAAATATTTCTAAAAAATAACAAAAACTCAAATAAATAATTTTTTGACAAATATTATAATAGTAGTTTAGCTAATAATTACAAGAAAAAGAAATGATAACTACAGATCAATTTAGAAATCTTCAAGATCGCCTTGGTGCGTTAAGGAGGTATCTTTGACTTAGATGTAAAAAAGATTCAAATTCAAAATCAAGAAGAAAAGACTTTTGATCCAAACTTTTGGAATGATTCAAAAGCTGCAGAGGTTTTATTAAAAGAACTACGCTTTAATAAAAAATGGGTAGAAGATTATAAAAAACTTGAGGATCAGATTAACGATATAGAAGTTTTAATGGAATTTCATAAGCAAGGAGAGTCAACAGAAAAAGAAATTCTCGAAAGTTATGAATCTTGTTTACATTTTCTAGAAGAGTTAGAGTTCAAAAATATGCTCTCTGAAAAAAGTGACAGTATGAGTGCTGTTCTTCAAATTACTGCTGGAGCTGGAGGAACTGAAAGCTGTGATTGGGCTCAGATGTTAATGAGGATGTATATCATGTATTGTCAAAAAAATAATTTTAAATTAACAGAACTTAATTTACAAGATGGAGATGTTGCCGGTATAAAAACAGTAACACTACAAATTGATGGAGATTTTTCTTTTGGTTGGCTAAAAGGTGAAAATGGAGTACATAGATTAGTTAGAATTTCTCCGTTTGATAGTAACGCTAAAAGACACACCAGTTTTGCTTCAGTCTATGTGTATCCGCTTGTTGATGATTCAATTGAAATCGAAATCAATCCGGCAGATCTTGAAATTACAACTGCAAGGTCTAGTGGCGCTGGAGGACAAAATGTTAATAAGGTTGAGACTAAAGTTCAACTAACGCATAAACCAACTGGAATTAAAATATCCTGTTCAGAAACTAGATCACAACATGACAATAGATCTAGAGCCTTACAAATGTTAAAATCTCAATTATATGAAATTGAAATAAAAAAACAGCAAGAAGAAAGATCAGACATAGAAGCTGGAAAAATGAAAATTGAATGGGGTAGTCAAATTAGAAATTATGTTCTTCACCCTTATAAACTTATTAAAGATGTTAGAACAGGACATGAAACTGGCAATACTGACGCTGTATTAGACGGGGAAATAAAACCCTTTTTAAAATCTTTTCTAATGATGTCTGGACAAACCAAAAAAATAAATGAATTATAATATGATTAAAATTTACCACAATAACAGATGCAAAAAATCTAGAGAAGCTATTGAATATTTAAAAGAAAAAAAAATTAAATTCACAATAATCGAATATTTAAAAGTGAATTTATCGATTGATGAAATGACAATACTAATCAGTAAACTTAATATTGACCCCATAAACCTAGTAAGAAAAAATGAAATTATTTGGAAAGATAAATTTAAAAAACAAGATCATTCAAAACTGGATATTATTAAAATATTAGTTTCAAATCCCAAACTAATTGAAAGACCTATTATTGAAAATTCAGATAAAGCTATAATTGGCAGACCCATTGAAAACTTAATTGAGTTCTTAAAATCAAATTAACATACTTTTAACTATATAATATAAATCTTGGATATAAGTTTGTAAAAAACTATATCAATGAAGAATTTATTTCTAACTTTTTTTATTTCTGTAATAAGCATTAATAGCATACTTTCACAATGGAATTCACAGGAGTTTAAAATTACTGGTACCATTCTAGAGTCTGAGAATAAAGAGCCCTTAGAGTACGCTACCGTAACATTACTGAACATTAAAGACAATAGTATAGTTACTGGTGGATTAACTGATAATAATGGAAACTACGACATATCAATTAATAAAGGAGTTTATAATTTGATGGTTGAGTATATTTCATATAAAAATTATTTTTTAAATGATATAAATATTTCAAAAAATATTGAATTAAATAATATCGAATTACTTATAGATATTGAATCATTAGATGAAGTTGAAATTATTGCAGAAAATACCACTGTCGATATTAGACTTGACAAAAAAATATACACTGTTGGAAGAGACTTAACTGTTAAAGGTGGTTCAGTTAGTGATGTATTAGATAATGTGCCATCAATTTCAGTCGATGTTGAAGGAAATGTAGCACTTAGAGGCAGTGAAGATGTAAGAATTTTGATTAATGGAAAACCATCTGGTTTAGTAGGTTTAAACTCAGCTGAGGCACTTAGGCAACTACCATCTGAATCAATTGAAAAAGTTGAGGTAATAACTTCACCATCAGCAAGATATGATGCGCAAGGAAATGGAGGAATAATAAATATAATCTTAAGAAGAAATAAATTATTAGGTTTTAACGGAACAGTAAATGCAAATATTGGAGACCCCAAAAGTTCAGGAGTATCTACAAACCTTAATTACAGGACTGGGGATGTTAATATTTTTAATTCCACTGGTTTAAGTGATAGACTTAGAATAGGAGATTCTTATGCTTATTCAGAGTACTATAATGGTGATGATGAAAGCTCTTACATTAGAGATAACAGAGACTGGGAAAGACAAAATAATAGTTTATTTACAAATACTGGTTTAGAATGGTACATTAATGATAATACATCAATAACAACATCATTTTTATTAAGCAATTCTGATGGAAATAACCTAAATGAAAATACGACCTTAGAATTAGATAGTAGTCAAAATATTGTTAATGAAACTTTTAGGTTAGAAAACGAATCTTCCAAAGATGAAAATTATGAATATTCACTTAATTTTGACAAGAGATTTAATGATGAAGGACACAAATTAGTTATTGATTTTCAAGTAGGAGAAAATACAGATAATGAAAATTCTATATTAACCCAAAACAGTATAGACTTTGAGCAGGTCACTTCTGATGAAACTAGCAACAATAAACTTTTAAAAGCAGATTATGTGTTACCTATTGGAGAAAACAAACAATTTGAGGCTGGATTTAAAATCGAAGAATCAGATTTAAATCAGGATTATAAAGTTTATTCTGATTCAAATAATAGTCTGACATTAGACACTGATCAAAGTAATATATTCCAATATAAAGAACAAATTAATGCGATATATTCTCAATATGGCTTTAAAATCGAAGACAAATATTCTTTTCTATTTGGTCTTAGAGTGGAACAAACTATAAAGGACATTTTTCAAATCACTACTGATGAGCTAATAAAAAAAGACGATACAGGAATATTCCCAACATTTAACTTTGGGTTTGAAATTTCTGAAGATGAAAGTTTAACCTTTGGCTACAATAGAAGGTTAAGAAGACCTTGGTCGAGATTTATTAATCCTTTTCCCTCTAAAAACAGTCCAACAAGTATTTTTAGAGGAAATCCAAATTTAAACCCTACATATTCAAATAATTTTGATTTTGGTTATTTAAAAACATTTGAATCTTCGTTTTCAATTAACTCATCTGTTTATTTTCAAAAATCAACTAATACATTTAATTTTATTACTCAAGACACTGGAGAAACAGTTAATCTTGGAGGTACAGATGTACCAATAATTGAAAGATTTCCAATAAATCTTGCAACAAATTCAAGATTTGGATTTGAATTTAATTTATCATACAGACCTTCTAAAAAATGGAATATAAATTCAAATTTTAATTTATATAACAACAAAGTTGAAGGAGAGTACAGAAACATTGATTACGGAAGTGAAAATTTAAGCTGGAGTATGCGATTAAATAATAAATTGACCTTGCCTGGAAAAATTGAATGGCAGACAAGAATGAATTATAGAGGTCCCAGAGAAGATGCAATTAACAAGACAAAAGCTAGTTATTCAACAGATTTGGCCTTTAGTAAAGATATTTTAAATGAAAAAGGTACATTGTCGTTGAATGTTAGAGATCTATTTGATTCTAGTGGTAGAATTAGTGAAGCTTTCAGAGAAACATTTTACTCTGAATCTAAATATCGATGGAGCTCAAGAAGTTTTACGCTAAATATGACTTACAGAATTAATCAAAAAAAGAAAAGATTCGACAGATCTCAACAATCCTATCAAGGTGGTGGTGAAGAGTATGGCGGATAATATATAAATCACAATAAAAATTAAAATTATGAAAGATTTCACTTTAAAGTATTACCCAATTATTATAGCCTTTATTGCTATGCTATATTCGATTGGTTTAGGGATTTCAGGAGATTTTGAATCAGCTCAATATTCAGCTCACTGGCCAGGAACAATATTATTATTTGCTATTGCAATAAGACAAAGAAGAACATCATGAATATAGAAATGTTTATTGTTGGTGGCATTATTTGGATAGCATATATGTATTTCACATTATGGAACATTTGGTATAACTCAAAGTCTGCGAAAAATAACGATAAAAAAAAATAAATTAAAAAGTTTATTTTTTAGTTATAAATATTTGAATCAAAATATTAAATAAGAATGCAAAATAAGGTGAAGTTATTTATTATTATTTTGCTTTATTCTTTCTTGCATCTCTGATTTCTTTTAGTCTTTCCAAAAGAGCTCCTCCTACCCAGTAAGGGATAACAAAGGTTAATAAAAAAATCATTAGCCAAAAGCCAATTGTTAGTATTGTAGCAAAAGCTAGAAATCCTAAGTATTGATCAAATTCAAACATATTATTAAGAATAAGTAACAAAGATATAATCTTTAATAATCTTAAACAATTAATAATAAAAAAATTATTGAACTAAAATTCGTAAATTTGTACTCTAATTTTACATATAATTAATATGGAATATAGGGTTGAAAAAGATACGTTAGGTGAAGTAAAAGTTCCCATAAACAATCTGTGGGGAGCACAAACAGAGAGATCAAGAAATAACTTTAAAATTGGTCAATCAGCATCCATGCCAATAGAAATAATTCATGCTTTTGCATATTTAAAAAAAGCTGCTGCGATTGTGAATCATGAAAAAGAAATATTAGCTACTGATAAAAAAGACTTAATAACATTGGCCTGTGATGAAATCATAAAGGGAAATCACGACAATCAATTCCCTTTAGTTATATGGCAAACAGGTTCTGGTACACAGACAAATATGAATGTAAATGAAGTGATCTCAAACAGATCTCATCAGTTACAAGGAAAAAATTTAGGTGAAGGAGAAGTTTTTGTAAAACCCAATGATGATGTAAACAAATCACAATCGTCTAATGACACCTTTCCAACAGCTATAAGTATATCCTCTTATAAGCTAATAATTGAAAAAACAATTCCAGCGTTAGAAAGTTTAAGAAATGAGTTTAATAATAAAAGCTCTGAATTTAAAAACATTATAAAAATTGGTAGAACTCATTTAATGGATGCTACTCCCCTAACTCTTGGTCAAGAGTTTTCAGCATATGTTTCTCAGTTAGATCATGGAATTAAAGCTTTAAAAGAATCTTTAGAACATTTAAGTGAGTTAGCTCTTGGTGGGACAGCAGTGGGGACAGGTTTAAATACCCCTGATGGATATTCTAACAGAGTTGCTTCTGTTATATCAGATTTAACAAAATTACCTTTTATTAGTGCTTCCAATAAATTTGAAGCATTGTCGGCAAATGATGCTATTGTTAGAACTCACGGTGCTTTAAAAGGAATCGCAATTGCACTAAACAAAATTAGTAATGATATAAGGTTTTTAGCCTCTGGACCAAGAAGTGGTATCGGAGAAATTTCACTTCCTGCTAACGAACCTGGAAGTTCTATTATGCCTGGAAAAGTAAACCCAACTCAGTGTGAAGCACTAACTATGGTTTGTGCTCAAGTTATTGGTAATGACACTTCAATTTCATTTGGTGCTACACAAGGTCATTTTCAACTTAATGTTTTTAAACCTATGATGGCTTCAAACCTTATTGAATCTTGTAAATTACTTGCTGACGCTTGTAATAGTTTTAATGCGAATTGTCTAAAAGGGATAAAAGCAAACAAGAAAGTAATTGATGAAAAATTAAATAATTCTCTTATGTTGGTTACAGCGCTGAATCCAAAGATTGGTTATTATAAGGCAGCTGAAATTGCAAATAAAGCACATGAAAATGGAACAACACTAAAGGAAGAGGCTATTAAGTTAGGTTATTTATCATCTGAACAATACGATGAATGGGTAAAACCTGAAAACATGATTTAAAAAAAATCAAATGTCTCGCATACTTTTAATAAATATAAAAAAACTTCTACAAATAAGAAGTCTTGATACATCTTATGTTTCTGGAAAAGAAATGGATGTACTTCCATTTATTGAATCTGCATATTTGTTGATAAACAATGATATAATTGAAGAATTTGGAGAAATGAAAAACTCTCCTAAAAATTTAGAGAAATTTAGAGTTATTGATTGTAAAGATAAAATGGTTTTACCTTCATGGTGTGACTCTCATTCTCATATTGTTTTTTCAGGAAATAGGTCTAATGAATTTATAGACAGAATCAAAGGTTTAAGTTACAATGAAATCGCTAATAATGGTGGAGGTATATTAAACTCAGTTGATATTCTAAGAAATACAAGCAAAGAAGATTTATTAAAACAGTCAACAATCAGAGTTAAAGAAGTAATTAATCAAGGAACAGGAGCTATAGAGATTAAATCAGGGTATGGTTTAAACATGGAATCAGAAAAAAAAATGCTTGAAGTAATTTCTGAAATTAAAAAACAAAATAATATTACAGTAAAAGCAACCTTTTTAGGAGCACATGCTTTTCCAAGAGAATTTACAGATAATAAGAGTGAGTATATTGATCTTATTGTCAATAAAATGATGCCTCAATATAATGAAGCAAGGTTAATAGACTTTGTTGATGTTTTTTGTGAAAAGGGGTATTTTGATATAAACCAATCGGAAAGAGTTTTATCAAAAGCAAAAGAACTTGGAATAAGGGCTAAAATTCATGTCAATCAATTTAATTCATTTGGTGGAATTAAGTTAGCTTTAAAATATGAAGCACTTTCTGTAGACCATTTAGAGGTACTAACTAATGAGGATTTGACTAATCTTAAAAATGGTTCAACAATACCTGTTGCACTACCAACTTGTTCTTATTTTTTAGGAATTAACTATGCTCCTGCTAGAAAAATAATTGATAGTGGTTTACCCCTAGCTATTGCTAGTGATTACAACCCTGGATCATCTCCTAGTGGAAACATGAACTTTGTTGTTAGTACAGCATGTATAAAAATGAAATTAACTTCAGAAGAAGCTATAAATGCTGCAACAATAAATGGAGCATATGCAATGGGTATAAGTGACAAAGTTGGGAGTATTACAAAAGGAAAAATTGCTAATTTAATTATAACCAAAGACATAAATTCGATAAACGAAATTCCTTATTCGTTTGGAAGCGGAAAAATAAGTGAAGTTATTTTAGCAGGAAAGATAATTAATTAAGCTGTTTCTCAACTAATTCCATAATTTCTCCCTCAATTTTGTTGGTAGAGTTGACAATCATCTTACCTTTTTTCAGAATAGTTGAAACAAATTTTTTATCATTTAAGTCTTTACAATTAATTTTAACATTTAAATACGCACCCATAACTGCTGTTCGAATACAAAGAGCAGCTACACCTGCATCTGAAATTGAATTTGGATTACCCAATTCTGTCATACATTTGATGCTTTCTAAACAGGAAAACGAGGTTTCCATAATTTTAAAAGGAACTTCAATTGCATACTTAGTTGCAGATTCCAAAGCGGCAGATCGGTTTAATTTTTGTTCTTTAGTATCCTTTGGTAATGATACAGCAGACATTATTTTATTAAATGCTTTAGTATCCTCATCTACAAGGTTTACCAAAATGTTTTGAAGTTCTAGGCTTTGCTCTCCCCATTTTGAGTAAAATTCCCATTTTTCATCCCATCCTCTTTTATTTGCAGATAAGTTAGCAACCATTGTTGATAAAGCTGCACCTAATGCACCTACATATGCAGAAATAGAACCTCCGCCTGGTGCAGGGGATTCACTAGAAGTTTTATTAGCAAAATCAATTAATGTCATATTAGCTAAAAAATGATTATCATTTTTAAGGGCATATTCAATTATACGTTCATCTTGATTAAAAGGTTGCAACTCATCTAAACCTAAAGTTTTAACTGCTATATGAATGAGCTCTCTCTCAGGAATAGCTAATGATCTAGATTGTTTTGTTAAAAAATATTTACCTGCATCAATTAAAACTTTTTTAGGTACTAAACCTATCAGTTCAGAACCAGTTACCCTTAAACCTCTGGCATTAGCTCTTTCGCAAGTTTTTTCAAACACATCATGTAAACTTGTTACATTAATATTGGTCAAATTATAAGATATTTGTGCTATTCCGTATTCCTCAATATACCAACCTATTCCTTTTAAGTTTTTAAATAAACCTGGTTGTCTTAAAGGATTACCTTTACTGTCCTTTATTATTTTTCCAGAAATTTTATCACCCTCACGTTTAATTCTACCAGCTTCTCTCAGGTCAAATGCTATAGCATTAGCTCTTCTTGAGGAAGTAGAATTTAAATTAATATTATAAGCAATTAAAAAATCTCGAGCTGAAATTGCTGTTACACCAGATTTGACTACACTTTCATTAAAATCGTTTGGACCATAATCTGGTTTCCATTCTTTAGTAATGATTTTCTTAGATAAACCTTCATATTCTCCAGATCTACAATTTGATAAATTAATACGCTTTTGCTCGGTTGCCGCATTTTCATAGCAATAAACAGGGATATTTAAATCATTCCCCACTCTTTCACTTAATTCATGTGCATATTCAACAGTCTCTTCCATTGAAATATTCGAAATAGGTATTAAAGGGCATACATCAACAGCACCCATTCTAGGATGCTCTCCTTTGTGAAGACTCATATTAATAAGCTCTTGAGCCTTTTGAATTAATAAAAAAGCAGATTCAATAACCTTTTCAGGTTCACCTACAAAAGTGATGACTGTTCTGTTTGTTGCTTTTCCAGGGTCTACATTTAATAATTTAACACCATCTACAGTTTCTACAACAGCAACAATTTTATCAATTATAATTTTATTTCTACCTTCTGAAATATTAGGAACACATTCTATTAATTGCATAGTATTTTTATTAATTAAATATATTAATATTAAATTTAATTATTCAAATAATTCAGTTATTAATGAAAATCAGCTTTAAAAATTTTAAAACCGAATATTCAACTAAATTTTACGATTTAAACATTGAATGGTTAGAAAAATATTTTTGTGTTGAAGATTATGACAAAGAGGTTTTAAGCAATCCTGAAAAGTATATAATTAAAGGAGGTGGAATTATTTTGTTTGCTGAATTTAACAGTGATATTGTTGGCACTGTAGCATTAATGCCAACTCATATTAAAAACACATATGAATTAACTAAAATGGCCGTAAACCCAAATTACAGAAATAATAAGATTGGGCAGAAATTACTTCTAAAAATTATATCAATTGCTGAAGAAATGAATTTAAAAAAGATAATTTTATACTCAAACAAAAAATTAGAAAATGCTATACACTTGTATTTAAAATACAATTTTATTGAAATTGCTTTGGAAGAAAATTGCCCATATGAAAGAGCAAATATAAAAATGGAATTATCTATCTAATTAATTTCCTATACTTGATTCTTGTAGGCAAAACTTCTTTACCTAATCTTTTCTTTTTATTTTCTTCATATTCACTGTAAGCACCTTCAAAAAAATATACTTCAGAGTTTCCTTCAAACGCAAGAATGTGAGTACAAACTCTGTCCAAAAACCATCTATCGTGGCTTATAACCACAGCACAACCAGCAAAACTCTCTAAACCTTCTTCCAATGCTCTTAAAGTGTTAACATCTAAATCATTAGTCGGTTCATCTAAAAGTAAAACATTGCCTTCTTCTTTTAGTGTCATAGCTAAATGAAGTCTATTTCTTTCACCACCGGATAATAGTTTAACTTTTTTATTTTGTTCACTTCCACTAAAATTAAATCTACTTAAATAAGCTCTAGAATTTACTTGTCTATTACCCATCATTATAAGTTCTTGGCCATCTGAAAAATTTTCCCATATACTTTTATCAAGATCAATATTTGCATGGGATTGATCAACATAAGCGATTTTTGCAGTTTCGCCAATCAAAAACTCACCTTTATCAGGATTAAGCTCCTTCATAATCATTTTAAATATGGTTGTTTTTCCAGCTCCATTTGGGCCTATAATACCAACAATTCCAGCTTGAGGTAAATTAAACTCAAGGTTATCATAAAGCAACTTGTCATCAAAAGCCTTACTTACATTGATAGAATTAATAACATTTGTTCCTAGTCTTGGACCATTTGGAATAAAGATTTCTAATTTTTCGTCGAGTTGTTTTTGATCTTGATTTAATAACTTATCATAATTACTTAATCTTGCTTTTTGTTTTGTTTGTCTTCCCTTGGCTCCTTGTCTAACCCAATCTAATTCTCTTTCTAAAATCTTTTGTCTTTTTGATGCTGTTTTACTTTCTTGAGCTAATCTTGTTGATTTTTGATCTAACCAAGAAGAATAATTTCCTTTCCATGGGATACCCTCTCCTCTATCTAATTCTAAAATCCATCCCGCCACATTATCTAAAAAATATCTATCATGAGTTACAGCAATAACGGTCCCTTTATATCTTGCCAAGTGCTGTTCTAACCAATCAACAGATTCAGCATCTAAATGATTCGTAGGCTCATCTAATAATAACACATCAGGTTCTTGTAATAGTAATCTACATAAGGCGACTCTTCTTCTTTCACCTCCAGATAAAAATTTAATTTTTTTATCAGAACTTGGTGTTCTTAAAGCATCCATAGCAATTTCTAATTTGGTATCTAATTCCCAAGCGTTAGATGCATCAATCATATCTTGAAGTTCAGACTGTCTGTCCATTAGCTTTTGCATTTTATCGGCATTGGAGTATACTTCTTCCAAACCAAATTGGTCGTTTATCGCATTATATTCATCTAATATTGCGACTGTTTCTCCTACTCCTTCTTTAACAATTTCTAATACAGTTTTATCATCATCAAGAACAGGTTCTTGTTCTAACATACCAACTGAGTAATCTTGTAAAAAAGTGATATCTCCTTGAAAATTCTTATCAATTCCAGCAATAATCTTTAGTAAAGTAGATTTACCTGAACCATTTAAACCAAGTATTCCAATTTTAGCTCCATAAAAGAAACTTAAATAAATATTTTTTAATACTGGTTTGCTTTCTCCTGAAAATGTCTTGGATAAACCAGACATTGAAAATATTATCTTTTTATCGTCACTCATTAAACTCTCCCTTTAAGGGCATAAAAAACCCATGCATTAGCAAAAAAACCTATACCAACTGAGACAAACCCCCAACCAGCTACTTCATTGTATTTAAAAGCTCCAAGACCAACAAGCACTAAACCTATAATTATCATTATAAAAGTTGCCCAAGCAAGAACTGTATTTTTATTCATCATTTTCATATTTAATTATGATTTATTTTTTTTTCTTCTTTTTTTCTTTTTTTCTTTTTTTTCACTCTCAAAATCCAATTCAATATATTTAGCGACTTCTTCTGAAGTTAAAATAGAATTGAGAGATTTTACAAATTGAAACTCATTTAATTTAAGTTTGCTTTGTCTTACATCTCTAGTATAATCTTCATTTTCTACAATTATATTATAATTTTCCATTTTATCAATTAGTAAACCTTTAAGAATTTGCATTTCAAATTCATCTAACATAAATTCATCCTTACATTTAGGTAATACTTTATCTAGTTCTTTGTAAATATCTAAAGTTGACACATATGCTGAACTATCATATTTTGGCATTGGAGCATATCCTCTTTGACCTCTTTGAACGTTATTTAATTGTTGTGAGTAAGATAAAATTGAAAACAAACAAAGTAGTAGTGATAGCAATGGCTTTTTCATCGAAAAAATATTTTTTACTAAACTAGTAAAATTATTATTTAATAAATGGAATTTCTATTATTTTAGTTTGCCTATTATTAACATATCTAAATCCCTTTTCTCCAAAAAACCCAGCTTCTTCTAACATGATTTTGATATCTCTATTCCACTCAGAAATAAAAGTGGTAATATTGAGCTCAATTGCATATACAGTATTATAGTTTAACTTGTAATCACCTGCTCCTTTTACCCCTCCTTGAGAATCCCACATTCCAATAGTAGGCCCAGATGAATGCCCATAAGATCCTAAGGGATGCGTATAGATAGATGGTCTTAATCCAATATTCTTTGCTTTGTTCAATGAATTAAGAAGAATATCATTTCCCGAGAGTTTATGTTTGAAATTATTGGTCAGAATATCTTGTAATTGATTTCCCATTTTAAAAGCATTTGTTAAAAAATCAGGGATATTACTATCAGATTCTTTCATAACATAAGCTAAACGCTGACAGTCTGAATTCAACCTTAAATAAGTTATTCCAAAGTCACAATGAAGTAAATCTCCGTAATTAATAATTTTATCAGTAGGTCTTTCTGAAAAAGAACTTAAATGATCCTTTTGAAACTCACTATTTCTCTGTATATCTACAGTTGGATGAAACCAAGTGTCTAAGCCAAGTTCTGTTACTTTTTGTCTCATCCACCATTCAATGTCAGTTGTGGTTGTTAAACCTGGTTTTATTACTGAATTTGAAAAAGCTTCAGAAATAATATTGTGAGTAATGGATATTACATCTTCATATAATTCCATCTCATATTCAGTTCTTGTTTCTATCCATAAATTAGATAATGTTTCAGCGCTGACAATTTTATTTTTAAAATTTGATGGTAGTACTTCCATAAATTCATCAAAGTCAGTTTTATCTAAGCCATCCGAAATATTAAAATCTTTAGAGAAATTTAAACCTATTTTTTTAGGATTACGTTCTTCAATTAACTCAACTAACCTTTTCCATTGAATTGGTTGTGTTTCCTTGTCCCAGGCTGAAATTATATTATCTCCAAAATTATATCTTGCTACAGCTAGTTTATCAATTGTATTGTTTTTTTTATTTCTATAAAAAAGTATGATGGTTCTTCTTCTAGCATTTAACCATTCAGCAGGTAACATTGTTTTTAAAACTGGATCTTCATTATATTCTCTAGAAATTAAAATCCACATATCAATATCAGACTGATCCATTAAATCTGGTAGAAGATTATTTAATCGGTCTTTCAGAACACTATTGACAACTTCAGCTCTATTTTTTTCAGATAATATTTCTTGAGAAAATATATTTGTTGTAATTAAAAATGCTATAATCAGTTTATACATAATTCTTTATTTTATGGTTAATTTGGTATTAATTCTATCGATTTTTTTTGATTTTGTGTAAATAAATTTATTGATAAAATAGACTTCTTTTGGCTTCTCAAATTTGTTTAAAGAATTAAAAATACTCTCATTAAATTTATATTTTTTAGATTCAATTATAAGTATTAATTTTTCTCCCAACACATCATCTTTTAATGAAGATATAATATAATTTTTAGAAATATATTTAGAGAGTTTCCTTTCTATATCTTCCGGGCTTAATTTAACCCCACCTGAGTTAATAACATTATCTGCTCTACCAATTAAATAAAACTCATTATTAGATTTAATTTTTACGATATCATTTGTAATTATTTTATTTTTAGTAATTGACGGAACGTTTATTACTAAACAGTTATTTAAATCTTTTGATATATTAACACCATTTAAAACTTTAAAGGGGTTAGATGTAGAATCATTTTTAGAAACTCTCTTTACGGCTATGTGAGTAGCTGTTTCAGTCATTCCGTATGTTTCATAATAAGTATCAATTTTGGATAAAATATTTGAACTTAAAGAATTAGAGACTTTAGAACCACCAAGAATAAGTTTATTTATATATTTAAGTTTATTGATTGAATTACTAGCTTGCATTGGTGTCATTGCAGAGAAAAAATAATTTTTATTAATAAATTGAGAAGGATTAGATGTTGGTTTATTAAGCTGCAGGTTTAAGCCAATAACCATAGCTCTAACTAACATCATCTTGCCAGCGATAAAGTTCATTGGTAAAAAAGAAATAGCTGAATATCCAGGTTTTAGATTAAAGTAGTCTTTAGTTAAATTGACTGAGTTCAAAAGTGATATTTTTTCAAGCTTTATAACTTTAGGCTCACCAGTTGATCCTGATGTTTTACATAGAATAAAAGGTTCTTGATTAAAAACTTCTAAAATAAAATTACATAGATCAATTAAATCAATATTATTAATTTCTATATTTTTTAATGCAAACTTTACTAATTCTTCCCTATTGTAACATTTAGAATTTAATTTAAAATTTTTATTAATAGTAATCATAATTACAAATATACAATACGTTAAATTTATAAATATTTTAACTCTGTGTATAATTATTATAAATATATTTGAATCAAATTATCTCAAATTAAATTATTAAAATAGATGATTAAAAAATCTCTCCTAACAATATTAATTCTAGTAAAGACTTTCGGTTATGCTCAATTTTATAAGACATATAAATGGTCTGAAAATACTGTTACTGTACAACAAATTGATTCTAGCTTTCAAGAATCATCGATTGGTCTTTTAAATAAATATATTGTCGAATTTAAAGAACCAAATGACAGTTTAAATAATTCATTTGAAAAATTTCTTACCAGACATACAATTATAAAAATACTAAATGAAGATGGGGCTAAATATCATAAAATTATATACATACCTATTTATAATTCAGATTATTTAGTTGATTTAAAGTTAAGAACAGTAGATAGTTCTGGAACTGTGGTCAATTTAGAAAATTCAAACCTAACAGAGCTTGACAATAAAGAATTTAATAATAATTTTAAAATTTATCAATTACCTGAATTACAAAAAAATTCAACTCTTGAATATATATACACCACTAAAGAAAAGAATGAAATTCATGGTAGCCAGATATTACAAGAAGAGTATTTTAACACTAAAACAGAATTTATTTTAATCCCAAATAATTTTAAGTCAAAAGTTAAATCTTACAACACTAATGAAGTTTTTAATTTAGATTTAATTAATAATACTAAGGTCAAGAAAATTACAATTAATAATTTAAAACCTATAGATAATGAGGAGTATTCAACACTTCAAGCCAATAGAGTCAACATTAGTTATCAATGTTATTTAGCTGACAAAGTAACTCCACAAAATGAATTTTGGAAAAATATAACCAATAGCATACACACTATAGCATTTCCAAAGAAATTCTCTAAAGAATTAATTGAGCTTAATCAACTAATTTTTAATGATCTTAAACAAACAAAATCAAATCTTGGACATAAAGACAAAAATCTTTATACATTTAAGAAAATTAATTTAATTGATAATTATATTAAAAATAATTTCATAGTTCAAGATAACAGTAGTGCTGAGTTCTCTCGTTTAGATTATATTTTAAAAAACAAAAAAGGTAGTAATATTGGAATAGTTCAACTATACTCTAGTCTTTTATTGTTTAATAATATAGATTACGAACTATTAATAACTTCCAATAGATATTTCAATAAATTTGATCCAGACTTTTTTAATCCTGATAATTTAAGAGAAATTTTATTTTATTTACCTGAAATAAAAAAATATATCATCCCCGATAGAAGCGAATATAGAGTTGGAGAAGCCCCATTTAATGTTTTAGGTAATTATGGAATTTATATTGATAAAAATAAAGACTATTATTTCAGTACAATAATTGAAGATGATAAAAGATTCAGCACTATCAATAGAGAAATAGATGTTGAATTTAAAAAAATGAAAGAAGTAGTAATTAATGAAACTCAAAAATTTACAGGTCATTGGGCAATTACTAATAGAGCTATGTTGAATTTATCAAATAATCTCAATTCAAATGAGTTAATGGATTATTTAACTACTTCAGGTTTAAAAGGAAAAAAAATAATTGAATATTCTGTAAGTAATAAAGATATTTATCAACCAATTTACAATAATCCATTAATAGTTAAATCTATAATCTCCACTGACAGCTTACTTAAAAAACATATAAAGTCTAAAAATAAAAAAACTAAAAGATATGTGTTTAATTTAGGTAGCGTTATAGGTACTCAAAGTGAATTATATACCAATAAAAAAAGAATAAATTCTATTGAAATTAGATATCCTAATTATTACGATTATAAAATTTCTGTAAAGATACCTCGTGGATACAAAATTGAAGGAGTTGAAAATATAAATATTAACGAAAATTACATTTCTAATGGGGATATAATTGCAAAATTTCAATCAAACTACACTATTGAAGGTAATAAACTAAATATTTCTATTCAAGAGTTCTATAAATCATTAAACTATAGTAAATCTAAGTATAGTGAGTTTAGAAAAGTCATTAATGCAGCAGCTGACTTTAATAAATTAAATATTGTCTTTGTTAGAAAATAATTTCAATAAACTTATTACCCAGTAAATTAATATAAATTGAATAATAATTCTCATTAACAATAATGATTTGTTTAAAAGCATATTTTCACTTACCTGAAAAGTAAACAACATGTCAAAGTGGACGACAAAAAATAAAAGCAATAAACCAACAAGTAAATACACTCCTGTTTTGCGAGTTTGATTAAACAAGATTAGTAAACCTCCAATAATCTCCAAAACCCCGCTTAAATCAACTAAAAACTGCTTAAAAGGAATAAATGAAGGAATTATTTTAATATAGAATTGTGGATTAGTAAAATGAGCAACCCCAGCGTAAATAAATAGAATTGATATTACATATAGATTTATATATTTTTTCAAGCCTCATCTAAAGTTGAAATATCCCTAACAGGGCCAGCTAGCTTATCATACCAATTATTCCAATTATATATCTTTGAAAAAATTAAAAGTAAGATTGGAAATATTACAAAAACTGGAACTATAATTTCATTAACACTCATAGAAGCAGGGTCAGCTATTGATTTATATATAGAATGAGTTTGAAAAGCAGTCCAGTCTGCTGTTACTAAAAGAGCTGTAAATAAATTATTAGCAGCATGAAAACCTAATGCTAACTCCATTCCTTCATCCATTAATGTTATTATTCCTAAAAAGAATCCTGTACCTATATAATATATCATAATTATATTACCCAGTTTATCAACTTCAGGATTTGAAAGATGTAATAAACCAAAAGCAACAGATGTAATAATTAGTGGCACAAATTTATTTCTAACTAAATTTCCAATTCCTTGCATAAAATAACCTCTAAACATATACTCTTCAAAACTAGTTTGTAATGGAACTAAAAGAATGGCTATAGCAGCTAGAATAATAAACCGATCAAATTCAAAATTATATACATAATCCTCTGGAGACATAGAAATATCAATTAGTGTCATGGAAGTAGAAATAAACCCCCAAAGTAAAAATGCCAAAAACACTCTTTTCCAATCAATTTTAGATCTTGATGTAGTGAGGTTAGTGAGGGTTTGTTTGTGTAATAACCTTACAGCTATATATAAAAATATCAACCCACCTGTAAAGGGCAATAAAATATATAGGAAATTTAAATTGGGTTCAAACATACCCATAAGATATGCAGTGTCATTTGCAGCGATTTTATCCATATCTACATCACCAGTAGCAATTTTGGCTATTAGTGCTGCTCCATGAGGAATTGAAAAAACAAAAACACCAGAAACAGCTATAACTAAACCAATTAAATATCTCCACCAATCACTTAAATTTTTTTGAACTTGTTCTATATACATAATCTAAATTTTTATATTCCAGTTATTGTTTTTATTGTAATGCAATTTAGCATTTTTTATGCTTAGTGGGGAAGAAAAGTTATTAGAATATAGCGACCCTGTACCTAAACCCTGTGGTAATGAGGGATTTAGAGTATACACCCATTGAGATATAGCACTTAAACCGATGTTACTCTCCAATGCACTCGTGACCCAATACTTTGTACTTTTTGGTAATATGCTGATCCACTCCATTGAAGATCTAAAACCACCAATTAAACTGGGTTTAAGAATTATATATTGTGGTTTAATATCTTCTATTAATTTAATTTTATTTTTAATAGTGTTAACGCCTATTAATTCTTCATCTAAAGCAATAGGAATGGGTGAACTAAGGCATAATTTAGACATTTGTTTAATCTGACCCGGTTTTATGGGCTGTTCGATAGAGTGAATATTTAATTCTGAGAGTTTATTTAAAATCTCTAATGAATCTTTATAAGAATATGCTCCATTGGCATCAAGTCTAATTTCAAGCTCAGAAGGAGAATACTTGTCTCTAATACTTTTTAGCAAAGAATACTCTTTGTCAAAATCTAAAGCACCAATTTTAAGTTTTAAGCATTTGTAACCCTCTGAAAGTTTTAAGTCAACCTGACTCTTCATAAAGTCTATATCACCCATCCAAACCAAACCATTGATTGGTATACTAGTTTTTCCATTTGTAAAATCTGACGGAAACAAAACATTTTCTTTCTCAGCGTCAACTGCCTTCAAAGCCATCTCCAGACCAAATGCTAAAGCTGGAAAATCAATTAGTTCATTAAATAGGAAAGAAGGTGAATTATCAATATTTGAACAAATCCAGTCTAATTTAGATTCAATTTTTGAAGAATCATCAATACTTAGTCCATCAATTATACTACACTCTCCTATTCCAATTTTTGAATTATTTTTTAAAAATAAAAACCAAGAATATTTTTCATATAAAATTCCTCTAGATGTTCCCCCAGGAATTTTAAATAAAAATTTATATTTCTTATAAGATGCTACCATTAATGATAAAACTATATTATAATAATTAATGAATGAATAACTGAAAAAAGAAATGTCGAGATTGCAACTTTTTTTAATTCATCATTATATTCACCAGGTTTTGTTATAGTATAAACTTTTTTCAAATGAAAAACAATTGGGATATAAGAAATAATAACAATTAAACTGAGAAGTTTGTAATAAAAAAATAAGATAAATAGTAAAGAAAATACAATGGAACTAATTAAAATTAAAAAATGATATTTTTTTGAATTAGCAAAACCTAATTTTCCAGCAACAGTAATTTTATTAGATAACTTGTCTGAAACCAAATCTCTCATATTATTTAAATTAATTACAGCTACACTTAAAAGTCCAATAGAAAAGGATGGTAATATTAAATTAATCTCTAAATTCTTTGCGTATAAATAGTATGAACCCATAACACTTAAAAATCCAAAAAATAATAGTACGAAAAGGTCTCCTAAAGCATAATAGCCATATGCTTTATTACCTACTGTATATTTGATAGCTGAGTAAATACTAATAATTCCTAAAGTAAAAAAAGTAAGAAGGTTTAAATATTCATTAGTACCGAAAGAAAAATACAATAATGTTGTAATGAGTACTATTAGTATTAAAACATTAGTTATTATAGCATATTTCATCTGTATAGGAGAAATTAAGCCACTTTGAATAGCTCTTTCAGGCCCTATTCTATTGTTATTATCTGTTCCCTTAATTCCATCTCCATAATCATTTGCAAGGTTAGATAGTATTTGTAAAGAAATAGTAGTTAATAAAGCAAACACAAAAATAGTAGTGTTAAATAATTGATTTGAATATGCTAAAGCGCTGCCTAATATAATACCCGAAATTGATAAAGGAAGAGTTCTTAATCTAAAACTTGATATCCATACTTTAAAATTAGTCATAAACTTAAGGAATCCATTTTTTATTAAAGTTTGGCGGTCTTTTTTCTAGAAAAGCATCTCTACCTTCTTTGGCTTCATCTGTCATATATGCTAATCTAGTCGCTTCACCTGCAAAAACTTGTTGACCAACCATACCGTCATCAGTCAGATTCATAGCAAACTTTAACATTTTTATTGATGTTGGAGATTTTTTTAATATTTCTTGAGCCCATTGATAAGCTGTAGATTCTAATTCTTCATGAGCAACGACAGTATTAACCATTCCCATCTCAAGAGCTTCAGTTGCAGAATAGCTTTTACCCAAGAAAAAGATTTCTCTTGCTTTTTTTTGTCCTACCATTTTAGCTAAGTAAGCTGAACCGTACCCACCATCAAAACTAGTAACATCAGCATCAGTTTGTTTAAAAATAGCATGCTCTTTACTTGCAATTGATAAATCACAAACTACATGCAAACTATGACCTCCACCAACAGCCCAACCTGGGATTACAGCAATAACTACTTTAGGCATCATTCTTATTAGTCGTTGAACTTCTAAAATATTTAATCTATGATACCCATCTTCTCCAACATATCCTTGTTTACCTCTTGCTTTTTGATCTCCACCACTACAAAATGAATAAACTCCATCCTTTGAAGAAGGTCCTTCTGCACTCAACAAAACCACTCCAATTGAGGTATCTTCCTGTGCATCATACATTGCATCATAAAGTTCAGAAGTTGTTTGAGGCCTAAAGGCATTTCTTACATCAGGTCTGTTAAATGCTATTCTAGCGACGCCACATGATTTGTTGTATGTAATGTCTTTGTATTTTTTTTGCTTAATCCAATTAATTTTATCCATTATAATTTATTTATGATTTAAATGAATACCATCATCTTTAATAGTAATTAGTTTTTGTTTATATAAACCACCTAGAGCTTTTTTAAATGATTTTTTACTCATTTGAAATTTTTCTTTAATTATTTCTGGGGAAGATTTATCATTAATAGCAATAAAACCATCTGAATCAGTAATTTTTTCTAATATAAAATTAGAGTTAGGTTCAATGTTTCTATAACCTATATGGCCCAGAGAAATATCTAATTTGTTATTTGCGTGAACTTTTTTTACAACTCCTTTTAATTTGTCACCAACAGAAATATCTTTAAAGATATTATTGCTAAATATTAATCCTGAATGAATATTATTTACTATTACATTCATACCTAATTCAGACGGATGTGATATAATCAGATCAACTTCATCAAATTGTTCAACAGTTAGTGTTTTATTATCTAAAAATCTATTTGTTTTACTGGATGCGAGTAGTCTATTGGTTTCTTCATCTAAATAACAATGAACTAAGTACCAGTCGCCTTTTTTCATTTTAAAAGCCATTTCTTTGAATGGGCAAAATAATTCTTTTACTAAACCCCAATCTAAAAAGGCACCAAAATTTGTAACTTCATTACATCTTAACAAAGCAAAATTATTCCTTTGAATGTAAGGAATATCTGTCACTGAAACTATTCGTTCTTCATTATCTAAATAAACAAATACATCTATAAAATCGTCAATTTCATAACTTTCAGGAACATATCTGTTTGGTAGTAAGACTTCGTTGTCCTCTTCGTCACCTAAAAAAAGACCAGGAGGAGTATGACGAAGAATTTTTAATTTATTAATTACACCTAATTCTATCATACTTCAAAGGTACAAATATTAGAATTCTTATTTTATATAGTCAAAATAATTTAATAGATAATCTTGATTGTAGTCGTTATCTGTAATAACCTCTAATAATCTAGGTTTCTCCGATTGATTGTAAAAATCATTTAAAACATTCTTTAGTTTATCTTCATCATCGCTCATGAAGTATTCAAAACCATACATATTACATAAATCTTTGGCATATAAATCATGTTTGGTTTCAAAGAATTTTTTAAATAATTCTGTGTTATTATCTTTTGTCAAAATTTTAAAAATACCACCACCTTTATTGTTAATTAGTATTATCCTAAAGCTGGTTGGAATAAAATTGTTCCAAAGCGCATTACTATCATAGAAAAAACTAAGGTCTCCAGTTATAAATACAGTATTACTTTTAAAGACACTTGCAGCTCCTATGGCTGTCGATGTACTACCATCAATACCACTTGTTCCACGATTACAGAATACATTAATTGAACTATCTATATCAAATAGTTGTGTATATCGAATAGCTGAACTATTAGAAACTTGCAACATGGAATTTGAGGGGATTGATTTTAAAACATAATCAAAAACCTTGAAATCACAATAAATAAGTTCAGATAAATATTTTTTATGTTTTTCTTTTCTTTTTGAAATAATTAAATCCCATTTATTATGATAATCAGTACCATTATCATTAAAGTTTTCATATAACTTAGAAATAATATTGTTAGGAATTGTTTTAAAATGTTTTGTTAAGCAAAAAAATGTATCATTTGCATCGTGAATTCCGATATGCCAGTGTTCTTTGGGTTTATTATCTCTAAAGATTGCCTTAATCTTTTTGGAGATAATCATACCTCCAATAGTAATCAAAATTTCTGGTCTAAATTCTTTTAATTCCTTGTTAGTTAATGGAGCTATTAATTGATCAATTTTATTACAAAAAGAAGGATGATAAACGTTTGAGGTGTTTTCAGTTAAAACTAATAAAGAAGAATCACTTACTAATAAATCAATTGATTTTTTGCATAATATTTCAGGTGAAGACACTCCAATGAGAATAATTTTTTTAATTGAATTTTGCCATTTATTTCTAAATGAGCCTATGTTTTTGATATTTTGATTATTAAGTCCAGGAAGTTTATTGATTGTATTGACAGATAAACTATTTGTAATTTCATATAAAGGCTCTGAAAATGGTATATTAATATGTACTGGGGTTTGCTTCTCAATTGAAAAGTTTAAAGCTTTATTTATTTTATCTTGATTATTATCTCTTAAGCCAAAAAGATTTAGATAATAATTATCATTTTGATTTAAATTTTCAGAGTAACCTATATTTTTATCAAAAACATTTTTTTGATTTATGGTTTGTCCATCACCAATATTCAAAAGTCTTTCAGGTCTATCAGCAGAAAGAATCACTAATGGAATATTGCTATAGTAAGCCTCTGAAATTGCTGGATAATAATTAAGTAAAGCACTACCGGAAGTACATACTAAAACTACTGGAAACTTAACCTGTTGAGCAATACCTAAGGCAAAAAAAGCAGCAGCCCTCTCATCGACCACACTGTATGTTTTAAAGTAAGGGTTAAGATTAAAACCCAAAGTCAAAGGTGCGTTTCTACTCCCCGGAGAAATAACTATGTTTTTAATATTCTTTTTAAAACATAAGTCCGTTATAGATTGTGCAAGGATATTTTTTGAAAAATTCATTTAAATAAAATAGAGTGCAAAGATATGAATTAAGAAAATTAGTTTTTTAATAAAAAACATTTTTCATTATATGAGATTTAGCTATAGTTTCTTCAAACTCATCCTCAGGATTGGATTCTCTAGTTATACCTCCACCAACATAAATTTTGATAGAATTTTCAAATACTTCAGCACATCTTAGATTAACATACAATTTAACTGACTTTTGATTAGGAGATACGACTCCTAAATAACCAGTATAATAAGACCTATCATAGCATTCATTTTTACTTATAAATTCTTTGGAAGCATCTAAAGGAATACCACAAACAGCCGGTGTAGGATGGATTAATTTTATAATATCTTTATAATCACTGAAAGATTTTAAACTACCTCTAATCTTTGAACATAAATGATATAAATCACCAGATTTTACATTAACTAATTCATCAGATGATAGGTTATCTACAACATTATTTAAAGAATCTAAAATATAAGATTTAACATATTGTTGTTCTTTAATTTCCTTATCAGACCAATTAACCAAGCCATCTGAGCTTTCTTTAGTTGTTCCAGCAAGAGCTACAGTCTGCATAAAATCATCTTCGATAGTCAATAGTTTTTCTGGTGATGCCCCAACCCAAAAACCTACTTTTGGATGAAACCAGATGTAAACAAAAGAATTTCTATAAAAAGAAAGTAGCTTTTGAAATACCATGGCTATGTCAACAGAATTGATTGACATAGATTCTACCCTAGATAAAACAACTTTTTTTATAATACCATCATTTATAGCTAATAAAGATTTGTTAATAAGATTAATGTGAGAACTTTTATTTAATTTATTATCTGATCTCTTATTTTTGAGATTTGATTTAATAACTTCATTTAAATTGACTGATTTATAAGATTTACATTTATCAAATGGCATATAAATCTTATTAAATTTTTCTGAGTCAAAAGGAGCAAAAATAAAGGCCCCGGTACTTAAATCACATTCTGTATGAAGTGTGTCGTCAATTTGTAGTTTTGCAATTATATTATCGGAATAAGGCTCATTAAAAACTACAAAAGGCAGGCTATTATCCTTATGATTGGTTATAATTTTAAATAAATCAGATTGATTCATTAATCTATTTAGATTTAGGTAAAGATATTGTAGTTAATTTACAATGAGAGATTAAATTATTAGAATCATCTGTAATGTTAATTGATATAAGTTGTGTAGTTCTACCTTTATGAATAAAAGTAGCTTTTGCATAAACATAACCCTCTTTAACACTCTTTAAATGATTTGCTGTAATTTCAATACCTCTAACCATAAAGTTAGAATCTTTAAATAACATGTGTGTAGCCATACTTCCTGCAGATTCAGCCAGAGCAGCTGTAGCCCCTCCATGCAGAACTCCGTCTGGTTGATAAACTTTTGAATTAACAGGCATTCTTAAAATCAAAAAATCTTCACCAAAATCAACTGGCTCAATATTAAGGGTCTCCATTAAAGTATTCTTACAAACTTTGCTGGCTTCTTGTAATATTATATCTTTATTTTCTAACATTGTTTTTTTTTTCAAAAATACAAAACCAAGTTTAAAATGAATTCAACTGAAAAAGAAATTGTTTATAATATCTCTAATTCTTACACCACATTAAACTATTTAACTAACAAAACAAAAAATGTAATATTTGCTTGCCATGGAATGGGTTATTTAAGTAGATATTTTTTAAAATACTTTAAAGGACTAAATAGTGATGATAATTATATAATCATACCACAAGCTCAAAGTAAATATTATGTAGCTCCAAAGATGAAATATGTTGGCGCTTCTTGGCTGACAAAGGAAAATACAGTAAAAGAAATTGAAAATGTTATAAATTACTTTGATAGTGTTTTAAATAATGAGAAAGTTAAAAACTTAAACTTTATTTTTTTAGGATATTCACAAGGAGTCTCTGTAGCCATGAGATATTTGGCAAAAAGAAAAATTAAAGTATCTAAATTAATTCTAATGTCTGGTGGTATTCCTAAAGAATTAACAGCAAATGACTTTAAATATTTAGAAAATAAAGCTAAAATTTTCTATGTGTATGGAGATAACGACGAATATATTCATGGGGATTTCTTAAATTCAGAGAAAAATAAGATTGAACATCTGTTTTCAGATATAAATTATATTGAATTTAAAGGTAAACATGAAATTAAAACGGAGATAATTGAGTCTATTATAAATTAAAAAAGGATGCATTTATTATGCATCCTTTTTTATATTGTAAAAACTAATTAATTCTTAGTCTTCTTTAACTTCCTCAAAGTCAACATCTTCTACATCATCCGAACCAGCATCTTTATTTTGATCTGCATCATTTGGTGCTCCCTGTTGAGATTCTGCTTGAGCTTTATACATTTCCTCACTAGCAGACTTCCAAACTTCATTGATTTTTTCCAATGCTGGATCAATAACTTCGATTTCTTTAGTTTCATAAGCTTTTTTCAACTCTTCCAAAGCATCTTCAATTGGCTTCTTCTTATCATCAGATAATTTATCGCCAAATTCTTTTAACTGCTTTTCAGTTTGAAAAATCATGGCATCAGCGCTATTTAATTTATCAACTTTTTCTTTTGTTTTAGCATCTGCTTCTGCATTAGACTCAGCTTCTTGCTTCATTTTTTGAATTTCTTCTTCAGTTAAACCTGATGAAGCTTCGATACGAATATCTTGAGTTTTATTTGTTGCTTTATCTGTGGCAGAAACTTTAATTATACCATTTGCATCAATATCAAAAGTAACTTCAATTTGAGGAGTTCCTCTTTGAGCTGGTGGTATTCCATCTAGATGAAATTTTCCAATCGTTTTGTTATCCACAGCCATAGGTCTTTCTCCTTGTAAAACATGAATTTCTACAGAAGGCTGATTGTCAGCAGCAGTCGAAAATATTTGTGATTTTTTTGTAGGAATAGTTGTATTAGACTCAATTAATTTAGTCATAACATTACCCATAGTTTCAATACCTAATGATAGTGGAGTTACATCTAATAATAGAACGTCCTTCACATCACCAGTTAAAACCCCACCTTGAATTGCAGCTCCAACAGCTACTACTTCATCGGGATTAACTCCTCTGTTAGGTTTCTTTCCAAAAAACTTTTCTACAGCATCTTGAACAGCAGGAATTCTTGTGGAACCTCCAACTAGTATTATTTCATCAATATCGCTAGTAGATAAATCTGCAGCTTTTAATGCTGATTTACATGGAGCTATTGTTCTTTTAATTAAATCGTCAATTAATTGCTCAAATTTAGCTTTTGTTAAAGTTCTAACTAAGTGTTTAGGACCGCTTGCTGTTGCAGTTATATATGGTAAATTGATTTCTGTCTGAGGAGATGCTGAAAGTTCAATTTTAGCTTTTTCAGCAGCTTCTTTTAATCTTTGTAAAGACATAGGATCTTTTCTTAAATCCATGTTTTCTTCAGACTTAAACTCTTCAGCTAACCAATTAATTATTTTTTCATCAACATCATCTCCACCTAAGTGTGTATCTCCATCAGTTGAAAGAACCTCAAACACACCATCACCTAATTCAAGTATAGAAACATCATGTGTTCCACCACCAAAATCAAATACAACAATTTTTTGATCTTTTCCTTTTTTATCCATACCATAAGCTAATGCAGCTGAGGTTGGCTCATTAATGATTCGGCTTACTTTTAAACCCGCAATTTCTCCTGCTTCTTTTGTTGCTTGACGCTGAGAATCATTAAAATACGCTGGTACAGTAATAACAGCTTCACTCACAGATGAACCTAAGTAGTCCTCTGCTGTTTTTTTCATTTTTTGTAGAATCATTGCAGATAATTCTTGAGGAGTATATAATCTACCATCAATGTCTACTCTAGGTGTATCATTATCTCCTTTAACAACCTTGTAAGGTACTCTTCCCGTTTCTTTAGAAGACTCAGAAAACTTGTTACCCATAAACCTTTTAACAGAATAAACTGTTTTAGTAGGATTAGTTACTGCTTGTCTTTTCGCAGGATCACCAACTTTAATTTCACCACCTTCAACAAATGCAATAACTGAAGGAGTTGTTCTTTTACCTTCTGCATTTGGAATAACTACTGGCTCATTTCCTTCCATAACAGAGACACATGAATTTGTAGTTCCTAAATCAATTCCGATAATTTTACTCATAATATATTTATTTAATTATTAAATTCTTTTTTTAAATTCAACAATTAATGTTCAATGATTGTGCCAATAGATATATTTATCAATTTTGTCATTTATTTATAAATAATTATGCCATTTTGTCATTTTTTATAAAAATTTAAGATGAAAACAATTTTCAAAAATAAATTTTAACTATCTATATATTTATTACTTTTACACTTTAAACCAATCAAAATGTCAATAAATAAAGAAGTATACAAAAGAATAACTGTCAAGACTTTAACAGATATGAAATCAAAGAAAGAAAAGATTTCTATGTTAACAGCATATGACTACACGATGGCTCAAATAGTTGATGGGTCAGGAATTGATGTTATACTGGTAGGGGATTCTGCTAGTAATGTAATGGCTGGTCATGAAACCACTTTACCGATCACATTGGATCAAATGATATATCATGCCTCTTCAGTTATAAGGGGAGTTAATCGATCATTAGTAGTTGTAGATCTTCCGTTTGGAACATATCAAAGTGACTCAAAAGAAGCTCTTAGGTCAGCTATAAGAATAATGAAAGAAAGTGGAGCTCACTCAGTTAAACTTGAAGGAGGAAAAGAAATCAAAGATTCTATTAAAAGAATCATTAATGCTGGAATTCCAGTAATGGGACACTTGGGTTTAACTCCTCAGTCTATATATAAATTTGGAACATATACTGTAAGAGCAAAAGAGGATGCTGAAGCAAAAAAATTAATTAAGGATGCAAAAATGTTAGAAAAAGTTGGGTGCTTTGCAATAGTTCTAGAAAAAATTCCAGCTAAATTAGCATCTATAATATCTAAAAACTTAACTATTCCTGTAATTGGTATTGGTGCTGGTAGTGAAGTTGATGGACAAGTACTTGTCCTTCACGACATGTTAGGAATGACTAAACAATTCAACCCAAGGTTTTTAAGAAGATATTTAAGTCTTTTTGATGACATGTCTAAAGCAATATCTCAGTACAGTAAGGATGTTAAGACTAAAGATTTTCCTAATAAAAATGAACAGTATTAGTTTATAATGGAAAATAGAAGCAATGAAAATAATTTATTGATTCTTCATGAAGATAATCATATCATTGTGATAAACAAAAGATGTGGCGATATAGTTCAAGGTGATAAAACTGGTGACACTCCCCTACTTAATCATGTAAAAAAATATATTAAATTAAAATACAAAAAACCTGGAGATGTTTTTCTCGGAACAGTTCACAGAATTGATAGGCCCACAAGTGGTGCAATCATATTTGCCAAAACTTCGAAAGCATTAGCAAGATTAAATAAAATGCTTGTTGATAAAGAAATCAAAAAAACTTATTGGGCAATTGTAAAAAATAAGCCAAAAAAAGATAATGGAACAATTATTAGTTGGCTTAAAAAAAATCCTAAAAATAATAAATCAACAAGCTATTTAAAAGAAGGTAAAGATAAAAAAAAGTCTATTCTTGAGTTTGAAATAATTAAAAAACTAGACAACTATTATTTGTTAAAAATAAATCTTAAAACAGGAAGACATCACCAAATTAGGTGTCAATTAAGTTCAATAGGATCTCCTATAAAAGGTGATTTAAAATATGGGGCTAAAAGAAGTAACAAAAATGGTGGGATAAATCTACATTCTAGAAAATTAGAATTTATTCATCCAGTGAGCAAAAAAAATATTAAATTAACCACACCAACTCCAATAGATCCTGTATGGAACTCTTGCCTTTAGATACGTATTATGTTAAATTTAGATTTTTTCACCAAACAAAAAGCTTATTTTTTATCAGGAAATACTAGGTCTATAAAAAAAAGAATTCAAGCGCTAGAAAAACTTGACTCATCAATTACGACTAACGAATCAAGAATTTTTGAGGCACTTAAAAAAGATTTGAATAAATCTAATTTTGAGAGTTATTTAACAGAAATAGCTATTTTAAAAAGTGAAATTAAGTTAATTAAGAAAAAACTTAATAAATGGAGTAAACCTAAGAGGGTAAAATCGACTTTAGCAAGCTTTCCTTCAAAAGATTACTTGTTATTAGAGCCATACGGGATTACCCTTATTATTTCTCCATGGAATTATCCGTTTCAATTGGCTTTACTACCACTTATATCTTCAATAGCTGCAGGAAATACAGTTGTTATTAAACCTAGTGAACACTCTCCAAATACTTCAAAATTAATTAAAGAGATTATTTCAAATATATTTGTAGAAGATTATGTGAAAGTGATTTTAGGAGACTCAAAAGTTGCAACGAAACTATTAGAACTTCGTTGGGATTACATATTTTTTACAGGAAGTGTAAATGTTGGTAAAATTATAGCCAAAGCAGCTTCCAAATTCTTAACTCCAGTAACCTTAGAACTTGGAGGTAAAAATCCATGCATAATTGATAAAAATACAGATGTCAAGCTTACAGCAAAAAGATTAATCTGGGGTAAATTTGTTAACGCAGGTCAAACTTGTATCGCACCTGATTATTTAATAGTCGAAAAGTCCATAAAAAAGAATCTGATTGAAGAATTAATTCTAGAAATAGAAAGAGCTTATGGAAAAAATCAAGAAAATTCAGAGGATTATCCTAGAATTATAAATCAACAAAATACACAACGACTAATTTCTATGCTTAATGACCAGGAAATAATCTATGGAGGTAACCACAATGTTGATAAAAAATACTTATCCCCTACAATAATCAACAATCCTGATTTAAAATCTGATTTAATGAGAAATGAAATTTTTGGACCAATACTCCCTATAATAGAATTTAATAATAGAGAAGATATTTTTAAATTAATTTATAATTACGAAAAACCATTAGCTCTTTACATATTTAGTAAAAGTTCAGAGTTTTACAATGATATTATAAACAAGGTTAGTTTTGGAGGAGGAGTAATTAATGACACGATGATTCAATTTGGTAATCACAGGCTTCCATTTGGAGGAGTTGGAGAAAGTGGAATGGGTGCATATCATGGTGAATCTGGTTTCAAATTATTTTCACATCAAAAACCTATTGTTAAAAAGGGGAATTGGTTAGATATAAGTACTAGATATGCACCATATGAAGGAAAATTAAAAAGTTTAAAAAAGTTGCTTAGATTTTTAAACTAAACCATAGCTCAGAATCTTTTTTTAATTGCGCCAAAGAATTAATTGATTTTTCTTCTACCTGAAGTATTCTTGGGTAACCACCAGTTGTTTGACAATCTTTCATTAATATTATCAAATTACCTGCTGGAGTTAACTGTACTGTTCCAGGCATGACCATAGAAGTAATTATTGGTTCTAAAGTATTAGATAATAAATCAGTCAATTGAATAGCCATTCTATTATAATTGTTTGAAATCCTAAATTTTTTAGATGATATAAAATCTTTTTGACTAGAATTTAATGTATCATATTCAGGGCCTTTATATACAACAATCTTATTATCAATATTTGATGTTTTATTTAAATTAATTTTTGACGATTTAAAAATAATGTCTTTATTAAAATTTAAAACATCATTCTTAGCTAATTTTACGGCTTTTGTTAAGTTTTTGAACATACTTCTGCTTCCAAATACTTTTTCGCTCTTAAATCCACCTAAAACAGCTATATAACTTCTTAAACCGCTTTTCAACAGCCCAAAACTTAAAATATCATTAGCTTTAATAAAAATCGGATTATTCATTTTAATAATTTTATTATTTAATAAAGGAGATAAATTAGCACCAGTTATACATATAACAGTTTCATAAACAAATTCTAAAACAGGACCTACCATTGTAATTTCTAATACTGCTGAATTTCCTGAGTTGTTTAATATCTTATTTGCTAAATTAGATGAAAAACTATCCATAGTTCCAGAACAGGGAATTCCATATGATTGCATACCCACTCTTCCTTTATCTTGAATAGTAGAATATAATCCAGGTTTGATGATTTTAATCATTAATCACCTCCGATTCTATTATATAGCTATCTAAATTTTTTGAAATATAATTATGTTCCTTAAAATCTATTGGATAGAATTTTATTGAATCTCCAGGACTGGCAAATGAAATTTTATGAAGCTTATCTTTATCTATGAAATTAACAGGGGAATTTCCAATAATATTCCAACCACCAGGACTATTTGAAGGGTATACTCCTGTCTGATTTCCTCCTATACCAACTGAACCTTTAATAATATTTAAATCTGGTTGAACTTTTCTCGGAAAATACAATCTCTTATTCAAATTACTTAAATATAAAAAACCTGGTAAAAAACCCAAAAAACAAACTCTATATGTGTTTTTATAGTGAAATTCTATAATTTCGTCTTTGTCTATATTTGTTTTCTTACTAATATTCTCCAAATCAGTGCCAAAATAATCATTATAACATACTGGTATTTTCCAAACAATTTTACTTTCAACTGTATCTTTTTTTTTATTTGAATATACCAATTTTAAGCTTTCTATTTCGTCATAGATATTATCTATAGCTTTATCGTAAATAACTAATAATGAGCTATATGCATTGATTACATCAACTAAAGCTTTATTAGTTAGTTGAATTGATTTTTTAAAGGATAAAACATCAAATAAAACATCATCATTAATCAAATTTGGCCAAGATATCAAAATAGATTTTGAATTAAATCGATGATAATTTAAGTTATATATTTGCTTAATCATTAGAAAAATAATTTTCGTAAAAGTTATTCAAAAGTAAATGTGAATTTTTTGTATCACTATGGACGCAAAATGTATCACCTACTATATCAATCAAGCTATTAGAAATAGTTTTAATTTTAGATTCATTGACTACCATTTTATATCTATTCGACATTTCTAACCCGTTTTCAAGCATAGAATTTGTCTCTGCTCTTGAAACCAAACTATAATCATCATTATAATTTCTATCTAAAAAAACCTCATAATCTACTTTAACCCCATGTTTTTCGGCAATTTTTGATACAACTGATTTGTATGGAGCTAAAATTTTAACATTTTTAAACGACTTGACAACCTCAATAAAGGATTTAGCAATCTTATCATCTACAAAACATTTATGATACAAAGCACCATGAGCTTTAATATGATCCAATTTATAAACACCTAAGTTATTTAAAATCAATAATAGAGAAGATATTTGATCATACAATGAATCTTTTAAATCACCTATACTAATAAGCATTTCTTTTCTTCCAAAATTAGTTTTATCGGGATATGATGGATGAGCACCAATTTTAACTCCGTAAGACATCGCTAATTTAGCTGTTTTAATCATTGTATGCTCATTACCGTAATGACCACCACAAGCAATCGAGCAAGCATTTAAATATGGCATTAAAGCACCTTCTTTAAACACCCCTTCCCCAACATCAGAATTTATTTTTAATCTTTTCAAATTACACCTATTACAGATAAAACACTTTTAACTCCAATAAACATGGTAAACAAAATTATAATAATTGTTATTAAATTAAGAAAATAACCATTAACCTGATTATTTAACAAACGAGCATTATTAGCTACAATTAATAAAAACACTGCTATTACTGGAAGTAAAATACCATTTGCAACTTGAGCGAATTTTATAATCTCGATAGAACTAAAATCTAAACTTGAAAATATTACTCCCAAAAACAATACAATAAGCCATATTCCTCTAAATTTTTTCGACCTTATGTTAGCTTCCCAACCCATACATCCACAAGTTACGTAAGCAGCAGCCAGCGGCGCTGTTACTGAGCTGGTCAAGCCAGCGGCAAATAAACCTAAAGAAATAATCAACTTAGAAAAACCACCAAATAAAGGCTCTATACCTAAAGCTAAATCTGATGCACTCTGAATATTAACATCTCCAATAGCTGAAGCAGTTATCATTACGGATAATGAAATAATACCACCTAATACAACAGCTAACAAAGTGTCTATTTTTACGAATTTCAAGTCCGATACACTATCCCATTTATCGCTAACTAATGATGCGTGTAAAAAAATATTATATGGTACCACTGTTGTTCCTATTAAACCAATAATAACTAACAAACTTCCCTCAGGAAACTTTGGAATAAACAACCCTTTTATTATTAAAACAAAATCAGGCTGAACAATTATTGCAGAAGTCAAAAATGCCAAACTCATTATTAAAACCAGACCTATTAAAACCCTCTCAATAAACCTTCTATTCCCTGTATATAAAATTACAAAAGCCAATAATCCAACTAAGATTGAGTAAAAGTTTATATTAAACCCTGTGAATGAATATGATAATTGACCAAAAATTGAACTTACTCCCAAAACACCACCACTAATATTACCTGCTTGATAAGCAGTATTACCAACTAATATTGCAGATAAAACTAAAGCTATAGCTAAATATTTAAAAGTTTGGCTATCAAAACTTTCCAGTAAGTTGGCTGATAATCCTTTTTGAGTAATCAATCCTATTTTAGCAGCAGTTAATTGTAGAATCGTAGTTACCAATAATGAAAATAGTAAAGCCCACATTAAATCTAAACCATATTCAGACCCTGCAATTGAACACATTGTAATAGTGCCTGGACCTATAAAAGCCGCAGCAATAACAGTCCCAGGACCTATGTTTTTTATTGATATCAAAATTTACTAAAGCTAATTTTTAATATTTTTTTTGAGGATTCAGTTATTTTATATCTATCATCAATTCTATGATTAATGACCCATATTATTTCATTATTACCATTCACAAGTATAAGAGTTCTCTTTTTATCTATTAAAGAAGTTTTTTCATCTTTTAAAAACTTACTTAATGATTTTTTACCCTTCATTCCTAGAGGAATAAACCACATACCAGGAAGATAAGAAACCACCTTAAGAGGATAAATCAAACAATCTTCGTCAATAAATACATTTGATGCATCATTAGCACAATCCAAACTATTAATTGAACTAAATTTCAAAGATCCATAAAGAACATTTAAGTCCAATAATTCATTATCAACATAAACAGTATCGAAAGACAAATCAGAAATCTTCTCCAAAATAAGACAACTTCTATCCTTAACCAATCTGTGAGTTTTTGAGATCACATACTTACCAGCTTGAGAGCTGAGAATTTTTTTAATATCAACAAGGTTAGTGAATCCATATTTATAAAAAAACTCATACAAATAGAAGTCTAAATTATCTAACTCTAAGATTTTATTAATATCATATTTAGTTTGATAATCCTCTTTAGTTACAATGATTTCAGAAACTTCATCAATTTTTTTCTTTAAAATTGATTTTGAACCTTGTAAAAAGGATAAGGTATTTTTAAAACCTTTTAACAAACTTGGGTTAAATTTCTTAAATCTAGGAATTATATTATTTCTTATATCATTCCTTAAATAGACATTTGAATTATTACTACTATCCTCCCTCCAGGTAATATTATTGTTTTTAGCAAACTTTAAAATTTCATCCTTTGAAAAATTTAATAATGGACGTACTAATTTATTGGCAACAACAGGAATTCCAGAAAGCCCATCTAAACCACTACCTCTAGACAAATTTATAAAAAAAGTCTCCAGTTGGTCATCTAAATGATGAGCTGTTAATACGTAATCATAATCAATTGATATAGTATCAAACCATGCATATCTAAGCTCCCTAGCAGCCATTTGTGTCGATAAAGCATTTTCTTTCTTATATTTTAACGTATTAAAAATTTTGGAATAATATTTTACATTTAAAGACTTTGCGAAATTTTTAGAAAACTCAGCATCTAAATCACTTTCATTTCCCCTTAGTGAAAAATTACAATGCGCAATTGAAAAATCCAAATCTAATTTTTTACATAAATTACATAGCACAACACTATCAACACCAGAAGAGGTAGCAACTATAATTTTACTTTTGAATAAAAAAGGTAATTTACTCAGTAAATGAGATTTAAATTCATCTAACATTATATCGTAATATTTATCACAAATATAATAAAGATCTGTACACAGAATTAGTTATATGTGTAGAGCTCTGTTTTCAGTAGCAGCTAAAGCTGCTTCTTTAATGGCTTCAGAGTAAGTAGGGTGAGCATGTGATATTCTAGCTATATCTTCAGCTGATGCTCGATACTCCATAGCAACAACGGCTTCAGAAATCAAATCTGCACATCTAGCACCTATCATGTGTACTCCAATAATTTCATCAGTATTTTTATCTGCTAAAATCTTAACAAAACCATCTAAATCAGAACTTGCTCTACTTCTTCCAAGAGCTCGCATAGGAAATTGTCCAACTTTATACTCAATATTGTTTTCTTTTAAATAATCTTCAGTTTTTCCAACTGAGGCAACCTCAGGCCATGTGTACACAACACCTGGAATAAGATTATAATCAATATGTGGTTTTTGTCCCGAAATAATTTCAGCAACAAATACACCCTCTTCTTCAGCTTTATGTGCCAACATAGCACCACTTACAACATCTCCAATAGCATATATGTTGGTGTGCTTAGTCTGTAAGTAATCATTAACTTTAATCTGACCCCTGTCAGTAGTCTCCAAACCAATAGCCTCAAGGTTTAGTCCATCAGTGTAAGCAGATCTTCCAATACTAACCAAACAATAATCTCCATTGAATTCAACAATTTTACCATTTTTATCTTCAGCCGTTACTCTAACATCATCATTAACTCTTTCAACGGCTGTAACTTTGTGTGATGTATGTATTTTAAATTTCTGTTTCTTAAAAACCTTTGTTAATTCTTTAGACAAGCCAGAATCCATTGTTGGAATAATTTTATCCATATATTCAATAATAGAAACTTCAGCACCTAATCTTTTATAAACTTGACCTAACTCTAGCCCAATAACTCCACCACCAATTATAATTAGATGTTTAGGGATTTCTTTTAATTTTAAAGCTTCTGTAGAGGAAATAATCCTCTCTTTATCTATTGTTACAAAAGGTAAAGAAGAAGGCTTACTCCCAGTTGCTATTATTATATTTTTTGAATCTAAAATAATCTCACTATCATTAGAAACTACTTTAACTTTATTTTTATCAACAAAAGAACCAAAACCATTATAAACTTTGATATTATTTTTATTCATTAAAAATTCAATTCCTTTTGTAGTTTCAGAGACTACATCGTTCTTTCTAGAAATCATTTTATTAAAATCTAAAGAAATTTCTCCATTAATATTAATACCATGGTTAGAAAAATTTTTGGTAGCTTCTTCAAAGTGATGAGATGAGTCCAATAAAGCTTTACTAGGAATACAACCAACATTTAAGCAAGTGCCACCCATTGTATTGTATTTTTCAACTATAGCAGTTTTCATACCTAATTGAGCACATCTTATTGCTGACACATAACCACCTGGGCCAGATCCGATAACTAAAACATCAAAAGAATCCATAATAATATAATTAAATTAATGAACAAAAATACAAATGTTTTGTGTCTATGCAATGAATATTTAATCAATTAAATCAATTTTAAATAAAATAATATTCCATATCTTGTAACACTTAAATACACACCTTTTTTATGAAAAAAAAACCAGCAAACGAAATTCAAGATTTACAATATTTTGGAGAATTCGGAGGAGTTAATCCGTCAATTTCAGACTCTTCAACATATACTTTTTTATCAGCTAAATCAATGTCTGATACCTTTGAAGGTAACACTGAGGGTTGTTACCTGTACTCTAGACACACAAGTCCAAGTAATTTATATTTAGGAGAAGCTTTAGCTGCTATGGAAAACACTGAATCTGCCACTGTCTTTGGATCTGGAATGGGAGCTATAACATCTACTTTATTACAACTTTGCAAGTCAGGAGATCATGTCGTTTCTAGCAGAACTGTTTATGGTGGTACTTATGCTTTTTTAAAAAATTTTGCAAGCAAACTCAATATCAGCACTAGTTTTGTTGACATTACAGATTTAAATTCCATAAAAAACAGCATTAATAGCAATACAAAATTAATTTATTGTGAAGCAGTCAGTAATCCATTATTAGAAATTGCAGATATTTCTAAAATTTCTAAAATTGCAAAAGAAGCTGGTATTAAGTTAATAGTTGACAATACTTTTTCTCCTCTGTCAATTTTGCCAAAAAACTTAGGTGCTGATATAGTTATACATAGTATTACCAAATTTATTAATGGAACTAGCGATACAATTGCTGGTGTAGTTTGTGGTAGTCAAGATTTTATTAATCAACTTAGAGATGTGAATGATGGCGCGTCTATGTTATTAGGATCAACTCTGGATAGCTTAAGAGCTGCATCAGTTCTTAAAAACCTAAGAACTTTACATATCAGGGTTAAAAAACACAGTGAAAATGCTATGTACTTAGCAAAAATGTTTGAATTAGATGGCATAAGAACTGTTTACCCAGGCTTAAAAAGTCATCCATCTAACAAATTATATGAATCATTTTTAAATGAAGACTATGGTTTTGGTGGTATCTTAACTATAGACGCAGGTGATTTAAAAAAAGCTAATAGTTTGATGGAACTAATGCAACAAAAGAATGTTGGATATTTAGCAGTTAGTTTAGGTTTTTACAAAACCTTATTTAGTACTCCAGGATCATCTACATCTTCTGAAATCCCCGAAGATGAGCAAAAACAAATGGGTCTAAATGAAGGATTAATAAGGTTCTCTATAGGGCTTGATAATGACATTGAAAGAACCTATAAAGTTATTAAAGAATGTATGCGTGAAGTTAAATTAATTTAAAAGATGAGCAACTCAAAAGAAATAAGCTTAATCACATCTATCTTTCCAATAATTTTTCTTGTATCAATGTTGGTATACAATATTTTCAACAATGAATGGCTTGGAGCATATACTTTCCACATAATACTATTAACTACTGCAGCAATAGTCACTATTACAGGTTTAATAAATAAGGTCACTTTAAAAGAAATATTTATCAAAATTTATAACAGTGTAAAAAGCATAAAGACTCCGATTATAATTTTATTGCTAGTTGGTGCCTTAGCAGGAACATGGAAAGTCAGTGGAGTTATTCCTGCTATGGTCTATTACGGGATTAACTTTATTGATCCAACAATTTTTCTTCCATTAACCCTACTAATTACAGCGATCGTTTCATTAACTGCAGGAAGCTCATACATAACTTCCGCGACAATTGGAGTTGCATTAGTTTCTGTGGGTAATGCATTCGGCATTCCCCCCAGCATGACAGCTGGAGCAGTAATTTCTGGAGCATATTTTGGAGATAAAATGTCACCCCTAAGTGATACTACGAATTTAGCTTCAGCAATTTCCGGGACTGATCTTTATACTCATATCAAGTATATGATGTACACCACATTTCCAACTTTTATAATCACATTTATTGTGTTTAGTATAATAACTTTAAATTTAAATAGCTTTAGTTCAAATGATGCCATAGAAATAGGTGTGATATCAGAAATATTAAAAAAAGACTTTTACATCTCACCATTATTATTTGCAATTCCTGTATCCGTTTTGGTATTAGCTTACTTTAAAGTAAAACCTGTAATTGCATTATCATTTGGAGTTTTATTTGCGATAATTGTTTCTGTAATTTTTCAAAGTAATATTCTTGAACAAATTGACATATCAACTTTAAAAGCAATATTTAGTTCTGTATTCACATTTACAGAAATTCCTCTGGAAGTTATTGATAATACTAAAAATACTAAACTCTTAGAAGGTATAAATGATTTATACACGAGAGGAGGCATGGAATCAATGCTATGGGTTATTCTCTTGACAATGTGCGCTATGGTATTTGGAGGAGCTATGGAGGCGATTGGAGCATTAAATAAAATAACCAACGAATTACTAAAGTTGGCTGATTCTGCCTTTGGACTAGTTACTAGTACTGTAGCTAGTTGCCTAGGAGTAAATTTATTTGCTTCAGATCAATATCTTGCAATTATAATTCCTGGAAAAATGTTTAAAAAAGCTTATGAAGAAAATAATTTAGCTCCTGAAAACTTAAGTAGAACTCTTGAAGATTCCGGAACAGTAACTTCAGCATTAATTCCATGGAATACATGTGGAGCCTATCATTATGGTGTGCTTGGAGTAAGTGTTGCGGATTATTTTGTATATGCAATATTTAATTGGCTGAGCCCTATTATGACATTAATATATGCTGGAATAGGCATAAAAATAAGAACTATAATCAGTAATACTAAATAACAAAAATTAAATTAATTATAGTAATTTGTAAGCTAAATCAATTATTTAAAAATGTCTAAAGCTAAAGTAGATAAAAAAAGTAAAATATTTTCTTTCGGCAATGAAAAGAGAAAACTTAATAGTTCTCAGAAACTATTTATAGGTAGTTCATTAATAGTTATTTCTTTTGTACTATTTATATCATTTACCTCTTATTTTTTCTCAGGAAACTCAGATCAAAGTACCTTGATTCAATTTACAAATAAAGATGTTAATCCAGAAAACTGGATGAGTAAAGTTGGTGCTTTTTTAGCAGATTTGTTTTTACATAAAGGATTTGGAATATCATCATATATAATTTGCTTTTTAACTTTTATTTCTGGACTGTTTGTTTTAATGGATTCAAACAAAGCTAAATTAATTAAACATTGGTTTTGGGGTATTTTAATAATGGTTTGGATTTCTCTACTCTTTGGATTAATTAATCTTGAAACAGGAAAATTTTCTGGAATAGTTGGCTTTGAATCAAATCTATTTTTAAAAAGTTATATCGGAAACATCGGAACCTCTTTTTTACTACTACTATCTGCCATATTTTATTTAACTTTTAGGTTAAAAGTTGGTGTTGATTCATTTAAAAATTGGTTTACTTTTAAAAGTAAAAAACAAGAAGAAAGTTTTATAACAAATTTAGATGATATTGAATCTCAGGAACCAGTAGATATAATAGAAAATAATACTGACAATCCAATTTTAGAAACAAACAATAATGATCAAAAAGAATTAGTTCTAGATAAAAACTTAAAAGATGAAAACAATGAGAAGTCTTTAAACGATGATGAGATTACAATTGAAATAAAAGAAACATTTCAAGAAGAATCTGAAACGGACAACTTATCCAAAAAATTAGTGAAAGACTTTGGCTTATTTGACCCTAAGTTAGAATTAGCCTCTTTTAAATTTCCAAACCTAGATATTCTTAAAAAATACGATTCCGAAGGAATAACAATAAATAAAGAAGAATTAGAAGAAAATAAAACTAAAATCGTAAACACTCTTAATAATTATAAGATTGGCATTGAGAGTATTAAAGCTACTATTGGTCCTACAGTTACGCTTTATGAAATTGTACCAGAAGCTGGAGTAAGAATATCTAAAATTAAAAATTTAGAAGATGATATTGCATTATCATTATCAGCTCTTGGAATTAGAATAATAGCTCCAATCCCTGGCAAAGGTACCATTGGCATTGAAGTTCCTAATAAAAACTCTACAATAGTTTCTATGCATTCTGTGATTTCATCTCAAAAGTTTCAACAGTCAGAAATGATACTACCGATTGCTCTTGGAAAAACAATTAGTAATGAAACTCTTGTTGTTGATTTAGCCAAAATGCCCCACTTACTAATGGCCGGAGCTACAGGTCAAGGTAAGTCTGTTGGCTTAAATGCAGTACTAACGTCTTTATTGTATAAGAAACATCCTGCAGAGGTTAAGTTTGTTCTTGTAGACCCTAAAAAAGTTGAATTAACTCTGTTTAATAAAATAGAAAGACATTACTTGGCTAAACTTCCTGATAGTGAAGAAGCAATAATTACAGACAACACTAAAGTGATAAACACACTTAATTCATTGTGTATCGAAATGGACAACAGATATGATTTATTAAAAAATGCACAATGTAGAAATATTGTAGAATACAATAAAAAGTTTAAATCCAGAAAGTTAAATCCAAATGATGGACATCAATTTCTTCCATACATTGTTTTAGTAGTTGATGAGTTTGCAGATTTAATAATGACAGCTGGAAAGGAAGTAGAAACTCCAATTGCTAGAATAGCTCAGTTAGCGAGAGCCATTGGTATACATTTAATCATTGCCACTCAAAGACCTTCAGTGAATGTTATAACAGGTGTAATAAAAGCTAATTTCCCTGCAAGAATAGCATTTAGAGTAACTTCAAAAATAGACTCAAGAACAATATTAGATAGTTCCGGTGCTGATCAACTAATAGGTAGAGGTGATATGCTTTATACACAAGGAAATGAATTAATTCGAGTACAATGCGCTTTTGTAGATACACCTGAAGTAGAGAAACTTACAGACTTTATTGGCTCTCAAAAAGCATATGCAAGTGCACATGTGTTACCAGAATATATTGGTGATGAAAGTGGCACAAGTCTTGATATAGACATTTCTGATAGAGACAAGTTATTTAGAGAAGCAGCAGAAGTTATTGTTATAGCACAACAAGGATCTGCCTCTTTACTTCAACGTAAATTAAAACTTGGCTACAATCGAGCAGGTCGACTTATTGACCAGCTTGAGGCAGCAGGTATTGTAGGACCATTTGAAGGAAGTAAAGCTAGACAAGTAATTATAACTGATCTATCTGCTTTAGACAGACATCTTGAAAATGAAAAAAACATATAAAATGAAAAAAACATACACACTACTAATATTATTATTAAATACATTAATAATTACTTCACAAAATGATCCACAAGCAGAAGACCTCCTTAATAAAGTTTCTGAAAATATAAAAGCTTACGAAAGTATGTATATAAATATCAATCACAATTTAAGTAATGAGGAAGAGGATATTGACCAAACAAACAAAGTTAGTTTTGTGAAAAAAGGAGACAAATATAATGTAAAGTGGAATGATATTACATTTATATATGATGGTAAAAAACTTTACACAATAAATCCTGATGATGAAGAAGTAACAGTTTCAACAGAAGATTTTGATGAAGAAAGTACAATAACACCGAATAAAATTCTAACATTTTTTGAAGAAGGTTACGAGTTTAAAATGGATATAACTCAGGATATCACTGTAGTTGATTATTATGAGCAAAGAACAAGAAAATTATTACAATATATAAAGCTTATACCAATAGATTCTGATTCAGAAATTGACTTTATCTTATTAGCTATTGAAAAAAAGAACAATAGAATATATAAGAGTATTGAAAAGGGTAAAAATGGAACAATAACTACTTATACAATAACTTCATTTGAAGTAGACCTTCCATTAAATGATGATCTATTTTTATTTAATAAAAAAGATTACAAAGACTATTATATTAACAATATTGATTAATTAAAGTTGAAAATTTTAGATAAATATATACTCAAAACATTTGTTAAAACATTTTTAAGTGTTTTTTGTATAATAATGTTAATTTTTTTACTTCAATCTGTTTGGTTATATATTTCTGAATTAGCAGGAAAAGATCTAGATATTTCAATTATAATTAAATTTCTTTCCTATGTTTCACCAAGACTGGTAATATTAATATTACCATTGACAATTTTACTTTCAAGTATTATGGTATTTGGAAACTTTGCTGAAAATTATGAGTTTGCAGCAATGAAATCTACTGGAATTTCTCTTCAAAGAGCTATGAGAAGTTTAAGTATATTCATATTATTTGTTGCAATACTAACATTTTTCTTCTCAAACAATGTAAACCCTGTAGCTGAATATAACTTTCACAACTTGAGAAAGAATATATCTAAGGTAAAACCCACAATGGCAATCGCGGAAGGACAATTTAATCAAATTGGCCAAATCAATATTAAAGTGAAGAATAAATCTGGTGATAAAGGTCAGTATTTAACTGATGTAATCATTCATCAAAAAAAGAATAAAGTAGGTAATTATACTGTTATAAAATCAAAAACTGGCGAGATCTCAAGCAGTTTGGATTCGGATATTCTTCAATTAAAATTATTCGATGGTAATTATTATGATGAAGTTATTCCTACAGATTATAAACAAAGAGATAAGAAACCACATTTAAAAAGTTATTTTAAAGAATATATTTTAAACATTGATTTAGCTGAAATTAACAATGTAGATTTTGATGATAAAGATGATGTAAATAAGTATACAATGCTAAGTGTTGCAGATTTAGATTTTACTATTGATTCATTACTTGTAAAGAAAAAGGAAGACTATAAACTTATTTCCAGCAAGATGCATAACCGATCAAATGCTCTTGTTTTGAATGATAATGTCAAAAATAAAATTGTTGATTCAATCTTTAAAGGTGAAAATTTTTACGACTTATTTAAACTTAAAAAGCAAGTTCAGTTATTTGACTTGGCGATTAGTTCTGTCAATAGTACTAATAGTATAATAAAATCGAATAGAATAATTCAAGCATACAGAGAAAAAAACATAAACAAACATATAATATCTCTTCATGATAAATTTTCTATTTCATTTGCATGCATAATATTATTCTTTATTGGAGCTCCTTTAGGAGCTATAATCAGAAAAGGTGGATACGGTTTACCTTTAGTAATTTCAATAGTACTTTTTTTAGTTTATCATTTTATTGGAATTTTTTCAAAAAATTTAGCTGAAGATAGTAGTATTAGTCCTATTCTGGCTAGTTGGCTATCAACTATTATTATGCTTCCCATTAGTATTTATTTAACAAATAGGGCTACTAGGGATAGATCTATATTTAACTTCGACAATTTCTACAGTATTATAAACAATTTTTTTAATAGAAGTAATAATACTTGATTAAAAAACAGTGTATCTTTACAAAAAATAAGCTAGAATGACTAAACGATCAAATCAAAAGTTAGACAGTATAGAATCTGCAATTAACGATATTCGTTCTGGAAAAGTCATTATTGTTGTTGATGATGAAAATAGGGAAAATGAAGGAGATTTTTTAGCAGCCGCAGAAACCATAACTCCTGAAATTATAAACTTCATGGCAATGCATGGCAGAGGTCTAATATGTGCGCCTATTACTGAAAAAAGATCAAAACAATTAAAACTCAACCCTATGGTTGGTAACAATACCGACCCTATGGAAACAGCATTTACTGTCTCCATTGATCTAATAGGTAACGGAGTAACAACTGGAATTTCAGCATCTGATAGAGCAAAGACCATAAAATCACTAATTGACAAAAAAACTAGACCCCATGATATATCAAAACCTGGTCATGTTTTTCCCTTAATAGCAAAAGAAGGTGGTGTACTTAGAAGAACAGGCCATACAGAAGCTGCAATTGATTTTGCTCGGCTTGCTGGGTTTGAAGCTGCAGGTGTTATTGTTGAGATAATGAATGAAGATGGGTCTATGGCAAGATTACCAGAACTTTTTGATGTTGCAGATAGATTTAATCTTAAAATAATTTCAATTGAAGATCTTGTTGCTTACAGAATGGAACATGACTCTTTAATTGAGAAAAAAGAAGATTTTCAAATCGAAACTAGGTTTGGAAGTTTTAGACTTAGAGCCTATCAACAAACTACAAATGATAGACTTCATATCGCATTAACTAAAGGAACTTGGGAACCTAATGAACATGTTTTAACAAGAATTAACTCTAAGCTTATTAATAACGACATATTAGGCACTCTAACTAACAATATGGATAAAAAGCTTGACCACATGTTTGAACTAATAAATGATGCAGGGAAAGGTGCCATAGTATTTATTAATCAACAAAACAAACCTTTAAGCACTTTAAATAGATTGAAAATATTAAAAAAGAGTCAATTAAAAGGTAAAATTGTTAAAGCACCCAGAATTGAAATGGATAATAGAGATTTTGGTATAGGTGCTCAAATACTTCATGATTTGAATATTCATAAACTAAGATTAATATCAAATGGTACTGCCACTAAAAGAGTTGGAATTATAGGATATGGATTAGAAATAATTGATTATGTCAATTATTAATCCTTTTTTTTTGACTGTATATCCATTTAAAAAAATCTTTTTCCTTAAAAGCATTAGTCCAGCTATCATGATTAACATTATCATATAGAGTAAATTTAGGCTTCCCTCCTGCTTCAATTATTGCTTCAACCATCTTTACAGAATATAATGGATGTACAACATCATCTTTTGCACCATGAAAAATCCAAACAGGTGTTTTTTTAGCAAATAACTTAGCAGTCTTTGGATTAGCTCCTCCACATATAGGAACTCCTGCAGCAAACATATCTGGTCTTCTGTAAAGCATTTCAAAAGTACCCATTCCTCCGTTAGAAAGTCCAGAGATGTATATTCTATTTTTATTTACATTGTCTATGTTGGATAATGAGTCCATCAATTTCATAACTAAATTAAGAGCTTTAGTTTCTTTTTTGTTTTCGTCATAAAATTTATAATTCTTACCGTCTTTTGACTTTATAAGTTTTCTGTTTGTCCAAGAATCATCGTCTGGACATTGAGGAAAAACACCATAGGATTTATAGTAATTTCGATTTCTTTGATTAATAAAAAGACCAGCTATGTATTTTAATTGTTGTTTATTATCACTTCCTCTCTCACCAAAACCATGTAAAAACAAGTGTAATGGATATTTGCCCTTCTTTTTGAGTTTTTTTGGTAATAATAACCTGTAATTTAAAGTATCATTTCCATCTATAAATTGCTTATGCAAAAATATACTCTCATTTTGAGATATTGATAAATTAAAAACAAAAAAAACTAATAGTGATAAACGCATTACTTATTATTTAATTTCTATAGTATTATCATTAATGTCTTTTCTAACTTTTTTAAAACTAGAAAACTGATCATTAACTGACCTATAACCTACTGGCAGAACTAAGACTGATTTTAAATTTTTAGACTTAAGATCTAAAATTTCATCATATTTTTCTGGTAAAAAACCTTCCATTGGACACGAATCTATTCCCTCCACAGAACATACGGTCATCAAATTACCTAAAGCTAAATATGCCTGATTAATAGACCAATTTATAATTGAAGTATTAGACATATCATTAAATTCGTTTATAATTGATTCTTTAAAAGATTCTAAGACTATAGGATTTGTTTTTCGAATATCAATAACTCTTTTAAAATAAGATTCAATGTAAGATTTATTTATGTTGGATTCTATACAAATAATTAATAAATGTGAACATTGTATAACTTGTTGTTGATTCATAGAAGACTCTAAAAGACTATTTTTAATCTTTTGATTTGAAATTACAATTAATTTGACTGGTTGTAGCCCATATGAAGATGCAGTTAAATTAAATGCCTTTTTCAGAAGATTAATTTGACTTTTAGAAAGCTTTCTTGTTGAATCAAATTTTTTGGTTGCATACCTCCAATTTAAACTATCAATTATATTCATTTTTCTAATTGTATATCTTGTAAAATTAATGAAAGGCTTTAATAACTTACAAAATTAATTGAAATAAATATAAATAATCTTGAATGAATAAAAAAAGGATATTATATTTGCCTCGCTATTGGAGAAATGGCAGAGTGGTCGAATGCGGCAGTCTTGAAAACTGTTGAGGGTCACACCTCCGGGGGTTCGAATCCCTCTTTCTCCGCTTAAATCCTTGCTAATTTAATTTAGCGAGGATTTTTTATTAAAAACCACAATCAAGTTTCTTATATAATTGAAACACATTCAGTGAATTAAAATTTATAATTTGTTATATTTATAAATCAAAAAATTACATTTATAAGTTTTATTTTATTGTAATTTAACAGAAAAAAGTAATGTCCCTTACTACCTCTAATTCAATTTTAGGTAAAAAAAACGCTAAACACCTTTTAAGAAGGGCCTGTTTTCATTATTCGAAAGAAGTTTTGGATTCTATTTCTATAATGACTCCATTAGAAGCTTTAAGTTTTTTAGAAAATCATCAACCAAACACTTGGACTGAACCATATGACCCTTTACCTTATGATGATCCACATGGTAATTGGATAAGCTCTGACTATCTTCCAAATACAATTCCTAACCAAGGCAGAAAAAGATCTTTAGTCGCAGGATGGTGGTGGTATAACATGATTAATAGAAATAGCATAAGAGATAAAATAACATTTTTTTTACACACAACTTTTACCACTTCAAAAGACGACGGAACTGGAGCATCGACTTATTATTTTGATCATTTAAAATTATTAGAGTTTTATTCGAATGGAAGTTTAAAAGAGCTCTCAAAAAAAATAACATTAGATAATGCAATGTTATTATACTTAGACAATACTACTAATAATGCCAATAATCCAAACGAAAATTATGCAAGAGAATTCTTAGAATTATTCACAATTGGTAAAGGTGAGCAAGTTGGTGATGGAGATTACACTAATTATACTGAGAATGATGTACAGCAAGCTGCCAGGGTTTTTTCTGGCTTTAAAACACAGTTAGACAGATCTATCATTGATACTGATACAAACATACCAATGGGAAGAACAAATACTAATCAGCATGATAGTGGAGACAAACAGTTTAGCAGTGCTTTTAATAATCACATAGTAACTGGCCATGAAACATCCGAGGGGATGTTTGATGAAATAAATCAACTTGTAGATATGGTTTTCAGCCAACATGCAACAGCTTTAAATTATGTTAAGAAGATTTATAGATTTTTCGTAAAAAGTGAATGGAGTCAAGAAACTGAAGATACAGTAATTAATGATTTAGCTCAAGAATTAATTTCAAGTAATTTTCAGATAAGCCCAGTTATTAAAGCATTACTTACTTCTACACATTTTTACGATTTAAACGATGAAAACTCAAATGATGAAATTATCGGTAGTATTATAAAAAGCCCTCTTCAATTGATGAGTGAAATGGTAAACATTTTTAACATTCCTGTACCAAATCCTAATTCAAACATTTCAGGTTTTTACAGATTTTGGCATTTATTTAATCACAATAACTTTTTATCTATGGCTGGAATGGGTATTTATGCACCAGATACAGTTGCTGGATATCCAGCCAATTATCAAAGCCCTAATTTTGATAGGCAATGGTTTTCATCAAATACACTACTAGCAAGATATCGATTAATAGACTGTTTAATTTCAGGTAGAAATAAATTGGCTAACAACGGATTAATAGGAACAGAAATTGATAGTGTTAATTTTGTTGAATTAATTTCATCTGATCCTGGTGACTTATATACTTTGGTAAGTGAAATTGCTGAATTATTATATCCATATAATATTGACTATGATAGAATTAGTTATTTTGTAAATATAATTTTATCTGATTACCCATCATACTACTGGTATGATAGTTGGCAATTATATCTTACTTCTAATGACGATACTATTGTAAGAAATAGACTTGACTCCTTAATTACGTCAATGGCTAATGCTGCA
>SGZJ01000019.1 GCA_004213995.1 Flavobacteriales bacterium | reverse complement strand
AACCATGTACGCTCCAACTAAAGCTGCCCATCCACCTACAGAGTGAACTATTGAAGATCCTGCAAAATCTATAAATTCAGCTGGCATAAATGAAGCAGTATTTAAAAAACCTCCGTTCCATTCCCAACCACCTGCAATAGGATAAATGAAAGCAGTCATTACTAATGTAAATATAGCATAGGTAGAATATTTGGTTCTTCCAGCTATTGCACCTGAAACAATTGTTGCAGCTGTAGCAGCAAACATTGTTTGGAAAAATAGATCAGCTCCTTCCCCTTGCATTATTCCACTCCAAAAGAAATAGCCATTTTCAGAACTACCATACATTAAAGAGTAACCTACAAACCAATAGGTTATTGAACCAACTGTAATATCTAACAAGTTTTTCATAGCAATATTTACTGCATTTTTAGATCTAGTCATACCTGACTCAACTAATGTAAAACCTGCTTGCATGAAAAAGACCAAAATACCTGCAATTAGCATCCAAAGCATTCCCATGTCTCCATACAAATCACTTTTTACAGCATCAACTGCTGCAGAAAGATCTTCGGCTGAAATGTTATCCGTTATTTCAATCAAAGAAGATTCTTGAAATAAGGAAATAAATAAATTAAATATATAATACATAATTAAATTTTTAATGATTAATATTAGAAACTAGCTCCAAACACTAAAAAAGCATTTGTAGTGTCAGGATTATAAACAAAAGAACCAAAAACTGGAAGAGAGTAGTCTTCACTGATTTTAATTTCTTTTGCTGATCCTAGAGAGACATTACAAACAGCAAAATCTCCATCCAATGTATAAACTTCGTTACCTGCTCCAATTGCAACGTCTAAAGCTCCAATTGAAAATCCAGTTTCAATGTATAAATCTTCTGTTTCTGTAAAATAACCCACTGATAAACCAAGAGGGCCTAAATCAAAGGCAGTACTAAATTCATAGCCTTCAACTCCAAAAAAATCGTCTGGAATAATTGATGCGCTAGTGTCACCTGGGAACGTATAATTAGTAAGGGTTAATGATGCAAATCCAAGATCGTAAGAAACGTAAAGATCTAACTCAGATCCACTGTCATTTCCTGATAATGCAAAACTTCCCCAACCACCAATTTCAAAATCACCTAAACTGTAAGATAATCCTGGCTGGATGTGAGCGGAGTCACCAAATTGGGTACCTCTCCAAACATAACGGCTAACAACGTCTGCACTTATTTCTTGACCAAAAGTGTTAAAGACAGAAATAAACGTAATAAATAAAAAAGTAAATAATTTTTTCATAATATATTTTTTGTGTTATTAAGCGGCTAAATTTATATGAAAAAAGAAGATTAATTATTATCAAAATCAAACAAAATAAAATTTTTATGATAACGGTAAAAATAAATACCTGAAAATTAAAAAAATTAAAAAAAAGATATCAATAATTAATAATTTGATAATTTGATAATTTATCATAATCATCAATAAATTAAGAATAATTAAAAAATTTAATAAATTGTTTATATAAAATGCATTTTTATAATTAAATAATTAAATTAAATTTATTTTACAAAACCCATTATCAAATCACTAAAATAGACTCATTTAAATACTAAATTCATTTAATTTGATGGACATATTTGTATAATTCATAAATATTATTTGATATTTTTTTATAGTAATAGTTGTCTATATATTAGCCTTCCCCAACAAACTAAACCAACCAAAAAAACATGTTTAAAAAACAAGGGCTATACAGACCAGAATACGAGCACGAGAATTGTGGAGCTGGATTTATATGTAATTTAAATGGCGAGAAAACTAATCAAATAATTCATGACGCTCTTGAAATTTTAATTAAACTAAAACATAGAGGTGGAGTTAGTTCAGATGGAGTTACAGGGGATGGAGCAGGACTCCTTATTGACATACCACATAGTTATTTTAAAAAAGTTTGCGAATTTGACATTCCTGAAGAAAGAAATTACGCTGTTGGAATGTTATTTTTTCCTAAAAATCAAACAAGTTTTTTTAGAGACATTTTCTCAAGTGAAATTAAAAAACAAGACTTAGAAATAATTGGGTGGAGAAAAGTCCCTGTTATAGGTTCTTTTTTAGGTGAAATTGCATCAAAATCAGAACCACTAAGCGAGCAAGTATTTATTAAAAAATCAAAAAATATTTCCGAAAAGAAATTTAAAATCAAACTCTATATCGCTAGAAAAATAGCAGAACATAAAATTTACAACTCAAAAGTGACTGACTGCAATTCTTTCTATGTCAACAGCCTTTCTATTACAACTATTATCTACAAGGGAATTATAAAGCCTGAAACAATCGGACTATACTTTACTGATTTACAACAACCAGAACTTGTAACTAGACTAGCGTTAGTTCATCAAAGATTTTCAACAAATACCCTTCCGTCATGGGAACTTGCACAACCATTTAGGTTTATGTGTCAAAATGGCGAAATAAACACATTAAGAGGTAACTTAAGTAGGATGAGAGTTAGAGAAGAGATAATGCAGAGCGACGAATTTGGAGAGCATATGAAAGATCTGTTTCCAATAATTTTAAATGGGAAATCAGATTCTGCATCTATGGATATGGTTGTTGAACTTTTAACACTGACTGACAGAAGTCTTCCAGAAGTTATGATGATGATGATTCCAGAGGCATGGGAAAAACACACTAACATGAACAAGGAAAGGAAATCTTTTTATAAATATAATTCATGTATCATGGAGCCATGGGATGGACCAGCATCAATTCCATTTACTGACGGTGATTATATTGGCGCACTATTAGATAGAAATGGACTCAGACCCTCCAGATATACTGTAACCAAGGATGGTAGACTAATTATGTCTTCAGAAATTGGAGTAATTGAAATTCAGCCAGAAAATATATTATCTCATGGTCGTCTTGAACCAGGAAAGATGTTTTTAGTTGATATGAATAAGGGAAGAATAATAAATGATGATGAAATTAAGAATAAAATAACGACTAAGCGACCTTATGGAAAATGGCTCAAAGATCAAATGATTGAATTAAAAGACATTCCTTACATAAAAGAAAATCAATTAAAAGAATCAATATCTTTAAAAATACGACAAAGACTATACAACTACACCACTGAAGATATTCAAGAGATAATCACACCAATGGCTCAAAACTCCAAAGAAGCAATTGGATCTATGGGAAATGACACCCCACTAGCTGTTCTTTCAGAAAAAACCCAATTAATTTATAATTATTTTAAACAATTATTTGCACAGGTAACAAACCCTCCGCTTGATGGAATAAGAGAAAAAATAGTAACTGATATTAGTTTATCACTAGGAAATGACAAAAACTTATTTGAAGTCTCGCCGCGTCAATGTAAAAAATTAAAAATTCAAAATCCTGTAATTTCAAATAGAGATTTACATAAAATTAGACAAATAGAATACAAAGGGTTTAAGTCTAAAACAATAAAAATCTTATATAACAAAAGCAAAGGGCTAAACGGCATAGAGGACTCATTAGACGAAATTGTTAATGAAGTTGAAAGAAGTATCAACAAGGGCTTTAACATAATTATACTTTCTGATAAAAATGCAAATAAAACAAATGCACCAATACCAGCTCTATTAGCATGTTCTTTTGTTCATCACTCGTTAAATCAAAGAAGAAAAAGATCATATTTTGATATAATAATAGAATCTGCTGAGCCTAGAGAGCCCCACCATTTTGCAGCTCTATTTGGGTATGGTGCTAGCGCTATTAATCCATACATGGTCAATGAAATAATTAGGACTCAAGTTAGAGAAGGCTTTATAAAAAATTATACAGAAATTGAAGCAGTAATTAATTTCAATAAAGCTATAGGTAAAGGAATATTAAAAATAATGAACAAAATTGGCATTTCCACTCTACATTCATATAGAGGGTCTCAACTTTTTGAAATTATTGGCTTTAACTCTGGGTTTTCGAAAAAATATTTTCCCTATACAACTTCTAGAATTGAAGGAATTGGTCTTTATGAAATAGAAAAAGAAATATCTAAAAGGTATGATCATGCCTTTCCGTTAAATGATGAGAAGGATAAATTAAAACTTGACATTGGCGGGGACTATAGATGGAGACGAAATGGTGAAAGACATATGTTTAATCCAACAACCATAACTAAAATACAACAAGCTGTAAGACTAAATGATCAAAAAAGCTATAACATATACGCAGACAATATAAATAAGCAGTCAAAAAGACTAATGACTATTCGTGGTCTATTTGAATTCAACAACTATAATCCTATCCCGATTAACGAAGTTGAACCATGGACAGAAATTGTAAAAAGATTTAAAACTGGAGCTATGTCCTATGGGTCAATTTCAAAAGAAGCTCACGAAAACCTAGCAGTTGCAATGAACAGGATTGGAGGTAAAAGTAATTCTGGTGAAGGAGGTGAAGATAATAAAAGATTTGAAGTAATGAAAAATGGTGACAATAAAAACTCAGCAATCAAGCAAGTTGCGTCTGGAAGGTTTGGAGTATCATCAAATTATCTAACTAACGCTAAAGAGATACAAATTAAAATGGCACAAGGTGCAAAACCAGGTGAAGGTGGACAATTGCCAGGTGAAAAGGTGTTTCCTTGGATAGCAGAGGTAAGGAATTCAACTCCATTTGTTGGTTTAATATCACCACCTCCTCATCACGACATATACTCAATTGAAGATTTAGCTCAGTTAATCTATGATTTGAAAAATGCAAATCGAGAAGCTAGAATAAATGTAAAACTTGTGTCAGAAGTTGGAGTTGGCACTATAGCCGCTGGAGTTGCCAAAGCAAAAGCAGATGTAGTTTTAGTATCAGGTTACGATGGTGGGACTGGAGCATCTCCGCTAACTTCATTAAAACACGCTGGATTACCATGGGAATTAGGAATAGCAGAAGCTCAACAAGCATTAGTTTTGAATAATTTAAGAAGCAGGATTGTAGTAGAATGTGATGGTCAACTTAAAACTGGAAGAGATGTAGCAATAGCAGCTTTATTAGGAGCTGAAGAGTTTGGATTTGCAACAGCTCCATTGGTAGCTTCAGGCTGTATAATGATGAGAAAATGTCACTTAAATACATGTCCAGTTGGAATAGCAACTCAAGATAAACAACTTAGAAAAAACTTTAAAGGAAAGCCTGAGCATGTAATAAACTTTTTTTATTTCGTAGCCAATGAGCTAAGGGAAATTATGGCTTTACTTGGATTTAAGACAATGGATGAGATGATAGGTCAGACACAAAAAATAAATACTTCAAAAGCGATTAATCACTACAAAGCTAAAGGTCTTGATTTTTCTTCAATTCTATATCAGCCATTCAATCCTAAGACAACAACATTAAGAAACACTGAAAATCAAGATCATAACTTATACAATGTACTAGATATAAAGATCGTTAAATCAGCACAAAAAGCAATTCATTATGGTATCGAAACAAATTTATCCTTCAAGATTAAAAATACAGATAGATCAGTAGGAGCAATTTTAAGTAATGAAATATCAAAAAAATATAAAGACAAAGGGCTTCCAGACAACACAATAAATATTGATTTTAACGGCTCAGCAGGTCAAAGTTTTGGAGCTTTTGCTACAAATGGAATTACTTTTAAGCTAGAAGGAAATACTAATGATTATTTAGGAAAAGGTTTGTCTGGAGCCACTATAGTAATTAAAAAGCCTGAAAAAGCAGATTTTAAAGCTGAAGAAAACATAATAGCTGGAAACGTATGTTTATTTGGAGCGATTTCAGGAAATGTATATATAAATGGTATAGTTGGTGAAAGATTTGCAGTTAGAAATTCGGGGGCTAATGCTGTAGTAGAAGGTATTGGTGATCATGGATGTGAATACATGACTGGAGGTAAAGTAATTGTCCTAGGTAAAACTGGAAGAAATTTTGCGGCTGGAATGAGTGGAGGTATTGCTTACATATACGACGAGGAAAATAGCTTTATAGATGGCCTATGTAATACAGAATCAATTGAATTTGAAAACCTCTCTAATGAAGATAATATTCATCTAAAATATCACATAACCGAACATGTCAAATATACAAATAGCAACATAGGTAAAAGAATGCTTTCTGATTGGAGAAATCAAGTTAGTCATTTTATTAAAGTAATGCCTACAGAATACAAAAGAGCGCTTGAGAAGATTGTAAAAGAGAAAAAATTAATAAATAGGCTTAAATAATATGGGTAAACCAACAGGATTTAAAGAGTTTAAAAGAAAAGAAGACGGATATATTTCTGTAAAAAAAAGAATTAGTAATTATAAGGAGTTTACTATAAAGTTAGATGATAAGGACTTGAAAAACCAAGGCTCAAGATGTATGGATTGCGGAATACCATTTTGCCATAGCTCTTGCCCTCTTGGAAATTTAATTCCTGATTTTAATCATATGGTACATCAAGAAGAATGGCAAAAAGCTTCTTGGATTTTACATTCAACCAATAATTTTCCTGAGTTTACTGGAAGACTTTGCCCAGCACCCTGTGAAAAATCTTGTGTTTTAGGTATAATAGAAGAACCCGTATCGATTGAAAATATTGAAAAAAATATAGTTGAAAAAAGCTTTAAAAATGGGTGGATTAAACCAAAAATTCCTAATAAAAGAACCAATTACAAGATTGCCATTGTGGGTTCTGGCCCTGCAGGACTAGCAGCAGCACAACAACTAAATAGTGTTGGACATAATGTAATTGTATTTGAAAAAGAGGACAAAATTGGTGGTCTATTAAGATATGGTATTCCAAATTTTAAATTGGAAAAAAAAATAATTGATAGACGAGTTAATATATTAAAAAAAGAAGGAATTAAATTTATTACAAATGCCAATGTAGGAGTGAATATTAGTGTATCAGACCTAGAAAATTTTGATTCCATTTTATTGTGTGGTGGGGCCTCTGAAAAAAGAGATTTGAATATTCCTGGAGCAAATTCAAATGGCGTAATTCAAGCAATGGATTTACTAACCAGGCAAACTAAGTCTATTTATGACAAATCAATTAAAACACCAGAGTTAAAAAATAAAAATGTTATAGTAATTGGAGGTGGAGACACAGGCTCAGATTGTGTAGGAACCGCAAATAGAAATGGAGCAAAATCGGTCATTAATTTTGAAATAATGCCAAAACCACCAATAAAAAGAAGCATTAAGACTCCTTGGCCATATTGGCCTTTACAACTTAAAAATAGTACATCACATAAAGAGGGGTGTGATAGAAATTGGTTGATAAATACAAAAGAGTTTTTGTTTAATAAGGACAATAACCTAACCGGATTAAAAACAGTAAATGTTAAATGGGAAACTAAAAAAAATAATTCACCTAAGTTAATTGAAATTGAGGGTTCAGAAAAAATATGGAAATGTGATATTGCACTACTAGCTCTTGGCTTTACAGGGGCAGAAGCAACTTTGGCTACCAAGCTTGGGGTTAAAATTAACACCAGAAACAATTATCAAACAACAAATTATCAAACAAATATTTCAAAAATATTTAGTGCAGGTGATATGAGAAGAGGACAATCATTAATTGTATGGGCAATATCTGAGGGTAGAGAAGCAGCTAGAGAGATAGATTTGTTCTTGACAGGAAAAACCTCATTGGCAACAAAAGGGGAAGGACAACTTCCAAAGATATAATACTAACTATTTAACAAATAGTTTTTAAAAGCTAAATAGCTATCAATATTTACGGACTCTTTTTTCTTATCCATAACAGAACTAATTTGAGAAGGTAATTCTAAACTATTAGTATACAAACTGATAATCTCTGAGAATTTAGCTGGATGCGCAGTTTCTAGAATGATACATTTATAATCAGGATATGATTTTAAAAAATCATTGACACCTAGATAACCAACAGCTCCATGCGGATCTGGGATATAGTTAAACTTGTTGATTAATTCTTTAATACCATCTACTGTTTCATCATCAGTAAAACTACAAGTGTGTAAGTTTTCCTTAATTGAATTAAAATCATTTTTATATATATTACTTATTCTTACAAAGTTACTAGGGTCTCCAACATCCATAGCGTTTGAAATAGTTTGAATAGAAGGTTTCGAATCATATATTTTAGTATTTAAATATCTATTAACAACATCGTTAATATTGTTTGACGCAATGAATTTATTTATTGGAAGGCCCATTTCTTTGGCTAACATACCAGCACAAATATTACCAAAATTTCCACTTGGTACAGAGTAAGCGACTTTATCTTCAGTCGATGGTTTTAAATCTCTGTAACTAAAAAAGAAATAAAACATTTGCGGAAGCCATCTACCTATATTAATAGAATTTGCTGATGTTAATCTTATTTTATTTAACAAATCTTTGTCTAAAAAAGCTGTTTTAACCATTGCTTGACAATCATCAAAAGTACCATCAACCTCTAAAGCAGTTATATTCTCACCCAAAGTTGTTAACTGTTTTTCCTGAACATTAGACACTTTCCCTTTAGGGTAAAGTATTACAACTTTAATTCCCTTTACTTTATAAAAACCACTTGCTACAGCTCCTCCAGTGTCTCCAGAGGTTGCTACTAATACAGTTACTGATTTGCTTTCATCTTGATTTTTCAAAAAATACGCTAAGCATCTAGCCATAAACCTAGCACCAACATCCTTAAATGCCATCGTTGGACCATGAAATAATTCAAGAAATGAAATTTGATTATTTAACTTTACTAGCGGAAAATCAAATGAAAGAACCTCATCAATTATTTTTTTTAAATCCAATTCAGGAATATCTTGACCAACAAATTGATTTATACACTCATATGCTATTTCCTCGTTCGAATGATTTTCTATGTTTTTTATGAAATCATCTGATAATTTTTTTATTTTTTCAGGGAAATACAAACCTTTATCAGGCGCTAAACCTCTAATTAAAGCATCTTTAAAAGATACGCTTGGTGATTTTCCGTTAAGACTATAAAATTTCATGAAAATCTAGTTATATAGTTACCACTCCGCTGGAGCTAATTTTCGAAATATATGTAGAGAAGTTAATATTTGATTTTGAATAAATAGACTTAAAAACTAATTCAATTTCAGTAGCTAAATCATTTCCTTTACTCAAAGCAAATATTGAAGGACCAGATCCTGAAATCGAGCAACCTAAGGCACCAGCCTCAAGAACTTTACTCTTAATTATATCAAAATGAGGTATTAATTTGCTTCTGTACTCCTCAATTATATGATCATTCAATGAACTCTTAATTAAATTATAGTTGCCAGTATGCAAGCCATGTACTAAACCTCCTAAATCAGATAGTTGTTTTGTTACATCAGATAAAGGAACCATTTTAGGCAGTATTTTTCTAGATTCAGAGGTTTTTATTTCGATTTGAGGATGTAGAATTATAGCATATAAGTCAGTAGGGGTAGGTAGTTGTAAAACATTTAAAGGATGCAAGTTTTTTACTAAGCAAAAACCTCCAAAAATTGCTGGAGCAATATTATCGGCATGCTCAGATTTACTGGCTATAAACTCACCTTTCATAGCAAACTCAGTTAACTCTAATTTGTTAAATGGTCTTCCAAGTAGCTCATTAATTGCATAAACACTCCCTGAAGCACTTGCACCACTACTACCAATACCACTCCCAGGTTTAATTTTTTTATAAATCTCAATTTCAAAACCAAAATCTGGTTTCGCAACTTCTAAAAGAGACATAGCAGAAACAGATGCAACATTTTTATATATATCAAAGGGTAAATCAAAACCTTCAATTTTTGAAATTGAAATTCCCTTTGCTTTAGTTTTTCTAACAACCATTTCATCTCCAACACTATCTAAGGGGAATCCCAAAACATCAAAACCACAAGCAACATTTGACACTGTAGCGGGAGAAAACACTCTGATTTCATTCATAATAATTGAAAAAAATAAGATTGCTAAATCTAGATAATTATAACTACAAATCTTATGTTATAATGAATTTAATTAACCACAATTTTAGCAAAACTTATTTGTCCTTTAATCATGATTTTAATTAAGTACAATCCATGATTTAAATTTCCAATATCTAATTTATCTCCACTAATTTTTGTTTGGATAATTTTTCTTCCATTGATATCAAATAACTCAATAACTTTTACTCCTTGTAAAGATGATTTTATATAAATAAAATCTGTATTAGTTGGATTAGGGAATATCCTAACAGACATATTGTTTAATTCAACAGTAGATAGCTGCTCATCAGTTGTTAATGTACTGTACCAAGAATTTCCTTCAGATCCTACATTTCTAACAGTCATTGTATTACTTGTTCTTGACAGAATCTGATATGTCTGATTGTCCAATGCTGTATAAAATCCTAAATTACCATAAGTGTTAAAAGTAATTGTCTCTTCACTATCACTATCACTACTTGTGTTATATTGATCAGTATGATTTGTTAAGGGATAGTTTAAATATTCGTTAAACTCATTATCGGCATCATATGACACATTTCCATTAGGATCAAATGCAGCATCAATTTCAGGTTTTTTACCAAATATTGTCTCATCTGCACCTGTATTAACAGACAAAACTCCAGTTTCACTAAATGTCCATGTGTCATCATATAGACCTGTATTAGATTCACTTAATGCGCTTGCAGACCACCATTCAGCAGTAATTGCTCCTCCAGGGCCAACCCCTCTATAATTATCAACTTCTGCTTGAATCCTCCAAGACCCTGAGGATAAAAATTCTACCAATTCTTCATTTGAATTATTATTTCCATTTTCAGATTCAAAATCCATCCAATTTAGATTGAAAGGAGATTGAATTACAATCATTCTTAAAGTATATAAACCCTCTGGTAAATATCTTGAAAATGAAATTGTTTGCCAATTTTGCCAACCACCAGTGTTGGGTGTAGATATCACCCCAATATTTTCTGTAGATGTGTCATTAATTAATTCTAATTTTAATGATCCTGATCCTTGAGAAGCAACTCTAAAGCTTATTGTATAATCTCCTGAATCATTAATAGCTACTAGATAATCTGCAAAATCTCCTTGATCTGTGTAGCCTATGTTTAGGCCACCAAAAGTGTCACTTGTTTCTTCTGTCTCTAATCCTTCTTGGTAATAAAAATCTTCAGCTTGTATCCTTCCTGGAATTAACAATCTTGTAGACAAATTATTTTCTACTGGATAATCTTGAAAACTATATAGGTATTGACCTGTCTCAGAAAGTAAACCATCACCATTGTAGCTTATTGTAATTTCATCTTGAAATGACATATAATTTTCAGTAATAACATTTATAACCTGACTATTGTTAGAGTCAATTTCTACTGCTGAAATATCTGTAGATTCATCATTTAATTTTAGATCAAATAAATCCATCTCTAAATTTTGACTTGCTAATGGATGTGTTAAAACTATTTTAATTGATTTTTCATCTTCCAAAGTATTTGCTAATAAAACTTCAAATTCAGGGTTTTCATCGTTAGATTCAAAAAACTCTAACTTACTGAGATTAAAAGAAACATCACCTTTAATTTTTAACTTAAGTTTTTGAACTCCTTCTGATAAATAGACATTAGCAGTGACTCTATTAATAAAATTTGAATAACCACCACTGTTGTAAAGATTTATGTAGTCCGTAATTTCTAAATCATCAGAAAACAACTTAATCTTTCCACCATTTTGTTCAGAAGAATATCTAGTTATAATGTCATAGAAACCAGATTGCTGAACATCTACAGTGTATAATAACCATTCTCCGTCTTCTACCCATCCAATGTTATATCCGTTACTTTCACTGTCATTCGATTCCTGAATATCTACACCATCATTTCTGTAACTCCAGCCATTATTCCAAGTAGTATATTCATCTGTTGAAACCTGATATGTACCACTAATCACATCAGAATAAGCATAATCTTGTGTACCTAAATCGTAATCTGTTAAATATATTACACCTGGAATTAAATTTTCTGAATAAGCAAGAGTTTCATAAGTATGTGGTTGTCTCATCATAGCATCTATAACATTACTATTATAATGAGTGTTTTCAATACGAGAGTCAGTACTAAATTGCATTAATCCTTGCATTGCATTTTCTATACTTGGCTGGTTCTGTCCATCTGCAAAATAATTTATAATCGATTGGAAATTAGAGTTTGATGAAATTGATAAAGTCGAATTTATAGACTCTGTTTTTTTCCAGGGCCACCATGCCCAACCTATATCATTGTCCTCAAATAATCTAATTGCATCAGTAAACCATAAATTAGAGTTTTCACCAGATTCCCCCATCCATAAAGGAGTATTATACTGATTTCTTATATCAAGCACCCATTGAATAGACTCTGTATTATTATAACTCCAGTATTTGTGAAAACTATAAGCCATATTATCATCCCATGGTGGTATTAATCCAGTAAAATCATTGGCAAACCAATTTCCTTCAATAAATATAATATGATTCGTATCATGTTCTCTAATTGCATTAGTAACCTGAACATAAAAACTTCTTAATTCAAAATTTGCTAAATCCCAATTAGTTTCATTTAATAAATCATATCCTCCGATCCATGGTTCATCCTTATATCTCATTGCTAGTTGTTCCCAAAGAGCTATAGTCTTATTTTGATTTTCTACACTTTCCCATAAAGATGGAAATTCGGAATTATAATCAGAAATAGCCGCATCGTAACCCTGTCCACCAGGTGCAGCGTGTAAATCTAGAATTAAGTACAGTTCATTTTGTTCACACCAATCTAAGAGCTGATCAACAATTTCGAAACCTCTGTCTAGCCATGTATTTTCTCCTTCGACGGGCTCATTTTGTATTGAAAGTGTAAACAAATCATAATGCATAGGTAAACGAATACTGTTAAACCCCCAACTAGCAATTGAATCAACATCTTGCTCAGTAACAAAATTATCAAGCCATGATTCAAAAAATAATTCGGTGTTTTCACTTCCAACAAGATTGTTTAACTTCTCCTTAAATTCATGTTGTGTGTTTGCTCCAGATGAGTAATTAAACATATAAGGTTCTTGAAGCATCCAACCACCAAGACCAGCGCTTCGAAGAATAACCTCATTGTTATTTTCGTCTACAATGTCCTTGTTAAGAGTTCTTAAATTTTGGCCATATGCAGTTGAATAAATTAAAAGTAAAAGAAACAATGTAACCTTTCTCATTAATTTAGAGATTATCAAGTCCGTATAAAGTTATTTCAGAACCGTGGCAATAAGTATCACTACCATAGTTAGATGTAATTGAAATTTTCAAGTAATTAAATTGTTCTGAAATTCCTTCAAGCTCAAAATCATGTCCATTCGCAGCCGCATCCATTGCAGCACTAGGAATATTTCCGTCTGCATCTCTAGGGTCTCCAATATCATATTGACCTAAAAGTGTCCATTCTTGACCATTATTACTAGCGAATAAGTCAAAAGATTTCATGTTCTCTTCTTGATAATAATATGCAGTTACAGGTGACGGTCCATTATACCAATAAGCTCTTTGCCAAACTTTAAGCCTATGTATTTTTATGGTTTTATTTAAATTAATAACAATATCAAGAGGCCAATTCAAAGTTCCGCCATTTTGATCTCTCCAAATAATAAAATAACTATTATCAGCATCTGTTTCTGCAGTATCAACAACGTCATCCCAGAAGCTAACAGTTGAGCCTTCCCAAGCATTACCGTTGATAGATTGATTAGTTATTAAACTCCATGTTGATTTATCAATTACTTCTTCAAATAATGGAGCATAAACTCCTTTTTCTTCTAAATCAGTAATATTTCCGTCAAAGTCCTCAACTTTGGTTAAAAAAGTCAAATCAGTAGCTTCAAGTCCTCTTATAAATCGATTTTCAACAGGACTATTTGATGACAAAATTCTTATTTCCTCATCTGAACCATTTTGAATATGAACATGTACATATACAGTCTTTGACTCTATATTTTCCCATTCAATTCTAACTCCTCCCAAATCCGGAGTTATTTCAATACTTTCCTGTACCAAATAAATAAAAGACTCAAGTGGAATAAAGTCAACTATTTCAGCTTGTGATGTATTGTCATTATTATCAACTACATACAAACTAACCTCAACAGGTGAAGTTTGGTTTAAACCTGAAATTTCAATTTCATTATTGTGAACGCTAGATACTCTAAAAACATCGACTCCAAGAGTATTTGTATATTCTGCTCTTACAAATAGAATATCATTATCATCAGGAAGAGTGTATGAAATAATTCCTCCACCATTTGTTGGAGTTATAGAATCTATAGTCAATTTACCAGGTGCAGTAACATCACCACTTTCTTTTTCTTCACAAGAAAAAGCAAATAATAGCATTGTAAATACAGTTAAAAATATTTTTATTTCTTTTTTCATATTAATTAATTTTTTACCAACCTGGATTTTGAATTAAATTAGTATTTATAGTAAGTTCATTGATACTTATAGGGTGTAAATAATCTCTAGGACTATTAAATGATCTGTTTCCAACATCTCTTAGTGTGTAAAAACCATCTTCTGTAGTTTCATCAACAGACCAACCTCTTACTGGTGAATTTAAATAGTTTTCAGCCATCTTCCATCTTCTTAAATCATTATATCTATGACCTTCAAATGCAAACTCAATTAATCTCTCTTGTCTAATAATATCTCTTAATCCATCTTGGGTAGTATGCTTGTTAACATTAGCAGCAATTGAACCATCACTCCATGCCTCCTCTACAGTCTTAATACCCGCTCTTTCTCTAACTTCATTTAACATATTATAAACTTCTTGAGTTGGTCCATTAAATTCGTTAGCCGCTTCAGCAAAGTTTAAATAAAGCTCTGCTAATCTAATCATAGGCCAAGAATATTGAACTATTTTATCATACCCATCTCCCTCAGAGTCTGGATGAACAATTTTTTTAAGTGCATAACCAGTAATTAAATAGTCACTAGTATTAGCAATTCTACCATGTGTTTCACCTTTTCTCATTTTTAAATTCCACTTACTTCCCCATGTTCTATTGTAACCTCTATCAAAACCAATATTAGCATAAAATCTTGGCTCTCTATTCAAGTGAAGGTTAGCTGTTCTTTGAGCAAACTGAGCATAAGGGTTTTGCGAAGTAGAGATATTTGATACATTATACCTATTGTTATAGTCAAATGTTAGGTCTTCATTAATAGGTAAGCCATTTTCAGTATAATACATTTCTACAGACCTAAGAGTTGGTGCTACCCATTGCCATGCAGCTTCAACAGATGATGAAGTTGGACTCTTCATTAAAGAGCCCGCTTGTAATTGCCACCAGTTAGTTCCAACTGGATTTGAATGACCCCAAAGAAGTTCATTGTTCCATCTGTCTACTATTGAATACCTAACATCATATTGTTTTTGTACAATTTCATATTCATAATTTTCAGTATCGAAAGTTGGAGGAGTATCAGTAAACTCATATAAAGCTGATCCTTGTTCAATAGCAGTATTTATAGCATCTAAAGACGCATTCATTGCTAATTCCCATTTATTAATATCATAATTTTGATTAAAGAAATGTTCCCCATCTTCATTAACAAAGCCAGAGTAGAACTCACTATTTCCATTAAATAAAGGACTGGCTGCATATAATAAAACTCTAGACTTTAAAGATTTAGCAATAACCTGATCAACTCTACCTAAATCATTATTATTTAAAACTCTTAACGGCAGATTAGCGATAGCTAAATCAATTGTTTCAGTTATGTATGTGATACATTCATCAATTGTATTTCTTCTAACACTCACTTGTTGATCATTTGCTGAAATAGGTAGATTCTCATCGGTTATTGGAATGGGT
>SGZJ01000018.1 GCA_004213995.1 Flavobacteriales bacterium | reverse complement strand
TTAAAGTGTTTTAAGACTTTAGCTCCTACTTGAGCTCCGTCTATAGCTGGGGCGCCTACTGATATTTTATCACCATTTGCAAGTAAAAGAACATTATCAAACGTAACTTTGCTACCTTCTTTACTGTCTAAACGATGAACAAATAATTTTTGGTCTTTTTCAACTTTAAATTGTTGCCCTGCTATCTCTACAATTGCGTACATAGCTTAATTTTTATAATTATTTTTTTTGTTTAAAACGAGTGCAAATATAAAGTTTATAAATGAACCAACAAATGTTTTTAACTAAAACTAATTACACTGATTTACAAGCTTTAGTTCAAGTAACACTTGTATAAGATGAACTTAAAATGTACTTTGGAATAAATTTTGTAATTTTGCTCTCCCCCAAATTAATTTTAATAATTTATAATTTTTTACAAACAATTTAAATTAAAACAAATGAAAAAAATCATTTTATTATTTTCTGCTGTGCTTATTACGAGTACATCCCTAAATGCTCAACAGGTAGATTTTACCGAGTTTGACTTAGACAACGGACTTCACGTAATATTACACCAAGATAACTCTGCTCCTGTAGTAACCACATCTGTAATGTATGATGTTGGTGGAAAGGATGGTGACAGAGAAAGAACAGGTTTTGCCCATTTTTTCGAACATCTTTTATTCGAAGGTTCTAAAAATATAGGAAGAGGTGAATTTATGAAGATTATCCCTGCAAATGGAGGTAGCTTTAATGCAAATACATCTCAAGATCGAACATACTATTATGAAACTTTTCCTTCAAATAAATTAGAGTTAGGTTTATGGCTTGAATCTGAAAGAATGCTTCACCCTGTAATGGATCAAATTGGAGTTGATACTCAAAATGAAGTTGTTAAAGAAGAGAAAAGACAAAGATATGATGCTCCTTATGGAAAGTTACTAAAAGCTTTAAATGATAACTTATTTAAAGTTCACCCTTACAAAGATCAAGTAATTGGTGAAATGGAACACTTAGATGCTGCTACCTTAGAAGAATTTAGAGAATACCATAAAACTTATTATGGCCCTAATAATGCAGTATTAATTGTTGCAGGAGATATTGATACAGTGGAAACTGAAAAACTAGTCAGAAAATATTTTGAAGAAGTGCCAACAGGAAATGTAGTTGTAAGAAATTTTCCGATGGAAGAACCAATAATAGAAAACACAAAAGCAGTTGCTTATGACGAAAATATCCAAATTCCTATGCTCTTAGCTACGTTTAGGACTCCAGGTTTTGCAAACAGAGATTCTTACGTTCTTGACATGATTTCTACATATCTAAGCGATGGAAAGAGTTCAGTACTCTACAAAAAATTGGTAGACGATCAAAAACAAGCACTGCAAACCCAAGTAATTAACTTAGGTCAAGTAGACTATAATATTTTTGCCATACTAGCTTTACCATTGGGAGAAGTTGAACTTGATACCCTTCTTGAGGAAATTGAAGAAGAAATAACTAAAGTTCAAAATGAGTTAATTTCAGAACGATCATATCAAAAATTATTAAATAAATTTGAAAACCAATTTGTAAATTCAAACTCAAGTATTGCTGGAATTGCTAATTCACTTGCAAGATATTATATGTTATATGGAGATGTTAATTTAATTAATGAACAAATTGATATTTATAGATCTATCACTAGAGAAGAAATTCAGATGGTTGCTAAAAAATATTTAAGCAAAAATCAAAGAGTAGATATAGAATATTTGCCTGAACCTTCTAAATAATAAATAAAATTAAAAATATTTAAAATGAAAAATAGAATAATATTATTAATTACAACAATGCTAATATCATTTAGTATTAGCGCACAATTAGACAGATCAATTCAACCAGTTGGAGGGCCAACGCCTAAGATAAAATTGGATAAGCCTAAAGAATTTAAGCTTAAAAATGGGATAAAAGTTTTAGTTGTTGAAAATCATAAACTTCCAAGAGTTTCATACAGTTTGAGAATAGACGGAACCCCAATTCTTGAAGGAGAAAAAGCTGGAGTTCTTTCTATTTTGGGAGAAATGTTAGGAAATGGAACAACATCAATTGAAAAAGATGTTTTTAATGAAGAGATAGATTATTTAGGAGCCAATGTTAGTATTGGTTTCAGAAGTAGTTTTGCAAGTTCCTTGACAAAACATAATGATAGAATTTTAGAATTAATGGCGGATGCAATCATAAACCCATTATTAACTGTTGAAGAGTTTGACAAAACGAAAGAACAGTTAATCGAAAGTTTAAAAGCTGACGAAAAGAGTATTGATGCTATCGGAAGTAGAGTTGGAAATGCTTTATCTTATGGAAAAGATCATGTTTATGGAGAATTTATTACTGAAGAAACTCTTAATAAAATATCCTATGAAGATGTAATAGATTTTCACAAAAAATATACTTATCCAAATAGTGCATATATAGTTGTAATTGGAGATGTTAATTATAAAGAAGTTAAAAAATCAATTACAGAAAAGTTTAGTGTATGGAAAAAAGCTAAGAAAGTTGAAAATGACGTTCCTGTTCTTACTCCAAATGTTGGATTAACAGAAGTCAATTTTATAGATCTTCCAAGTGCAACTCAATCCAGTATTGGGGTCACTAACAATGTTGAATTAAAAATGAATGATGAAGATTATTTCACAGCTTTGATTACTAACAACATTCTTGGTGGAGGTGGTGAAGGTTACTTATTTAAAAATCTTAGAGAAGACAAAGGATACACTTATGGTGCATATTCTAGTCTCGGATCAAGTAGATATGGAGTGGCAAGATTTTCAGCTGGTGCTAAAGTTAGAAATATGGTAACTGATAGTGCTGTCACAGAAATTGTCAATGAGATAGTTAGAATTAGAACCGAACTAGTTGATGCTGAATTATTAAAAAATGCAAAGGCTAAATATGTTGGTAATTTTATAATGAGATTAGAAAGACCTCAAACTATCGCCAATTATGCTCTAAATATTAAATTAAATGACTTACCTGAAGATTTTTATGAAACTTATCTTGAAAAAATTAATGCTGTAACAGCAGAAGATGTAAAAAGAGTAGCGAATAAATATTTTAAAATCGCAAATACTAGAATTATTGTTGTTGGAAAAGGTAGTGACGTTGTTGAAAATTTAGAAAAAGTAGGGTTTCCGATCAATTACTTTGATAAATATGCGAACGCTGTTGCAAAGCCGGTTTTTAATAAAGCTATTCCAGAAGGAATGACAGCATTAGATGTAGTAGATAATTATATTAAAGCAATTGGTGGTAGAGATATGCTTCTTAATGTCAATACATTAGTGTCGAACATGGATGTAACACTTCCAGGAGCACCGTTTAAACCTATGGCAATTAAAAAACAAATGATGCCTAATAAAATTTCATTTGAGATGAAAGCTAATATGGGAGGGCAAACAATGTCACTAATGAAAAGAAACTTTAGTGGAGAAAAAGGCTACATGGAACAACAAGGTCAAAAAATGCAGATGAGTGAAGAAGAAATTGTCGAAGCTAAAAATGTTGAAGGAATATTTGATGAATTGTACTACAATGAGGATCAAACTGAACTACTTAGTATTAATTCCATTGATGGTGAAGATGTGTATAAAGTTAAAGTTGTTAAAAATGAAAAAACTTCTTATAGATATTATGCTGTTGAAAGTGGTTATTTAATGTCAATTGAAGAAGAAGACGAAAATAAAAATATCTCCTCAACTAAGTACGGAGATTACCGAAGTGTAAATGGAATTATGATGCCTTATTTTATGCAAGTTAACACTGGTGGGCAAAATTTAGAATTTAATACAACTGAGGTTTTGGTTAATAGTGAATTAAAGGATTCTGACTTCTATTAGTAATAAACGTATATTTTTTTAAAAAAACTCATCTTAATTGATGGGTTTTTTTTTATTAGATAAATAAACCCCTAAAATTATTAATATTGTAGCAACTGCTTGATAAAAATTAAATAACTCTCCGTCTAAAATACCCCAAATTACAGAAACAATTAACATTGAATAAGTTACTGAAGAGGCAAAAACAGGGGAAGAAATTTGAATTAACTTATTGAATAATATTTTTGCCATAGCCGTACCAAAGAAAGATAACAGGAATACATAGATTAATGAGTCATTAAGTAAATGATTACCATTAAATTCTAAGTTAAAAAAGCCAGAGTAAAATAATACTATAATTGAAGGAATAAAAATAACTACAAATTGTCCTGCAGCTATAGAAACTGCATTGACATCAGAGAGATATTTTTTGATTAAATTAACATTAATTGCATATAAGACAGAACTAATTATTACCAAACCAGAATATAAATAGTTTTGATCTGGGTTTAAATCTGCTCCTGAAATTATCAATGTACAAGTACCTATAAAACCAATTAATACTCCAATTGATTGAATTTTTGTTGTTGATATTTTAAATACAGCAAACCCTATTAAAACAGTATTCATTGGAACTAACGAATTTAAAATAGAGGCAACAGCACTATCAATTTGGGTTTCAGCATACGCAAATAAAAAAGCAGGAAAAAAAGTGCCAACTATAGCAGATAAAGATATCCATCTCCACTTTTTCTTAGGAATGCTACTTATTCGATTAAATGCTATTAAAAAAATAATAATTGAAGAAAACACGATTCTTAATGAACCAACCTGTAAAGCAGATAAACCAACTAAACTTTTTTTAATGAGAATAAATGAACTACCCCAAATTAAAGATAAAGCTATTAGATAAGCCCACTTTTTTTCTATTCCTATATTCATTTAATATCACTCCATTTAATTGATTCAATAAGATGGTAAATATCCTTCTTTATGTATTCTAAAGCCGGTAAAACTGAATCATATTTAGTCTTAGATTTTAAATTTAAAATTCCAATTAACAAATTATTTACACTATCTGTAGCATAAAATTGAGATGGGGAAGTTACATCTCCTTTAATATTGATAATGGATGCGTATACTTTTTTATTTTGGTTTGTAAACTCTTGTATTTTGGGTGGGTTTGAAGATTTTTTTAAATGTATTGAAGTGAAATCATTCAACCGTTTGAGTCTATCATTTAATTTAATGTTTTTATTCAAATTATAGTGTTCTAATTTGATTTCAGCATTTATAAGTGGATAAGAAATACTTTTGGAAGTTAGTGAATTGGTATTAGTGGTATTTATAATATTTTTTACGATTGTAGATGCAGTGTTTAATTCAATAGTTGTACCATAATTTTCAAAGACGATTTCTTTATATGTCGGAGATGGAAAATCTAACCTTAAATATGCGTTTGGTTTAGGTAGCTCTAAATTATCACATGAACAAAATAAAAATATAAGAAGATATTCTAATTTAAAATTCATTTAATAGAAACTTTTACTTGCTTAATTCTTTTTTTATCTACAGATTCAATAGTAAACGTGTAATTTTCAAAAGCTATCTTACTATTAATTTTTGGAAAACTTTGTGAAATTTCTAAAATAAACCCAGCTATTGTTTCTGAATCTCCTTTGAATTTATCAAATGGACTTGAATCAATATTCAAGATTTTATAAAAATCTTTCATGGATGTTTTACCTTCAAAAACATAATTAAAGTTATCTAACTTTGAAAAAAGTAAACTATCATCATCAAATTCGTCAGAAATATCTCCAACAATTTCCTCGATTACATCTTCCAATGAAATCACTCCAGAAGTACCTCCAAATTCATCAACTACTATAGCTAAATGAATCTTTTTGTCTTGAAACTCTTGCATTAAATCATCTAACTTTTTATTTTCAGGAATAAATAATGGTTTTCTGAGAGTAGAAAGCCAATCAAAATCTTTTTTATCTAAAAAAGGCAACAAATCTTTCACATATAATATTCCAATAATATTGTCTAAATCATCTTGATAGACTGGAATTCTAGAGAATTTGTTTTCTACTATGTTTTTTAAAACTTCTTCATAACTCAACAAATTGCTGTATGCATGTATATCTAACCTTGGACGCATTACTTCTTTAGTCTCAGTATTACCAAAGGACAAAATTCCTTTAAGTATTTTTTGCTCTTGCTTTGTTGTTTCATCAGGGCTAGTTAGATCCAGTGCAGATGAAATCTGATTAAGATCAATGTTCTGTTTTTTGAAACTTAATTTATTTTTAATGAAATTAGAAAGCTTTTGCATTGGCAAACTAATTGGAGTAAGAACAAAGTCCAATAACACAAGTGGGTATATTACAAATTTTGAAAATATTAAATTATTTCTACTAGCATAAATTTTTGGTAATATTTCTCCAAATAACAGAATTAAAAAAGTAGCTACTACAACTTCAATTATAAACTGCCAAAAAGAGGAGGTGATGTTTTTAAATATTACATTTCCTATTTGGGTAAATAAAATTACTATAGCGATATTTATAAAGCTATTGGCAACTAAAATTGTTGCCAATAACTTATTTGGATTAGTTAATGACTTTTGAATTATTTGGACATAGCCAGACTTATCTTCTTTTTTTAACTGTGACTTAGATAAGGAAAACAGAGCTACTTCAGAACCAGAAATCAATCCAGAAAAAATAAGTAACACTGTTAATGTTAAACTGTAATATATAATTGGATCACTCAATTAATGAATATTTAATTAAAATGGCAAATCGTCATTTTCTGACGCTGACTCTACATTTGGATTAGATTCAACTTGCACGTGTGTATTTGAGCTTGAGGGATTAGTTTCGTTTTTGGTATTTAGAAAAGTAAACTCTTGACAATTGACTTCAGTTGAATATCTGTCAATTCCCTTATCGTCTTGCCATTTACGAGTCTTAATCCTTCCTTCAACATAAACTTTATCTCCTTTAGATAAGTACTTTTGGCAAATTTCAGCAGCTTTATTTCTAACAACAATATTATGCCACTCGGTATTGGTAACTTTTTCGTTAGTTTGTTTATTTGTATATGATTCATTTGTTGCAAGAGGGAATCTTCCAATACACCCACCTCCTTCAAAATTGTGAATTTTTACGTCATCACCTAAATGACCAATTAATATTACTTTATTTAATGTGCCTGTCATGATTTAAATTTATTAAAGTTATTTTAATTATAAATTAAGTAATTATTATTTAATTTTTCAAAAATACGACTTAATAAATCTACTTAGCACAATTGGGAATGGATAATTTACTAAGTTTTTAATAGGTGTTATGTTTGTACTTAAATGATCAATTTGTATTTTCCAATATTTGATAAATAATTTACGATGAGTTAAATTATGAATTTCTGGTTTAGCATTTATTAATTCAACTTCATATTTTGAGTTTGAAAGAGGAGTTGAAATTTCAAGTTGATTAATTAATTCGTTGACATTTAATTCTTTATCAGTAATTATAAGTGGGAATTGATAAAGTTTCTGCCAAATTCCTTTATCATTTCTTTGCTCAATTTGAGTATTATTATAAGGATCAATAAATATTATAAAATTAAAATGTTTAATTAAAACTTTATGTTTTTTAATCTTTACAGGAAGTAAATTTGTTGTTTTATTGACATGGGCATTACAACCATCTTGCAAAACACAAATTTCACATTTAGCCATTTTAGGTTTACATACTGTTGAACCAAAATCCATTAATGCCTGATTATAATCTCCAATATTTATCTTAGGCAATAAATCATGTGATAGTTTTTCAAAGGCCTTTATTCCTTGTGAGGAATTTATTGGAATATCCATACCAAAATATCTGGAGAGTAATCTAAAAACATTTCCATCTAAAACTGCTTGTTTTTCTTCATAACAAATTGAAGAAATTGCACTTGCGGTGTATTTACCTATGCCTGGGAGCTTTAATAGCTGCAAATATGTTTTAGGAAAAACTCCATTATAATTACTGACTATTATTTTTGCTGTTTTGTGTAGATTTCTAGCTCTAGAGTAATAGCCTAAACCTTGCCAAAGTTTTAAAATTTCTTGCTCATTTGCAGTGGCCAACAAAAACACATCAGGGTATTTTTGCATAAATTTTATGTAATATGGAAGCCCTTGTTGTATTTGCGTTTGTTGAAGTATTATTTCAGAGAGCCAAACGGAATAAGGATCTTTATTTTTTCTCCACGGAAGATCTCTTTTATTTTTAGAATACCACTTATCAATTTGGGAGGTAAAATTCATATATTGAGAGGATTGAGAGTAAAAATAAAGTTTATTATCAATAAATTAAATTAATTTGACTTGAAATATTGATAATAAAATACATATATTTGCTGGCGTTGAAAAATATAAAAAACAGATAAAATAAATGACAAAAGCTGAAATTGTATCCAATGTTTCTCAAAAAATGGGAATTGAAAAAGCAGATGTTCAAGCAACAGTAGAATCATTCATGAAAGAGGTAATAAGTTCTCTTGAAAATGGTGAAAATGTATATCTAAGAGGATTTGGAAGTTTTATAGTTAAAACTAGAGCTGAAAAAACTGGCAGAAATATATCAAAAAATACTACAATTAAAATACCTGCTCATAATATTCCTGCTTTTAAGCCTGCTAAAACATTTTTAGAAGGTGTGAAATCTAAAGTTCAGGTCAAATAATTACTTTATAAACATTAATTTAAAAAACAAAAATTTATGCCAAGTGGTAAAAAAAGAAAAAGACACAAGGTAGCTACGCATAAACGTAAAAAAAGGCGTAGAGCTAATCGTCACAAGAAGAAATAATTAATTATTACTTCAATTATCAAGTTCATTGAAATATAATTCATGTAAAATTTACGATTATCAATTTCGTATTCATGAATTTGCCGACTTACATAAAAATTAATAATCAATTTATGTATTTATGCATAAATAAAAAATAACTTTATGAATAAAGAACTAATAATACGTTCTAGTTCAAATATTGTTGATTTTGCCTTACTTAAGGATGGAAAATTAATAGAGTTTCAAAAAGATAAAGAAAGTAGTAAATATAGTGTTGGTGATATTTTTATTGCCAAAATAAGAAAATCCATTCCTGGATTGAATGCTGCTTTTGTAAATGTAGGATATCACAAAGATGGTTTTTTACATTATCACGATTTAGGACCTAAACTTCCTACATATTTAAAGTTTATTAAAGGAATAATTTCAGGTAAACTAAAAAACTACTCTATAGAAAATTTTACATTTGAAAAAGAAATTGATAAAAATGGCAGTATCAGCGAAGCTATAAAGCCTAATCAAACTGTATTAGTGCAAATAATAAAAGAACCAATCTCTACGAAAGGGCCTAGAATAAGCTCTGAGCTTTCAATAGCTGGTAGATATTTGGTTTTAGTTCCATTTTCCAATCGTATCTCTGTATCTCAAAAAATAGATTCAAATGAAGAAAAAGAGAGATTAAAAAGATTAGTTAAGAGTATTGCTCCAAAAGGTTTTGGAGTTATTATTAGAACTGTTGCCAAAGGCAAAAAAGTAGCCGAACTAGACAAAGACTTACAAACGTTGCATGACAGATGGATTGCAATGTGTAAAAAATTACATAGAGCCACTTACCCAAGTAAAGTACTAGATGAAATGAATAAATCTTCCTTAATTTTAAGAGATCTATTTAATGACACCTTTACCTCTATTGTGGTAGATGACGAAACTCTTTACTATCAATTAAAAGAGTATGTGCAAGAAATTGCACCCAAACAAGAATCTATTGTCAAATTACATAAAGATGAATCTCCAATTTTTGAAAAATTTGGGGTTGAAAGACAAATAAAAACTTCTTTTGGTCAAAATGTATCAATGGCTAAAGGAGCATATTTAGTAATTGAACATACTGAAGCGCTACATGTTGTAGATGTAAATAGTGGAAATAGATCAAGTAAATCAAATAACCAAGAAGATACCGCTCTTGAAGTAAATTTAATAGCTGCAACTGAAATTGCTAGACAATTAAGACTCCGCGATATGGGAGGAATTATTGTAGTAGATTTTATAGATTTAGGATCTGCAGAAAACAGAAAAAAGCTATTTGATCATTTAAGAGATGAAATGAAGGATGACAGGGCTAAACACAAAATTCTCCCACCTAGTAAATTTGGACTAATTCAAATAACTAGACAAAGAGTTAGGCCTGAAATGACAATTAAAACTAGAGAAAAAAATCCAAATAATAGAAATGGAGCTGAAATTGAAGCACCAATTCTTATTGTCAATAAAATTGCAGAAGATTTAGAATTAATATTGAAAAAAGGTCATAAAAATGTGCGTTTGAATGCACATCCTTTTATAGCAGCTTTTCTTAATAAAGGGTTCTACTCTTTTAGAAATAAATGGATTTGGAAATATAAGCAATGGATTAAAATTAATCCTAGAGATGCTTACACCTATCTAGAATATCACTTTACCGATAAAAACGGTAAGAATATTAATTTATAACAAAAAAAGCTCTATTGAAAAATAGGGCTTTTTTTTATGGAGATGGATTAGGTATTTTAGAATGAATATCGTTTATTTTACTCAAAACCTCATCATTTAATGTAACATTAATACTAGAAATATTTTCTGCAAGTTGTTTTAGATTTGTTGCTCCAATAATATTGCTAGTTACAAAGGATTGTTGATTTACAAAAGCTAAGGACATTTGGGTTAAAGTCAAATTATTATCTAATGCTATTTTTAAATATTCTTTTGTAGCTTTTGTTGCCTCAGGGCTACTATATCTGGAAAATCTTGGAAATAATTTAAGTCTTGAATTATCAGAGGCTGTTCCATTTATATATTTACCTGTTAAAACACCAAAACCTAACGGGGAATAGGCTAACAAGCCCAAGCCTTCTCTAATAGATATTTCTGCTAAATCTCCTTCAAATGGCCTGTTTAATAATGAATAGGCATTTTGAATGGTTACTACACGTGGTAGATTACATTTATTTGACTCTTCAATATAACGCATTGCTCCCCATGATTTCTCATTAGAGATACCGATGTTTCTAATTTTTCCTTCCTTAACAAAAACATCTAAAGAATTTAATATTTCATTAAAATTATCATTCCATTTCTCTTTATAATTATGCTTGTAGTCTCTTACTCCAAAAAAATTAGTACTTCTCTCTGGCCAATGTAATTGATATAAATCAATATAATCAGTTTGAAGTCTTTTTAAACTCTTATGTATAGCATCTTTTATCGATTTCGGGGAGAAACCACCAGTTCTAATATGTTTTGTGTAATCTCCAGGTCCAGCAATTTTTGTTGCGATAACTAGCTTATCTCTATTTTTCTTTTGTGTCAACCACTTTCCAATTATTTCACTAGTTCTACCACTTGTTTTAGCTTCTGCTGGAACCGGATAGAGCTCTGCAGTATCAATAAAATTAACACCACTATCGACTGAAAAATCTAACTGATTAAAAGCTTCCTTTTCACTGTTTTGGTTTCCCCAAGTCATAGTACCTAAACAAATCTTACTAACTTTAATTTCTGTGTGCGGAATAGTATTGTATAACATTTATTAAAATTTTAATTTTACAAAAATAGGACAATGATCACTATGTTTCACTTCACTAAGTATTTTAGCATCTGTAATATTGTATTTTAAGTTTTCTGACACCATAGCATAATCAATTCTCCATCCTTTATTATTTTGTCTGGAATTTGCTCTGTAACTCCACCAAGAATACATATCTTTTGAATCATTAACTTCTCTGAAAGAATCTATAAAACCACTTGAGATAAAACTATCTAACCATTCTCTTTCTACAGGTAAGAAACCTGAGACATTCTTGTTTCGTACAGGATCATGAATGTCAATTGCTTTATGACATATATTATAGTCCCCTACAATAATTAATTTATTTGATGACGATTTAAGCTCATCAATATATTCTCTAAACATTCTCATATAATTGAGCTTGTGATCTAATCTTAAAAGATTAGTTCCTGATGGTAGATAAAGACTCATAACTGAGAAATTATCAAAATCAGCCCGGATATTTCTTCCCTCATAGTCCATTGATTCAATACCTGTTCCGTATTCAACATGATTAGGCTTAGTTTTACTTAAAATTGCAACTCCACTATAACCTTTCTTATTAGCGCTAAACCAATAATTGTACTTGTATCCTGCGTCTACAAATAAATCTAAATCTAATTGCTCTTTTAAAGCTTTAATTTCTTGTAAACAAATTACATCTGGAGATTCATCAACTAGCCATTTAATAAAACCTTTTTTTATAGCCGCTCTAATTCCATTAACATTATATGATATTATTTTCATTTTACTAAAATATATAATCATATAATTAATTACTAGATTAGATCATAAGTTTTAACAAAAAAATAAAATAATTAAGATAATTAAGAGTTTAATCTATACTATGAAGGTTTTACATATTTTGATGCTTATTTTTTGCTCTATACATAGTTTTGCAAATGATATAAATATGTCAAATGAAAAAACTATTTCTACAGATAGTATAGACATAAAAGTAAACGTTACTGAAAAAAAGTTAGATAGTATTTACTTTCCAGAATTTATAACTAAAGAATACAATTTTTTAAATAATAATTTAATTATTAAAAGCACAAGCAATCTTGACAAACTGTATAAAATTTCTAAGTCAAATGTAGTTAATAATAATAATCCCTTTGAAGGGCTTAACACTAATGGAAGTATCTCTAGGGGGATAACTTTAGGAAATAATCAAAATACTGTGTTAAATAGTGAGTTAGATTTACAGATTTTCGGAAAATTAAATGATAAAGTAGAGGTAACAGCTTCAATACAAGATGCTAATATTCCGCTTCAGGATGGTGGTTATTCACAAAAACTTGACGAGTTTGATCAAATTTTCATTGAACTAAAAAGTGAAAAGTGGAAAATAAGAGCTGGTGATGTTGATTTGAATAACTCAAATACATATTTTGGCAAGTTTGAAAAAAGAATTCAAGGACTATTAGTTTCAGCTAAAATTAATGAGTCAGACAATGCGTATGTTTCAGGAGCAATTGTTAAAGGACAATTTAAAAGCAGTAATATCAATATCCAAGATGGAAACCAAGGGCCATATAAATTACAAGGTCAACTGGGTGAACTATATATTTTAGTTGTTTCAGGAAGCGAAAAAGTTTATGTAAATGGGCTATTATTACAAAGGGGAGAAAATAAGGATTACATCATCAATTATAATGCCGGGGAGATAATTTTTAATACAACTTATCCGGTAAGATCGGATATGAGGGTAAAAATTGACTATCAAATAAGTGATAGAAATTATTCGAGGTTCATGGCCTATAGTGGAGGACAATTCAGTACTGAAAAAATGAATTTAAATGTAATGATTTATAATGAAAATGATTTAAAAAATCAGCAGTTACAACAAAACTTAAATTCAGATAATATTGATGTATTGAGTCAAGCAGGTGATGATTTAGACCTAATGCAATCTTCCTCAATAATAGAGGCAGAATTTGATGAAAATAGAATTCTATACAAAAAAATAATCGATAACAATTTGGAATATTACGAATTTTCCAACGATCCAAATGAACAATTATATTCAATAAAATTTAGTTATGTTGGAGAAAACGAAGGGGATTATGCATTAGTTAATACAAATGCCATATCAAACATTTACGAATATATACCTCAAATTTCAGGAAATAAACAGGGTAATTATGAACCAATAATAAATTTAATAGCTCCAGAAAAAATTCAACTTGCCATAATAAATGGAGAATATCGAATTAGTGAAAATTCAGAAATAAAATTTGAATTAGCAAATAGCAATAGTGATAAAAATCTATTTTCAACAATTAATGATGAAGATAATACAGGTTTAGCTACTAAAATTGAAATAAAAAACTCTATTGTAAGAAATAATAATTTAAAAATTATTAATAAAATAGAATACAAACACATAAATAAAGATTTTAGATCTATAGAAAATAATTACAATACAGAATTTTTAAGAAACTGGAACTTAGATTCAACACTTCTAGATATAAATAATCAATTTAACAAAACTCAAAATCAATCCTCAGCAGAGTTAAAATTTTTGAAAAAGAACATTGGATCGATTGATTATAAATATCAAAACTTAGAGTTTATTGATAATTTTGAAGGAACTAAACATAATGCTGCTTTAAAATATGATTCGGATAACATAACACTTAATTCTAGAAGTAGTTTTCTTAAATCAAAATCAAATTTATTTGAGTCAAGTTTTAATAGAAGTTATAACTCGATGAGTTTAGACAGTAATGATTTCTGGGCAGAGATAAATTTAGATTATGAAGTGAACTCTAAAAAAACTATAATCACAGATTCACTGACTTTAAACAGTCATCAATATAAATCCTATGGAGTTAAAAGTGGGATTGGAGAAAAAGAAAAATTGTTTGTTGAGATTGGGTATAATCATATAATAAATGATAGTGTTGTAAATAATTCAATTCAAAAAGTAAATACGTCAAATAATTTTTCTATTAATTCTCAACTAATAAATAACTCTAACAGCAAACTTTCCATTTTTGGAAATTATCGAATCCTAGATAGAACTAATAACGAAAGAAAAGAAAAGTTCTTAAACTCAAGAATTAATTATTTCAAAAAAACTTCAAATGAAGTAATAAAAATTAATATTTTATATGAATCAAATTCAGGGAATTTAGCTCAACAAGAATATACTTTTATAGAAGTTGAGCCTGGTATTGGAAATTATAAATGGATTGATATTAACGAAAATAATATACAAGAACTGGAAGAGTTTGAGATTGCACAGTTTGAAGATGAAGGTATTTATCTTAGAGTGTTATTACCTAATCAAAGATTCATTAAAACTTATCAAAATAAATTTAGTCAATCTTTAAATATTAATTTCAAAAGCTGGTCAAAAGATGAATCAAAATTTAAAAAACTATTATCACACTTTCAAAATCAAACTCAATACTTAATACAAAAGCAAAGTGCTCAAGGCAATAATAAATTTGATTTAAATCCTTTTAAAGTATCATCAGAAAATTTACTTGGATTAACAATGAATTTAAGAAATAGTTTATTTTTTAATAGAGGTAAAGAATATTATTCTACAACTTATAACTTCACGAACAATAGATCGAAAAATTCTTTGTCTTTTGGAAATATTCAAAATGATATATTGAGCCATCAATTAACTTTTAAACATAAGTTAAATAGTATACTTTTCTCCTCATTGATTTCTATTGAGAATAGAAAGAGCAGAAGTGAGAATTTTGAAAGTAAGAACTATACTTTTGAAGAAATAAAGTATGCTCCAAAATTCACTTATTTTATTGAAAATAATAATAAAATAGATTTTTATTATCAATACTCAAATAAAGAAAATTTGATTGGATACTTTGAAACTCTAACACAAAATAAGTTTGGTATTTCAAGTTCATTTTCTAATAAAAATAAATTAGCAATTAACGGGGAATTGAACTACTATAAAAATAAGTTTAAAGGCAATCCAAACTCTATAATTGGATATATAATGATGGAAGGTTTACAGTCTGGTGACAATTTAACTTGGGCATTAAATATTCAAAAAAAAATAACTAAATACGTCGATTTAAACTTAAATTATTTTGCGAGGAAATCAGACTATAATCCGGTTATTCACAATGGTAGCGTTCAGCTAAAAGCAAATTTTTAGCATAAAAAAAGGGAAGCTAAATAGCTTCCCTTTTTTTAAAGTTAATTATATTATTTTTTAATTAATTTATAAGTATTTTGTTTATTTAATTGTTTATCAATTAATTGAAGGAAATAAACACCTTTTGATAAATCTGAAAAATCAACTCTATTATTAGAACTTGTAAACTTACCTTTAAAAATAATTTGACCAGTAATATTGAATATTGAATAGTTTAAACCACTGTTAGAACCAACATTAACATTCAACAAATTATTAATAGGGTTTGGATAAATTGATATATTTTCAATTTGAATATTGTCTGTACCTAAACTTTCAACAATATTTGCCATATAATCTTCAGTCTCACCATATTGAGTTTCCTCACATGCATCGTCTGGTACAG
>SGZJ01000017.1 GCA_004213995.1 Flavobacteriales bacterium | reverse complement strand
ATATACTGGGAGCTTGCTGATGGGAGAAGGTGCTTCATCAAACTGGTATGAAGATTTAAATAAAGCACCATGGACTCCAAAAGGATGGGTCTTTGGCTTCGCCTGGACATTTTTAATGACTTGTTTTGCAATTTATTTAGCTAAACTTTCAACGCTTGTAACTTCATCAAAATTAATATTTATTGTTTTAATACAATACTTTTTAAATTTAATATGGAATTTCATATTTTTTAATCAACAAGAAATAATTTTTGGGCTTATTGATATAATTCTTTTAACCATAGTGGTAGTTTTTATATTTTTAAAAAACACATCCGTCATGAAGAGATATTCCCTATTCATAGTTCCCTACATTTTGTGGCTACTTATTGCTACATCACTTAACCTATACATAGCCATTTACAACTAATGAAAATTTACAGATTCACTAGACGACAATTATTACCAATTTCAGTTGAAAAAGCTTGGGATTTTCTAAGCGATCCGAAAAATTTAAAATTAATAACTCCTAAATACATGGGATTTAACATTTTAAATGAAGAAAATACAAAAATGTATGCTGGTCAAATAATACAATATATCGTTACTCCAGTGCTTGGGATTCCTACAAAATGGGTAACTGAAATAACACAAGTTAAGGACAAAAAATATTTTGTTGACGAACAAAGATTTGGTCCGTATAGTTTATGGCATCACAAGCATTTTATAAAAGAGGTTGATGGAGGAGTTGAAATGATTGATATCATAGATTATAAAATTCCGTTAGGTCTACTTGGCCGAATAATGAATCCAATATTAGTCCAACCTAAACTTGAAGAAATTTTTAAATTTAGAAAAGAAAAATTAGAACAACTTTTTGGAATATTAAAAAATGATTAAAAAAGTAAATTTTTTTTGGTTTAGACGTGATCTTAGACTTGATGACAATATCGGTCTCGATGAAGCTCTTAATAGTAATTCAAATATTATTCCATTATTTATTTTTGATGAAAACATTACCAATGAGTTAGAAAAAAATGACCCTAGAATAAATTTTATTTATAATCAACTAGAATCCATAAATAAATGTTTAGAATCTAAATACAACTCCAGACTTTTAGTTTTAAAAGGAAAGCCATTAGATGTCATTAAAAAGTTAGTTGCTGAATATAATATTGGATCTTTTTTCTTAAATCATGATTATGAACCTTATGCTATTGCTAGAGATAAAGAGATTAATGATTTTTTATCAACCAAAAATATTCAGTTTTCAAGTTTTAAAGATCAAGTTATTTTTGAAAAAGATGAAATTACAAAAGATGACAAAACTCCTTATGTGGTTTATACTCCATACATGAAAAAATGGAAAACAAAACTACACAGTATAGACCTTTCAGATCTTAAATCTAAAGATTTAACCCATAACTTTTACTCAAATAACAATAGCTACAATTGGTGTTCTCTCAATAGCTTAGGATTTAAAGAATCCACTATGAAAATTCCAAATTACAAGCTTGATAAAGATTTGGTAGAAAAATACGAAGACAAAAGAAACTTTCCTTCATTAAATTCTACAAGTAAGATTGGCCCTCATCTAAGGTTTGGTACAGTGAGTATAAGACAAGTTTTATTATTTGTTATAAAATGTAAAAATGAGGTGTTTTTACAAGAACTAATTTGGAGGGAATTTTTTATGCAGATTTTATGGTTTTTTCCTAATACACAAACTAGATGCTTTAAAGAAAAGTACGAAAATGTACAATGGCTTTATGATGAAGAGTCTTTTAAGAAATGGTGTGAAGGAAAAACAGGTTACCCAATAGTTGATGCAGGAATGAGAGAATTAAATGCAACTGGATTTATGCATAATAGAGTAAGAATGATTACAGCAGGTTTTTTATGTAAACATTTGCTTATTGATTGGAGGTGGGGAGAGGCATACTTTGCAAAAAAACTATTTGATTACGAATTATCTAGTAACATTGGCAATTGGCAGTGGGCTGCTGGAACTGGAGTAGATTCAGCTCCATATTTTAGAATTTTTAATCCGACTACTCAAGCTATAAAATTTGATAAAGAATTAAAATATATAAATAAATGGGTGAAAAATTTAAATGAATTAGATTACCCAAAACCTATTGTTGATCATAAGTTTGCCAGACAAAGATGTTTGGAAACATATAAAAGAGGTTTAGAATAAGTTCTTAAAAATTCCTATATTATACATTAAACCAATTTTTATGAAAAATCTGTACTTTATTTGCTTACTATTTATTTTTTCAATTAATCAAACTTTTTCTCAAAGTAAAACATCTGACATAAATCAAGATATTTTTAATTCCATTGAAAGACATTCTTCTAATCTTATAAACATTAGTGATGAAATTTGGAATCTTGCAGAAACTGCTTTCAATGAACATAAATCATCTAAGATACTAGCTGATTACGCTACCGAAAACGGTTTTAGTGTTGAAATGGGTGTAGCTGATATGCCAACAGCTTTTGTAGCAACTTATGGGAAAGGAAGTCCTGTTATTAGTGTTTTAGGCGAGTTTGATGCACTTCCAGGAATTTCTCAAGAAACTAAACCAACCAAATCTCCTTTAGTTGAAGGAGGAGCTGGTCACGGATGTGGTCATAATTTATTTGGTGCAGGAAGTTTAGGGGCAGCAATTGCAATTAAAGAATTGATAGAAAGTGGTAAAATAAGTGGAACTGTAAAGTTTTTTGGAACTCCCAGCGAAGAGAAATACTTTGGAAAAATATGGATGGTTAAAGAAGGATTATGGGATGATGTAGATGTAAATATTAGTTGGCATCCTGCAGCACAGACTGAGGCTGACGTTCAAAGTTCATTAGCCTTAATAGATTTTAAAATTGAATTTTTTGGTCAAGCAGCACATGCGTCTATGGACCCATGGAATGGAAGAAGTGCTTCTGATGCTTTAGAACTTTACACGACCGGAGTTAATTACTATAGAGAACATGTAAAACCAACCGTTCGAATGCACTATCACATTCAAGATGGTGGACAGGTTGTAAATGTAGTTCCTGATTATTCAAAATTATGGATGAGAGTAAGAGATACAAAAAGATCTGGTATGTATCCAGTTTACGAACGAGTAGTTGAAATGGCTGAAGGAGCCGCAATTTTAGCAAATGTTGATTATAAGGTTTCATTAATTTCTGGAATATATGAAACTTTAGTAAACAGAGCTGGAGGTGCTATTATGCAAAATAATTTAGAAATATTAGGACCAATTGAATATTCTAAAGAAGAAATAGCTTTTGCAAAAAAAATACAGGAAGTTACATCAAAACCACAAGATGGAATGGATTCAGAAATTAGACCATTAATGGACACCAGAGAACACCCTGGCGGAGGATCAACAGATGTTGGGGATGTCAGCTGGAATGTTGCCAATATTAATGTAGGTGTTGCTACTGCTCCGATTGGTACTCCTTGGCACTCTTGGGCCGTAGTAGCTTGTGGCGGAATGAGTATTGGCCATAAAGGAATGCTTCACGCATCAAAGGCAATGGCAATGACAATGTCAGATTTATATCAAAATGATGAACTTGTAAAAAAAGTTAAAAATGAATATTTAGAAAGAAAAGGGAATGAAATTTACGTAGCAATGGTTCCAGACGGACCACCTCCGGTAAATGATAATTAAACTCGTTGAATTTTAGCACCTATGGCTCTGAGTCTTTCATCAATATTTTCGTAACCTCTGTCAATTTGTTCTATATTATGTATTGTCGAGGTTCCTTTAGCAGATAAAGCAGCAATTAGCAGAGATATTCCAGCTCTGATATCCGGTGAAGTCATTGTTGTAGCCTTCAGCATTGATTTAAAATCATGACCTATTACAGAAGCTCTATGTGGGTCACATAAAATTATTTTAGCTCCCATATCAATTAACTTATCTACAAAAAACAATCTACTCTCAAACATCTTTTGGTGTATTAAGACACTTCCTCTTGCCTGAGTGGCAACAACTAAAATTATACTTAATAAATCTGGTGTAAAACCTGGCCATGGAGCATCAGAAATGGTTAAAATAGAACCATCAATGTAATTTTGAATTTCGTAACCATTTTCATGACCAGAAACAAATATATCATCATTCTTTTTTTCTATTTTTATTCCTAGTTTTCTAAAAACAAAAGGGATTTGACCTAAATTATCCCAACTAACATTTTTTATTGTCAACTCGCTTTTTGTCATCGCAGCTAAACCGATCCAACTACCAATCTCTATCATATCAGGAAGCATAGTATGCTCAGTCCCATTTAAACTGTCGACACCATCAATTATTAAAAGATTCGAACCTACACCTGTTATCTTAGCACCCATACGATTAAGCATTTTACACAACTGTTGTATATAGGGTTCACATGCAGCGTTATAAATAGATGTTTTACCTTTAGCTAATACAGCAGCCATTAAAATATTAGCTGTTCCTGTTACTGATGCTTCATCCAATAATATATAAGCACCTTTGAGTTGATTAGATTCTACTCCATAAAAATGATCTTCTTTTCTATATCTAAATTTAGCTCCTAATTTTATAAGTCCCTCAAAGTGAGTATCAAGCCTTCTTCTTCCTATTTTATCACCACCAGGTTTAGGGATATAACCCTTTCCAAATCTTGCCAATAAAGGACCAACAATCATAATTGAACCCCTTAAACCTCTACCATCAATTTTAAATTCATCAGACTCTAAATAATCGAGGTTAATTTCGTCACTTTTAAAGGTGTATGAATTATTATTGATTTTATTTACTTTAACTCCAAGTTTTTTCAATAAACTAATTAGTTTATTTACATCAATAATATTTGGAATATTATTAATTGATATTTTTTTATCAGTTAAGAGAACTGCACATATAATTTGTAAAGCCTCATTTTTAGCCCCTTGTGGGAATATCTCACCTTTAAGCTTGTGTCCGCCCTCTATTTTAAATGATTGCATGATTTATTAATATCTTTTTCTTGGTTTGTTATTCTTTTTAAAAGGCTTTTTTGCAGTAAACTTTTTTCTGTCCTTAAGTAATAAGGCAGAATCTTGAAGTTTTTCATCAGAACTTCTTAAATCAATTTTTCCATCTGAAAGCTCAAATAATTGATTAAATATTACAATATCAGTAACTGTATCTTTATTCCAATTTAAAAAACACTTTTTCATGTGATTTGCAATCGTATACATTAAAGCCTCCTTCATTTCTCCTTCATCCCATGTGATTGCAACATCTATCATAGTTTTAATGTTGTTACCATAATAGCGGTATTTTGGAAAATTCTGCGGATATTTTAAGGGTGCTGGTCTAGCCTCTAATAATTCTTTGGATGGTTTTTCATAGGGGGAGTCAGCATCTAATTTAAAGTCAGACATTATGAATAGCTGATCCCATAATTTATGTTGAAAATCTGATACATCTCGTAGGTGAGGCTGCATATTACCCATGACAGAAATTATAGCCTTGGCTAACTTATTTCTTTCCTCTTTAGTCTCTCTAGAAGTAGCGTAATTAATCATTTTTTGAACATGTCTACCATATTCGGGAATTATTAAAAATTCTCTTTCAGTGTTGTACTCTATATTATCAATCAAAATTATAAAAATTAAATTATATTATAAGTGAAGTTAAACAGTTAGCAAAATACAAAATAAAAATCAATTAGGTAAGTTTTACAAAGATATTACATCTGGTATTTTTAAACCTATCTCTTTGTATTTTTTAATTATAGCATCTGGTGATTTCATATAAGCTTTTATTGAAATACTAGAGTATTTGTTGTTTTTTGAAGATTTTATATTAATTTCTAAATCTAAATTCTGAAAAATAGTTTTTATAAGTTCAAGATTGTTAGATTTAGATTTAATAATGAATTTAAAAAGATAAAAATTTGGCCAAGTATTCGTAGACTCCAATTGGTTACATAACTTTTTATAAAACTCTTCAGATTTACTCATAAGATGGTAAAATTAAGTAATAAATTAAATATAGTGGTTATTAATATTTTTTATATTACTGATTAATCACGATTTTTACCGTATATTTTTCTAGAATGTCAAAAAAGATTTTAATTACTGGAGGTCCTGGCACAGGGAAAACATCATTATTTAAAAGTTTAATAAGTGATGGGTTTGTTGGTTTTGAAGAAAAATCAAGAGAAGTAACTACCACATATAAGAAGAAAGGTATAGATCAACTTTTTTTAACAAACCCTCTACTGTTTAGTGATTTATTACTGGAATCTAGAGTTAATCAATTTGTTGATTCAGATAAAATTAAAGAAACAAATGTTTTTTTTGATAGAGGTATTCCTGATGTTATTGCATATTTAGATTTTAAGAAAATGAAATATGGCCAACAATATAGTAACGCTTGCAAAAATTACAGATATGATACAGTATTTATATTAAGACCATGGAAAGATATATTTGTGAATGATAAAGAAAGATATGAGAGTTTTGAAGAATCTTTGGAAATTGATAAATACATCTACAAAACTTATACAAATCTCAAATATAGTGTTGTTGAGATTCCACATATGTCTATTGTTAAAAGAAAGGAATTTGTAATTAATAAAATCAAAAAATATGTCTAAAAAAATAAAAATTATTTTTTTTGGTACAACAGATTTTGCAGTCGAATCCTTAAATATATTAAAGAAACAATTTAATGTTCAAGCTGTAGTAACTTCAGAGGATAAACCAGCAGGTAGAGGATTAAAAATAAAAGAATCTTCCATAAAAATATATGCGAAAGAAAATAATTTAAAAATTATCCAACCATCAAATTTAAAGTGTTCGTCATTTATTGATGAAATAAAATTATTAAAAAGTGATCTTTTTGTTGTAGTTGCCTTTAGAATGTTACCTAAATCTGTCTGGGCTATTCCAAAACTTGGAACAATCAATCTACATGCCTCCCTCCTTCCTGATTACAGAGGAGCAGCGCCAATTAATTGGGCTATTATTAATGGAGAAAAAATTACTGGTGTATCAACATTTTTTATAAATGAAAATATCGATACTGGTGATATTATAGATCAAAGAACTATACAAATTGACATATCAGATAGTTTCGGAGATTTATACTACAAATTAAAAAAGATTGGAGCTGATTTAGTCTATGATACAGTAAATGATATTATTGAGAATAAAATAAATTTAAAACCTCAAATAAATACTGCTAAATTAAATTCAGCAAATAAACTAAATAAAGAAAACTGTAGAATAGACTGGTCTATGAATGCATCTAAAATATATAATAAGATAAGGGGACTTAGTCCATACCCAGGTGCAAATTGCTTCTTAGATCATAAAAATGAAAGCTTAAAGATTATTATTTATAGTTCTAAAATTGAAATAGAAAGTCATCAATTAAATAGTGGTGAAATAATAATTGAAAGAAAACAAATAAAAATAGCAACTAATGATGGCTTTTTAATCCCAAAAGAAATAAAAGTTCAGGGCAAAAAAAGAATGAATATTTCTGATTTGATGAACGGGTTTAAGTTTGATGTAAGTTCAAAATTTATTTAATAATGACTCATTTAAAAAAAGGTGATATAATAGTTGCTGACCCGAGTATAGTTAATGATATTCAATTTAATAGGTCCATAATACTTATTACTTCCAGTTCAATAGAAAACGAAATTGTTGGTTTAATAGTTAATAAAATTTTAGACTACAAACTTCATGATATTGTTCCGGAAATAAATATAGATTTTGATATTTATGATGGAGGACCAGTAAATAAAGATAATCTATACTATATCCATAATAAAGGACATTTAATTCCTGAAAGTATTAAAATTAACCAACAACTATTTTGGAGTGGTGATTTTGAAAAAATTATTGATTTAATCAACTCGAAAAAAATAACTGCTAAAGACATAAAGTTTTGCTTAGGCTATACTGGATGGTCAGCTAAACAATTAATTAATGAAGTTAAACAAGATAGTTGGATTAAATGTACTAAAATTAAATATGAAGAAATTTTTTCAAAGATGAGTAAATCATGGAAAAAAATCATGATTGATCTAGGAGGTGAATATATTATTTGGTCTAATGCCCCAGAAAATCTATCCCATAACTAATAAAGCAAGTTTGTTTGATATTAATGAAGTAGTTTGATCTGTAAAAACTTTTTTTCTAAACTTATGGACAGACTGAATACCATAATTTATATTTGAAATAAATAATTCATCTGATTTCTGTATATCGAAAACTGATAGAGATTCTTCAACAACATTAAAGCCTTCTATATCATTATTTATAATGTCAATTATTTTTGATCTTATTACATTTTTATTACTCCCATCTTTTAATGGAGGGGTAAGAACCCTATCATTTACTACCATGAATATATTTCCTTTTAAAGTCTCTGAAATAGTTTTAGAATTATTTAAGACTACGCAATCATTGAAATCATTTTCTTGGCAATACCTTAATCCAACTCTTTGAATTAACTGATTATTAGTAGTAAGGTTTGACAATAGTCCTGTATTTTTGAAATAATCTTTAAAAACATCTAAAGTATATTTTTCAAAATTATTAATAGTGTAATCAATATCGCAAGCATCGTAAATATAATATTTTAGAGAATTAGGGTTTTTCTCACTAGGAACATTATTACAAATTAAAATTCTCATTAATATATTTTCATTGACAAAACCAGATTTTGTATATAGAATTAACAATTGTTCTTCTAAAAATTCAGGTGTAAAAGACATAGGTATTTTAATTTTCAAAATCCTCATTGAGGACAAAAGATTAAAATAATGATCTTCAAAAAAAAGGACTTTATTACGACTGATAATAATATTTTCAAAAATAAGATCTCCAGAAATGAGACTATTATTAAATATAGAAATCAAAGCATCATCATTTGGATATATATGTCCATTAATGTTTACCATAATTATACTAAGATGATCCTAATATTTTTTTTAAATCAGATATTTGGTTTGTCCACAACATTTTAGATTCCTCCATTTCATCCTCCTCTGCAAAATCAGTTACAATGAGAGAAACATCTTTAGTGATATCATCAAATTGAATTCTAAATTCAAAATATGAATTGGATTGATCATCTTCGAGCCATTTAAAACGAATTTTTTCATTATTCTTTTTACTTAAAAGTTTTGCACTTTCTTCAGCTCCATCCCAAATAAAAATAAAAACTTCACCTCTATAATTTACATTATCTGCAAACCATTCTGATAAACCAGAAGGGGAAGATATATATTGAAAAAGAAGTTTTTCAGAGGCCTGAATAGGAAACTCAATTTCGTATTTAATTTTTTCGCTCATTTGTATAATATTAACAGATGTAATATATACATTAATTATGAAGTTTTATAATAAAAAAATATAAATATTAACTAAACAATTATTGTTCTATATAATTTTAATTTTATATTTGCACCACCTTAAATATGGCGAGATAGCTCAGATGGTTAGAGCGTCGGATTCATAACCCGGAGGTCCCGAGTTCAATTCTCGGTCTCGCTACTATTTTTCACTAAATTTATTTCTTTAATATCTCAACTATTTTTTCAATAGAAAGTATTTGCTGATTACCATCAGACATGTTTTTAAGACAATAAGAAGAGCTATCTACTTCATTATCATCAACAATAACTACATAAGGAACGGCAATATTATTTGCGTATTTCAATTGCTTTTTTAAGCTAACAACATCAGGATAAAAGTCAGTATTAATATTGTTTAACCTTAAGTAATCAACTCCTTTAAGAAGATAATTTAAATGCTTGTTATTGGTATTTGTGAATAAAACTGTTGCTTTTGTCTTATTTATTTTTGGAAATAAATTTAAAGTTTCCATTGCTATATAAATTCTATCTAATCCGAAACTTACTCCAATACCACTAACATCATTAAGACCAAATACTGAAGTTAAATCATCATATCTACCACCCGCAGCAATTGATCCAATATTAACTTCATCACTCGTATTAACTTCAAAAATAGTACCAGTATAATAACTCAAGCCTCTTGCTAAAGAAGTATCTAAAACTAATTTAGTTTTACCCAGGTTTTTTGAAGAAATGAGACTGTAAATAAAGTTTAAATCTTTAACTCCCTCTAAACCAACAAGACTAGTTTTAAATAGATTATTTAATGTACTAATTGAATTTATAAAATCATCATCAATAGAAAGATATTTAACTAAAATAGGTTTTAAAGATGGATCTAATCCTAATTTTATCAGTTCAATTACTACTTTGTCCTTTCCAATTTTATCAGTTTTATCTAAAATTACAGTTAGCTCAATTAACTTCTTCTCAAGTTTTAAAACTTCAGATAAGCCGATAAGAATCTTTCTATGATTAATCCTAATTTTACAATCAGGAATTTTTAAACTTTTAAAAACATCAGAAAATAAGTGGATAAAGTCAACTTCTTGAAGCAAAGACTTTGATCCAATAACATCAGCGTCACATTGCAAAAATTCTCTGAACCTTCCTTTTTGAGGTCTGTCAGCTCTCCATACTAATTGAATTTGATATCTTTTAAATGGTAGGTTAATTTCATTTTGATTTTGAACAACATATCTAGCAAAAGGAATTGTTAAATCATATCTTAAAGCTTTATCTGAAATAGAGGATGAAATTAAGTTAAGATTATCAGAAAGAAGGGTTGAATTTTCAACATTTTTTTTAAAATTACCAGATTTTAGTATTTTAAAAATAAGCCTATCTCCTTCATCACCATATTTACCTAATAAAGTTTCTGTATTTTCAAAACTAGGAGTTTCAATAGGTGAAAATCCATATTTATTGAAGTTGTTTTTTATGCAATCAATAATAAAATCCCTTTTAAAAATTTGAGTTGAGTTAAAGTCTCTAGTTCCTTTGGATGTTAAGGCTTTCGCTTTCATAACAGAAATATATACAATTATTAATTAATTTAATAGCTAGGCTATAATTAATTCATCAAAATAATTAAATAATTCACCCTTAGTAATTATGCCCCCTTTATTGATTAAATCGAATTTATCGGCTAGTTTGTCTTCAGAATAGTTTTTGTTTGAATTATACATTTTAACACTATCATTAAATAAATTATCTCTTAACCAAGAAAATCCATCATTAGTAGTGAAGTCCACTTCATTGTTTTCAGTATAAATAGCAATAAACTTCATTTGTGATTCACCAAAAGAAAATAAATAAATATGATTTTTTGAAATATTTTCTAAATAACGTGTTTTATCCAAAACTTTAGCCCAAACAATATCACTAAAAAGATCTAAAAGCCCTTCGGTTTTACCATCGTTGTTTTGTTTAAGAATAGTCCAGTCTTCAAAGGTAATTGAGTTTGAAGATAAAAAATCAATAAATTCTTTATGAAGTTCAACAAATTGATCCTTAGTTAACCTAGAGTATTTCATATTCTATTATAAAAAAAACCCCAATAAGTATTGGGGTTTAATGTTTTAGAAAAAACATATATTACTTTCCTTCTGGAATAATTTCAAAGGGAAACTCAATGCTAACTTCTCTGTGTAATCTGATATTAGCTATAAATTTACCTAATTGTTTGATTGATCCTCCAGGGATAATAATCTGCTTTTTGTCAATTTCAAAACCATTTCCTTCAAGAGCTTTTTGGACATCTATATTATTTATAGATCCAAATAATTTAACTCCTTGACCAACTTTAGATTTAATTTTAACTTCTAAAGCTAATAGTTTCTTTGATAATTTATTAGCATCATCTATAATTTTTTTATCCTTAAAAGCTCTTTGTTTTAAGTTTTCTGCTAGTACTTTTTTAGCTGATGATGTAGCTAAAACGGCAGAACCATTTGGTATTAAAAAGTTTCTACCAAATCCATTTTTGACATTCACTAAGTCGTCTTTAAAACCGACTCCTTCAACATCTATTTTTAGTATTAATTCCATATTATAAATATTTTTATTTCATTAAATCAGCTACGTAAGGCATAATTGCTAAATGTCTTGCTCTTTTAACAGCAACAGAAACTTTTCTTTGAAATTTCAAAGAAGTTCCAGTTAATCTTCTAGGTAAAAGTTTACCTTGCTCATTAACGAATTTTATTAAAAAATCTGGATCTTTATAGTCAATGTACTTAATACCAGACTTTTTAAATCTACAATATTTTTTTGCTTTGTTTGTATCTATTTGAAGTGGAGTAAGATATCTAATTTCTCCATCTTTTTTTCCTTTTGCTTGTTGTTCTAATGTAGCCATAGTTATGATTTTACTTTTAATTTTTCTCTTCTTCTTTCAGCCCAAGATATAGCATGCTTATCCATCTTTACAGTTAGAAAACGCATAAATCTTTCATCTCTTTTAAATTCTGTTTCAAGAGGGTTAACGACAGATCCATCTGATTGGTACTCAAACATATGGTAGAAGCCACTTTTTTTGTTTTGAATTGGGTAGGCTAATTTCTTAAGGCCCCAATTTTCAGTAAATATCATCTTTGCTCCTTTAGAGGTAAGAAAACTTTCGTATTTCTTCACTGTTTCCTTTATCTGATCTTCAGATAAAACGGGATTTAAGATGAAAACAGTTTCATAATGATTCATAAAAATTTATTTTTTTTGTTTATTAAACGGGTGCGAAAATAGTTATTTTATATCATATCTACAATTATTTAAACTTTTATTATTTAATAAAATAGTGTTTTAAAATCCACTGATATTTATTAATTTTAAAAAAAACAATAGATGAACTGTGTTGTAATTGATGAAAATATTGAAGACTTAAAAAGTCTAGTCACCAAAATTAATGTATTTCCCAGTTTACATATAGTTGGACGATTTTCAAATTATATTGATGCAAAACTTCATATAAATAAGAACCAAGTAGATATAATCATTATTGAGATTAGCAAGGATCATGAAAGTTGTTTTAGTTTTTTAGACTCTTTAACAAAAAACATTAAAATTATATTTACTAGTCATGATGCCCAATTTGCTTTTAGAGCATTTAATTACAACTGTGTTGATTATTTAAAAAAGCCAATATCTGAGGAGAGATTTAAAAAAGCAATAAATAAGCTAAAAAATCTAAGTCAAAAAAATAATGGTAATCATATTTATGTAAAAAGTAAACTAAAAAAGAAAAAAATATACCTAACTAATATCAAATGGATTGAAGCATTGGGTGACTATATAAGGTTAATTACAATCTCAGAAAATGTAGTAATGCTATCATCTTTAAAATCCTTCGAAAATGAATTACCAAAAGATAAATTTATGAGAATACATAAATCATATATTGTTAATTTGGAGAAAATTGAGACTTTTGATAGTAAATATGTGTTTATTGATTCAGAAAAAATACCACTTAGTAGAAATAAAAAAGTTGAATTAGATTCAGCCTTAACTTTTAAAAGTAATCAATAGCTGTCAACATTTATTATAACCTGAACAGATCTAAATTTTGCTATACTACTCAATGATTTTTTAGATTTAATTATAACATTTTTAGTTTGATTTAAAGATTGGTTTTTTTCAATTTTTATTAATATATTTTTCTGAAATTTATTTCTAACTCTAATTATATGAGGAAATTCTGGACCTAAAATATTTTTTTTAAAAAATTGTCTTAGATATTTACCTAACCAATCTGAAGATTCATTAATTATTGAATAATCTTTATGCTTAAGAGTTATTTTTATGAGTTTACAATTTGGAGGATAATTATACTTAACTCTATCTAAAATCTCTTCTTCAAACATGGAAATATAATCATCATTTATTATATTTTGTAAAATTTTATGTTTCGGATTGTAGGTCTGAAGACAAACTTTTCCTCTTTCAGATGACCTACCTGCCCTACCTGAAACTTGTTGAATTAGCTGAAAACTTCTTTCATAGGCTCTAAAATCAGGAAAATTTAAAGAATTATCTGCATTTAAAATACCAACTAGCTTCACATTTTTAAAATCTAAACCTTTTGTGATCATCTGAGTACCAATCAGAATATCAATTTTTTGATTTTCAAAATCTGAAATTAACCTTTCGAAACTATTTTTCTTTCTAGTTGTGTCATAATCTAACCTTTTCACTCTATAGTTTGGAAATAAAGCCTTAACCTCCTCCTCTACCTGTTCAGTACCGAAACCAACACTAATAATATTATTAGAGTTACAGGATTTACAATTATTAATTAAAGGGATACCATAGCCACAATAATGGCATTTTAAAGAATTGGTATTTAAATGATAAGTTAAACTTACATCACAATTTATACATGTTGGAGAAGCCCCACAATCCTCACACTCAACTATTGGAGAAAAACCCCTTCTATTTTGATATAAAATAACTTGTTTGTGGTTACTTACAGTGTTAAAAATTTCACTTATTAAGGAATCACTAAAATGACCATTCATTAATTTTTTAGCATATTTCATTTTCAAATCAATCAACTCAATAACAGGCATTAAAACATTATTATATCTGTTTTTAAGTTCAACAAGATCATACTTGTTTAACACAACTGCATTATTATAAGACTCAACACTAGGAGTTGCAGAACCTAATAAAATATTAGATTTAAAAATTCTTGACAAAACTAGTGATGCATCTCTAGCATGATATCTAGGAGCAGGCTCTTGCTGTTTATAAGACTGCTCGTGCTCTTCATCAACTATTGTTAGTTTAAGGCTCTTAAAAGGCATAAGTAGTGAAGATCTAGCACCTATTATGAGTTGACAAGATTCATTAGCAGAAATCTTATTCCAAACTTCAACCCTTTGATTTATAGAATAACCAGAATGATAAACCAACACTTTATCTCCGAAAAAATTAGTTAATCTTTTTACAACCTGTGTAGTCAATGCAATTTCAGGAACCAAATAAAGAACTTGATTTTTATTAATTAATGCCTTTTGAATTAATTTAATATAAACTTCAGTTTTACCAGAGGATGTTACTCCATGAAACAAAACTGGATTATCCTTTTTAAAAGACAATTGAATTTTTTCAAAAGCCTTTTCTTGACTCTGGCTTAAATTGTTAATTGGAGATGTAGCTGATTGTAAATTGTTAAAACGATTAATTTCCACAAAATATTCTTTCAAAATTTTCTTATCAATCAATTGTTTGATTATACTTGAACTAACATCTAATTTCTTTTTTAAATCTTCAACTGAAATAGACTCTTTTAAATTTAATTTTAAAAGATTTAAATACAAAGACAATTGTTTAGGTGATCGCTTTAGTTTTACTTTAATTTCAGAAACAGAAAACGTGCCCTTATTTAAAGGATTAATTTCTACAAATCTTTTTAATTTTGGTTTGTACTTAGAATATAGCTTTTCATCAATTTGTATAATCTGTTTATCGTTTAAAGATTGTATGATTTTAAATACATTTTTTTTATTTAAAATTTCAGATATTTCATGAATTGACAATTCTAGTCCCTTTAATAAAGCTTCATAAATTAAAAATTCATCATCACTTAACTCATTATGTTTAAATTCTGTTTTTTTATTTAAACTAATTATAGTTTCACTCTCTATAAGTAAAACTGATGGAATGGAAGCTTTCATCACCTCGCCAATGCCACACATGTAATAATTAGACATCCAATCCCAAAAACTTAATTGATTTTGATTAACGATAGGAGTTTCATCTATAATCTGATGAATAGGTTTGACATCATAGGATAATGGCATCTCATTATGTAGATTAGAGACGATTCCAGTAATAATTCTACTTTTACCGAAAGGAACAGACACTCTAGACCCAGGTTTAATAAAATCAAATTCACTTTCTGTAATTTCGTAGCAAAATAGCTGATCAATAGGGATTGGTAATATAACGTCTACGTAAAAGTTCATTTTAAATACTTAAAATAACATTGATTTATCTACAGTTTTTGTTAAAATATTTAAATTTGTATCAAGAAATATCACTAAGAATTTATCAAAGAAAACATACAATACACTAAAAAATAATATATTTATAAAAATACAATTAAATTTTATTAATGAACATAAAACTAGTAGTTATTGGAGAGACAAACAATAAGAATTTAAAAGTACTTACAGACCAATATATTGATAAACTAAAACACTACATTAAATTTGACTTAATCATTATTAAAGATCAAAAAAAAAAATTACCAGAAAGTATTCAAATCAAAAAAGAAGGAGAAAAAATATTATCCATTTTAAAAAAAAATGAATTTATCATACTACTTGATGAAAATGGAGAGCACAAATCTTCTGTGGCATTTTCTAAATTCATACAAAGGAAATTAAATTCAGGAATAAAAACTATCACCTTCATAATAGGTGGACCTTATGGTTTTTCAAGTGAAATAAAATCTATATCAAATTATCAATTATCATTATCTAAAATGACATTTTCTCACGAGATGATTAGACTATTTTTTACAGAACAACTTTATAGAGCTTTTAGTATTCTTAAAAACGAACCTTATCATCATCAATAATTATGAAACTAATTTTCGCTACTAACAACGACGACAAAATAATTGAAGTAAAAGCATTACTAAATAAAAAATTTGAAATACAAAGTTTAAAGGATATAAATTGCTTTGATGAAATAGTTGAAAACAAAAAAACTATTGAAGGAAACGCTATACTAAAAGCTGAATATGTGCATGAAAAATTTAAAGTTGATTGTTTTGCTGATGATACTGGTCTTGAGGTTGAGTCACTTGATGGTTTGCCTGGGGTGATGTCAAAAAGATTTTCAGGATTAGATTATAGCGCTGAAAAAAACATTAATAAATTGTTAAGTATGATGAAGTTATTTCCGAACAGAAAAGCCAAATTCAAGACTGTAATAGCACTAATTTTGAATGATGAATTATCAGTCTTTACTGGAATTTGTGAAGGGGAAATAGTTTTTACTAAAAAAGGATCAAAAGGATTCGGATATGACCCAATTTTTAAACCCATAGGACATGAATTTACTTTTGCAGAAATGGATATGGAGATGAAAAACACAATTGGTCACAGAGCAAAAGCTATGAATAAATTAATAGAATTTCTTAGCAAAAAATAATATCCATTAATTAACACTATATTTGCACCTTTAAATCCTTAATCGATAAGGTAGTGTTTCAGAGGTCTCAGTTTAAGTATGTCGATAACAACTTCGTTAACACATTATATAAATCGAATATTTAAACAAAATTATGAGTGAATTCAAAAAAATTGGATTAGAAGAAAATTTATTACTTGCTGTTGAAAAAATGGGGTTTGAAACTCCTAGTGAAGTTCAAAGTAAAACAGTCCCTGTTCTTTTAGAAAAAGATACAGACTTAGTAGCCTTAGCTCAAACTGGAACCGGTAAAACAGCTGCATTTGGATTTCCAATGATCCAAAAAATTGATATCAACAGTAAAAAAACTCAAGGACTTATTCTATCGCCTACCAGAGAATTGTGTTTACAAATCACTAATGAATTAAAGCAATATGGTCAGTTTTATAAAGGATTGAACATAACAGCTATTTATGGTGGTGCAAGTATAACTGACCAAGCTAGATCAGTAAAGAAAGGAAGCCAAATAATTGTTGCTACACCAGGTAGAATGAAAGATATGATAAACAGAAATCTGGTAAATATTTCTGAAATAAAATACAGTGTTTTAGATGAAGCTGACGAAATGTTAAATATGGGTTTCTATGAAGACATAACTGATATTCTCTCTTTTACTCCAAAAGAAAAAAACACCTGGCTATTTTCTGCTACTATGCCTAAAGAAGTTTCTAATATTGCTAGAAAATTTATGAGTAGTCCAGTTGAAATCACTGTGGGTACTAAAAATGTTGGTAGCGATCAAGTATCTCATGAATATTACTTAGTTAATTCAAGAGATAGATATGCTGCTCTTAAAAGATTAGTTGACGCCAATCCTCAAATATTTTCAGTAGTTTTCTGTAGAACTAAAAGAGATACACAAAAAGTAGCAGAAAAACTTATTGAAGATGGATATAACGCTGG
>SGZJ01000016.1 GCA_004213995.1 Flavobacteriales bacterium | reverse complement strand
AAATTTCAATTCTAGTTTCTGATGCGTTTTTACTAAAACCTTTAGCTTTTAATATTAAGTCGCTTACCTTCATGCCTTTAGAATAGGTGTAGACTCCTGGTTGATTGACTGCTCCTGCAACCTCTACATAATCGTCTTGTTTAATTTCGTTTTTTGATAAAATAGTAACTACATCTTCTTTTTGAAGCAAAATATCTTGATCTTTTCCTGATAAAACATCTCCTAAATTAAAGCTTATAGAGCTAGTCGATAGGTCTTCATTTGTTCTAATAATGTTTGCTGATGTTAATAAGGCGTCTTGCTTTAATCCTTCCGTCTTAGCCAACAAATCTTTTATTCCTAAGCCTTGTGTTATTGCATAAACACCAGGTCTGTAAACAGCTCCATTTACAATCACACGGTTCTTGTAGCGGTCTAATACTTTGTCTACTTGAAAAACATCTCCAGATTTTGGGGTGAATATTTCAAATTGGTCTTTATTAATATCTGCCACAATGTGTTCTCCGTCTGACACACGTTTTACTTTTATGGTTTTAGTATAAGCCTCTTCATTAAAACCGCTTGCATAATTTAACAGGTCTTGTAAGCTTTCGTTTTTAAGTAATTCAAAGCGGCCTTTTGTTTTAACAGCTCCCTTTAAAGTAACACGATTAGTGTAGGGTTTTACCAAAATCAGATCATTATTTTCTAGGGCCACATCAGCAGAAGCATCTCCCTCAGTTAAATATTTGTAAATATCAACTTTACTTATAAGCTTGTTATTTCGATAAACTTTTATATCTCTTAAGGTGGCGTTTTCTGTAATGCCTCCCGCAATATATAAGGCGTTATAAACTGTGTTAAAAGCGCTTAAAGTGTACGAGCCAGGAACGTCTACTTCACCAACAATATTTACTTTAATGGTTCTTGACTTTCCAACAGAGACGTTCACAAATGTGTTTTTTTTATCCCCTTTAATGCCTAAGTATACTTTAGACAGTCTGTTTTCAATACGTTTGGTCGCGTTTTTTACCGTAAGGCCAGAAAGGTGAATTGGGCCAAAATTTTCTAAAATTATAGTGCCTTCTGGACTAATTTCTATTTGATAATAAGCTTCCGATTGACCATAAACATCAATAAATAGTTTATCTCCAGAGCCCAGGATGTAGCCTACTGGGGTCGGGATGTTTAAATTAGATTGAAATGTAAGCAAGCTGTTTCCTTTAAAGACGTCCAAACCAAAAATATCACTTTTCGTTTTTGAACCTTCTGTTTTTTCTTTGTTAAGATCGTCGTAATTAGTGTCTCGCAACCTTGATTCTTGATCTGGAACATTGCTGTTTTTTGATGCTCTAGTGTTTGCTAAATTAAACCGGCTCTCAAGTTTTGTAATTTCTTCTTCAGAAAGCCCTTGTGCTTCTGCTGCCTTTAAAATATCATCATAATTATACCCGTTTGAAGAAGCTTCTTGAAATAATAGCTGTAGTTGATTGTTGTTCATGTTGGTATAATTTACCGATGACAAATCAAAAGCTTTTTGAGCCTGAACACTTAACAATGAAAATAATGTGATTGTAACAATAACAACCGGTTGTTTAAATTTCAATAACATAACTGATTAATTGATAAGCTAATATATGAAATTTATACTGTTGTGGTGATGAAAAACAAAAAACCCCTCACATCTGTGAAGGGTTTTGTGGTCCCACCTGGACTCGAACCAGGGACCACTTGATTATGAGTCAAGTGCTCTAACCAACTGAGCTATAGGACCTGTAATAGGGTGCAATATTAATACATTTTTTTAATACTAGAAAAAGAATACTATTGTTTATTCTCTGTGTTTTGACACAATTCAATTAACACTCCGTTAGTTGTTTTTGGGTGTAAAAACACAATTATTTTGTTGTCTGCTCCTTTTTTTGGGGTTTCCGAAATAAACTCAAAACCTTCTTTCTTTAATCTTTTTACCTCCTCGTTAATGCTGTCTACGTGAAAGGCAAGGTGGTGAGCGCCCTCATTTCTTTTCTCTAGAAATTTTGCAATTGGACCGCGATCATTTGTCGATTGTAGTAGCTCAATTTTTTGGTCTCCAACTTTGAAAAATGATGTTATTACTGACTCTGACTCTACTGATTCTGTTTTATAGTGTTGTTTTCCTAAAAGTTTTGCAAAAAGCTTGTTGGAGGAATCAATATCTTTAACTGCAATTCCAAGGTGTTCTACTTTATTAATCATAACACTAAATTAAATTAAAAAAATTTGTTTTAATTATTTCATCTTGTAAATGTTTATTTTTACCAAATGGAAAGCAATAGACAAAAAAAAATTTCTAAAATACTTCAGCAAGATCTAGCAGATATTCTTCAGGGGGCGGCAAGAAAAGGCGGCTTAAAAGGGATTATCATTTCTGTTTCTAAAGTTTCTGTGACTACGGACCTTTCTATCGCAAAAGTATACTTAAGTGTTTTTCCGTCTGGCAAGGCAGACGAAATTCTTGCTGGAATTAAAGCAAACACCCCGCTAATTAAGCACGAAGTTTCTCAAAGGACTAAAAACCAGCTGCGAAGAACTCCAAATTTTATGTTTTTTATAGATGACTCTTTAGATTATATTGAAAAAATTGACAAATCACTAAAAGGAATTGACAATCCGATTAATCCATAAAAATAAGTAGCTCTTGAATTTTTCTTATTATATAGCTAAACGATACCTATTCTCAAAGAGCTCTAATAATGTCGTGAATTTTATGTCTAAGCTGGCAGGACTTGGGGTTGTTGTTGGCTCTGCTGCTCTTTTTATTGTTTTGTGTGGCTTTAATGGACTTAAAGATTACAGTTTAGCCTTTACTTCTTTTGTAGATCCTGACCTTAAGATTGTGCCTGTCAAAACAAAAACATTTATGGTTAACGATTCTTTGCTAAGCGACATTTTGCAACTCGACAATTTTTTAAGCTACACTAAAACCGTTGAAGAAAATGTTTTTTTATCCACTAACCAAACTGGTGATGTTGTTTCTGTAAAAGGAGTCTCTGAGTCTTTTCCTTCAAAAACCGTAGATTCAATTTTATTTGATGGAGAATGGATTTCTGACTCAAATCAAATTGTTTCTGGTTGGGGTATTGCCAACAAACTTTCTTTTGGGGTTTATGATTATTCAAAAGCTATAACACTTTACGCTCCTAAGCCTGGGAAAAAACAAATTCTTTCAGTTGACAATTCTTTTTCAAAACTAAATGTTGTTAATGTTGGGTTATTTGAAATTAATGAAGCTTTGGATTTTTCAGTTATATACGCTGGGGTTAGAGATGTGCAGAACCTTTTAGGCTATGCTGAAAATCAAGTAAGCTCTTTGGAAATTATGTTGAAAAACCCATTAAAAGCCAAAGAGAATGCTGATTTGTTAAGCTCAAAACTTGGTCCTGAATTTAAGATAAAAACAAAAGAACAACTGAACGACACGTTATACAAAATGCTAAACACTGAAGAAATTGCTGTTTACCTTGTTTTTACATTGGTGCTTATAATTGCCCTTTTTAATTTAATTAGCTCAATTATTATAATGATTCTTGAAAAAAGAAGCAATCTTAAAACGTTATATAATTCCGGAGCAACACATGGAGAGATTAAAAAAATATTTTATTATCAAGGCTTAATAATTACTCTTCTTGGTGGAGCTATAGGGTTGTTTGTTGGGTTTCTTTTAATGTTATTGCAGCAAAACTTTTCTGTTTTTATGATAACTCCATCTCTAGCATATCCTGTTTCTATAGACCTTAACACTTTCTTGATTGTTAGTGTTACAATCTTGATTCTTGGAGGTGTTGCGTCTAAAATTTCATCAAGTGTGGTAACGAAAGAGCTTGTGGGAAAGGCTTAAACAAACTCATAAGAGCTGAACCTTTCACGTATTTGTTCAAGGGTTGTAAAAACATCTACAGAATCATCACTAGTAACAAGTTTTTGCCTAAAAGGCTTAAAGTCTTGTATACCTTTAAAGTAGTTGGTATAATGTCTTCTTGTTTCAAAAACTCCAAGCCTTTCACCTTTCCAGGCGATAGACATTTCAAGGTGTTTTTTTGCAGCAGCAACTCTTTCTTTTATGGAAATAGCTGGCAAATGTTCTCCTGTTTTAAAAAAATGTTTTACTTGATTAAAAAACCAAGGGTTGCCAATGCTGGCCCTGCCTATCATTGCTCCGTCTAAACCATAATGATCTCTTATAAGCATTGCTCTTTCTGGTGTGTTTATATCTCCATTTGCAAATATAGGAATATGCATTCTTTGGTTGTTTTTAACTTTTTCTATTTCGTTCCAATTTGCTTCTCCTTTATACATTTGAGCTCTTGTTCTGCCGTGAATTGAAATTGCCTTGCATCCAACATCTTGAAGTCTTTCTGCTGCCTCAACTATTTTTATACTATTTTCGTCCCAGCCTAGTCTTGTTTTAACTGTTATGGGAAGGTGGGTTCTTTTAACCATTTCTCGAGTTAAGCTTTCCATTAAATCAAGGTCTTTTAAAATTCCTGCGCCCGCTCCTTTTGACACCACCTTTTTAACAGGACAGCCAAAGTTAATATCAATAATGTCTGGGTTTGACTTCTCAACAATTTCTACAGACTTAAGCATAGAGTCTAAATTTGCTCCGAAAATTTGAATTCCTACAGGCCTTTCCTTTTCGTATATGTCCAACTTCATTGTGCTTTTTACGGCATCACGAATAAGACCTTCGCTAGAAATAAACTCTGTATAAACAACGTCTGCTCCATTTTCTTTGCACAGTGCGCGAAAAGGGGGGTCGCTAACGTCTTCCATTGGGGCTAGCAACAAAGGAAATTCAGACAATTCTATGTCTCCAATTTTGACCATTTAAACGATATTAATATTATTTTGATTACAAATATACTGAACAATCTATAATATGATTTTTGTGTGTATTCTACCTTCGATAATGGTTAATTTTTATGTACTTTTGTGCATTGCATCAAATTGCATAGACTTTAATGGAAAACATTAGAAACTTTTGTATTATAGCCCATATTGACCATGGAAAAAGCACTCTTGCCGACAGACTGTTAGAGTTTACCGGAGCTGTTTCTGATAGAGAAAAGCAAGACCAACTTCTTGACAATATGGATCTAGAAAGAGAGAGAGGAATCACTATAAAATCTCATGCCGTTCAAATGAATTATCAAAGGGACGGGGTTAGCTATGTGTTAAATCTAATTGACACCCCGGGGCATGTTGACTTTTCTTATGAAGTTTCAAGGTCAATAGCGGCGTGTGAAGGAGCGCTCTTGATTGTTGATGCCGCACAAAGTATTCAGGCTCAAACCATCTCAAACTTGTATTTAGCACTTGAAAATGATTTAGAAATAATTCCCGTTTTAAACAAGGTAGATTTGCCTAGTGCAAACCCTGAAGAAGTTACAGACGACATTGTTGATTTACTCGGCTGTAAAGCAGAAGAGGTTATTCCCGCTAGCGCTAAAACAGGACTTGGAATAGAGAATATCATAAATGCGATTATCGACATTATTCCTGCTCCTAAAGGAAACCGTGATGAGCCTTTACAGGCGCTAATTTTTGACTCTGTTTACAACCCTTTTAGAGGTGTAGAAACATATTTTAGAGTAATCAACGGCAGTATTAAGAAAAACCAGCAGGTTAAATTTATTGCCACAGGGAAAACTTATGGAGCCGACGAAGTGGGAACTTTGAACTTAAAACAAAGCCCAAAGCCTGAAATTTTTGCTGGCGATGTTGGCTATCTTATAACGGGAATTAAAGAGGCTAAAGAAGTAAAAGTTGGAGACACAATTACTGACTCTAAAAACCCCACTTTGAACGCCGTTGAGGGTTTTGAAGATGTAAAGCCAATGGTTTTTGCGGGCATCTATCCTGTTGATACAGAAGACTATGAGGAGCTAAGAAACTCAATGGAAAAACTTCAACTAAATGACGCGTCATTGGTGTTTATTCCAGAAAGTTCGGCTGCGCTTGGATTTGGATTTAGGTGTGGTTTTTTAGGGATGCTACACATGGAAATTATTCAAGAGCGTTTAGAAAGAGAGTTTGGAATGACTGTAATTACAACTGTTCCAAACGTTTCTTACTTAGCCTACACTAGAAAAAACATGGAACTGCCTGTAACTGTCAATAACCCTTCAGATCTCCCTGACCCTTCTACTCTTGACAGGGTTGAAGAGCCTTTTATTAAAGCAACTATTATTACTAAAGCAGATTATGTTGGCAATGTTATGTCTCTGTGTATTGATAAAAGAGGGCTGATAAAAAACCAAACTTATTTAACAACCCAAAGGGTTGAGTTAACTTTTGATATGCCGCTTGCAGAAATCGTTTTTGATTTTTACGATAGACTAAAAACCGTGTCTAGAGGCTATGCCTCTTTCGATTATTCTCCCATAGGCATGCAAACCTCGAAATTGGTTAGGGTGGATATCTTATTAAACTCACAGCCTGTTGATGCCCTTTCAGCGTTAATACACGCAAGTAGTGCACAATCAATAGGGAAAAAGATGTGCGAAAAATTAAAAGAACTTATTCCTCGTCAGCAATTTGATGTTCCTGTTCAGGCTGCAATTGGAGCAAAAATAATTTCAAGAGAGACTATAAAGGCGCTTCGAAAAGACGTAACCGCCAAGTGTTATGGTGGTGATATTTCTAGAAAAAGGAAACTTTTAGAAAAACAAAAGAAAGGAAAGAAGCGCATGCGCCAGGTAGGAAATGTAGAGATTCCTCAAGAAGCTTTTATGGCTGTTTTAAAATTAAATGACTAGTCTTTCATAGTTAGTCTTAACACTGAGCATGCTGAGTTTTCTGTAAACTTGTCTTTTCCCGTTCCAAACAAAACGCTTATCCAATTATCTTTTTGCGGGGTTCCCAATATCAGAAGATCATATCCTGCAGACTGATTTGATATTGTCTCTATTGAGTTATTGCTTTTTAGTATTTGCACCTCGCTGTTAGTTTTGATTTTTGAAACAAGGCCAAGAGATTTTTTTCTAATGGCCTGTGTTTCGTGGTCCGGCGTATGCTCTGAAACAACGTGTAAAAGCGTAAGCTCTGCTCCATAGAAAGCACAAATTCTCTCTGCTACTGCTAAAAAGTTTTTGTCTTTTCTGCCAGGTCTTAAAGCCAAAAGAACCTTATTTATATATCTTACTCCATTATCTTTAAATAGCGCAAAATCAGACTTAATATTTGTAAGGAGCCAGCCTATTGGGTTGCTTACTAATATTCCGTTATGAGCTCTTCCGTTCCAACCCATTACAAGCCAATCACAGTTCGTTAGACTTCCTAGTTGGTCTATTGTATCTGAGAGCTCGTGTGTTACAACGGCCTCAAAGTCTACACTTATGTTTTTGCTTTTAGAAAGTCCCGAAATTCTTCTTTCTAGCGAAAGTATTTTTGGGTCATCTTTCATGAAGGCATCTAAAAAAGTTTGATTTGGAACTTCTGTAATGTTAACGGCTTGTATTGTTTCTTTTTTGTTTATTGCCGCACCAATTTCAACTAGCATTTCTGCTGACTGTTCGTTTCCTAAAAGAGGGACGACAACACCTGCTTCGGTGTTTAAGGAGCCGTCTAAGTTTTTGTCTTCCTCTTCAATTCTTTTGGTTTCAATTTCTTGTTGTTGTTTCTTGGTGTAAAAAAGATAAAGGGCTGGTCTGTGTCCGTATTTTTTCAAAACTCCTGTTCTGGTGTTTTCCTTATTGGAGAGCGCATAAATTACTGCGCCAAGCAAGAAAATTGCACCAATGGCAAGAAAAGGCGTAAACCCAAGGTAAAAAAGAAGGACAAACCCAGTTATAATTCCAAAAATTTGAACCCAAGGGTATAGCGGTGATTTGTATTTTGGCTGGTACCATTGTGCCGATGTTTCTCTTAACACGATTACCGCTAGGTTCACTGAGATAAACATCATTACTTTAAATGCGCTAGCTAGCTTTGCAATCTCAAAAACGTCTAAAAACAACACAACAAGGGCAATAGCTACACAAGTTATTGCAATGGTGTTTATTGGGGTTAAGAACTTTTTATGGACTTGACTCCAAAATTTTGGGAGAAGCCCGTCTCTTGACATTGCAAAAGGAAATCTTGAAGAAGCAAGCACGCCCGCGTTTACGGTTGAAAGAAGCGTGAGCACTGCAATTAAAGCAATAAAAGCGCCCACAACATGAATGCCGCTGATTTCAAACGAAGACACATTAAGGTCTAAGGCTAGTGTATGTATCGGGTTGTAATTCCCTGCTAATTCAGAAAGGCTAACGTTTGCTGTTAAAACAAAAGAAATTAGAACATAGATTGTTGTAATAATAAAAAGAGACAAAATCATTCCAAGGGGTAAGTTTTTGTCTGGGTTTTTGATTTCTTCTGCAATTGCTGCTACTTTAGTTACCCCTGAATATGATAGGTAAACAAACGCAACGGCAAAAATAAAGTCTTTATGTCCTGCTAGTTCAACTGTTTCTTCTTTTAATTTAGCAAAAAATGGAGTTGCTTGATCCATAGATTGAATGCCTAAAACAAAAAGTGCGGCCAGCACAAGAAGAGCAACCAAAACCGCATAAGATTGAAAATTCCCTGCTTTTTTTGCCCCAACAATATTTAATAGAAAAACTAAAAACAAAAAGCCTAGCCCAACTGATTTAGTAATTGCCTCGCTGTCCATGTCTAAAACTACAAGCACATAGGCCCCAATTCCAACAAGAGCAAATGCGCATTTTAAAACAAGAGCTATCCAAAGGCCGAGCCCAGAAATTGTTCCAAATAAAGGCCCAAAAGCTCTTTCAATAAATACATAAGCTCCTCCAGAGCTTGGCATAGCTGTGGCTAATTCAGATTTTGAATATGCTGCCGGCAGAATACAAATGGCCGCGACTAAATATGCCAACCAAAGAGACGCCCCAATCTTTGTTGCCGCAAGGCCAGGTAAAACAAAAATCCCTGTTCCAAGCATTCCCCCAAGGCCAATTGCGATCACCGCGGGTAAAGACAAACTTCTTTCTAACTTCTTCAAATTATTGTTTTATATTTATAAAAATAGTAAATAATCTTGTTAAATGAATCTATATCCTGTTAATGCTGGGAATTTTAAATTAGACGGGGGGGCAATGTTTGGTGCTGTTCCGAAAACAATTTGGAACAAAACCAACCCTGCTGACCAAAATAACTTGATTGATATTTCAGCCCGTTGTTTATTAATTGAAGACGGCAAACGTCTTGTTTTGATTGACTCAGGGATGGGTAATAAACAAAGTGAAAAGTTTTTTAGCTACTACTCTTTGTGGGGAGATGACACGCTGGAGCGTTCAATTAATAATGCTGGTTTTTCTTTAGAAGATGTTACAGATGTCTTTTTTACTCACCTTCATTTTGACCATTGTGGAGGGGCAATTAAAAGAAGTGGGGCGGGCTTTGAGCCTGTTTTTAAAAATGCAACTTATTGGACCAATAAGAAGCATTGGAATTGGGCAATGAGCCCAAACAAAAGAGAGGTTGCTTCCTTTTTAAAAGAGAACTTATTGCCTATTGAAGAAACAGGGCGTTTGCGCTTTCTTTCAGAAGCAGATGGCCCATTTTCATATACTAATGAGCTTGGTTTTGAGGTTTTTTATGCAGACGGTCATACAGAAAAGCAAATGCTGCCCATCATTTCCTATAATGGTCAAAAGATTGCTTTTGCCGGCGACCTTATTCCCACGGCAGGGCATATTCCTGTTCCATATGTAATGGGTTATGATGTTAGGCCCTTAACAACGCTCAAAGAAAAAGATTTTTTTTTAAATTACGCTGTTGAAAATAACGTGTTTTTATTTCTTGAGCATGACAGTGTTAATGAGGTTGTTTCTTTAAAAAAAACTGACAAAGGTGTGCGTATTAACGAAATTTTAAAATGTGAAGATGTTTTTTAGAGTCTTATTTTTAGCTTTTTTAGCTTGTTCTTGTTCTAACAAAATTGATGGTAATTGGCAGCAGCACGTGTCTTATACAATGGTGATTGATGTTGATGCTGAAGACAGAAGTTATTCGGGAACACAAGAGCTTGTATACACAAACAACTCTCCCGATACGATTTCAAGAGTTTTTTATCATTTGTATTTTAATGCATTTAAGCCGGGGAGTGAAATGCAGCTAAGGGCTTCTGAACTTAACGACGATAACAGAAAGATTTCCAAGAAAATACTTTCGTTAGAAAAAAAAGATTTTGGCGATGTTCGTGTTTTAGAGCTTTTACAAGACGGCGTTTTCCTTGATCTCAAGGACCAAGAAACTATTTTAGAGGCGACTCTAAAAACCCCTCTTTTGCCTGGAGAGAAAACAACACTAAGCATGCGTTTTGAGGTTGATGTTCCAAAACAAGTCAGAAGGGCTGGAAAAGACAGTGAGGACGGTATCGATTTTTCTATGGCTCAGTGGTACCCAAAACTGTGTGAATATGACGGTGAGGGTTGGCACGCTAACGCTTATTTGGGCCGTGAATTTTTCGGGGTGTGGGGTGATTTTGATGTTACCATTAATATAGACAAAGATTATACTGTTGCTGGTTCGGGTTATTTACAAAACCCTGAAAATATTGGGCACGGTTATGCTGAGCTTAAAAAGCCTTACGAATCAGATAAAATTTCCTGGCATTTTTTGGCGCCCAATGTTCATGATTTCAGTTGGGCTGCGGATACTGAGTATGTTCACGACATTGTGGATGTGCCTGGGGGGCCTAAAATGCATTTTTTTTATAAAGAAGACGACAAGTATTCTGAAAACTGGAAAATTGTCCAGCCTTATTCTGTAATGTTTATGCAATATTTTATAGAAAATATCGGCCCGTACCCTTACAAGCAGTATTCTGTTATTCTTGCTGGAGACGGGGGAATGGAGTACGCAATGTGTACTTTTATCGGCGGAGTTCGGGATTTTAACAGTCTGGCCGGCGTGATCTCTCATGAAATTGCACACACTTGGTTTCAATTTTTGTTGGCTACAAACGAATCCAAGCACGCTTGGATGGACGAAGGGTTTACAAGCTATATAAGTGATAATGCAGAGAATGTGATTTTAAAAAAAGGCCTTCCGCTTTCAAACCGACGTGCTTACGCAGACTATTTTAATTTTGTTCGTACGGGAAACGAAGAGCCCTTAACAACTCATGCGGATCGTTTTTCCAGTAGCCGGGGCTATGGTATGTCTTCATATGACAAAGGCTCTATCTTTTTGTCACAACTAGGTTATGTTATAGGCGAAAAGACGCTTTCGGAGGTTTTGAAAAAATATTATTCCGACTATGTGTTTTCTCATCCAAACCCAGAAGACTTTATAAGGGTTGCTGAAAAAGTGAGTGGACAAGAGCTGGATTGGTATTTAATGGACTGGGGGCAAACAACAAAAACAATAGATTATGCTGTAAATGATTTTGTTAAATCCGAGTCTATAAATTGTGATTCTGTTACTGTACATATGAGCAGAAAAGGAGAAATGGCCATCCCTAATGATGTTGAGGTTGAATTTGTTAGCGGTTTGGTTAAGCAATACCACATTCCTCTACTAATGAGTCGCGGACACAAGCCACTAGACAGCAGCGTGACTCTTTTAGAGCCATGGAGTTGGGCTAAGAAAAACTATAGTTTTGAAATTTGTGTTGACGGTGATGACGTTGTGGGGGTCACTGTTGACCCTCTAAATAAGAGCGCGGACACGGATCAGTCAAACAACTCTATTTAAGTTTTTTATTTATACCTTTAACGACTATTAAATCCCGGGTTCTATGCAAAAGTTTAAGCGGCTAAAATCAAAAAAAGAAATAGCTTTTATTTTTGAATGCGGGGCTGGTGTTTCTTCTTTTCCGATAAAGCTTTTTTTTATTGAAAACTCCGATCAGAAAAAATCAAGCGTTGCTTTTACCGTTGGTAAAAAAAATATAGCCAAAGCCGTTGATAGAAATAAAATTAAGCGTTTAATGAGAGAGGCCTTTAGACTTGGCTTTTCAGAAAAAAAGGTTTTTTTTGGACGCTCTTTGGTTTTTGTTTTTTTAGGGAAAGAGGTTGTTTCTTTTGATTTAATTAAAAAAGGATTTCTAGCAATTTTTGAAAAACTTATTTCTAATAAAAATTAATGTATTGAGGCTAACTGGTTTTTTTTTGTTTTTGGTTTTTTTGGGTTTTTCTCAGCAAAAAACTCATACTATATACTTTGACACCGACCTTTCTAAGGTTACTAATATTGAAAAAAACAGACTTTTATCGTTTGTTGCAACCCTAAGTGAAAAGTCCATTTTAAGCGTTGAGATTTTTGGTTTTTGTGATGACGTTGGGGCAAGCTCATATAATATGGCTTTGTCTAAAAAAAGAGCTGAGGAAATAAAAAAAATCCTTTTATTTAATTTAATTGACGAAAAGCTTATAACTAATGTTGACGGTAAAGGAGAACTTCTTTATAAAACTGTAGCAACTTCAAGCCCTGAAAGAATAAGGGCTTTAAATAGAAAGGTGGAACTTTCTGTTTCTTTGTCGCAAGAGGTTAAATTAGAAACCGAGCCTAAACTTGTAAAAGGAAGTTCGTTAGTGATTGAGGATTTATTGTTTTTAACAGGGTATTCTTATTTAACGCCTAGCTCTAAAAAAAGCCTAGATCTTGCTTTCGAGAAAATAAAAGACCTTCCTTTTTCGTTTGTAATTCAAGGCCACGTTTGTTGTACCTCTGGACAAAAAGACGCTATAGATCGTGCCACAAAAAAAAGAAACCTATCTGTTGTTAGGGCTAAGTTTGTTTATGATTATTTCTTAGAAAAAGGTATTGATTCAAAAAGAATGACTTTCGAGGGTTTAGGGCATCAGTTTCCGCTTGGCGGAAAGCCCGAACAAGACAGAAGGGTGGAAATTTTAATAGAATCAGATTTTTAATATCATTTTAACGTGTGGAATGTTGTCTTCTAAATACTCTTCACCTATTTTTTTAAAACCAAGGTCTAAATAAAATTTTAATAAATATTTCTGCGCAGAAAGCTCTATTTTCTTTTCTAATGGGTCTTTTTTTATCTGGTCTATAGATTTTTTCATTATTTTTTTTCCTAAACCTTTTCCCCTGTGTTCTTTTTTTACCAAAACCCTGCCTATACTTGAGTTTTTATAAAAATCTCCACTCTTAAAAATTCTTGTATATCCAATTACTTTGTCGTTTTCTTCTACAATAAGATGGAGGGCTTTTTGGTCTTTATTGTCAAGATCTTGGTAGGCGCAATTTTGCTCAACAACAAAAACTTCAGATCTTAACTTAAGTATTTCGTATAGCCTATCTGCTCCCAGTTCTTGGTGTTTATATGTCTTTATTTTCAAAGCTACTTATTTATTTTTTCAACCCTTCTTAAGTGTCTTCCTCCTTCAAAAGGGGTTTCTATAAATGTTTCTATCATTTCAAGAGTCTCTTTTATTGTAACATACCTTGCTGGAACGCTTAATATGTTTGCGTCATTGTGTTCTCTTGCTAGTTTGCAAATTTCATTATTCCAACAAAGCGCAGACCGAACTCCTTTATGTTTGTTAGCGCTCATAGATGCGCCGTTACCACTACCACAAATGATTATTCCAAAGTCTGATTTATTACTAGTAACATCTTCTGCTACAGGGTGTATAAAGTCAGGATAATCTACACTTTCTTCATTATTTGTCCCGTGGTTTTTGATTTTGAAGTTTTTTTTCTCTAAGTATTCTACAATTTTTAATTTATACTGCGTCCCCGCGTGATCATTGCCTATTGATACTTTCATTTTGTTTGTTTTGTGTTAATATCTAAATATAATTATTAATAACTTACGATGTTTTTAATTTTGATTTTTTCTCATAACAAATGCTTTATAAAAAACAATTTTATTTGTTTTTATTTCTTTACACGCTATTAACCTTAGTTTGTTTTTTGTTAACTAAACTTTATTTGTTTTTTATTAAAAATTTGCATTTTTATTTTAATAAATGGTTTGTTAATATATAACTTAAATTGCTCTATTTAAATATTTTACATGTTTATATCTTGTTTATATATTCTTAATTTTTTATTAATAAATATATTTCAAAATTTTAAAAAAAAAGTTTTAATAGGTATTAACAAGCTATAATAAACATCATCTATTATTAAAATTTAAAATAAAAAAAAGTATTATATATATAATTGTTTATAAGTCATAAATTAAATAAGTATAAGGTATCTTAGTTATATATTTGAATAATTTTGAGAAGAAGAGAAAATAAAATAAAAAATCGATTTGTAGGAATATTAGATGTTTCAGTTCGTGGAGTTGCAGCTGTTGTTTGTGATGGAGTAGAAGAAAAAATCCATTTAGAAAATATAGGTCAATATTTACATAATGATTTTGTTGAAGTGTATGTTTTTTCCAGAAGAAAGAAAAATAAATATTATGGAGAAATCACTAAACTATTAAAAAGAGAAAAAAAAGAGTATGTAGGTAAAATTGAAATTAGTGAGAAATTTTCTTTTGTAATTGTAGATAATAAAAGAATTCACGTTGATATATTTGTACCTATTTCAATGATTAATAAAGCAAAAAACAATGATAAAGTTCTTGTTGAAATAACTGAGTGGAGAAAAAATAGTCAATCTCCAAATGGTATTATAAAAAAAGTATTAGGTGTTGAAGGAGAACATAACACAGAAATTCACTCTATTCTTGCTGAGTATGGGCTTCCGTATGATTTCGAAAAAGAAATTAAAGAATTTGCTGATAATATTGATACTACAATAAATAAAGATGAAGTTTCTAATCGTAGAGATTTTAGAAATGAATTAACTTTTACAATTGATCCTGTAGATGCTAAAGATTTTGATGATGCTATTTCTTTTAAAAGGATATCAAATAGTTCTTATGAAATAGGCATTCACATAGCAGATGTTTCTCATTATTTACAACCCAATACTATCCTTGATAATGAAGCTTTTAATAGAGCTACATCAGTTTATTTAGTAGATAGAGTTGTACCTATGTTACCTGAAGTTCTTTCAAATAAAGCTTGTTCTTTAAGACCTAACGAGGAAAAATATACTTTCTCTGCTGTATTTACTATAGATAAAAATAAAGTTATTAATGAATGGTTTGGAAAAACTATAATTAACAGTAATTATAGGTTTAGTTATGAAGAAGCACAAGAGATTATAGAAACTAAAAAAAATATCATAAGAAAAGAAGTTTCATTAAAAAACACAGAATACTCTGTTACAAATAATGTAAAAGAAGCGGTATTAAAATTAAATGAGATCGCTATTTATATGAGAACAGAAAGAATGAAAAATGGAGCTATTTCTTTTGATAAAAAAGAAGTAAGGTTTAGTATAAATAAAGAAAAAGAACCAACAGGGGTTTATGTTAAGGAGTCAAAAGAATCTAACAAACTTGTTGAAGAGTTTATGTTGCTTGCAAACCGAAAGGTTTCTGAATATATAGGCAAAAGAAATAAAAAAAACCTTTTTATATATAGAGTTCATGACCTTCCAGATGAAAGTAAAATTAAAGCTCTTAAAGAGGTTGCAAAATCCCTTGGTTATAATCTAGACATAAGTTCTAGAAGAAGAATGTCTGAATCTTTGAATAAAATGTTAAAACAAATTAAAGGAAAAAAAGAACAGAGCTTAATAGAGTCTTTAGCAATAAGATCTATGAGTAAAGCAGAGTATACTACAAAAAATATAGGTCATTATGGGCTTTCCTTTGAATACTACAGTCACTTTACTTCTCCAATTAGAAGATATCCAGATGTTATTGTTCATCGCCTCTTAGAAAAATATTTAAATAAAGAAAACCCATCAGGACATGAAAGTTATAACTCTGCCTGTGATCATTGTACACAAAGAGAAATATTAGCAACCAAAGCAGAAAGGGACTCGATAAAGTTTATGCAAATAAAATACATGCAGGACAAAACAAACAAAAAATTCAATGGGGTAATTTCAGGAATAACAGACTGGGGAATATTTGTTGAAATCGTAGAAAACAAATGCGAAGGAATGATACCGGTTAGAGACTTAAAAGGAGATTATTATATCTACAATAAAGATGACCACAGTTTGATTGGAAAAAAATCAAAAATGAAATATCAATTAGGGGACTCCATTCAAGTACAAGTTAAGCACGCAGATTTGATTAAAAAACAATTAGACTTTATCTTAGCAGAATAAATAAAATCTTTATCATGAAAAAAAACCTTTTCTTACTCCTTATTTTATCAAGTTTTTTTTCTAATTCTCAGAACGAAATTAAAAGAGAATTAGGAGATTTCTACAAAATTCAGACTTATGACTTGTTAAAAGTTAATTTAATTAAATCTGATAAAAACCATGTAATAATCAGCGGCCAACACCCTAACTATGTTGTTGTTAAAAACAAAAATGGAGAACTAAAAATACGCATGGGCATTGAAAAAAGATTAAGTGGCTCAGAAACAAAGGTAGACCTATACTATAAAACTATTTACAGAATCGAAGCCAAAGAAGGATCTGTTGTTTTTTCAAAAGACACCGTTTTAGAACCGTCGTTGTTTTTAAAATCGGAAAGCGGCTCAACAATTTCTTTAAAGCTTAAAACATCCGATCTAAGCGCTAGAGCAATAACTGGGGGTAAGGTTTCGATAACAGGAACAGCAAACCATAATGAAATAGACGCATATACAGGCGGGCAAGTAAACGCTCAAAATCTTAAAACCGAAACCACTAAAGTTTTTATAAAAGCGGGAGGCGTAGTTGATGTTTATGCTACATCACTCTTAGAACTAGATTTAAAAGCGGGAGGAGAGGTTAATGTTCATCACAAAACGAACAAGATAATTGAAAAAATTACACTTGGAGGAATCGTTAATTACCTTTACAATAAATAAATGATTACAGACCTTTTTACAGCAATTTCAATAGGGTTCTTCTTAAGCTTTGTATTAGGCCCTGTTTTTTTTGTGTTAATTGAAACTAGCATAACAAAAGGTTTTCGAGCTGCAATTTCGTTAGATCTCGGCGTCATTTTAGCTGATGTTTTTTTTATCGTTTTTTGTTATTACACTAGTAAACAATTGGTTGACAATATAAACAATCAGCCTGGTCTTTTTGTCCTTGGAGGATCAATACTACTCGTTTATGGAGCCTACATTTTTATTCAAAGAAAAAAAGAAGACCAAAAAATAGAACTAGAAGAGTCGTCCACAAATTATGTTGGTCTTTTTGTTAAAGGCTTTGCTTTAAATATTATAAATATAGCAGTTTTGCTTTTTTGGGCTGGAGTAATTTTAGTAGTAGTTCCAAATCTAAACAGAACGAACTCTCTTGGTGTTTTTACTTTTTTTACAACAATATTAGGAAGCTATTTCTTAACTGACGTCCTTAAGATTTTTATAGCTAAAAAATTGACATCAAAAATTAACACCGAAAACACCGCAACTATTAAAACAATTTTAAGCTTAATCCTTGTTGTTTCTGGGGCTGTTCTTGTATTAAAAGGGGCGCTTTAGTCTTTCTTTTCGATTTGCTGTTTATATACCTCTACATATTTTTTCGAGCTTTCTAAATCTTCATTATCTACATACAATTCGTCCATGTCTAAAGTTAAATCGTAACCCGGAATTGTTCCAGACTTTACAATAGGCGTAAAGCCGTTTTCCTTTAATAACAAGCTTAAGCCGCTTATTATTATTTTGCTTTCACACAATACTAGTGTATGGTTTTTCATTTGTTAAAACAAGTTTCTAAAAGAAATAAAGAGCTCTGGAGTGTTCTCTACATAAGCTTTATACTCTGGTAAATTTCCCCATTTTTTCTGACCACTATTTTCCAACATCCTTACTCCCGAAATATAAACTAGCAACACATAAACAAACAAAGGAGATATTAGCGTTATATACTCGACTCCTTCCAACGACTCCATTGACATCAGCGCTACACCTAGCCATAAAATTATCTCACCTAAATAATTTGGGTGCCTAGACTTTGCCCATAGCCCTGTACTTATAAACTTTTCTTTGTTCTCAGGGTTTTTTCTAAATCTCGTTTTTTGCATATCTGCAGCCACCTCTAAACCAAAACCAATTATAAACACAATTAACCCTAAATAAAAACCAACACCCTCTACTATACCTCCGTCTGCCGAGAGAGCGGTTGTAACACAAAGTAAACACATTGTAACCCACATTCCTTGCAAAGTCCAAGTCATAAAAAATCGAGTAAAGTTTGTTTTGATAGACCTAAACCTTTTATCTTCTCCGTCTTTTTTAATTCTAAAAAACAAGAAACTACCAAGCCTCACAGCCCAGACACTAACACAGGCGCAAACAATTACGCTTGCAAAACCCAAAGAGCCTGCGCTAAATATCGAAAATAAAACTAAAGTTAAGTACGTTACGCTGCCTGTCAAATCGTAAAATTTTTCTGTTTGCAAAATGTATGCGGGAATGAAACAAATCCACTGTATTAGAAAGGCCAATAAAACAGCTTTTATGACCGATTCAGAGCCGGTTAAATACGCTATTTGAACTGGAATATAAAAAGCTATTAATGAGCTCAAAAGGTTAAAAATGTTATTTTTCATAAGTTTACTCTGAGATGATTCCTGTTCTTTTTTTGCGCTCTGTTTCGGATAGGTTATATACCCAAAGAATTATTAGCCCAAAGACTACGCTAGAAACAACGAGCGAAATGTTTGCAAGACCCGTCACGCCAAAAGACAACCTTATTAGTACGGTTGAAATAATAAACCCGGTATTTCTTACAATCTGACTATACCTTTCGGTGTATTGGAAAGAAAGCAACAGAATTAACACGTCTGCTAAGATTAATACAGAGAAAAATTCGTTGTAAAAAATAGAGTTTATGTCAGTCGAAAGGTCATTTAAAATCAACCCTTGGCCCCATCTATACACGCTTGTAAACGACAAAATAATTAACACAAAAAGTAAGAGTAAACTAACCCCTTTTTTGGACGTTACAAATCTGTTTATAATTTCCGTCAAAGGCTTTTTTTCTAGCCTGTGCCTTGCCTTGTTGAACAAAAAGATTAAATAATATAGAATCAACACGCCTACAATGTTGTAAATCAACTCAAGGTTTTCTTTTGTGGAAAACCAATCTGCGTTTAAATCTACTTTGGGAATATCAGCAAAAATTCTACGAATAAGAATTAGAGATATTATCTCAAATTGTTTAGAGACAGACGTCGTAAAAGAACGAGGCAGGTTCAAAACAAGCAGGTAAATTTCGTAAATTAATATTATTGTAAAAGGGGTGTAAATCGCAGATATCGGGTTGTCTAACAAAGGTGTTTCAAAAGGAAAAACAAGCAGCCCTAATTTTTTCGCATATATTAACCCTAAGTGCAATGCAAACCCAATGATAGAAAGATAAAGGGTAACTTTTTCAAACCTTTTTTTGTTTGGTTCCGAAAAAACTCTTGCGTATAGCTGGTTTATAACTGGCTCCCAAGCTCTTTTAGTTGATGTCATTTTGTAGTTGTTAGTATCACTAAGGTATAAAAAACAAGCTTAAAAACAATCACGCTCACTGTCTCCCCCTTGTTTTTTTAACAACGAGAACAAAACTTTTACCCCCCCCAACGCAACAAACAAGACCCTAGCTAAGAGCGTCTATTTCTTTAGCTATAAGGTCTGCCTCATAAGCTTTTTTGTCACTTTCTTTTCTGTTTGTTTTAGACAGCTCGTAGGATTCTTTTAGAAGTCGTTCGTATTTTTTTTGAAGCTTTTCTTTTTCTGATTTTTTCTTAAATAGTCCAAACATTTTATTTGTTTTAATTATTAAAAGCTTTTTAGAGCAACCAATAAGCCCTCGAAAGAAAAGCGAGGGCTTAGTTGAGGCGCCTGGCGGATTCGAACCGCCGTACAAGGTTTTGCAGACCTCTGCCTAGCCGCTCGGCCAAGGCGCCATTAATTTGTGAATGCAAATTTAGTGTAATTTTTTATTAATTCCCCGCTCTTATTTCGACTTTCTCGTTAGGCTAACACTTACCGATTTTGCATCTGAATTTGTCGGAGGGTTTAGTTTTGCCAAACAAACCTTTAGCTTTTTGATATTCGCACAGGCCTTAAAGCTTTCTGTAATAATTCTCTCAACAACATTTTCAAGTAAATTTGCCCTTTTTTTCATTTCATTTTTCGCTATGTCAGATAGCAGCACATAATCCACCGCGTCAGCAAGGGAGTCACTAGCCGCCGCCTTTTCAATATTTGTCCAGGCCTTAATATTAATTAAGTATTCACTACCAATTACAGCCTCTTCTTTCAAACAGCCATGATAGCCATAAACAAGCAAATCTGTTACTTTTACTATTCCCATCTTTTATTTGCGTATTTTCTTAATTAGTAAAGTCATTTTGATAACTTTGTAAACTTATTAAAAACATTTGATCTTGGAAACTAAACCGCAAAATTTTATAGAACAGATTGTTGATTCAGATCTTTCTAAGGGGCTACCATCAGAAGCCCTTAGGTTTCGCTTTCCACCTGAACCCAACGGCTTCCTTCACATAGGGCATACAAAAGCCTTGGGCGTTAATTTTGGTTTAGCTGAAAAATATAATGCGCCAGTTAACCTTAGGTTTGACGACACTAACCCAACCAAAGAAGACCAACGATACGTTGACGCCATAAAAAAAGATATTTCATGGATGGGCTATTCTTGGCATAAAGAAACGTATTCTTCAGATTGTTTCAACCAACTTTATTTGTGGGCTCTAGAGCTTATTAAGTTGGGTCGTGCGTATATTGACTCCCAAGACAGCGACATGATCGCTAAACAAAAAGGAACCCCCACTTCCTCTGGAACAAATAGTCCAAATAGAAACAGGCCTGTTGAAGACTCTCTCGCTCTTTTTGAGAAGATGAAAAACGGAGATTCAAAAGAAGGAGAGTTTGTTCTAAGAGCCAAAATTGACATGTCACACCCAAACATGCTTATGAGAGACCCTATAATATATAGAGTAATTAATAAACCTCACCAAAGAACACAAGACAAATGGCGAATTTACCCAATGTATGACTGGGCTCATGGACAGTGCGATTATATTGAACAAATTTCTCACTCCCTTTGTTCTTTAGAGTTTAGGCCCCACAGAGATCTTTACGATTGGTTCTTAACAACAATAAAAACCGAATTTGCTGGAACTGAACTTTTGATTACCCCAAAACAACGCGAGTTCGCGCGCCTCAATCTAAGCTACACTATAATGAGCAAAAGAAAGCTCTCAACTTTGGTAGAAAACAATTACGTCTCTGGATGGGACGACCCTAGAATGCCCACAATTTCCGGCCTTAGACGAAGAGGTTATACACCTAGCTCTATTAAGAACTTTATTGCAAAAGTTGGAGTAGCGAAAAGAGATAATGTTATCGATGTTTCTCTTTTAGAGTTCTGTGTAAGAGAAGAGCTAAACAAAACATCAACAAGAGCGATGGCTGTCCTTAACCCTGTTTTGCTAAAGATTACAAACTATCCAGATAATCAAGAAGAGCAACTTGTTTTTGTTGACAACCCTGAAAGTAAAAATCTTAACAAACGAGTTATTGTTTTTAATTCTGAGCTTTATATCGAAAAAGAAGACTTTTCTCTTAACCCTCAACCTGGATTTAAACGCCTTTCTGTTGGAAGCGAAGTTCGTCTTAAGAGCGGTTATATTATCAAAGCAACACAAGTAGAGCTTGACAGTTTAGGGAATCTGAAGACGATTTATTGCGAATACGACCCCAAATCCTTAAGCGGTAGCGGCTCGATTGAAAGCCAAAGAAAAGTTAACACAACGATACATTGGGTTTGTAAAAAAACCTCCGTCAACGCAGAAGTAAGAGAATACGAAAGGCTTTTTACGTCTCCATCTCCAGACTCTGACCCTAACGTTCCTTTTGAAAGTTTTATAAACAACAAATCTTTGCTAACCAAGACAGCATTTGTTGAGCCATTTCTTTTAAGCGCTAAGCCGGGCAATAAGTTTCAGTTTCAAAGACTTGGTTATTTTAATACTGATGATGACTCAACCTCGACCCAACTTATTTTTAACAAAACAGTAAGCCTAAGAGAGAGTAAGCTAAAAAACCCACAAAACCAAAACCTAATAAAAGCGCCAGAACTAAAGCCCATAGATGCAATAAAAAAGCTTGGAAAAAAGTATATTAAACTTTCTGAAGACAAGAAAAAGACAGCCAAACAACAGCTTTTAACGCTAAGCCATGAGTTAGCCCTTAGTGATTTGGCCCCGCTTTTTTTAACAGCTGTTAAAAAAAGAGGAACAAGAGCTGTTACCTTAATTTGTCTTTCGGCTCTTAAGTCAAGAGGGGTTTCTTTTTCCGCTGAAGCAAAAGATTTTATCACTAAAGCTGCTGCGGACAAAGAGTTGTGGCTTCAAGACCTATCTAATAAACTTATAGATTAAAACCTTAATTAGGAAACAACACTCTTTTAATTTCACACCACGAGACAAGCTTTACAAACTCAATCAGCACTTAGCTTTTCTTCTTAAAATACTTGTAACCCAAAACCCCTATACCAAAAAAAAGTAAAATTAATATTGCACCGAAAAATCCATCATTTATAATACTCTCAAACAAGGTGTCGGTATGAATTAGTAAACTTTTGGCGGTTATCATTAGCGCGGTTTTTGAAAAAAACGTAATTAATCATCAACAAAAACGATTGTTTGGTTAACTAAGTTTTTACGTAAACTACTCTTTCTTTTTGTTTGCTGCATTTTTCATAGCCTCGCCAATTTGATTACTAGCGGTGAAGCTAGCTACCATGTTGTTTAGCATTTCACTACCTGCTTGAGGAGAATTAGGCAACAAGATTAAGTTAGAGTTTGTCTCTTGTCCAATCGATTGCAGAGTGTCATAATGTTGTGTAACAACAATTAATGCTGAAGCCTCCTGAGAGTTAATATTTACTTTGTTCAAAACAGACACCGAC
>SGZJ01000015.1 GCA_004213995.1 Flavobacteriales bacterium | reverse complement strand
TTTGCTACGGTTAAACTTCCCTCGGGAGAAACTAGATTAATTCTTGAAACATGTTCTGCTACAATTGGTGTTGTATCCAACTCAGATCATCAATTATTAGTTTCTGGTAAAGCCGGTAGATCTAGATGGCTTGGTATTAGACCAAGAACTAGGCCAGTTGTAATGAATCCTGTTGATCATCCAATGGGTGGTGGTGAAGGAAAGTCATCTGGTGGACATCCAAGGTCAAGAAATGGTATTCCAGCAAAAGGTTATAGAACAAGATCTAAAACCAAAGCAAGTAATAAATACATTATTGAACGTAGAAAGAAATAATTAAGTTATGTCAAGATCATTAAAAAAAGGACCATTCGTTCACTATAAATTGGATAAAAAGGTCGCTAAAAATATTGAAAGTAATAAGAAAACAGTAATCAAAACTTGGTCTAGAGCCAGTATGATTACCCCAGATTTTGTTGGTCAAACAATTGCTGTTCACAATGGACGTCAGTTTATTCCAGTTTATGTAACTGAGAATATGGTTGGTCATAAATTAGGTGAGTTTTCTCCTACAAGATCTTTTAGAGGTCACATGGGTGCTAAAAATAAAGGAAAAAAATAAAAGTTATGGGAAGTCGTAAAACTAAAATGGCGGAGACTATTAAGTCTGAGAAGAAGAAAGTTGCTTTTGCTAAGCTTAATAACTGTCCTACTTCACCTAGAAAAATGCGTTTAGTTGCTGATCTAGTCAGAGGAAAGATGGCTGATAGAGCATTAAATATTTTAAGATTTAGTCAAAAAGAAGCATCTAGAAGATTAGAGAAATTACTTTTATCTGCTATTTCTAACTGGGAAGCAAAAAATGAAGGTTTAAATGTAGAGGATGCTGAACTATATATTTCTAGAATTACTGTTGATAGTGGTTCAATGTTAAAAAGATTAAGACCAGCTCCACAAGGTAGAGCTCACAGAATTAGAAAAAGATCTAACCACGTTACTATCGTGTTAGATTCTAAAAATAACACTCAAAGTATTTAATAAATGGGACAAAAGACAAATCCAATAGGGAATAGATTAGGTATTATTAGAGGCTGGGAGTCTATGTGGTATGGTGGTAATGATTATGGTGATAAGCTAGCTGAAGATGATAAAATTAGAAAATATATATACGTAAGACTTGCAAAAGCAAGCGTCTCTAGAGTTATAATTGAAAGAACTTTAAAGATTGTTACCGTTACAATTACAACTGCTAGACCAGGTATAATAATTGGTAAAGGAGGTCAAGAAGTTGACAAACTTAAGGAAGAATTAAAAAAGATTTCTGGAAAAGAAGTTCAATTGAACGTTTATGAAATTAAAAGACCTGAAGTAGATGCTTATTTAGTAGCATCAAGTGTTGCTAGGCAAATTGAAAATAGAATTTCTTACAAAAGAGCTATTAAAATGTCTATTGCTGCAGCAATGAGAATGAACGCAGAAGGTATTAAAATACAAATTAGTGGTCGTTTAAATGGGGCTGAAATGGCTAGAAACGAACATTATAAAGATGGAAGAATTCCATTATCGACTTTTAGAGCTGATATCGATTATGCATTGGTTGAAGCACATACTACTTATGGTAGACTTGGTATAAAAGTTTGGATTATGAAAGGTGAAGTATATGGAAAGAGAGAATTATCTCCTTTAGTCGGATTATCTAAAAAACAAGGTAAGTCTGGTGGTAGAAATGCTGGAAATAAATCAAGAAGAAGAAAATAAATTATAATTAAAAGTAATGTTACAACCTAAGAGAACAAAATATCGTAAAGTCCAAAAGGGAAGAATGAAAGGAAATTCAGGTAGAGGAACTATACTTTCTAATGGAATGTATGGAATTAAATCATTGGATTCTAATTTCTTGACTTCTAGACAAATAGAAGCTGCCAGAATTGCTGCAACTAGATTTATGAAAAGAGAAGGTCAATTATGGATTAAAATATTTCCTGACAAGCCGATTACCAAAAAACCTTTAGAGGTTCGTATGGGTAAAGGTAAAGGTGCTGTTGAATATTGGGCTGCTGTTGTTAAACCAGGTAGAATATTATTTGAAGTAGGTGGTGTGCCGTTAGATGTCGCAAAGGAAGCATTAAGGCTAGCTGCACAAAAATTACCAGTTAAAACTAGGTTTGTAATTGCTAGAGATTACGAAGCTTAATATTTATTAAAATGAAACAGTCAGAAATATTAAAATTATCAAACGAAGAGCTAAGTGAAAGACTAGGGGAATCTAAAAAGAGCTACAGAGAGTTAAAAATGACTCACGCCGTATCTCCTTTAGAAAACCCAATACAGCTTCGAACATTAAGAAGAACTGTAGCTAGAATAGCCACGGAGATAACTAAAAGAGAAATACAATAAACTTATTCTATTGAAAATGGAAAAAAGAAATTTAAGAAAAGAACGTGTAGGAGTTGTTACTAGTAACAAAATGGAGAAATCTATTGTTGTTTCTGAAGTTAAAAAAGTTAAACATCCTATGTATGGTAAATTCGTGTTAAAAACTAAAAAATATGTTGCGCACGATGAAACAAACGATTGCAATATTGGTGACACTGTAAAGATCATGGAAACAAGACCTTTAAGTAGATCTAAATGTTGGAGATTAGTACAAATAATTGAAAGAGCTAAGTAATTATGTTACAACAAGAGTCAAGATTAAAAGTTGCCGATAATACTGGAGCCAAGGAAGTTTTAACTATCCGAGTTCTAGGAGGTACCAAAAGAAGATATGCTTCTGTTGGAGATAAAATTGTAGTTTCAGTAAAAGCTGCAACTCCAAATGGAACAGTAAAAAAAGGTGAAGTTTCAACAGCGGTTGTTATTAGAACTCTAAAAGAAGTAAGAAGACCTGATGGTACATATATCAGATTTGATGACAATGCTTGTGTTCTTCTAGACGCTGCAGGTGAAATGAAAGGAACAAGAGTATTTGGCCCTGTTGCACGTGAATTAAGAGACAAACAATTTATGAAGATTGTTTCTCTAGCACCAGAAGTATTATAATAAATTATTATGAAAAAAATTAAAATTAAGACAGGAGATAATGTAAAAGTGATTACTGGGAACAATAAAGGTTCAGAAGGTAAAGTACTTAAGATTGTTTCTGATAAAAGCAGGTTAATAGTTGAAGGAGTAAATATGGTTAAAAAACATATGAAACCTAATGCTCAAAACCCTCAAGGAGGAATAATTGAAAAAGAAGCTTCTATTCATGTTTCTAATGTCTCTTTGTTGACATCGTCTGGTGAATCAACAAAAGTTGGATATAGAATGGATGATAATAAGAAAGTGAGATTTTCAAAAAAATCTAATGAAGTAATATAATATGAGTTACGTACCAAGATTAAAACAAGAATATAATGATAAGGTTATAAGTAACCTTAAGGAAGAATTTGGATATAAGAATGTTATGCAAGTTCCTAAGCTTAAGAAAATAGTTATTTCTAAGGGTGTAGGTGCTGCTGTTTCTGATAAAAAATTAATTGACTATGCCGTCGAAGAAATTACTAATATATCTGGCCAAAAAGCTGTTGCTACTATCTCCAAAAAGGATGTTGCTACCTTTAAATTAAGAAAAGGTATGCCAATTGGAGTTAAGGTAACTTTGAGAGGAGAGAAAATGTATGAATTTTTAGACCGTTTAGTTACATCTGCTCTACCTAGAGTTAGAGACTTCAATGGAATTAAAGCTACTGGCTTTGATGGTAGAGGTAATTATAACTTAGGTGTTGTAGAGCAAATTATTTTTCCAGAAATCAATATCGATAAGGTTAATAAAATTTCTGGTATGGATATAACTTTTGTTACAAGTGCTGATACAGACAAAGAAGCAAAATCATTATTAACTGAATTAGGTTTACCATTTAAAAAAAATTAAACTATGGCTAAAGAATCAATGAAAGCCCGTGAGGTAAAAAGAGCAAAAACTGTAGCAAAGTATGCTGAAAAAAGAAAAGCTTTAAAAGCAGCTGGAGATTTTGAAGGTTTACAAAAGTTACCTAAAAATGCATCTCCTATTAGAATGCATAATAGATGTAAATTAACGGGTAGACCCAAAGGATATATGCGAACTTTTGGATTATCAAGAGTTATGTTTAGAGAAATGGCAAATAAAGGATTAATCCCAGGTGTAAGAAAAGCCAGCTGGTAATATTAACTGGTTAAAGGTTTAACAATAAAGTTAAAAACCATAATCATAAAATTAAAAACTATGTATACAGATCCAATAGCGGATTATTTAACAAGAATTAGAAATGCAGTCTCTGCTAAACACAGAGTAGTTGAAATACCTGCATCTAATTTAAAGAAAGAAATTACTAAAATTTTATTCGATCAAGGATATATTTTAAGTTATAAATTTGAAGATTCTACAGTTCAGGGTACAATTAAAATTGCACTTAAATACAATAAATTGAGTCAAGAATCTGTGATTAAAAAAATTCAAAGATTAAGTAAACCTGGTTTACGTAAATATTCAAATTCTAATGACTTACCTAGAATTTTAAATGGTCTTGGAATTGCTATAGTGTCCACTTCAAAAGGAGTTATGACTGCTAAGCAAGCGAAAAGACAAAATGTAGGTGGTGAGGTAATTTGTTACGTATACTAATTTAAAGATAATATAATGTCAAGAATAGGAAATAACCCAATATCGATACCCGAAGGTGTTACAGTAAACATTGATGAAAATGTTGTAACAGTAAAAGGTAAGTTAGGTGAATTAAGACAAGAGTTTTCAGATATCACAATTAAAATTGAAGACAATTTAGTTGTATTATCAAGACCTTCTGAACATAAAGATCATAAAGCTAAGCATGGATTATATAGAGCTTTGATTAACAATATGGTTTCTGGAGTTTCAACTGGTTGGACTAAAGAATTAGAACTAGTGGGTGTAGGTTACAGAGCATCTAATCAAGGTCAAAAACTTGATTTAGCATTAGGTTTTTCTCATAATATTGTTTTAGAAGTAGTTCCTGAAGTTAAAGTAGAAACTATTTCTGAAAAAGGTAAAAACCCTATTGTTAAATTAACATCAATTGACAAACAACTTATAGGTCAAGTAGCAGCTAAAATTAGAGGCTTTAGAAGTCCTGAGCCTTACAAAGGAAAAGGAGTTAGATTTGTAGGTGAACAAGTAAGAAGAAAAGCAGGTAAATCTGCTTAAAAAAAATAGAATTATGGCATTAACAAAGCAAGATAGAAGACAAAGAATTAGAAACAGAATCAGAAAAATAGTTTCTGGTACTGCAAATAGCCCTAGACTATCTGTGTATAGAAGTAATAAAGAGATATATGCTCAATTAATTGACGATGTTTCTGGAAAAACTTTATGCGCTTGCTCTTCTAGAGAAAAAGAAATTATTACTGCCGAAGGAAGTAAAAAAGATATTGCTTCTTTAGTAGGAAAAACATTAGCAGAAAAAGCTGTTAAGTTAGGTGTTAGTAAAGTATCATTTGACAGAGCAGGTTATTTATATCATGGACGTGTGAAATCTTTAGCAGATGGTGCTAGAGAGGGAGGACTTAAATTTTAATAATATGTATCAAAACGTAGAATCAGTAAAGCCAAGTGGATTAGATCTTAAAGATCGTTTAGTTGGAGTTCAAAGAGTTACTAAAGTGACCAAAGGTGGTAGAGCTTTCGGTTTTTCAGCTATTGTTGTTGTTGGAGACGGAAATGGAGTTGTAGGTCATGGATTAGGAAAATCTAAAGATGTTGCAAGTGCTATTGCAAAAGCAGTAGAAGATGCAAAAAAGAATTTAGTTAGAATCCCTCTAATAAAAGGAACTCTTCCTCATGAGCAAAAAGGTAAATTTGGAGGGGCGAGAGTTAATATAATTCCTGCAGCTCCTGGTACTGGTGTAATTGCTGGTGGTGCATTGAGAATTGTTCTTGAAGCTGTTGGTGTACATGATGTATTATCTAAATCTCAAGGATCTTCAAATCCACATAATGTGGTAAAAGCAACTTTTGATGCTTTATTGAATTTGAGAGATGCTAATACAATAGCGAAAAATAGAGGTATATCTCTAGAAAAAGTTTTTAACGGATAATTAAGATGAAAAAGATTATAATAACACAAAAAAGAAGTGCAATAAACCGTACTCAAAGGCAAAAAAGAACTCTAGTAGCTCTTGGTCTTAAAGGAATTGGGCAAAGTATAGAACATGATGCAACTGCTAATATCCTTGGTATGATAAAAAAAGTTAATCATTTAGTTTCTTTTAAAGAGGCTTAAAAAAAAACACTTAGAATGGATTTAAGTAATTTAAAACCTGCTGAAGGATCAGTTAATAATAATAGTAAAAGAATAGGTAGAGGTCAAGGATCAGGTAAAGGTGGTACTGCTACTAGAGGTCATAAAGGTGCTAAGTCTAGATCTGGTTATTCTAGAAAAATTGGATTTGAGGGTGGTCAAATGCCACTACAAAGACGTGTGCCTAAATTTGGTTTTACTAATATTAATAGAAAAGAATATCAAGGAATAAACTTAGATGTTATTCAAGAATTGGTTGATAATAAGAAAGTTAAAGATGAATTAGATTTTAACTCTATTGTTGAATTAAGATTAGCTAGAAAAAATGAACTAGTTAAGATTCTTGGTAGAGGAGAATTAAAAGCAAAAATTAAAGTAACTGCACACAAATTTACAGCTTCAGCAAAAAGTGCAATTGAAGCTGCTGGAGGAGAAGCGGTAACATTATAATTATATATGAAGTTTATAGATACATTAAAAAATATTTGGAATATTACGGAGTTAAAAGATAGAATTCTTTTTACTCTGTTCATGTTAGTTGTTTACCGATTTGGCGCACAAATAACTCTTCCTGGTATTGATGCAGAAATGTTAGGTAGTTTAAAATCTGAAACATCAGAAGGTATACTAGGATTATTAAATGCTTTTACCGGTGGAGCTTTTGCAAATGCATCTGTATTTGCACTTGGAATTATGCCATATATATCAGCTTCTATTGTAGTACAATTGATGGGGATTGCCATTCCATATCTACAAAAACTACAAAAAGAAGGGGCTAGTGGTCAGAAAAAAATCACGCAAATTACAAGATGGCTTACAATAGGTATTTGTTTAGTTCAAGCGCCTGGATATTTAGCTAGTTTAGATATTATGTTTGGTATCCCTCAAGAAGCATTTTTGCTAGGTCAGGGTCCATTGTTTTTCTTTACAGGTACTATTATACTAGTTACTGGTTGTATTTTTGCAATGTGGTTAGGAGAAAAAATTACTGATAAAGGAATTGGTAATGGAATATCTTTATTAATAACCGTAGGTATTATTGCTACAATGCCACAATCATTCATACAAGAATATGCTGCTAGAGTTACTGGATCTAATGGAGGTCTAATGATGATTTTAATTGAATTAGTCATCTGGTGGTTAATAATTCTTGCTTCTGTATACTTAGTTATGGCTGTTAGAAGAATATCTGTTCAATATGCAAGAAGAACTGCTTCTGGTAGTTATGAAAAAAATATTTCTGGTTCTAGACAGTTTTTACCCTTAAAATTAAATGCATCAGGTGTAATGCCTATAATTTTTGCTCAAGCTTTAATGTTTGTTCCTGGTTTAATTGGAGGTTCAAGTTTGTTAAAAGATTATTCTATTGGTCAATGGATGATATCTAATTTTAGTGATATTTTTGGGTTTTGGTATAATGTTGTATTTGGAGTACTAATAATGATTTTTACCTTCTTTTATACAGCTATTACTGTTCCGACTAGTAAAATGGCAGATGATTTAAAAAGAAGTGGTGGTTTTATTCCCGGGATCAGACCTGGCACGGAAACGGACTCGTATTTAAACAAAATAATGTCTCATATTACACTTCCGGGGTCAGTATTTTTGGCATTAATAGCCGTATTCCCTGCTTTTGTCGTTCAATTTATGGACGTTCAACAAGGGTGGGCATTATTTTTTGGAGGTACATCTTTATTAATTATGGTTGGTGTAGCCATAGATACTATGCAACAAGTTAATTCTTATTTATTAAACAAACATTATGATGGATTAATGAAAGCAGGTAAAAATAGAAAAACAGGAATCTAATGGCAAAGCAAGCAGCAATAGAGCAAGATGGCTCAATAATAGAAGCATTGTCGAATGCAATGTTTAGAGTGGAATTAGAAAATGGTCACATTGTGACTGCACATATTTCTGGTAAGATGCGTATGCATTATATTAAATTATTACCAGGTGATAAAGTTAAATTAGAAATGAGTCCTTACGATTTATCTAAGGCTCGCATAACATATAGATATTAATAAAAAATCATGAAAGTAAGAGCTTCAGTAAAAAAGAGAAGTGCAGATTGTAAAATCGTACGAAGAAAAGGTAGACTTTATGTGATAAACAAAAAGAATCCAAGGTTTAAACAAAGACAAGGTTAATTATGGCAAGAATAGCAGGTGTAGATATACCAAAACAAAAGAGGGGGGTTATTTCCCTAACCTATATTTACGGAATAGGTAGAACTCGTGCAAAAGAAATTTTGATGTCAGCGGGTGTTGACGACAGCGTTAAAGTTAGTGATTGGTCTGATTCAGATATCAGTAAAATTCGTGAGGCTGTAAGTTCTTTCACTATTGAGGGTGAATTAAGGTCTGAAACACAATTAAATATCAAAAGATTAATGGATATTGGGTGTTACAGAGGCATTAGACATAGATCTGGTTTACCATTAAGGGGTCAAAGAACTAAAAATAATTCTAGAACTAGAAAAGGAAGAAGAAAAACAGTTGCGAACAAGAAAAAAGTAACTAAATAATAATTAGTAATATGGCAAAGTCAAGTACTAAAAAACGTAAAGTAATAGTTGAATCTATAGGTGAGGCACATATTGTTGCTTCATTTAACAACATTATAATATCATTAACTAATAAAAAAGGAGATGTTATCTCTTGGTCATCTGCAGGTAAGATGGGCTTTAGAGGTTCAAAGAAAAACACCCCTTATGCTGCTCAATTGGCTGCAGAAGATGCAGCAGCTGTTGCAAAAGATGCTGGCTTGAGAAAAGTTAAGGTATATGTAAAAGGTCCTGGAAATGGAAGAGAATCAGCAATTAGATCTATACACAATGCAGGTATTGAAGTCGCAGAAATCATTGATGTGACTCCAACTCCTCATAATGGGTGTAGACCTCCAAAACGTAGAAGAGTTTAATAATAATTAAGTATAAACAGAGACAAAATACTATCGAAGGATTAAATTAAGACCTTAATTCATAGTTACTCTAAAAAACAAAAGAAATGGCAAGATATACTGGTCCAAAAACAAAAATTGCAAGAAAATTCGGTGAGGCTATCTTCGGAGAAGATAAGTCTTTCGAAAAAAGAAATTACCCTCCAGGTCAACATGGTAACACTCGTAGACGTGGAAAAAAATCTGAGTACTCAGTACAACTGATGGAAAAGCAAAAAGCTAAATATACATATGGTATTTTAGAAAAGCAATTTAGAAACATGTTTAAAAAAGCTACTGCTGCTACTGGAATTACAGGTGAAGTTTTATTACAACTTTGTGAATCTAGATTAGATAATGTTGTTTTCAGAATGGGTTTATCAAATTCAAGAAGTGGAGCAAGACAACTTGTGTCTCACAGACATATTACCGTTAACGGAGGTATTGTAAACATACCATCTTACAGTCTAAAACCTGGAGATGTTGTAGCAGTTAGAGAAAAGTCTAAATCTCTTGAAACGATTGAAAGAGCACTTTCAAATTCTTCAAGTGTATTTGAATGGATCACTTGGAATAAAGACCAAATGCAAGGTACTTATGTATCAGTTCCTGCAAGAATTCAAATTCCAGAAAACATTAACGAACAGTTCATTGTTGAATTGTACTCAAAATAATAATTAATATATAAAGTATTATGGCAATATTAAATTTTCAAAAACCGGATAAAGTAATAATGATTAATTCAACTGACTTCGATGGTAAATTCGAATTCAGACCACTTGAACCTGGTTACGGCTTAACAGTTGGTAATGCTCTTAGAAGAGTTTTATTATCATCTCTTGAAGGTTTTGCAATTACTTCTGTAAAAATTGAAGGGGTTGATCACGAATTTTCAACTATCTCAGGTGTTGTAGAAGATGTTACTGAAATTATTTTAAATTTAAAACAGATACGTTTTAAAAGACAAATTGAAGAAGTTGATAACGAGACTGTTTCTATTTCTCTTTCTGGACAAGACAAAATCACAGCTGGTGATTTTCAAAAATTTATTTCTGGATTTCAAATTTTAAATTCAGATCAGGTTATTTGTAACTTAGATTCTAAGGTCAAAATTCAAATGGAACTTTCTATTGAGAAAGGTAGAGGTTATGTTCCAGCAGAAGAAAATAAGAAATCTTCTGCACCAATTGGAACCATTTTTACTGATTCTATTTTTACTCCAATAAAAAATGTAAAATATTCAGTTGAAAACTTTAGAGTAGAACAAAAAACTGATTACGAAAAGTTGATTTTTGAAATAATGACTGACGGTTCTATCAATCCTCAAGATGCATTAACTGATGCAGCTAGAATATTGATACATCACTTCATGTTATTTTCAGATGAAAGAATCACTCTTGAGGCTGATGAAATTGCAAAAACAGAAACTTATGATGAAGAGTCATTACACATGCGTCAATTACTTAAAACTAAATTAATTGATATGGATCTTTCTGTTCGTGCTTTAAATTGTTTAAAAGCTGCAGAAGTTGATACTTTAGGTGATCTAGTTTCATTTAACAAAAATGACCTTATGAAATTTAGAAATTTTGGTAAAAAATCTCTTACCGAGCTAGAGGAATTAGTGATTGTTAAAGGATTAAATTTTGGAATGGATCTAACAAAATATAAATTGGATAAAGATTAACTTTATTGGAGTTTAAATAAATTGAATAATGAGACACGGAAAAAAAATAAATCATTTAGGAAGAAAAACAGCTCATAGAAAATCTATGTTAGCTAATATGGCTTGTTCTTTAATAGAACATAAACGAATAAATACAACTACTGCTAAAGCTAAAGCCTTAAAACAGTTTGTTGAACCTCTTATTACTAAATCTAAAAATGATACAACTCAAAATAGAAGAATAGTTTTTTCTAGATTAAGACAAAAGGAGGCTGTTGCTGAATTATTTCGCGAAGTATCAGCTAAGATTGCTGATAGACCTGGTGGATACACTAGAGTCATAAGATTAGGAAACAGACTTGGAGATAACGCTGATATGGCAATGATTGAACTTGTAGATTACAATGAAACATACAATGCTGGTAAAAAGAAAAAGTCCTCAACTAGAAGACGTAAAAAAAGTACAGCACCTAAAGTTGATGATGTGCAAATAGAATCAGCTGAAGCTGTTGTTTCTGAAGTAAATGATGATGTTGTTGTAGAGCCTACTGAGTCTACTGAAGCTTTAGTTGAGCCAGCGAATGTTGCTCAAGAATCAACTGAAAATAGTGAAGTACCCTCTGAAGATGTAGATGCTAAAGTAGAAGATGATACTACTTCTGAAAAGACTGAACCAACTGAAGAAAAATAGAACCCAAATCATTTAAAGAACTAAAAAACCTTTTTTTTATGAGAAATTTATTTTTATTTATTGCATTATTATTTTCTATATCAATTTCTTTTGCTCAGAACAATTCTGTTGATGCTGGGGGTAGTCAAGCTATGGAAAATTATGCCCAATTAGCTTCTGGAAACGGTGCTAGCTACGGAAACTCTATGATGTTTTATAATCCAAAAAGATATATAGATGGTACAATTCACCTATTTGAAGGTTGGAATAAAACTGCAGTAATTCATACCATATCAGATGATAAGTTTCTTGTCAAGCGAGTTAATTTGAATCTTAAGAGAAATTCATTTGAAGCTAAAATGAATGATTCAGATTCTATATTTTCATTTACTTTTAACAACATAAAAAAAATCGTTATAGATAATAAGGTATACAAAAACTTTTACTATGATGATGATAACAGGGTATATGAAATGTTATATGATACTGATGATTATAAATTTATGAAGGGATTTGAGGTTAAGTTAATCTCCGGATCTGCAAATCCGATGGTTAACAGACCTAATGATAGATATGTACGTGGTGAAGAATTTTTTATAATGGTAAATGGATCTATCAATCCCATAAAACTTAAAAAGAAATCCATTTACAAGTATCTTAAAATGGATAAATTAAATACTTCTAAACTTGATAAGTATATTGAGTCAAATTCTCTCTCATTAAAGAAAGTTGATGATATAATAAAACTTTTAGAGTACCACAGTAATATATAATTTACACGATTTCTTAATTCGTATATTTTAAATTGTTAATAAAGAGGTTATAATTTAGCCTCTTTTTTTATTTATTAATAATTATAATATTGATTATTATATTTATTTTTACTCTAGTTTAAATTTTATGGAATACAAGAAAAGAAAAAAAGCAATTTTACTACTGTCAGATGGTACTATATTTTATGGAAAGTCTGTCTCTGGCGAGGGTACTGCATTCGGAGAGGTATGCTTCAATACTGGAATGACTGGCTATCAGGAAATTTATACAGACCCTTCTTATTTTGGTCAGTTAATGATTATGACTAATCCTCACATTGGTAATTATGGAGTGGTTAATGACGAGTCAGAATCTGATTCTGTAAAAATATCTGGTTTAATATGTAAAAATTTTAGTTACAATTACTCTAGAGAACTAGCCGATAGCTCCTTAGAAGAATTTTTAAATAAAAATGATCTTTTTGCAATTTCTGATATTGACACCAGAGCTTTGGTCAGTTACATACGAGATAATGGCGCTATGAACGCTGTTATAACTACAGATGTTGATGATATAGATTCTTTATCCAAGAAATTAACAAAAGTTCCATCTATGGAAGGTTTAGAGCTTGCTTCTAAGGTCTCTACTAAATCTGCTTATTATTATGGTAACGAGAGTTCTAAATATAAAGTAGCAGCTTTGGATTTAGGCATAAAAAAAAATATTTTAAGAAACTTAGCAAAAAGAGATGTTTATGTTAAGGTTTTTCCATTTAATTCATCTTTTGAGGAAATGAAGAAATGGAATCCTGATGGTTATTTTTTGTCTAATGGCCCAGGAGATCCAGAACCATTGAAAAGTGCTCAAGAAGTTGCAAAGAAAATTATTGAACAGAATCTACCTCTATTTGGTATATGTTTAGGTCATCAAATTATTGCATTAGCTAACGGAATTTCTACATACAAAATGCATAACGGTCATAGAGGGATAAACCATCCTGTTAAAAATCTTGTTACTGGTAAAGGTGAAATTACTTCTCAAAATCATGGTTTTGCTATAAATAAAGAACAATCTTTAGCCAATGAAAATGTAGAAATAACACACATGCATTTAAATGACGATACAGTTGCAGGGATAAAACTTAAAAATAGCAATTGCTTCTCTGTTCAATTTCATCCAGAGGCTAGCCCAGGTCCTCATGATTCCTCATATTTGTTTGATGAATTTATTGAAAATATGAGTAAGTAGTAATTTGGCTATCAAAACTTAACTATTACGTTTTCGTTAATTATCCCCTTTTATTAGATATAAATCTATATATAATTAATATTTTTGTAAAAATTATTTATAAAAAATTCTTATGTCCAACATTAAAAAAATTCATGCTAGACAAATCTTTGATTCAAGAGGTAACCCAACAATTGAAGTTGATGTTATTACTGAAAATGGTTCAATTGGAAGAGCTGCTGTTCCGTCAGGTGCTTCGACTGGGGAACATGAAGCAGTCGAATTAAGAGACGGAGGTTCTGATTATATGGGTAAAGGAGTTATGAAGGCAGTAAACAATGTAAATAATATTTTAGCACCAGCAATTATTGGATTATCTGTTTTTGATCAAACTGAAATTGATGTTAAAATGATAAACCTAGATGGTACTGCTAATAAGTCTAATTTAGGTGCAAACTCAATTTTAGGTGTTTCATTAGCAGTTGCAAAAGCGGCTGCAGCCGAGAAAAAAGTTCCATTATACAGATATATAGGCGGAAAGGATGTGTGCACATTACCTGTTCCTATGATGAATATTATTAATGGAGGATCTCATAGTGATTCTCCTATAGCTTTTCAAGAGTTTATGATTATACCAGTGCTTGCAAAATCTTTTACACACGCAATGCAAATGGGAAGTGAAATATTTCACCATTTAAAATTGGTTTTAAAAAGTAGAAAATTAAGTACAGCCGTTGGTGATGAGGGTGGATTTGCCCCAGTTTTAGATGGTACTGAAGATGCATTGGATACTATTGCTTTGGCAGTAGAAAATGCAGGATATTCTTTTGGTAAAGAAATAATGATAGCTTTAGATTGCGCGGCAGCAGAGTTTTATGAAAATGATTTATATAACTATAAGAAATTTGAAGGGAATCAAGCAGAGGTACGAACAAGTAAACAACAAGCTGATTACCTAGCTAGTTTAGCCTCAAAATATCCAATTATTTCTATAGAAGACGGGATGGATGAAAATGATTGGGAAGGTTGGAAATATTTAACAGAACTAATTGGTGATAAAATTCAACTTGTTGGTGATGATTTATTTGTTACTAATGTAGACAGACTCTCTAGAGGTATTGATGAATCAATAGCTAATTCAATATTGATTAAAGTAAACCAGATTGGTAGCCTTACAGAAACAATAAAAGCTGTAGAAATGGCTCATACTGCTGGTTTCACATCAGTGATGTCCCACAGATCTGGCGAAACTGAAGATAATACTATTGCTGATCTAGCTGTTGCACTAACAACAGGTCAAATTAAGACAGGTTCTGCTTCTAGGAGTGATAGAATGGCTAAGTATAATCAGTTGTTGAGAATTGAAGAGGAGTTAGGTTCTAAGGCTTTCTTTCCTCAAGCGAGTGTGTTCAAGGCATAGACTTTAATGTTTTAATAATTCGTAGATATTTCGTATTTTTGCATTCCTTAATACGAAAATCAAATGTCAAAAAAAGCTAAACTTCTTATAAATAATCAGGAATTTGATTTTCCTCTTGTTTTAGGTTCTGAAAACGAACTTTCTATCGATGTTAAACAATTAAGAGCTCTTACAGGAGGAGTTACTACTATAGATCCAGGGTTTAAAAACACTGCCTCTTGTGAAAGTAAAATAACATATCTAGACGGAGAAAAAGGTATTTTAAGATATAGAGGTTACTCAATTGAAGATTTAGCTAATAATGCTAGTTTTTTAGAAGTTGCATATTTATTAATTTATGGAAACCTTCCAACAGAGGAACAGTATATAAAGTTCAATGATGATATTAAAAATGAAAGTATTGTTGACGAGGATATAAAAAAAATATTAGAAGCTTTTCCAAAATCAGCCCATCCAATGGGTATATTGTCATCATTAACTAGCGCATTAACTGCTTTCAACCCTACTTCTAACACTATAGATTATGATAGGAGTAAAGCTGAGCTTTATGAAACCATAGTAAAAGTTTTAGGTAAAATTCCAGTGTTAATTGCTTGGACCTTCAGGAAAAAAAATGGTCTTCCCTTAGACTATGGTGATACTTCTTTAGGTTATGTTGAGAATATTTTAAAAATGATGTTTAATAAGCCAAATGAAACATATGTTCAGAATCCAATTTTGGTTAACGCTCTTAACAAGCTTTTAATTCTACATGCTGATCATGAGCAAAACTGTTCAACTTCAACTGTAAGAATTGTAGGTTCTTCTCATGCCGGTTTATTTGCCTCAATTTCTGCAGGAATTTCTGCATTATGGGGTCCTTTACATGGGGGTGCAAATCAAGCAGTGCTTGAAATGCTTGAATCGATTAATGAAGATGGTGGAGATACCAATAAGTATATGCAAAAAGCAAAAGATAAGGAAGATCCTTTTAGACTAATGGGCTTTGGCCATAGAGTTTATAAAAGTTTTGATCCTAGAGCTAAAATAATTAAAGTAGCCACTGATGAAGTTTTAAACGATCTTGGTGTAGTTGATCCAGTGTTAGATATAGCGAAAGGTCTTGAAAATGAAGCATTGAGTGATAAATATTTTGTAGACAGAAGTTTATATCCAAATGTTGATTTTTATTCTGGTATTATATATCGTGCAATGGGAATTCCATCCGACATGTTTACAGTAATGTTTGCTCTTGGTAGACTTCCTGGATGGATAGCTCAATGGAGAGAAATGAGACTAAGAAATGAGCCAATAGGCAGGCCAAGACAGGTTTATACTGGCGAAAATCATAGAAAATACACTCCAATTTCAAATAGATAATATAGGTTTCACTCTATTTCTTTCTTATTATATTTACGTATGTTAAAGATTAATATTAACAATGAGACCTCTGAATTAGTTTCCGTAATATTGGGATCTGCCAATTCTAATGGCCCAACTCCAAGTATAAAAGACTGTTATGATCCAAAAAGTATTGAGCATATTTTAAACGGTACATATCCTATCGAACAAGACATGATTAATGAATTAAGATCATTTGAAAATATTTTAGTTAAATATGGTGTAAAAGTATACAGGCCAAATCAAATTAATAATTACAATCAGATTTTTACACGAGATATTTCTTTTGTCATTGATGATAAAATTGTTTTATCCAATATGATAGATAGTAGATCATTAGAATTGTCTGCTGTAAAGTATATACTTAGTGAAATCCCCTCTGAAAATATTATTAAACTTAGTAGTGATTGTCATGTTGAAGGTGGTGATGTAATATTGTTTAATAATTATATTTTTATTGGAATCTACACTGGCGAGGATTATCCTGATTATATAACTGCACGAACAAATTTGAATGCTGCAAATGAAATAAAAAAAAATTTTCCGAATAAGATTATAAAGACTTTCGAACTAAGAAAATCAAACTCTTCTCCAAAGGATAATGCTCTTCATTTAGACTGTTGTTTTCAACCAATTGGAAAAGATAAAGCAATAATTTACCCTGGTGGGTTTTTAATTAAAGACGAGTATGATTGGTTAGTTAATTTTTTTGGTAAAGAAAATATTTTTGAAACCACAAAAGAAGAAATGTACAATATGAATTGTAATGTGTTTTCAATATCTGAAAACGTAATTGTTTCTGAAAATAATTTTAGTAGATTAAATCAATGGTTAATTTCAAAAGGATTTGTTGTTGAGAAGATAAAGTATTCAGAAATTGCTAAACAAGAAGGTTTGTTGAGATGTTCAACTATGCCATTAATAAGAAAATAATTTTATCTTGAGTAAACAAAGTACAAATACAATTTTGATGATTAGACCTCTTGCATTTAATTACAATATGCAAACTGCTATTAATAATCATTACCAAAATGCCAATGATTTTGATAGTAATTCGAATCAAATTAATTTAAGAGCTCAAACTGAATTTGATAATTTTGTTTTAAAACTTCGATCTTTTGGTGTAGACGTTATTGTTTTTCAAGATGATGATAAATTTGATACACCAGACTCAATATTTCCAAACAATTGGATTTCATTTCACTCAAATGGTGATATTTCTTTATATCCAATGTTTGCTGAAAATAGAAGAAATGAAAGAAGAGAAGAGGTTGTGAAGTGTATTGAAAAAAATAATTATTCTATTAGTAATGTTATTGATTATTCTTCTGCAGAAGAATCAAACATTTTTTTAGAGGGCACCGGAAGTATAGTTTTAGATAGGTTAAATAGGAAAGCCTATTGTGCTATTTCTGAAAGATCTAATGAAGACTTATTGATTGAATTTTGTGAAGACTTTGAATATACCCCTGTGATTTTTAAAGCGTTTCAGTCAGTTAAACAAACAAGAGAGTTAATATATCATACAAACGTTATGATGTGTGTTGCTGATAATTTTGTCATTATATGTCTAGATTGTATAGATGATAAAAAAGAGCGAAATAATGTAATTGCACATTTAAAAGAAGATGGAAAAGAAATTATTGAAATCTCAGAAAATCAAGTCAGTTCATTTGCAGGCAATATGTTGCAAATATTAGACAGAAATAATAATCCTTTATTGATTATGAGTGAATCTGCATATAATGTTTTAACTAATCCTCAAAAAAATACTATAAACAAGCATGCTAAAATTGTTTTTAGTTCTTTAAATACAATTGAGACATATGGGGGTGGAAGTGCCAGATGTATGATGGCTGAGGTGTTTTTGCCAAAAGCTAAACAGAAATAATAATATGTTATATTTATAGCTTTAATGAATAAAATGAATATTGAATCTTCTTTACAAATAATTGCAGTTAAAGCAATCAAAAAGTTATACGAAATAAACATTGATAATGTCGAAATTCAGTACACAAGAACTGATTTTGAAGGTGATTTAACTATTGTTGTCTTTCCATTGTTAAAGCTGCTTAAAACTAATCCCTTTGAGCTCGCAAATAGTTTAGGTAATTATATAGTAGAAAATGAAAAATCATTTACTTCATTTAATGTTGTTTCAGGTTTTCTTAACATTGTTGTTTCTGACAGCTATTATTTAAAACATTTTAATGCAATAAAAAATGAAGATAATTTTGGTTTTGTTAAACCAACTTCAAATGATTGTACAATGGTAGAATACTCTTCTCCTAACACTAATAAGCCACTTCATCTTGGACATATTCGTAATAATTTGTTGGGATATAGTGTGGCTCAAATACTTAAAGCCTCTGGTAGAAATGTACTAAAAACTCAGATAATAAACGATCGTGGAATTCATATTTGTAAAAGTATGTTAGCTTGGCTAAAGTTTGGAGCTGGAGAAACACCTGAATCTGCATCTATCAAAGGTGATAAGTTAGTTGGTAAGTATTATGTTATGTTCGACAAAGAATATAAAAACCAAATTAAATCTCTTATTGAGAATGGTAGCTCAGAAGAAGATGCAAAAAAAAATGCACCTATTTTAATTGAAGCTCAAGAAATGCTTTTGCTTTGGGAGTCGGGGGACAAAGAAACTGTTAAGCTTTGGGAGACAATGAACGGATGGGTTTACAAAGGGTTTGAAGAAACTTACAAAAATCTTGGAGTAGATTTTGATAATTATTATTATGAAAGTAATACCTACTTATTAGGAAAAGAATTTATAAATGAGGGGCTTAATAAAAATATTTTCTATAAAAAAGAAGATGGCAGTGTATGGTGTGACCTTACCAAGGAAGGTTTAGATGAAAAAATTGTTTTAAGATCAGATGGAACCGCTGTTTACATGACTCAAGATATTGGTACAGCTATTCAAAGAGTTAAAGATTTCCCTAATATTAATTCAATGATTTATACTGTTGGTAATGAGCAAGATTATCATTTTAAAGTATTGTTTTTGATTCTAAAAAAATTAGGTTTCAAATGGTCAGAAAGCTTAAATCATTTAAGTTACGGAATGGTAGATTTGCCAAGTGGTAAAATGAAAAGCAGAGAAGGCACCGTTGTTGATGCAGATGATTTGTTAGTTGAAATGATCAATACAGCTCAAGAAATATCTTCAGAGCTTGGAAAATTGGAAGACTTGGATCAAGAAGAGAAAAACAATGTTTTTGAGATTATAGGTAAAGGAGCCTTGAAATACTTTATTTTGAAAGTTGATCCAAAAAAGAGAATATTATTTGACCCAAAAGAGTCTGTAGATTTTCAAGGAAATACTGGCCCTTTTATTCAATATTCCTATGTTAGAATACAGGCTATTTTAAGAAAAGTAGACTCTGTTAGTAATGATAATTATACAGGTAGCTTAGATACTAAAGAAAAAGAGTTGATAAAGCAGCTACTTAACTTTCCTATAGTAATTCAAAATGCCGCGAATACCCAAAGCCCTGCTTTAGTTGCTAATTATGTTTATGATTTGGTCAAGTTGTTTAATTCCTTTTATCAATCCTTACCAATATTAAAAACTTCTTTTGAAGATAGAAAAATATTTAGATTACAATTGTCTAAATCAGTTTCTTATACTATTAAAAATGCTTTGGATTTACTAGGTGTTGGTGTAGTACAAAGAATGTAGTAATTATTAAATATATTGCATAAAAAAAAGGCTACACAATTGTGTAGCCTTTTTTTATATTGTTTAAAAGAATCTTTAAATTATGATTCTTTAACAGCTAAACCATATACAACAAGACCAAATCCGATTTTGTTGATAGCATCACCAATGTTGTATATTACTTCCATTGAAGGTAAAAACGCTTCAATACCGTTGTACCATCCATCAGTACCAGCCATATATCCTAATGGATAAATTGCCCAACCAACAAGAAGGAACCAACATAACATTTTGTGAGCTTCTAATACATTTCCACCAGCAGCAACTGCTAGTTTTTTAAGACCACCTAACCATACTTCGTATGCGATCCAGAAATATGCTAAACCTGAGATGAATCCCCAAGCACCAGCACTTAACATTCCACCGTCCCATCCAGACTCTCCAAAGAATCCAGTGACAAGCATCACAGTTGAAGCTCCAATAAGCTTCCACATATCTGATTTAGTTGCTCCAGCAACTTTAAGTATTAAGTAAAACTCAACACACATTAATGGAACAGTTAAGATCCAGTCTACGTATCTGAATACAGTAGTACTATCTCCAGCTGCATGAGCATCTCTCATGTACATGTAATGTACAGCAGCAATAAATGTAATTAATCCTGAAACTAAAAGAGAAGTTCTCCATTTAGCATCAACACTGTTCATTGACAAGAAGAAAAACACAGATGCTGCCATCATAGCCATTGCTCCAAGCCAGAACGTAAATCCAGTGCCATCCGTAGGGACAGACATTGCAATAAAGTTTAAATAATTCATATTTGTTATTTTAAAAATTAATAGTTAACGGCTAAAATACTAAATATTTTGCAAATCATTAAATATAGATGTTCAAAATTATGAAATTGACAACTTAAACCTTCTTAAATTACAGATAAAATAAAAAAAAAAGAACCTCAATTTGAGGTTCTTTTTTAACTATTTCTTAAATATGAATTATTTTGACTTGAAAGGTAAATATGGGTTAGCTATAAAGCTGAATAAAGTATTTAAAAGTTTCCATAGCCACTTGTAAATAATTAAAACAGTAAATAATTTAACCAAAATGATTGCTACTTGAACAACACCCCATAGTGATGCAACAACATCTCCAGCCCAAGACCCATCTGATGCAGCTACAGTTGAGGTTATATCCCAATTCCATAGATCACTAAGTCTGTCTCCTACCCATTCTAATCCAAACATGTTTGTTAACGCTTCCATTGCAGAAGCTGGAAGTGCATAGAAATAATCCATATTATTTAACCAACTTACATCTACTCCTCCAGTCATATCAAGATTACCCATAGTAACTGCTGATATAACACCTAGAAGAGCTGCAACTAGTGCTACTAAAGCAGTAATATATCCCCAAGCTTTAATTGAAGCAAGAGCTAAATCATGCCAAAGAAGAGTGATAACATCACTTTTTGAACTAGCAATAGTATCTCCTGCATCTCTTACAATTTGTGCTATTGGAAAGGCGACATACACCCACACTAGTCCACCTAGTACAGCCATAATATTTAGGCCATCATCTCCTGGTAGCATTCCTTGCAAAGAAGCCCATATTGAGAAAACTAATGTTACTAATGCTCCTACTCTAAATACTTCTCCAGCCCATTTGGCTAGATTGCCTTCGGAATCGTTCATACAAGCGTTCCAACTGTTCCAAGGAAGCTTTTCGTTGACCAATTTTGGTAGGTCAAGCAATTGATTGATTAAATTTTGAATTTTGTCCATTTTGTTTAATTTTTAATTAGTTAGTTCCTAGTAAGTTAGTAAATTATTATAACATTCTAAATTTATTAAAGGATTAATTGTCTGAATTAGAGTTATTTACAGGTTTAAAAAGAAATTTATATTAAGTAGTTAAATTATATTAATTATGCCGTTTTTTCATTGTTTTGTGTCTTTAAATGGATTTAATAATAAATATTATTTGTACATTTCTGAAGATATTTTAATAAGCTAAAATTGAGTAATAACATTTCTTCTAATAAAGATTTTAATGCCGTATTAATAGTCAGCTCTTTTTTTGCACTTTGGCTTTCTGCCCAAATATCTCCTGTTATCGAATCTAATATCGCTTATATTATGATTCTCACGGTTGGAATATTACATGGATCTAACGATATAATGCTTATAAATCACACCCTTAAGTCTAATTCAAATATTTCAAGCTTAACCATTTTTGTAATTTATGTGTTAATGGTTAGCCTAGTTGCTGTTTTATTTTATTTTCTTCCATTTTTAGCACTATGTCTGTTTGTTATCTTTAGTTCTTATCATTTTGGAGAACAGCATTTTATATCTAAAAGTAATGCTAAAAACTATTTAATATCTTTCTACTACACTTCTTATGGAATGCTAATATTTTCAATGATTTTTTTCTCTTCACCAGATGAGGTTATAGTTATTGTAAATGAAATCACTAATGTTTTTATTACACACGAATTTTTAAAAATATTGTTATATACTTCAATGATAACAACAATTATATTATCATTTTTTATGTACTATAAGAAATTTATTTCTTTTAACTTTTTTGAAGAAATAATTTTGATTGCTCTTTTATTTGTGATTTTTAGTATTGCATCTCTTATAGCTGGATTTGCAATATATTTTATTATTTGGCACTCAATTCCATCTTTAAGGGATCAAATTATTGAACTCCATAGCGAGTTTAACAAAAAAAATCTTTTATTATATTTAAATAACTCAGCTCTTTATTGGTTAATTTCCATTATTTCTTTATTTGTACTTTATTACATTGTTAATGATGACAAACTATTTATTTCATTATTCTTTTCTTTTTTATCAGCAATTACTTTTCCTCATGTACTTGTTATGTTTAATTTGTTTAAGAATAAATCCAATGATTTAAGCTAATTAATGGCTTAAATTCTTAAATTTGAATTTCTAAATAATTCTTTAATATGTTCAATAATCTAAGCGAAAAATTAGATAAGGCTCTTCAAGTTTTAAAAGGCCATGGTAGAATAACAGAAATTAATGTTGCAGAAACATTAAAGGAAGTAAGAAGGGCTTTGTTGGATGCAGATGTCAACTTTAAAATTGCTAAAACATTCACTGTAAAAGTAAAAGAAAAAGCAATTGGGCAAAATGTATTAACTGACCTAAAGCCTGGTCAGTTAATGGTAAAGATTGTTAAGGATGAGCTAACAGAGCTCATGGGCGGAGACGCCTCAGAGCTTAATATCAACGGTTCTCCATCAATAATTTTAATGTCTGGTTTACAAGGTTCAGGTAAAACTACATTCTCTGGAAAACTTGCTAATTATTTAAAATCAAAGAAAAATAAAAAGCCATTATTAGTGGCCTGTGATGTATATAGACCAGCTGCAATTGAGCAGTTAAATGTTTTGGGAAATCAATTAGGCATTGAGGTATACAGCGACCCTGAGAACAAAGATCCTGTTTCTATTTCTAAAGCAGCTATAGCGCATGCGAAATCAAATGGTTTTAATCTTGTCATAATTGATACTGCAGGTAGACTAGCGATTGATGAGCTGATGATGAATGAGATATCAAATATTAAAAAAGCAATTAATCCTCAAGAAATATTATTTGTAGTTGATTCTATGACTGGTCAAGATGCAGTGAATACAGCAAAGGCATTTAACGAAGTTTTAGATTTTGATGGAGTTATACTAACTAAACTAGATGGAGATACTAGAGGAGGTGCTGCTCTTTCAATTAAGCAAGTAGTAAATAAGCCGATTAAGTTCATTGGTACTGGAGAAAAAATGGAAGCTATTGATGTTTTCTATCCTTCTAGAATGGCAGATCGAATACTTGGAATGGGTGATGTAGTTTCATTAGTTGAGAGGGCACAGGAGCAATTTGATGAAAAAGAGGCCAGAAGAATTCAGAAAAAAATTGCAAAAAATACTTTTGGGTTAGATGATTTCTTAAAACAAATTCATCAAATAAAGAAAATGGGTAACATGAAAGATTTAGTAGGAATGATTCCTGGTGCTGGAAAAATGTTGAAGGACGTTGATGTTGATGATGATTCGTTCAAGTATATCGAGGCTATGATTTACTCTATGACACCAAAAGAAAGATCCAATCCATCACTAATTAATAAATCTAGAAAAGATCGAATTGGAAAAGGTTCGGGGACCTCAATACAACAGGTAAATCAATTATTAAAGCAATTCAATCAAATGAGTAAAATGATGAAGATGATGCAAGGAGGTGGTGCTAATAAGATGATGCAAATGATGCAAAACATGAAAAGGTAATTTTTGATAAATGACAATATTAGACGGTAAAAAAACTAGCAATGATATCAAGAGTGAAATTGCAATTTCTGTAAAAGAAATAGTTGCAAAAGGCTCAAGGCCCCCTCATTTAGCTGCTGTTATTGTGGGTGAAGATGGAGCAAGCTTAACTTATGTTGGAAGTAAAGTAAGGGCTTGTAAAAGAGTTGGATTTGAATCAACTCTGATAAAATTATCTGATAAAATTACTGAATCTGAATTACTTTTGAAGGTTAAGGAACTTAACGAAAATAATGCTATTGATGGTTATATTGTTCAATTGCCGCTTCCTTCACATATAAATTCTCAAAAAATATTAATGGCTGTTGATCCAGATAAAGATGTAGATGGTTTTCATCCTACTAATTTTGGAAAAATGGCACTTAATTTACCAACGTTTATTTCAGCTACACCATATGGAATTATGGAGCTTTTAAACAGGTATAATGTAGAAACATCAGGAAAGCACACTGTCGTTATTGGAAGGTCAGATATTGTTGGAAGGCCTGTAAGTATACTAATGAGTAGAAAGTCTAACCCAGGAAACTCTACAGTTACTTTAGCGCATAGTAGAACCAAAAACATAAAAGAACTTACCCTACAGGCTGACATAATTATTTCAGCACTAGGGACACCTGATTTTGTTACTAAGGATATGGTAAAAGATGGAGTTGTTATTGTAGATGTTGGAATAACTCGAGTTAAGGACGATTCTAAAAAGGGTTATAAAATTGTTGGAGATGTAGATTTTGAAAACGTATCTAAAAAATCAAGCTATATTACACCTGTTCCGGGTGGTGTTGGTCCTATGACAATTGCAATGCTTTTGAAGAACACTCTTCAAGCATTTCTTAAATAAATAATATTTAAATTTTAACTATGAATTTTGAAAATGGAAATTTTGGTGATGCAGGAAGCGGATTAGGTTATGATAAAGATAGTATGTCAGATAATAAGGCAAAAAATATACTGATAGCTATTGTTTCTATTATTGTAATTTTTTGTGTGCTAGCTTATTTTTTTCAATAGTTCATCTTATCCTAACCCATTATGAGAGACAGAAGTATAATATTATTTGAACCACTTTGGCTACTAATTTATTGTCTTTTTCCGGGGTTTTATTTTATTTTATCTGATCCAAAAAAAAGTATTGTGTTGTTTAACAAATTTGAAAATGATTACGCAATATTTGGAGGTTTAGCTATTTTAGTGAGTCTTTTTTGTTTTATAAAATACTCGGCAAATAATCGCGGTATTTCAAGAAATATATTTTTAATTCCTTCTAAGAAAACAACTAAAGCTTGGAGTCAAATTAAACATATGGCTCATGTTAGTTACACAAAAAAAGATAGATACGGAATGATGCGTTGTTTTAACAAAATCTACTTTGTGGATTTTAATGATATTGTTTGTTTAATAATTAAGGATAAAACTAAGAAATCGTCCTATGATTACAAGGCAAAAAAAATAATAGTAAAAGACAGTTTAACCCCAAACCATAAATATGCAGAATTTATTAGACTAGTTAAAACTAGGGAAGAGACTTTTGAGACTAATGTAATGTTAAGTAAGTCGATATATATTGGAGGGAAAATGAAATATAACAACGACGTGATTAAAGCATAGGGTTATATTTTCAACCTCTACAGATTGACCATAAGTAAGTTTTTAAAAAGTTAATAATTTACTACTTCTCAAAAATTTGGTTAAAATCCTTAAAGGACTTGAATTCTAACGCGTTTCCAGAGGGATCTTTAAAAAACATAGTCGCTTGTTCTCCTGGAAGACCTTTAAATCGTATATAGGGCTCAATAATGAACTTTACATTTTTTGACCTAAGTCTAATTGACAATTTCTGAAACTTATTCCACTCTAATACGACTCCAAAATGTGGCACAGGAACATTTTTTCCATCAACAAGATTTTTATGTGATTTTTCAATTGACTTTTCTTTATAATGTATAACTAGCTGGTGTCCAAAAAAATCAAAATCGACCCAATGATCACTACTTCTACCTTCTTTACAGCCCAATATTTGTTTATAAAAAACTCTACACCTTGAGAGGTTGTCTACCGGAATTGCTAAGTGAAAAGGTGTTAATTTATTCATTATCAATTAGTTTGTTTAAAGCATTTATCTCTTCTTTTGTTAATTCTCTATATTTTCCAACTGGTAAGTCTAGTTTTATGTTCATTATTCTAGTTCTTTCTAAAGAAATAACCTTATAATTAAAATATTCACACATTCTTCTTATCTGTCTATTTAGGCCCTGGGTCAAAATGATTTTAAACTCATTGCTACCTGATTTTCTAATTTTGCACTCTTTTGTAATTGTATCCAATATTGGAACACCTTTTGACATTCGATCAATAATAGTCTGAGAAAGAGGCTTGTCGACTTTAACTATGTATTCTTTTTCGTGGTTATGTTCTGTTCTTAGAATTTTATTTACAATATCGCCATCATTTGTTAGAAGAATTAGTCCAGAGCTTGGTTTGTCTAATCTTCCTATTGGAAATATTCTTTCTGGATAACCTATAAAATCTATTATATTATTTTTTTCAACTCTAGTATCAGTAGTGCAAACAATTCCTATTGGTTTATTTAAGGCTAAATAAATCTTCTTTTTTTTCTTAACGCCAATAACCTTGTCATCTATTTTAATTTCGTCGTTTATATTGATTTTTTGACCTAGTGAAGCGGGCTCATTATTTATCAAAACTCTTCCGGACTCAATAAGTTTGTCTCCAGCTCTTCTAGAGCAATATCCGATTTCACTTAAATACTTGTTTAGCCTTATTAGTTCTTTTTCCATTTAATTTATCCATTGCAAGTAAAGATCTTTGATTTTAGCTTTATCTGGAATTTGAGCTTTATCAATATCAATATTTGAATTATATCTTAAGTTAGATGGGAGTTGATTTTTGTCAATTGTGAAATATAAATTAGCTGAGTTGATTGAAATAATTATATTTCTTAGGCTGTTTTGAATGCTACTTATATTGTAGTTGTCTCTTATTTCTTTGAAGGTGCTGCTAGGTCCAATCCCTTTCTTTGTTTTATATTTTGGGTTAATTATCTTAATTAATTTAGCTGTAGAGGTGTAGTCTAGGTCTTCCTTAGGAGTAATTTCTAATAATTCATTTCCTTGTTTGTCTAGTATTGTTATGTCATTAAATTTTCCAGTAAAACTATCTCCAGAAATGTCATTTCTAATTGAGTCATTTTTAAAAATCTGAATTAAATCTTTAATCATTGTTGTGTCACTTACATGTCCTATGCTGTTTTTTGAAATTAAATAGGGATCTTTTTCTTTTGAACATGATGTAATAATCGCAGTTGTAATTATTAAGATTATAATTTTATTCATTGTTTCTTATTCTTTAATGTTGTGTAAATATAATTATTTATGGTGTTTATGCTTAATTATTTACATTAAATAAATGCCACTTAATTGTTTTTGTAATAAATAGAAATTTATATTTGCAATCGATGGATAGTAATACTAAAAATTTAGTTGATAAAGGTGAAATGTTGCCATTAATGGAGTCATTTTACACAATTCAAGGTGAGGGTTTTCATAAGGGAGCTGCAGCTTATTTTATTAGACTTGGAGGTTGTGATGTAGGTTGTCATTGGTGTGATGTAAAAGAGAGTTGGGATGCTCTTCTTCATCCACCCACATTAACTACTGAGATTGTAGAAAACACTAAGCAGTTCAGTGATACTGTAGTCGTCACAGGGGGTGAGCCACTAATGTGGGACATGTCTATTTTGACTAAATTGCTAAAAGAAAAAAACAAGTCAGTACATATTGAAACCTCAGGAGCTTATGATCTTTCTGGAAATTGGGATTGGATATGCTTATCTCCTAAAAAAAGAAAACTTCCAAAGAACGAAATATATCAAGTTGCAAATGAGCTTAAAATGATAATTTATAATAATAGTGATTTTGAGTTTGCCGAGAGAGAGGCTGCAAAAGTTAATCAGAAATGTGTACTATTTTTGCAACCTGAATGGAGTAAAAGAGACCTGGTTATGCCGCTTATTGTTGATTATGTGATGCAAAACCCTAAATGGAAGGTTTCTCTTCAGACACATAAATACCTTAACATTCCATAGTTAATTATTTTAACCTTCCTTATTATTATTTTAATAAAAATTAATATTTGTAATTAATTTATAAATATATATTTATATATGTAATTAAAAATATATTTTTAATTTATAATATTAATATTTAATGCATATTTGCCTAAAATATATAATATGTGTGGAATAGTTTGTGCTTTTGATTTAAAGCAAGCCCCAGATTCTTTAAGACCAGAAATATTAGAAATGTCTAAAAAAATCAGACACAGAGGTCCTGACTGGAGTGGAATTTATAGTTCTGATAATGCTATTATGTCTCATGAAAGGTTGGCTATTGTAGATCCAAAATCTGGTAGACAACCTCTTTTTAGTTCTGACAATAAGTTAGTATTAGCAGCAAACGGAGAGATATATAATCATTTTGATTTAAGAAAAGAGTTTATTGGTTCTTATGACTTTTCGACCAATAGTGATTGTGAGGTAATTATTGCTTTATATGAAAAATATGGACCATCTTTTTTAGATAAGATGAACGGTATTTTTGGTTTTGCAATATATGATTCAGAAAATGATCAGTATTTTGTAGCAAGAGATCACATTGGAATAATTCCACTTTACATTGGTTGGGATGAAAAAGGTACTTTTTATGTCGCTTCCGAGCTTAAGGCATTGGAGGGAAAGTGTAAAAAAATTGAACTTTTTCCTCCAGGTCATTATTACCACAGTAAAGATAAAGAATTTATTAAGTGGTACTCTAGAGATTGGAGTGATTATGAAGCGGTAAAAGAAAATACAACAAGCATAAAAATAGTCAAAGATGCTCTAGAGTCTGCTGTGCATAGACAGCTTATGAGTGATGTGCCTTATGGTGTTTTACTTTCTGGTGGATTAGATTCATCGATTACATCTGCAATTGCTAAAAAATATTCACAAAAGAGAATAGAAAGTGGAGATAAGTCAGATGCTTGGTGGCCTCAGTTACATTCTTTTTCAGTAGGTTTAGAGGGATCTCCAGATCTATCAGCTGCTAAAAAAGTTGCAGACCATATTGGGACAATTCATCATGAGATAGTATTTACAATTCAAGAAGGGTTAGATGCAATTAAAGATGTTATTTATAATTTAGAGACTTATGATATTACTACCATAAGAGCTTCAACTCCAATGTATTTAATGGCAAGAGTTATTAAATCAATGGGTATTAAGATGGTATTATCAGGTGAAGGTGCCGATGAACTGTTTGGAGGTTACTTGTATTTTCACAAAGCACCAAATTCTAAAGAATTTCATGAAGAAACAGTTCGAAAGATGAATAAGCTACACATGTATGATTGTTTAAGGGCGAATAAAAGTTTGGCTGCTTGGGGGATTGAAGGTAGGGTTCCTTTTTTAGATAAAGATTTTATTGATGTAGCAATGAGTATTAATCCTAATGATAAAATGATTAATTCTGAAAGAATGGAGAAATGGGTATTAAGAAAGGCTTTTGAAGATTATTTGCCTGAAAGTATTGCGTGGAGACAAAAAGAACAGTTTAGTGATGGTGTTGGTTACAGTTGGATAGATAAATTAAAGGAGCTTGTCAATAGTTCTGTTTCTGATGATCAAATGAAAACTGTAGAAATCGATTTCCCTAATCAACCACCTACATCAAAAGAGGAGTATTTTTACCGATCAATATTTCAGTCTCATTTTCCAAGTAAAGCTGCTGCATTAAGTGTTCCTCAAGAACCTTCAGTGGCTTGTAGCACTAAAATAGCTCTAGAATGGGATGAAGCATTTAAAAATATGAATGAGCCGTCAGGTAGAGCAATTGTTGAGGTTCATGACGATGCTTACAAAGCTTAATTTTAGCTAAATTTTACTACTTTAATTGTTAATAACTTATAGGGTTATTTAAGAATAAAATAGCATAAAAATTTTCACTTTTTTTTATATTTACATGAATAATTAAAATGTAACTTTTTCATAAGGTTTTTTTATTAAAAAAAATCAATTAAAAATATAATTTATGAGTGAAAACAAGCAAAGCTATTCTGCGGATAGTATTCAAGCTCTTGAAGGAATGGAGCATGTTAGGATGCGTCCTTCAATGTATATTGGTGATGTTGGTACAAGAGGTCTGCATCATTTGGTGTATGAGGTTGTAGATAATTCAATTGATGAGGCCTTAGCGGGTCATTGTAATGAGATATCTGTGGTTATAAATGAAGATAATTCTGTAACAACTATTGATGATGGTAGAGGTATACCTGTAGATATTCATAAAAAAGAAGGAGTTTCTGCATTAGAAGTGGTGATGACCAAAATTGGAGCTGGAGGTAAATTTGATAAAGATTCTTACAAAGTTTCTGGTGGTCTTCACGGGGTTGGAGTTAGTTGTGTAAATGCATTATCAGAAAGCTTAAAAGCTACTGTCTATAGAAATGGTAAAATATACGAACAAGATTATGTGAGAGGAAAATCATTAAGTCCTGTTAAAGAAATTGGAACTACTGAAAAAAGAGGAACAATGGTTACTTTTAAGCCAGATTCTACTATTTTCACTCAAACTCTTGAGTATAGTTACGACATATTAGCAGCTCGACTAAGAGAATTAGCTTATTTGAATAAAGGTATTACTGTAGTTCTTGTTGATAAAAGAAATAAAGACGAAAAAGGTGAATTT
>SGZJ01000014.1 GCA_004213995.1 Flavobacteriales bacterium | reverse complement strand
AGAAGCGCCAACAATATTTCTTAACAAGTCAGAAATCCCGTATTGTTTAAATTCTACTACTATATTATCATATCTGAACACCCATACTATAATGACAGATACAGAAACCACAAGTTGCGCTAAAGTTGCTAAATTTTCCATTAAATTAATTTTAAATATTATATCTAAATATATAAATTAAATATATAACATTGTAAAAAAATAACTACTAGATTAATTTATAATGAAATTTAAGCAGGTCACATTATTTGGAGCTACAGGATTAATAGGGAGCTATTTATTGGAATTTCTTTTAAAAGATTCTGATATTCATTTAATCAATGTTGTTGGAAGAAATCCCTTTCATCTCCAGCACGATAAGATTAATAATATAGTTATTGACTTTGAAGATGTTAGCTCAATTTCAAATTCTATCACTGGAAGTGAAGCTGTTTTTGTGTCAATCGGAACAACTATGTCTAAAGTAAATGGGGACAAAATAAAATATAAGAGTGTTGATTTTGATATAATATTTAATATAGCAAACGCTTGTAAGCAAAAGAACATTAACCAATTTATTTATGTGTCTTCCCTTGGTGCAAATGCCAACAGTTCTAATTTTTACCTGCGCTTAAAAGGAGAAATTGATGAAGCTGTAGCTAAATTAAATTTGAATTCAACCTCTGTATTTAGACCATCTGTTTTATTGGGGAAAAGAAATGAGTTTAGGCCAGGCGAAAAAATCATGCAGTTTGTAATGCCACTTTTGGATTTTATGATACCATCAAATTCCAAGGCTATTAAAGCAGAGGATGTGGCTAAATCAATGCTCAATACTACCAAAAACTATAAAACTGGACTTCATATATATCAACACAGCCAAATTATAGACTTATAAGGCTTTTTTGTAGCAAACTTTCTTTATTTTTATCTCATCATGTTAAAAAGTATTTTAAGCATATTATTTATTTTTTTACTGAGCTTACCAAATTTGATAAGTTTAGAACACTTCTTTGATGATAACCATCATCAAGTATGCGTTGAAGGTAAAGTACATTTTCATGAAAAAGAATCGGTTTGTATTAGTTGTGATTTTATTAGAAATTTACAAGAGGTCAAACTTTACCAAAATCATTTTAGTTTTATTGACAACCAACATACCTCTATTAACTTTATTAATAGAAATGTAATATATTCTTCACAATATTATTTAATTAGTTTTTCAAGGGGCCCCCCTGCAAGTAGTTTTATCTAAAAAAATTTACAATAAATCAATAAATTTTTATTCCAAAAAAATAATTTATTAATGCAACAATGTTGCATTAAAGAATATTTTGTTTAAGTTTGCACCCGGAATAATTTTATAAACTAAACTTTAAAATAAATAAATATGAAATTTTTTAAATACGCCTTATTGGCAAGTACTCTTATTTTTGCTTCATGTAGTGATGATGATGATAATGCTCCTGACCCAGTAAATGAAGAAGAAGTAATAACTACACTAACGGTAACTCTTGATAGTGGTTCTGATACTGTAGTAATGCAATATCAAGATTTAGATGGAGATGGACCAGATGCTGCAACAGTAACGGTTTCAGGATCATTAAATGCAAATACTACTTATGATGGATCAATTGTTTTGTTAAATGAAACTGAGTCTCCAGCAGAAAATGTAACTGAAGAAATTGAAGAGGAAGATGATGAGCATCAATTTTTCTATACTGTAGGTTCTGGCTTAGATGTAGCTACAGATTATGCTAATTTTGATGGCGATGGAAATCCATTAGGGACTCTATTTGTTTTAAATGTAGGTTCAGCTAGTTCAGGTGGATTAACATTTACATTAAGACATGAGCCAAATAAACCTAATACTGGTTTAGAAAATGCAGGTGGATCAACTGATATTGAAGTTACTTTTGATGTAACTGTGGAATAATGATTTTCACAAACACCTATTTAAATAGCATTGTTGTTCAAAAGACACCAATGCTATTTTTTTTTATAATTCTAATATTATTTAATAGTCCTATTTATTCACAGGACTGCAATTCTTCTTTAACTCTAAAGGTGATTGATCTTCACGATAGCTCTGTGTTACAAAATGCTTCAATTTTTGTAAAAGAATTGGATATAAAAGTTAAAACAAATTCTAAGGGGGAATATGTCTTTAAAGACTTATGTAATAAGGAATATTTCATTGAAATATCTCATGAAGATTGTGAATCTGTTCAAACAGAAATAAAAGTAAAAAACAACACCATCAAAACTATTAGGATGGAGCATCATCTTAATGAATTAGATGAAATTATTGTTAAAAGTAATTTTAAAAGTAAATCAAAATCTGTATTTGAAAATAAAGTTTCAAAACAGACATTAGAGGATTACTCTAACAATTCAATTGCAGATGTATTAAAAACTATTCCAGGTGTTTCTACTATTAGCACTGGAAGTTCAATAGCTAAACCTCAAATAAACGGTCTACATAGTAGTAGAGTTTTACTTATTAACAATAATGTTAAAATGGAAGATCATGAGTGGGGAATTGATCATGCTCCAAGTATTGATATCAACTCAATTGAAAAAATCTCACTTATTAAAGGAGCAGGCGCATTGAAGTATGGCGGTAGTGCACTTGGGGGAGTTATTATTTCTGAAACACTTAAGACCAAGTTAATTGATAGTCTCTATGGCAAACTATATTCTTCAGCTTCAACCAACGGAAAAGGAGGGACAATAACTACCGACATCACTAAGACTAATTCAAAGGGTTGGTATACAAGACTTCAAGGTACTTTTAAGCGTTTTGGAGATTATAATACATCCAATTATATAATGAGTAACACTGGACTCTCAGAAAGAAATTTTTCTCTTAAGACCGGATTAAACAGAGTTGATTATGGCTTTGAAGTTTATTATTCTTTTTTTAATAATGAGACAGGTATTTTAAGAGCATCACATTTAATATCAGCCCAAGACATATTTAGAGGGATTACAAGTGGAATTCCTTTAATTATTGAGGACTTTACATATGATATTAGTGCTCCAAAACAAAAGATAAAACACAATTTAGCAAAATTCAATTTTTTCAAAACTACTGATTTAGGAAAATTCAATTTTCAATATGATTTTCAATCTAATAAAAGACAAGAATTTGATATTCGAAGAGGAGATGACCGTAATACCCCTTCAATTGACCTTGAGTTAACGACACATTCCCTAAGTTTAGATTTTGACTCAAGATTTTCAAATAATTTAAATTTAAATCTTGGAATAGTTGGGAAATATCAAAAAAACTTTCCTGATCCAGAAACTGGAGTTAGAAGACTTATCCCTGACTACGAAAAATATGATTTAGGGGTATATTCAATATTTGATTACAAGTTAAATCCAGAATGGATTATAGAGGGAGGTCTTCGTTATGATTATACCTATATGGACGTTTACAAATATTACAAAACGTCCTTTTGGGAATCTAGAGATTATGGAGAAGAATTTAGTGATATTATAGTTGAAGTATTAGCAAATCAAATTTTAACCAACCCAAAGTTAGAGTTTAATAATGCTTCTGCAACCCTTGGATCAAAATTTTTATTTGACAATAATAACACGATATTTTTTAATTACGCTATGTCATCAAGAAGTCCAAATCCATCCGAGTTATTTAGTGAAGGTCTTCATCACGCTTCTGCAAGGATTGAGTTGGGTGATCTTAGATTTAAGTCTGAAGTTGGACATAATTTTGGATTTACCTATCAAAAAAGTAACGAAAAATTTAGTCTAATATTTAATTCTTTTCTTAATACCATTAAGGATTTTATTGTAATCGAACCTGTTGAAATAATGCAGACAATTCGTGGTAGTTTTTCACTATGGGAATATAGACAAACTGATGCAAAATTATTTGGAGCTGACTTAAATGTCGACTACAAATTAAATAAATACATAAACCTTATTCATCAATCTTCTGTCATAAAAGGTACAGACACAAAATTGAATAATCCTTTAATAGATATGCCTCCTGCAAATATCAAAAATGAGATTGTATATTTTAATTCTGATTTAAATAATTTAAGTATTTCTCTACAAAGTGAATACACTTTTAAGCAAAATAAATATCCAGATAATAATTTTGAAGTATATATTCCAACTACAGAGACTTATGAATATATAGATTTAAGCACACCTCCAAAGGCTTATCATTTACTAAATTTTAACTCTAGAATTGACATTCGTACAGATAAAAATAAATCTATAAATCTAGGATTTAAAATTAATAACTTGCTAAACACCACTTATAAAAACTATTTAAATAGACTTAGACTTTATACTCATGATTTAGGTCGTAATTTTATATTGTCAGTTAAGTATAAATTATAGTGTTTCTTATAAGTTAATTTGCATAAAAATTAGTGATTAAAACATAAATAATAATTTTATACCTTTAGAAGATAAATATGTTATAAATAACATATATGATTATGAAGGACTTAAAATATTTATTTGCTTACACAATTCCAGTAGCTACACTTGTTTCAATTACATCTGAAGGGTTTTTTACTTACACTACCCTTATATATGCATTTGTCATCATCCCTGTTTTAGAAACGATTTTCAAAGAGGTTGAATCAAAAGAGGAGTATACAAAATCTGAAGTTCAAAATAAACTTTCCAATATCTTCTTTGATATACTACTATATTTAAACATTCCATTTGTGTTTGCTTTACTAGCCTTAGGCTTTTTTAATCTAAATCAATTAGAATTAGATCTTTTTGAAACTGTTGGAATGGTCTTGTCTTTAGGAATTTTACTCGCTACTAATGCAATTAATGTTGGACACGAGTTGGGTCATAGAAAACCTTTAATCGAAAGGTGTCTGTCTAAATTATTATATCTACCATGTTTGTACATGCACTTTTATATTGAGCATAATTTTGGACATCATAATAATGTAGCAACTCCAAAGGATCCTGCAACTGCAAAATTTAATCAAACTGTTTATAGCTTTTGGTTTACATCAGTAATGGGTCAGTATATAAGTGCTTGGAGACTTCAATTACAATTATTAAAAATCAAAAATTCAGGATTCTTATCTATCAAAAATGACATGCTTTATTATACTATTTTTGAGCTTGCTTACCTATTAGTTATTTATTCATTCTTTGGATTTTATGGGTTATTTCTAGCTGTAATTATAGGAGTATTATCTTTTTTATTTTTAGAAACTATTAATTACATAGAACACTATGGTTTGTTAAGAGAAAAACTTCCTTCTGGAAGATATGAAAGAGTTCAATCTCATCATTCTTGGAATTCAAATCACTTCATAGGCAGGATTGTCCTTTATGAGTTAACAAGACATAGCGATCACCATTTTAAAGCATCAAAAAAATATCAAATTTTAGAAAATAAAAGAGAAAGCCCTCAGCTTCCTTATGGTTATCCCACATCTATTTTATTAGCACTTGTTCCTTGGCTTTGGTTTTCATTGGTAAATCCACTTTTAAACAAAAGAGCTTAATCAAAATTTATGGATAGATTTAATCTTTTAAACTTTGACAAAACTACATTAGCAGAAATGAATAGTGTTTCACTAATGAAGAGAGTTGATACTAAGTTTATTTTAAAAGAATCTCAATTGTTAGAGGTTTTATCTAAACTTTATGACGATTATAAAATTCTTGAGATAGACCAAGAAAGGTTAATGAAATATTCCACGCTATATTTTGATTCTGAAAATAAAAAGTGTTTTAAAGATCATCACAATGGAAAGCTAAATAGATATAAGATTAGAATGAGAAAATACTTGGTCTCAGATATATGTTTTTTAGAAATCAAGAAAAAAAATAATCTTGGAATAACTAATAAGATTAGAAGACAAATCAAAGATTTTGAAACGAATTTAACTTCAGAATCTAAAGATTTTATAACAAAAAGCAATATTAATAATTTATTACTAGAACCATCACTGTATAATAATTTTAGTAGAATGACTCTAGTCAATAAAAATGAATCTGAACGAATAACTATTGACGTAGATTTATCTTTTAGTTTTGGAACTGATGAAAAAAAGTTTGACAAACTTGTAGTTGTTGAAATTAAGCAAGAAGGGAAGAGATTAAATACAACAATAAATAGAGCTTTGAAGTCAATGAGTATCTTGCCAACTAACTTTAGTAAATATTGTATTGGAATATCCAATATTATAGACAATATAAAATCGAATCGATTTAAAGAAATTAACTTAAAAATAAATAAATTAAATAATTAAAAAATGGAATTTTTAGACATACCACTATTTGATGATGACTTTTATAAAATGATATTAAGATTTTTTATTAATCTGTTTTTTTTAACAGCTATAGTAAAATACATTTATCATAAAAATAATCAGGATAAAGATTATTTTTTCACCTTTTATGCTATTGGCATTGTCGTATTTTTTCTTTGTTTCACTTTGAAAAAATATGAATTAGATTTAGGGATGGCACTTGGGCTTTTTGCAATTTTTGGAATATTGAGATATCGAACAGTTCCTTTAGATGTAAAAGAAATGACCTACTTGTTTGTAATTATTGGAATTTCTGTGATGAACGCTTTGTCCAATAAAAAAATGAGTTATATAGAAATTATTACAGCAAACTCAGCTATTGTTTTTGGCTTATATTGGCTTGAGTTATATTGGATAAGTAATTTTTTATTATCAAAAAAAATAGTCTATGAAACTATTGAAAATATACACCCTGATAATCACGAAAAACTAAAAAAAGATTTAGAACAAAGATTGGGTGTTGAAATTCATGATTTAGAAATTGGAGATGTCAATTTTTTAAGAGATACTGCACAAATTACAATAAGATATAAACCTTAATTTTTAATTATGACTTTAAAAAATTTTCAACTTGTTTTTATGATTTTTGCTTTTCAGTTTGTTACAGCAAATTCTGAGTTAGAATTAACTCCATCATCCATATTTGAAGATGCACCTCTTACCCCTTCTACTTATGAAGGTTTAGAGGGTTGGGGAATAGCCGAAGTATCTTTAAAAATAACTAAAAAGTTTTCAGTTGATTTAGCACAACATGTAAGACAGAAATATGATCTTGCACTGCTTGATAAATACTTTACTCAGGTTGGGTTTAATTATGAGCTTTTTAAAGACTTTAAGGTTGCCTTAAAAGGACGTTTTATTTCTGATAATGATACACAGGGAAATGTTCAAGGGATAGATTCTAAGTTTCGTTATCAAACAGATATTAGTTACAAGCACGATGTTGGAATTGTAGATCTTACATACAGACTAAGCTATCAAAACTCTAATGAATTAGGAATATCTGATATCCCTAATCAATTTGCTCGTTTTAGGACTGGTGTTAATTATAAGATTAAAACAATAAAAACTGTTGTCAAAGTTGAGGGAGAGTTGTTTAATCAGTTTCAAAAAGATAATCAAGATAATGGAAATAATCTTTATAGATTGACGATGAAATTAAGTCGTAAAATCAAAAAAAATAATGAAATAGGTGTTTTTTATAGAATTCAAAAAGATATAGATAGAATTGAACCAGTTGACAGAAAAATAATTGGATTAAAGTATTCTCATAAATTTGACCTAACTAAATAATCTTTATTACAGATGAAATATTTTTTAATTTTTTTATGTGTTTTTTTTCAGTTTTCTAGTTTTTCACAAAATACTGATCCAGTATTTAAAGACTTGGACGTATTTGATTTGCAATATGTTTCTAATCCTCAAATTAATCCAGACGGATCTGTGATTGTATACAGAAGAATGTCTTTTGATATTTTAAAAGACCGTTCTGTTGGTAACCTTTGGATTGTTAATTCAGATGGGACTAATCACCAAAAATTAACTTCAATAGAATCTGCAGAATATGGTGCCGTATGGTCCCCAAGTGGAGATAGAATAGCATTTATAAGTTCTACCGATCAAGGACCGGAAATATATGTATACTGGAAAAACAGTAGTAAATATGCAAGAATATCTCAATTAGAGGGGAGCCCATCCAACTTAGTTTGGTCTACAAATGGAGAAAACTTAGCTTTTACTATGAAAGTTAAAACATCTCCACCAGTTCTTGTAACTATGCCTAAAAAACCAACTGGGGCCAAGTGGGCTAATACAGCTAGAATTACAGATAGACTTTATCATGAAGCTGATGGTAAAGGCTACATTGATACTGGTTTCACTCATGTTTTTTCAATCTCTGCAGAAGGCTCAGGAATTAGACAGTTAACTTCTGGAGATTTTAATCACACAGGCCCGTTGTCATGGTCCAAGAGCAATTCAAAAATTTACTTCACTTCAAACAGATCAGCTTCATGGGAATATGAATTTAGAAACAGTGAGATATATTCAGTTGGTGTAAATGACAAAAAAATTAATTCGTTAACTGATAGAAAAGGCCCAGATTTTTCCCCAAAAGAATCTCCAAATGGAAAATATATAGCATATTTAGGTTTTGAAGATAAGGTTCAGGCATATCAAAACACTGAACTTTTAATAATGGATAGCAATGGTAAAAACAAAAGAGTACTTAGCTTCAATATAGACTCTAGCATTAGTAGTTTTTATTGGTCATCTGATAATAAAGGGATTTATTGTACTTATGATAAGTTTGGAGACACTAAAATTGCATATATAAATTTAGAGGGAACTGATAAAGATTTAGCAAAAAATTTAGGAGGAAATAGTATTGGCAGACCATACGGTGGAGGCTCGTTCTCCGTTTCAAAAAATGGAGTAATTGCCTATACTAATACAAGCTATATGCACCCCTCTGAACTTACGGTCGTTAATGGAAAAAAAACAAATCAAATAACTAATTTAAGTGATGAGCTTTTAAAAAATAAAACTTTAGCTAAGGTTAAGGAAGTTTGGTATAAATCAAGTTTTGATAATCGTGATATCCAAGGTTGGGTAGCTTATCCTCCCAACTATAACCCGGAAAAAGAATATCCTTTTTTAGTTGAAAATCACGGAGGCCCTATCTCAAACTATGGTAGCAGATTCTCTGCTGAAGTGCAATTATTTGCCGCTGCTGGGTATATAGTTTTTTATCCTAATCCAAGAGGAAGTACGAGCTATGGAGAAGAGTTTGCAAATCTTTTACACCACAATTATCCCGCAGAAGACTATTTGGACGTAATGGACGGGGTTGATTTTTGTATTAAAAATGGAATTGCTAATGAAAACATGTTATATGTTACAGGTGGAAGTGCAGGCGGGTTAATGACTGCATGGATGATTGGTAAAAACAACAGATTTAAATCTGCAGTTGTTGTTAAACCAGTGATGAATTGGATTAGCAAAACACTTACTGCAGACAATTACTTTCAATACTCTGACACTAGGCTCGACGGTCAACCATGGGAAAACTTTCAAGAATATTGGGATTTTTCACCCATTTCATTAGTCGGAAATATTGAGACACCAACGATGGTAATGGTAGGAATGGAGGACTTAAGAACACCTCCTTCTGAAGCAAAACAACTATATCATGGGTTAAAACTTAGAAAAATCCCAACGGTATTAGTAGAAATACCAGAGGCTAGTCATGCAATTGCTAATAGACCTAGTAATTTAATTACTAAAGTGGCACATATTTTAGCTTGGTTTAAAAAACACCCTTAATTTATAATCTTTCTAAATTACTAGCCTTAACTTACTTATAACAATAAATTAAGAAGTTGTTTATTATAAATTTATAAATTTGATTTTGAACTAATTACAACTTTAAAATATCTTTTAACTAAATCATATATAAGATGGAAAACTTATCAAATTCTAACGGAGATGGGTCTGGAAAATGTCCTTTTGCCCCAGCCTCTAAAAAACATACTTCTGCCGGAGCTTATTCAAATTCAAGTTGGTGGCCTAATCAATTAAATCTTAGGATATTACATCAAAATTCGCCTGTAACTAGACCAACTAATAAAGACTTCAATTATTCAGAAAAGTTTAAAAGTTTAGATTTAGATGCCTTAAAGAAAGACCTTTATGATTTAATGACAGATTCACAAGATTGGTGGCCTGCAGATTATGGTCATTATGGACCATTTTTTATTAGAATGGCTTGGCATAGTGCTGGTACTTACAGAATTGGAGATGGAAGAGGAGGCGCATCAGCTGGAACTCTTCGATTTGCTCCCTTAAATAGTTGGCCTGATAATGGCAACCTTGATAAAGCACGAAGATTGTTATGGCCAATTAAGCAAAAATATGGTGAAAAGATATCATGGGCAGATTTAATGATATTAACAGGAAATTGTGCATTAGAATCAATGGGCTTTAAAACATTTGGATTTGGTGGAGGCCGTGAAGATGTATGGGAACCTGAAGGAGATATTTACTGGGGACCTGAATCTGATTGGCTTGAAGATGAAAGATATAAAGGAGATAGAGAGTTAGACAATCCTTTAGGAGCTGTACAGATGGGACTTATTTATGTAAATCCTGAAGGCCCAAATAGTAATCCAGACCCTCTTGCCTCAGCTAGAGATATTAGAGAAACTTTTGCAAGAATGGCGATGAATGACGAAGAGACTGTTGCATTAATAGCAGGAGGACACACTTTTGGAAAAACTCATGGAGCTGGAGACCCATCAAATGTTGGTCCAGAGCCAGAAGGAGCAAGTATTGAACAAATGGGTTTTGGATGGAAGAATTCATTTAAGTCAGGTAAAGGGGTTGATACAATCACAAGCGGACTTGAAGGTGCGTGGACTCCAACGCCAATTAAATGGGATAGTACTTATTTTGATACATTGTTTGGTTATGAATGGGAGCTTACTAAAAGTCCAGCTGGAGCTCAACAATGGACACCTAAAAATGGTCAAGGTGCTGGGACTGTTCCAGATGCTCATGATAGTTCAAGAACTCATGCGCCAATGATGGCAACTACTGATCTAGCTTTAATAAAAGATCCTAAATACCTTGAAATATCAAAACGATTTCATGAAAATATTGAGGAGCTTGAAGATGCATTCGCGCGAGCTTGGTATAAATTAACTCACCGTGATATGGGTCCTATTTCAAGATACTTAGGAAAAGAGGTTCCAAGTGAGGTATTGATATGGCAGGATCCTATACCTGCTGTAAATTATGAATTAATTGATAATAAAGACATTGATTCTTTAAAAGCTGAAATAACTAATTCAGGGCTATCTAATTCCCAATTAATATCTACTGCTTGGGCATCTGCATCTACTTACAGAGGTACTGATAAAAGAGGGGGAGCAAATGGAGCTAGATTACAACTTTCTCCACAAAATAAATGGGAGGTTAATAATCCAAATAATTTGGATAAAGTTTTAGATGTTTTAAAATCTATTCAGTCAGCTTTTAATCAGTCAAATGGATCTAAAAAAGTTTCAATGGCTGATTTGATAATCTTAGCAGGAAATACTGCAGTTGAAAATTCTGCAAAAATTGCTGGTCAGAATATTTCTGTCTCTTTTGTTCCTGGCAGAAATGATGCAACACAAGAGAACACCGATGTTGAATCATTTTCTGTATTAGAGCCTAGTGCAGATGGATTTAGAAATTATATGAAACCAAACCAGGACAGGCATGCTGAAGAATTACTTTTAGATAAAGCACATTTGTTGACTTTAAGTGCTCCTGAAATGACAGTTTTATTAGCTGGAATGAGAGTATTAAACACTAACTATGATGGAACAAAGCATGGCCTATTAACAAACAACCCTGGAGCTTTAACAAATGATTTCTTTATTAATTTATTAGACATGAATATTGAATGGGAAGCACAGTCAAGCTCGGAAACTCTATTTAATGGAGTTGATAGAAAGTCAGGAAATATTGTATGGACTGCCACTCGTGCGGATTTGATTTTTGGTTCAAATTCACAACTACGAGCACTAGCGGAATCGTATGCTTGCAATGATTCAAAAGAAAAATTTGTAAATAATTTTGTTGCTGTTTGGACTAAAGTGATGAATTTAGATAGGGGTTAGACTTAGCTTAAATTGTAGTATCTATAACGTTTTCGCTTTAAGAAAGTAATAATTTAAAAAAAATACAAGTTTGTTGTGATTTTTATAAAAAATGGACTCAAATCATATAAATTATACAATAAATACTAATATAATATTCTCAGGTAATCATTTTAATATCTTTAGTTAAAACAATTTGACATGAAAAAATACATTTTACTTATAGTTGCTTTAAATACATTATTAACTTACTCTCAAATAACTCTTCCTATTAATTTTGAAGATGGTGTTGTCACAACTGACGATTTTATTGATTTTAACGGAGGAACTGGTAGTGTTATCGATAATCCTTATGTTGATGAATTGAATCCAAGTGATTTAGTCGGAAAAATAATTAGAAATGGTGGTGATGTTTGGGCAGGAAGTTATATAGAACTTGATAATTATATTGATTTCACTGTCAATACTACTATAAATATGAGGGTGTTTTCTCCAGCTCCTGGACTACAAGTGAAGTTTAAGTTAGAGGGTGATATTGGAGATTTTCCTTCCGAACCAGCTACAGAAAGAGACGCTACAACAACGACAACTAATGAGTGGGAAGTGTTAACATGGAGTTTCGCAGGCGAGCCAACAGAAACTTACCGAAAGTTAGTTTTAATGTTTGATTTTGGAAATATAGGAGACGGATCAGAAAGTTCTACATTTTATTTCGATGATATATTTCAAACAGATCCAACAGGTGGTTTAGCTCAAATTGATTTGCCTATTACTTATGATGATTCGTCAGTATACTATTCATTAATTACATTTGGAGATGATAATGTAGATGCCAACATAGTTGAATCTATAAACGGAAATTATGGTAGACTTATTAAAAGTGGAATTGCCGCAACTTGGGCAGGAGTTACTTTAACCAATGAAACAGGCCTAGAAAATAATATCCCAGTAACTTCCTCAAACTCAAAAATGTATGTACACATCTATGTAACTGGTAGTTCTAATACAGGAATTCCCGTAAGACTAAAGATTGAGAATAATAATGATCCAACACAATCTGTAGAAACTGAAGCTTTTACAACTATAACAGACGGATGGGAAATATTAGAATTTGACTTTAATAATGAAGCCGCAGGAACTGCTGCTTTAAATGAAAGCTACCCATTTACTATGGCATCCATATTTTTTAACTTTGGATCTGCAGGAGATGACCAAACGGTATACTATTTTGATAATATTTCTTTTGGATCGCCAATTTCACTTGGGTTAGAAAGTGTTTCTAAAGATAGTTTTAAACTTTATCCAAATCCAGTTGAAGATTATTTAAATATTGATTCTTCAAATACTGTGATAAAAAATATTGATGTATTTAATATTCTTGGAAAAAAAATATATAGTACCAACTCTTCAAATAGTTTGGACATGAGCTCTTATAACGCGGGTATATATTTTGTGAAAATTAATAACACAATAACTTTTAAGATTGTAAAAAAGTAAGCTAATACTTATAATATATAAGGTAAAATAGCTTTTCTATTTTTAGGGTAATTATCAAATCTTTCTTTGTACCATTTATGATGATTAAGTGATCTTGGGCTTAAATTACAAAATGTCCATATAGCAAAAGTCATTGATGGTAAATTACAGGCTATTAACATAAACCCAATCCATTCTATTACTTCACCAAAATGGTTTGGACAAGAAATATATTTAAACATACCTCCATAAGGAATTTGATAATTCTCATTGCTTGTTCTTAAAGATATTAAATGCTTATCTGCATTTTTATTAATGTACATTCCAGTAAAAAAAACAACAAGACCAATCATTACATTTAGTGATATTACAGATGACAGTTCTGTGTTTAAATATCCTAAGAAGTATCCATTTAAAAAACCATTTACAGAGTTAAAGAGTATAGCGCTAAAAACAATTATTAAAGGCATCTTTTTATCCTTTGTTTTCAGCTTAAAAGGAAAAATAAATGTTCTGTTAAAATAATGCAATACCCATAATAAAACCAACAAATAAGTTAATTCGTTTTTTTCAGCTGGCCCCATTAATGTAATTATTGGCATTATTAAAAATGCAGGAAGCTCCATTATAAACCATCCCCATTTGTTCGAAATAACAGCTCCCCATTTATTATTGCTATGCCTTCCATATGGTGCTTTAATTTTGAAAATGACTAATAATAAAAAGGTTATTACTGCTACACTAATCCATACATAGTTTATTAGTTCAAACATTTAAATTCATTTAATTAATAAATTAAATATAATGAATGTTATTGTTATTAATTTGATAAATTTATAATATGAACTTAGACTCAACAGCAAAAGAAATTATAGAGTATTTAGAAAATAGAATTGATAAGAATTTAGTTAAAGACTCTGTCCATAAAGTGAAATTTATGACCGCAAGAGATATGATAGTTGAAATTACAAAAGATTAATTAATTCACCTTTTTAAGAACACAGAAATTAAAATTTTGAACAGTGTCAAATGGAGTGACATGGTCTATATTCAAGTGGTCTACTAACTTAAAACTATTAGAAAACAGTTCTTTCAAATTTTCAACAGAATATTTCCTTATTTCTAAACCACTACATTTGAGAGGACCATTTTCTGAAAAAGTTCCAATGATTAAATACCCATTTTTGTTTATCTGTTTCTCACAGATGTTAATGTATTTGTTTATTTCATCACTCTTAGTTAAAAAATGAAATACAGCTCTGTCATGCCATAAGTCAAAACTTGTTTTAGCCTTAAAGTCTAAAATATCTGAGTTATAAAATATACCAGAATTAGGAAAGTTTTTTGTTCTACTCTTGACCTCTTTTAAGGCATTATTTGAAATATCGAGTAAGCTAACTTTTGAATATTTTTTTTCTAGTAAATTGTCAATTAGAAAGCTTTTGCCACATCCAACATCAATAATTTCAGCATCTTTATTAATATTTGAAATTTCAATCAAAGAAAGAGATGTAAGTGGTTTTTTCTGAAACCAGCTCACTCCATCTAAATTTTTAGTTTCATAAATCTTCTCCCAATGTTTTTCTTTCTCTTTCATAAGATTATTATTTATAACATAAAAGTACATAAGATTATAATTACTTTTGCTAGCTATTAATAATATCTTTTTTTTAGCCCCGTAGTTTAATGGATAGAATAGAAGTTTCCTAAACTTTTGATACAGGTTCGATTCCTGTCGGGGCTACAATTTATTCCCAAGTGAAGGTTTAAAAATCATGTCTTTGCATATGAAATTGTTTATCTTTAAAAAATGTATAAGTTTAACTAACAAAATAAAAAAAATGAAAAAAATTACCTTTGTTCTATTAACTATAATTCCTTTAATTATGAATTCTCAAGAAAAAAATCTACCATTTTCTGAAATTGGTGATTACCCTAGTGAATATACTCCAACAAATGTTATATCTAGACTAATTGATGGTTTAGGATATAGATTTTATTGGTCTACAGAATCTTTGACTGAAAATGATTTAAATTATAAGCCCAGTGAAGATAGTAGGTCTACAATGGAGGTAATTGAGCATATATATGGTCTCTCACTTATGATTGTAGCATCCTTTGACGGAAAAGAATTTGACTTTAAACAAGATAAATTAGATTATACAAATTTGAGAAAAGAAACTTTAAATAATTTTATGTATGTAAAAAGCAAGTTAAAAGAAACTACAGATTTATCTCAAATAAATATTGAATTTAGTCAAGGTGATAATAAATTGAAATTTCCTTTTTGGAATCATTTAAATGGTCCTATGGCTGATGCTATTTGGCATTGTGGTCAAGTTGTTACAAATAGAAGAGCAAGTGGCAATCCACTAAATTCTAAAGTAAATGTATTTCTAGGCAAAACAATGCCTTAATAGTTATAATAGTTAATAGAATGGATAATTCTATTATTCATCTAAATTTATAAAGGATTCAATTGTTTTATTTATCGTTTCTTCATTAATCATTGCATCATCGAACAAATAACTATACAGAGGCTTTGAATCAACTAGTGAATGTAGTTTTAAGTCTGTTTTTTTAGAATATACTTCGTTCCATTTATCTCTTACTGTTTTCCACTTTGAGTAATTTTGTGTCCACCAGTCCGCAGCAGCCTTACACCTGCTGTCATCTACTCTTTTATAATAATTGACCCCTTTTTCTTTAGCGATCAAAATATCGTTTTTGTCTTTTGATCTAATGATTTTACTATTATCTTGATCATGTATCCACCCTTCACTTATAATCTCATGCCTATTTCCCCTAACCATGATATTGTAGTCACTTCTTTTGCTATACTCTCTTCTTGGGAGAGGTGCATTAGTAATGTTCTCCCAGTAGCTTTTACCATCTACATGTACCCAAGTGGCAGATCCCTCATATCTTGGACTATCATCAACTTGATATACCTTTTGTGTCCACTGATTTTTTACTTCTCCTTTAAATTTTGTCTCATAGTTCCAGCTATTATTTCCGTTATACACATAGAACTCTTGGTTCTCAAAAATCCAGTCTTGTTTCCAATGCTTCATTATATATGGTGAAGATTCAGAGCCCACAAGTAAAATATGTTGAATTGAGATTTTATTATTTTCATCATCTACTTGTTGAGCCCACTCTAAGCCTGCTGTTCTGTAATTATTTGAAGGCACATAAGTGCTGTCGCTAGAGTATTTAAAAGTTTCTGCAAAGTTAAATTCCACTTCAAAGCACCCACACATTTTTTTAATTGCATTTCTGTCTTGTGTTTTTTTATTTTGTGCATATACAGAAAGGCTTAAAGCCATAACCATAATTGGAATTATTATCTTTTTGTTCATTTTATTGTTATTAGTTAAGTATTATATATATTTACAACAAATTTAATTAAGAATGATTCTAAATAAAAATTTTTTTGAATATTTTTTATTAAATTTTTAAGTTAATATTTAATAACTTGCTTGTTTTAATCATTAAAAAAAAATTAATTGCTTTTGATTTCTTTTACACTGTAGATTAAAGGGTTATTTCAAATAGTTAAAACAATTTTTATATTTGTAATATTAGGTTTTGTTTCATTATTGTAAATTTAAATTTATCCCATTCAAGTCTCAATTATGAAAAGTAATTATGAAATTGTCTTAGAAGACATTAATTTAAATTTTAAGGATAGCAAGTATTCTACTTCTCAGTTGTTGGAAAATACTGGCCTAGACAAAAATACTGCTCGCGATGCAATTAAAAATAAAACCAGCAGATCTATCTCTAATTACATTAGGTTTTATAGACTTAATTATGCTCAAGAGTTATTAAAGACAGGCAAAAAAAATGTTTCTGAAATCGCATATGACTCTGGATTTTCATCTCTTTCTTATTTTTCTAAATCATTTAAGGACGAGTTTGGTTATAGTCCTAATGCTTCTTTAAATAACACCAAGCTTACAAGACAATTTAAAAACGCGATGATTTCTGTCATTCGTAACAAGTCAAATTTGTCTTACTTGATTTATTCAATATTATTTGCCTTAATATTAATTCTTCTTGTTCCTTATATCAATGTAATTGATAATTCTGAAAAAGAAAATAAAAAACTTATGCTACAAGAATATTCTAAAATTAACAATTTAGAATATGAAACCTTATTAATTAATGATTCAGTTTTACTTAGTAAAAAAATTAGAAATTATAATATTTCGTGGCGTACTAGTGATAAATTTGAATGGAGTAAACTTACTAAAATTAATGACTCACTAGCACTATTCCCAAGTGAACTCATTTCTGTATATAATCAAATAAAAGTAGAACAAGATGGTAAAGAGTCTTTTCAGTTTTTTACATCTGCTAGAAATTTTAAAAATGTCAAAATAACTCTGGATAATAAGCTAAATGAAGAAGGTGTTTATTTTCCTGAAAGAGACTTATTTCTAGCAAATACGAACTATTCAAAATCTCATGAAAACCTTTTAATTAAACCTTTTTACATGGATAAATATGAGGTTTCTAATAAAGATTATAAAGAATTTGTGGATGCTAATGGCTATTACAGAGAAGAATTCTGGCCTATCGATATAATGTATGAAGGAGAGCCAATTAGCTTCAATGATGTAAAAACTACTTTCGTTGACAAAGCTAATTTCCCTTCACCTAAAGATTGGTATCAAGGAACCTATGAAAATGGTAAAGAATTATATCCTGTTTCTGGTATATCTTGGTATGAAGCTTATGCTTATGCGAAGTTTAGAAATATGTCGTTGCCAAGTGTTGCAGAATGGTTTTATGCATTCGATAGAAATAGACCAGAAAGAGCTTTAAAAAATGCAAATATTAACTCATATAACTATACCAAATCAAGAATAGAATCCGATTCAGAAAATAATAATGGGATTTTTGATATGGCTGGTAATGTAAGAGAATGGGTAAGTAATAATATTAAAGACGAAAATAGTAGAGGTATTTTAGGTGGTTCATTTGTTGATGATACTTATGTGCCTTTTGAATTTTATTCTCAAAATGCATGGAATAGATCTAGTTACAATGGCATTAGATTAGTTAAAAAAATTGAGTCTGATAATTCTGGTGAAATTTTTTACAAAAGAGAAAAACTAAGAAACTTTTATGAAAATTACAGAACAACTGAAAAAGAATGGGATTTAATTGAAAGTTTGTTTATGTATGATAAAAATAACATCAACTTTGAACAATTCGAAACTTCAAAAGTAACTGATCAGGAATTTTATTGTAGATCATCAAACATAACTAGTTCTAATTTCACAATGCCCGTTCATCATCTTTTATCAGACCCTGAGATAAAATCTAAAAAAGCACTTATATATTTTCCAGGTTCTAATGCTTTGTTAAGAGATAAAATTACTTATCCAACTTGGATGACTGAAATGGTAAATTCGGGTGTTGATGTTATATTCCCGGAGTATTTAAGTACTTACTCTCGACAAGATGGAATGAATACTGATATTGGAAATACTACAATGAATTATAGAGACCATTTAATTACGTGGGTGAAAGAAGTTAGATACGCAGTGGATTATGCAATTCAAAATGGTTATGAGCCACACTATTTTGGGGTAAGCTGGGGAGGTCAAGTAGGAGTAAATATTTTGGCAATTGAAGATAGGTTCAAAACAGGAATCTTGTATGTAGGAGGAATTTCATTAGATGATGTTAGAGAAGAAATTCAGCCAGAAAAATATGCTGCTAGAATAAAGACCCCTACTTTACTTTTAAATGGTAGGTATGATTTTTATTTTCCTTATCAATCTTCTCAATTACCTCTTTTTAATCTTATGAATTTAGATAATAACAACAAAAGACATGTAGTTGTTGATTACGCTCATTATGTTCCACCACATATTGTTAGAGAAGAGACCTTAGAATGGATTAACAACAAGTAATTTATTCATTATATTTAACAATGAGATTATTTCTATTTATTTTATTGTTTCCAAGTGTATCCTTATTTTCTCAGACTTTTTACTCTGTTGACTATTCATATCAGGCAGACTTAAAGGTTCATGTAGTTGACCATGAGTACCAAGCAGATTTATTAGTTTATAAATTGAAAAACAAATATGAAGCTAAAGGTAACTCAGGGTTATGGTACTTCTGCGACTATGCTTATCAAGCAGATTTTAAAGTTTTTTTTGTGGACAAAAAATATCAAGGTGAGTTAAACGTATATTTCGTGAAAAACAAATATCAAGCAAAATGGAAGTCTAATAACAAAAAGCAGTTGTTATTTTGATTATTTATAACTTTATTAAGAAATAGTCAATAAATTTTACATTTATTTGTAGTCAATTAAAAAAAATTCTGATGAGATTTTTTCTTAGAAGCATATATCTGTTTATTGTTTTTTTAAGCTTTAGTTCTAATGCTCAAATTTTAGAACCTGTAAGCTGGGAGTTTGAAACAGTTAAAATAACTGATACTGAATACGAACTTGTTTTCACAGCAGATATTGACGATAAGTGGTCAGTATATTCTCAATTTATTGATGGTTTAGGCCCAGTTCCAACAACATTTGAATTTGATGAAAACTCAAAAGTTCAATTTGTAGAAAGTGTAATTGAAGATGAGAATAATAGAGTTACCGAGCAAGATCCAGTTTTTGGTATAGTAGTTTCAAAGTTTTACTCTGAGGCAAAATTCACTCAAAAAGTTATTATTAAAGACATAGAGACTTCAGTATCTGGATACTTGACATTCATGACTTGTGATGACACACGCTGCTTACCACCTACAGATATTGATTTTCGTTTTGAGTTTGGTGCTATAAATAGTTCAAAAAATGATGATTTAAACACTAATTCAAATTCTAAATTAGTGCAAGACCCAAATATTTTATTATATGGATATGAGCCTCAAGAAGTAGTTTCTTCTACAAATAATTGTAACACTGAGGTATCGGAATCAAGTTCTGAAAAAAGTAAAACACTATTTAGTATTTTTGGCCTTGGATTCATTGGAGGATTATTAGCGTTACTTACCCCTTGTGTTTTCCCTATGATTCCACTAACTGTTAGTTTTTTCACTAAAAAAAATGATAAAAAGGGTGTTTACAGCGCACTACTTTATGGATTTTTCATCGTATTAGTTTACTTGCTTTTAAGTGTTCCATTTCATTTACTAGACTCAGTAAATCCTGATATTTTAAATGAGATATCAACTAATGTTATTTTAAATATCATTTTCTTTTTAATATTTATATTTTTTGCATTTTCATTTTTCGGATATTATGAACTGACATTACCCTCTAGCTGGGTAGATAAATCAACTAAAGGTGAAACCTTTGGAGGAGTTTTAGGAGTCTTTTTTATGGCTTTAACTCTTGCGGTTGTTTCTTTTTCTTGTACCGGTCCAATTTTAGGATCGCTTCTTGCAAGTTCCATAACAAGCGACGGGGGAGCTTGGCAATTAACTGCAGGAATGGGTGGTTTTGGTGTAGCTTTAGGATTGCCATTTGCATTATTTGCAATGTTCCCTAAAGTATTACTGAATTTACCAAAGTCAGGATCTTGGCTTAATACAATCAAAGTTGTACTTGGGTTTGTTGAGCTTGCATTAGCCTTGAAATTTTTATCTAATGCGGATTTAGTAGCTCATTGGGGTCTTTTGAAAATTGAAGTCTTCTTATTTTTATGGTTTGTTATTTCAGCTTGTTTAACTCTTTATTTATTAGGAATAATCAAATTTCCACATGACCAAAAGGTAAAAAGCTTTTCGTTTTTTAGAATTTGTAGCATAGTTTTAGCTTTTAGTTTTTCTATATATCTCGCCTCAGGATTTCGCTTTAATGCTGAAACTTCAACTTTTAAACCCTTGTCTCTTCTTAGTGGTTTAGCACCACCAGTTGGTTATAGTATTTTTTATCCAAATGATTGTCCAAATAATTTAGATTGTTTTAAAGATTTAAAAACCGGTATTGATTATGCTGTAAAAGTTAATAAACCAATTCTTTTAGACTTTACAGGATTTGCCTGTGTCAACTGTAGAAAAATGGAAGAACATATATGGCCTTTAGCGAGAGTTGATGATGTGATAAGAAATGATTATGTGTTAATTTCCTTATATGTTGACGACAAAAAATCACTGCCAGAAAAAGAACAAATTCTTGTCAAAAGATCTACAGGAGATGGATTTAGAAAACTTAAAAATTATGGCCACAAATGGGCTCATTTTCAAACAGAGTTTTTTAATACCAACTCACAACCCTACTATGTACTTTTAAATCCTGAAGGGAAAGAAGTATTAACCTCACCAGTTGGCTATACCCCTGATGAGGAAGATTATTTATCTTTTTTGCAATGTGGATTGGAATCTTTTAATTCGAAAAGCATTAAATTTAATTTAAATTAAAGTATTTAGTGGAAGAGAAGAAACTTAAATATGATATTGCTTACTTAAAAATGGCCATAGAATGGGGTAAACTTTCTTACTGTAAGCGAAAAAAAGTTGGGGCTTTGATAGTTAAAAATAACATGATTATTTCTGATGGATATAATGGTACACCCTCTGGATTTGAAAATATCTGTGAAGATGATGAAAACTACACTAAGTGGTATGTCCTACACGCCGAAGCAAACGCAATAACTAAAATAGCTTCTTCAACACAATCATCTGACGGAGCAACTCTTTATATTTCTTTATCTCCATGTAAAGAGTGTAGTAAACTAATTCATCAAGCTAAAATAAAAAGAGTAGTATTTAATAAAGCTTACAAAGACACATCTGGATTAGATTTCTTAGAAAAAGCTGGGATTGAGATAACTCACATATCAAACTTAGACTAGTTTTTATCTGATAACCTTTGAATTTTTTTTGAAGTCCTTAAAATAGTCATAACTAAAATACAGCAAAGACCACACATTATTGCAATAAGCGCTACAATACTATCTCCAGAAAAAGGACTCTCCCAATCTATAATTGTACAGTTATAGATAACTATTAATAAAGCAATAATTGAAATTACATAGGTTGATTTAATCATTTTAAATTAGTTCTTTAATATTAGACATAAATAGTTTTACAGCTATTGCAAGTAAAACTACACCAAATACTTTTCTTATTATTTGTATTCCATTTTTACCGATTATTTTTTCAATTTTACCGGATGTTTTTAAGACTAAATAAATCACAATAACATTAACTATAATTGCAATAATTATATCTGGTGTCGAAAATTCTGACTTAATTGAAAGTAGAGTTGTTAAACTTCCAGGGCCTGCGATTAATGGAAATGCTAGAGGGAATACAGATGCTGTCATTGTCGTGTTATCTTCGTCTTTATATAATGTGATTCCTAAAATCATTTCCAATGCAATAAAAAATAAAACAAATGAACCAGCCACTGCAAAAGAGTTAACATCAATACCAATTAAAGACAAGATATTCTCTCCAATAAATAAGAAAAATATCATTATTACCCCTGCGATTAGAGAAGCTTTTTCACTTTGAATATGGCCAACTTTTTTTCTTAAATCAATAATTATAGGAATATTCCCCACTATATCAATAACAGCAAATAAGATCATAAATGCTGTAAATATATCTTTGAAATTTAAATCCATACTTTTTAATTCTTTGTGCAAATTTCAGTTAATTATATATAATTACAATGATTATTTTTATATTTTTTTATATATATATTTGGGCTATGTTTCAAATTAAAAACACTCTTGTATCGGAGTCTATTATTGAAAATGATTTTGTTTGTAACCTTAGCGCATGCAAAGGGGCATGCTGTATTGAGGGTAATGCAGGAGCACCTTTAGAGGCCAATGAATTAGAACAAATAAAAAAGTTTTTGCCTATTGTAAAGCGATACCTAAGCTCCAAATCTATTGATGAAATCAATAAACAAGGGCAATTTATTACCACACCTTCCGGAGACTTTGAAACTCCATTAGTTGGAGGAAGAGAGTGTGTTTATTTAATTTTAAATGAAAATAAAGTACCTCAATGTAGCTTTGAAAAAGCTTACAGTGAAGGGCTTATTTCTTGGAAAAAACCAATATCATGTCATTTGTACCCAGTTAGAACTAAAGATTTTAGTGAGTTTATTTCGGTAAATTATGATAAATGGTCTATTTGTAGTGATGCGTGTATTTTGGGCAAAGAGCTTCAAGTTCCAGTCTACAAATTTGTAAAAGAGGCACTTATTAGAAAATTTGGAAAAGACTGGTACCTAGAATTAGAATTAGCCGCAAAAGATTTTAAAAAATAGAGTCTAATTTTTTTTTGATGTTTTTGATTTTAATTTTTTATCTCTTGATAGACATTTTTTTTATTTGTTCTTAAATCACTAATAATCAGTATTTTAAAAATTAACTTTTGTCCTATTTATTTTTTTTAAAAAATCTTGTTTTGTTAAAAACTTGTACACAATGTTAATAAACATGACTTTCATTTTCGATAAAAATTTTGAATATTTGTTAGTCCCAAGTTATATTAAATTTAACGTTAATTTTTAAAAATAATAATAAGTATGTCAAATGCAGTAGAACCTCTTTTGGAAGAAAATAAATCAAGGTTTGTAATATTTCCAATTCAACATCACGATATATGGGAATGGTATAAAAAATCTGAAGCTAGTTTTTGGACAGCAGAAGAGATTGATTTACACCAAGACCTTACCGACTGGACTAACAAATTAAATGATGATGAGAGATATTTTATCAAACATATTTTAGCTTTTTTTGCTGCAAGTGACGGAATTGTTAATGAAAATTTAGCTGAAAATTTTGTAAACGAAGTTCAATACAGTGAAGCTAAATTCTTCTACGGATTCCAGATTATGATGGAAAACATTCATAGTGAAACCTACTCATTACTTATTGATACTTATGTTAAAGACGAAAAGGAAAAAGACCAATTATTTAATGCGATTGAAACATTTCCTGCTATTAAGAAAAAAGCAGATTGGGCCCTCAAGTGGATCGAGTCTCCAAGTTTTGCAGAAAGACTAATAGCATTCGCAGCAGTGGAAGGGATATTTTTCTCAGGTGCCTTTTGCTCGATCTTTTGGCTTAAAAAACGAGGACTTATGCCTGGTTTAACATTTTCTAATGAATTAATTTCAAGAGATGAGGGCGTTCACTGTGACTTTGCTGTGCATTTACATAACAAACATTTGGTCAATAAAGTTCCTAAAGAAAGAATTAGAGAAATCTTGATTGATGCCTTAAATATTGAAAGAGAATTTATTACAGAATCTTTACCAATTAGCCTTATTGGTATGAATGATAATTTGATGTCTCAATATTTAGAGTTTGTGACAGACAGACTACTTGGAGAATTAGGATGTGAGAAGGAATATAACACCTCAAATCCATTTGATTTTATGGATATGATTTCATTACAGGGCAAGACAAACTTCTTTGAAAAAAGAGTTTCTGAATATCAAAAAGCAGGAGTTTTAAACAAAGAAGAAGAAAAGGATAAATTTAGTTTTGATGCAGATTTTTAATCTAATCAAGAACTAGTTTTTTTTCCAATTTTCTATTAAACTATATAAAATTAACTAACTAACTTTTGGATGTAATCCAAAAAAATTAAACGAGCTACAAATATGTTTGTACTAAAAAGAGACGGTAAAAAAGAGCCTGTGATGTTTGATAAAATCACGGCAAGAGTAAGAAAACTTTGCTATGGATTAAACCCCTTAGTTGATCCAGTAAAAGTAGCTGCCAGAGTTATTGAAGGACTTTACGATGGAGTAACAACTAGCGAGTTAGATAATTTAGCTGCAGAAATTTCTGCTACTATGACTACCGCTCACCCTGACTTTGCAAAGTTAGCTGCTAGAATATCTGTTTCAAATCTTCACAAAAACACGAAAAAATCTTTTAGCGATGTGATGGAAGACCTTCACAAATATGTTAATCCTAGAACTGGAAAAAAAGCTCCTTTATTAGCAGATGATGTTTATAAAGTCATCGTTGACAATAAAGAATTATTAGATTCTACAATTATTTACAATAGAGATTTCGGATATGATTACTTTGGATTTAAGACTTTGGAAAGATCTTATCTTTTAAAACTAAATGGAGAAATTGCTGAAAGACCTCAACACATGTTAATGAGGGTTGCAATCGGTATTCATTTAGATGATATGGAGGCTGTAATTGAAACGTATGACCTCATGTCAAAAAAGTTTTTCACTCACGCAACCCCAACATTATTTAATGCAGGGACTCCTAAACCTCAAATGTCATCTTGTTTTTTATTGACAATGAAAGATGATAGTATAGAAGGGATTTACGACACATTAAAACAAACAGCTAAAATATCTCAATCGGCTGGAGGTATAGGTTTATCTATACATAATATTAGAGCTACTGGCAGTTATATTGCTGGGACTAATGGAACTAGTAACGGAATTGTTCCTATGCTACAAGTTTTCAATGACACTGCTAGATATGTAGATCAAGGTGGAGGAAAAAGAAAAGGAAGTTTTGCCATTTACATTGAGCCATGGCATGCTGATATTTTTGATTTTTTAGATTTAAAAAAGAATCACGGAAAAGAAGAAATGAGAGCTAGGGATCTTTTTTATGCGATGTGGGTGCCAGATTTATTTATGAAAAGAGTGCAAGAAAATGGAGAATGGACTCTTATGTGTCCTAATGAATGTCCAGGACTATGCGATGTTCATGCTGATGCTTTTGATAAAATGTATTTAAAATATGAAAAAGAAGGTAAGGGAAGAAAAACAATTAAGGCTAGAGAACTTTGGGAAAAAATCCTTGAGTCTCAAATTGAAACAGGAACTCCTTACATGTTATACAAAGACGCTGCAAATGTAAAATCTAATCAACAAAACTTAGGAACTATTAGATCTTCTAATCTTTGTACAGAAATTTTAGAATATACCTCACCCGATGAAATTGCAGTTTGTAATCTAGCTTCAATCGCTCTACCTATGTTTATAAAAGATGGAGAGTTCGACCATCAAGAATTATATAGAATTACAAAAAGAGTAACTAAAAATTTAAACAGAGTCATTGACAGAAATTACTATCCTGTAAAAGAAGCAGAAAACTCAAACTTTAGACACAGACCAATTGGTTTAGGTGTTCAAGGTTTAGCAGATGCCTTTATTTTACTAAGGCTACCATTTACTAGTGACGCTGCTAAAAAATTAAATCAAGATATTTTTGAAACATTGTATTTTGCCGCAGTAGAAGCATCTATGGAAGAAGCTAAAAATGATGGTCCATACCAGACTTATAAAGGCTCTCCTATTAGTAAAGGTGAATTCCAACATAATTTATGGGGTGTTGATGAAAAAGAACTTAGTGGAAATTGGGACTGGGCTGGTTTAAGAAAAAAAGTACTTAAAAACGGAGTAAGAAATTCTTTACTAGTAGCGCCAATGCCTACAGCCAGTACATCTCAAATATTAGGTAATAATGAATGCTTTGAGCCATATACTTCAAACATATATACAAGACGTGTATTGTCTGGAGAATTTATTATTGTTAATAAGCATCTTTTAGAAGATTTAGTAAGCCTAGGTCTTTGGGACGAGGGCTTAAAACAAGATATTATGAGAGCAAATGGCTCTATTCAAAATATTGACACAATCCCTGATGATATCAAGGAACTTTACAGAACTGTTTGGGAATTAAGTATGAAAGATATCATTGATATGTCTAAACAAAGAGGCTACTTCATCGATCAATCTCAGTCCTTAAATTTATTCTTAGAAGGAGCTACGATGGCTAAATTAACGTCTATGCATTTTTATGCTTGGAAGAGCGGCCTTAAAACAGGAATGTATTACCTAAGAACTAAAAGTGCTGTTGACGCAATTAAATTTACTTTAGACTCTAAATCTGATTCAGAGCCAAAAAAAGAAGTTAAAGTCAAACAAGAAGTTGTTGAACCAGCAGTAGAGGTAAAGCCAGAAGTTGTTGCAAGTAAAAAGAAAGCTGCGGCTAAAACAGCTCAAAAATTTGCTGAGACAAAAGATGTTGTTGTTGAACCTATGAGTGATGAGGAAATGAAACAATTAATTGCACAATCCAAAGAAGGTCAAGGCGATGATTGTTTAATGTGTGGGTCTTAAATATAGATATACATAAATAAAAAAAAGCTCCTAATTTAATTAGGAGCTTTTTTTATGAACAAAACTTCAAGTTATATGAATTATTATCTATCCAGTTTTGCTGGCTCAACCGATGAATCATGAGACTCATTATAGTCAGATAATAAATTCATTACTGCATTTAATAAATCTTTAGTTTCTTGTAAAACCCCAAAGTATAAGGTTGTATTCTTTGGACTTTTTTCCTCACTTCTTGTTCTAGCTACCTGAGCTAAAATCTTATCTTGAACTAATTTATTAATACCGTCTTTTTTCTTTATGACAGATTTAATTTTATTAAAAGATTTGTTTTTATATAATTCATTTACTTCCATAAACAATTCGCTAACACTTGAGTTAACTTCAATTAATTCTCTAATTTGACTCAACTTAAGCTTACTGTGATTGTTATTGACATGCTTGTAACTAGCCTTATTTATATATTCTAAAGACTGTGTAACATCTTGAAGATGTCCAAGGAGATTAATATAAAAATTACTTGCATTCAAGCTAGACTCATCTAAATTTTTAATAAAATAGAATAAATTGTCTCTTAATTCATCTACATCTTTAGAAAGCTTAGAGGTCTGTTTTTTATTCTTCTTTAATAAATCTAAATCTTGTTTTGAGAGTCCTTCTATTGCATTAGTGTATACTTTTTCTCCTCTCTTCATTACCTTAGATATATTTTTTGAGCTCTCAAAAATAACTCCTTGCAATGAACTACTTTCGTCTATTGATAAGTTTTCTTCATCATTAGTTTCAGATGCATTATTACCTTTTAAATAATTTTTAACTCCTATAGTTATTATTATTAATAATAGCACTGGAATAACTCCTACACTGAAATTAATTAAATAAGCAATTGTTCCAGCTGCTGTAAATGCGATTAGTGCTGTACCGAACCAACCTGCAATTACATTTAATACGCCGGCAACTCTATAAACTGCGCTTTCACTTCCCCACGCTCTATCAGCCAGTGAAGTACCCATTGCTACCATAAATGTAACATATGTGGTAGAAAGAGGTAATTTATAAGAAGTAGCTATTGAAATTAAAATCCCTGCAACCATCAAATTCACAGATGCTCTGACTAAATCAAAGGCAGGCTTATCTTCATCAGTGATAGTCGCTGATAATACACCACTTTTTTCAACAAATTGTTTTTCTATAAAATCATTAACTGGTTTTGGAGTTACCTTATCAATTAATAAAGACGACTTACTTGCGAATCTAACTAAAAATCTAGAAAGAAAGTTTGGATTAAACCTCTCTCTTGTATCTCCTTGTTTAGCTAAATCAAGTTCTGTTTTTACAACACGTTGAGCTTTTTTAGAAAACCATAGAGTTACAACCATGACTAATCCTGCTGCAAATAATAATGCATTAGGAGTGGGTACCTTTGAGGATAAAACTTCCATACTAAACTCATTCGCAGCAACACCTGAAGCAACCCATGCTTCATAAGATTGCCAAGCAGCAATAGGAACTCCAATAAAATTCACTAAATCGTTTCCAGCAAATGCTAGAGCAAGAGCGAATGTCCCAATTAGTATAATAATTTTATAAATATTAGTCTTAAAAAATACTATAAGAGCATAAGAAAATAATGACCAAAAGACTGAACTAACCGCTATTATTGAAGTTACTTTAGTTTCTAAAAAATCTTTAATAGTAAGCCCGCCAATTACATCAAAACTAAGTTTAGCATATGATGTTCCTTTGATACCTTTCATTAAAATAAAATAAGATATAGCAGTAATTGCTACACCACCAAAAATTGCACTTACCCATGCAGCTTTATTTTCAAAATCATAAGATAAAAGTACCCTTGACACCCATTGTACTATTGCCCCAACGGAAAAGGCCACAAAGACCGAGAGCAGTATTCCAAATATAATTTGAGTTGCTTTGGAGGTGTTAATATATATGACAAGATCTGAAAAACTTCCACTATCAGCACCTATTTTTATTAATGCCATAGCCACAGCTGCTCCAAGTAATTCAAAAACAATCGAAACTGTAGTTGAGGTTGGCATACCAATCGTATTAAAGAAGTCTAGTAATAAAATATCAGTAATCATCACTGCCATAAAGATTATCATAATTTCACTAAACATAAATTCACCAGGGTTGAAGATACCTTTTCTGGCAACTTCCATCATCCCACTAGAGAACACAGCTCCAACGGCTATTCCAATACTAGCTACTATCATTATAGTCTTAAATGAAATTGCTTTAGAGCCAATTGCTGAGTTTAAAAAATTAACAGCGTCGTTACTAACACCAACCACTAAATCTGCAACAGCTAAAACAGCTAAAGCAACAATCATTAATAAATAAATATTATCCATTTTTTATTTTTTTAAAGTTTAAACTCTGCATTTAGATATACTAATGAAGAATCTGTAATATTTGAATCTTTGTAATTAAAATTTCTAGAGTTTAGAGAAAACTTAACCCCCTTAACAGCTTTATATTCAATACCCACCATGGTTAATCCGCCATCATTTTCAAAATTCCAATTAGTATCGCTTCCATCAACTTGATTGGAAGTAAGCTTATCGTATCTAACAAAAACCTCAAACTTTTCGTTTAGCAAATAACTTCCATAGAAAGATAAGCCAGTTAAATTATGGTCTTCTGCTGCATTTTTATAGGTTTCACCATTTTGCATTTCATTGTATTCTGCGCCAAATCTAAATTTGTCTGATTTATATCCTGCAAAAACTCCAATATTATTTATGGCTTTTGAATCGACTACTGCATGGGTATCATAATAAAACTTTGTTGTTATATTTTTGTTTAGTTTGTAAATTAAATTTGTTCCAAATCTTTGATTACCATCTTCATCTTGAACATTTTTATATCCTTCACCATTAACAATAAATACATTTGAAGTTAATTTGTCTGAAAGTTTTATTTCTGCATTAACTCCTAAATCTGCACTACTTCCAAATTTATATTCGTCTTGTAGAGTCTTGTATAGATATCTATACCCCCATATTTTTTCTTGATCCTTAAACATTTTACCACCAATCATCCCCATGCTTAATTTAAAGTTTGAATTTACTTTCCAATCTAATTGAGCAATTTTTAAAAAAGCAGTATGAGAACTTCCTGCACTATTTTTTCCTATATCGTAAGTAATTTTTGCAGAAACAGATTCATTAAAAGAATATTTATATCCTAAGTAGACTCTTGACAATTCGAATGCACTAGTTTGTGTGGTGTTTTCTGTAAAGTCATAATGATAATTCCAAAAAGCTTTGAAATGAGGCTCACCAGAAGAAAAAATATTAGAATTCTCTTGTCCGTAATTTAGTAATGGTATAAGTAAAAAACTCATTACAAGAAATTGTTTAGTCATAGTATAGATAATTTTAGTCGGGACAAATATCTAACTATTATTAATTGCCAATGTTATGTAAATGTTAAGAAATAAAAAAAGCTGCCTTGGCCAAAGGCAGCTTGTAATCCAAGTAAAGTTGACTAAAACTATTCTATATGACTACATATTGTTAACAGATATAAAAATAATGTAACAAAATTAACTCAATGTAAATTGAATATTAACTTAGTGTTAATTTAAATTACTTTTAAAATTTCAAACTATACCCAATAGATATTTCTGTCCCATATTCTCTTAGAGAATAAAGTTGATCAGCAGTATTGAAAGACTCATACACACTTTCTTTCTTATTATTTAACAGGTTTTTAATTTTTAAATCTATAGAAGTATTATTGTCTTTGCCAACTGTCTTATTTAAGTTTAAATTTAAACTGTGGAAAGGACTAGAATATACATCAGGAACAATTCCTGTCCCGACTACCTCAAGAGTTTTACCTTGTACATTGTAGTATATACCTGCTTCAACACCTAAATCTGTATTTTTATAATTAAAGCTAGAGTTTATCAGAAATGGAGATTGACCTTGCAAGTCTCTAGTTTTAGAAATTATTTCACCATCTCTTGCGGCTAAAACTCTTCTATTATATTCATCCTCATACATTTTTAACGATGACTTTATATATGAAGCATTAACTGTGAATTTTAATTTTTCCTGTTCATTTGACAAAAAGGTTAAAGGTTTTCTAAATTCAAATTCAAATCCATATACATTAGCAGATCCTAAATTTCTTGGGGTTAATTGATTAGGTGCAGATGCAAAAAATGAAAGCTCGATAGGATCCTTAAAGTCTTTATAAAAGCTACTGAAAGCAATTATCTCTTCTTTGTCTCCAAAGATCTCGTATCTTAAATCAAAGTTATTTATGTAAGAAGGTCTTAAATCTAAATTTCCAATGAACATCCTTCCTGTTATTGCATCAAAAATCTGAGCCCTGGACGCTTCCTTAAAAGATGGCCTTGCTGTAGAAATTGAGTATGATGTTCTAAAGTTTGTATTATCATTAACAGCGTAAATAAAATTAGCTGATGGGAATATGTCTAATTTATCTATAATTTTAGTATTGTTAAATATTTCACTCCCACTTTGATTTTGGCCTGTATAAAATGATTTAAAGTTTTCAGCTCTTAGCCCAATGATGGATTTAAGTTTTTCAGAAATATTAAATTCATTGGAAGCATAAACAGCTAAATTTCTTTGCTCACCCTCATAAGAATTTGCTGGTTTATAAGAGTCTCCAAATACCATATGTGTTCCTGACTGATTTGAGGTAGTCCACAAATTTTCTGTTAATAATAAATTATCAGCTATACCATTTTCAACATTTTGAGTTGTTGAGGTAAAGGAAAAATTATCTATCTCAAAATCACGAGTTTTATATGTGAATGCTCCACCGAATTTTAATTTAGCAGGCTCATCAAAAAGAGTGTACTTTTTTAAAAAACTTAACTTTGAAGAAATATTAATTTCCATTAAGTCTCTCCAAATTCTTACAGGGTACCCTGATGAACTAGGCCTTATACCATAGCTTCCCTCATCTGTTCTCATAAAAGGAGTTATTTTATGATCAAGATCTTTTACTATTGAAATTGTTGGAGATATTTTCCACTCTGTTTTCCATCCATCATCTCTTGTATGAGTTCCAACTATTAATGCATTACTTACAGATCTTTGAGTATATAAAATAGCATCTTTAAATACATCTACAAAACCACTTCCACCTCCGCCTTGAGCTACTTGTTGGTAATAATATCCGGCTGTAGATTCTCCATTTTGAATATGTAATAAAGTTAGCTTATATTTTGATCTATCCCTTTTGTAAACAACTCCTAGTAAACCATTTAATAACACATTATTGATCCCCTCGTCTCCAACACTAATTCTCTTCGCTTCTAATTCATTTACTGAGGAATCATTTTCATTTTTAATTAAATTATTGTCTATTCTATCTTTAAAAAATGTAGTTGTATTCTTGTATGACATGGACAATTGATAACCTAATCTGTTATTGCCAACTTCAAATTGATTTCCAGAGGTAAATCCAAAGCTAAAATCACTATTACTAGTTCTTCTTTGAGCTGACAACTGTGGATTAAAGGCCGATGTTAATGTTGTTAAACTAGGAGAATTGTCAAAAGTCCCTGGGATAGGCTGATATCTATTTATTGGTAAATTCCTATATCCATTATCAAACCCAAATATATCAGTTTTACTCTTTTTTGATGTTAGATAATTAGAATTATTATGCATTGTTGGGTTGTATGCATGACCAATAGAAAATGAGTTTGTTTTTTTTGACGGAAAATCTTTAGTAACAATATCGATGACTCCGCCTGTAAAGTCAGCAGGATACTCAGCTGAAGCAGATTTTATAACAATTATATTGTCTAATATATTGGTAGGAAAAATATCCATCTGAATTGTATTCCTATTAGGATCTAATCCAGGGATATCCATACCGTTAAGAATTGATTTTGTATATCTATCGCCTAGACCTCTAACATATACATATTTCCCCCCTTGAACTGAAACACCAGGAACAGATTTTACTGCAGATGCAATGTTACTAGCTCCCGATTTTTTAATGCTTTGACTTGAAAGACCGTCTAACATTACAGCAGATTTTTTTTGTAAATCAAGAACAGCAGACTCTGTATTTTTTCTTAATGTTGTTGTTATGACAACAGTTTCTAAAGAATTAGTGTTTAAAGTTACATCGACATTTGTTACTTGATTGCTTTTAACAATGACATCTTCAATTTCTACAGATTGATAACCAACATAAGAATATGTCATTGTATAAGTACCTTCACTTAATTCTATTTCGTAATTTCCATCAAAATCAGAAGAAACTCCCTGAGTAGTACCTTTAACAATAACACTGGCAAATGCCATTGGTTCATCATATTCTCCATCCATTAATGTTCCAGTTATTTTCCCAGACTGTGAATAAGATAGAAATGTTAAAAGTAGAAATGTTAAAAAAGTTAAATTAGTTTTAGTCTTCATTTTTTAATTTATTTATTTGCAAATATCTAATCCAAATGTTAACTAAATGTTTTCTAATATTAACTAATTGTTAATTAATAAAAACAGCAAAACCATCATATGAAATTTCTAGGTTTTGCTGTTTTATTATATTGGCTAGTGGTAACCAATTATTATAGTTTGTTCAAATAATTACCAGCCTAGTGCAGCAGCAGTATTTGAATAAGACCATGCAAGATTTGCTGTATTTGCTCCAACTGTATTTTCGTTAGCCGCTATTGAAGATGCTGTTGATCCAAACCCATCCACAGCTACATTTTCAGCTTTGTTATTAAAGACACTTTCTATTGTTGCTTCTTCTGGAACTACAATTTCAAATGTTCCAAAAGATAATAGTCCTGAGTTATAATTATTAGCAACACCATCATTATCAAGTTCAATATCAGAACTAGCTTTAAAATTCAAGGCATATAAATTTGTTGTGTGACCCATTGCGTTAGATCTGTAATCTGCGTATTCACCATCTTCAGTCACTTGACTTCCTATGATAGTGATATTTCGTAACTCAAATTGTCCGTTCAAAGATCCTTCAGGACCATCTATTTCTAGTGCATGGTCAGAAACATCTCCTAAAACTACAACAGCATTATCTATTGTCCCCGAGTAAGCTTGATCTATGTCAAGACCATCATCTCCTTGACCCCAGACAAGTAAATTAGATGCGTTTACAGTTCCTCCAAAAAACTCAATTCCATCATCAGTATTAGCAACTACTTCAATATTATCTATAACAGTACTATTACCAACTCCACCTAAAGTTAAACCATTAATCTCATTGTCTTCTCCTATTAAAGCTCCACCGTGTCTTATAGAAACATAAGTTATGGACCCAGAATTATCTGACGGATCATTGCCTCCGTAAAGTCCAAATGTGTCATCCGCAGGTATACCCTCAATTTGAACCTCAGAAACATCGCCTGAAAATGAAGATGGAGCATATCCTAAGACTATTAGCCCTCCCCATAAACCTCTATCGTTAATTCCTAAGTTTGTCCCAGCAGTTTGTCCTACTTCAATATTATCACTTTCTGATGTCATAATAATTGGGCAATCGACAGTCCCATTAGCATTTAATGTCCCTCCTCTTGCTACAACTAAAGCTGACGCCAAAGATCCTGTTCCAGCAGTACCTTTTATTATCGTGCCACATTCAATATTCAAAGTAGCTCCAGCATCCACAACAACTTTTTGATTTAATACATATATGTTATCACTTGTCCAGTTGTTAACACCTGTAAGCATGCCTGTTACATTAATGTTTTCTGATACAGGATCCGGATCAACTGGTACCACAGGAGGATTGTCATCATTATCACAAGCAGTAAATGTAAATAATGAGATCATTAGTAAAGAGTAAGCTAAATTTTTCATAGATTTTTTATATTATTAATTTTATTACAAAGAAACACCTGTAGTTCTAATTTGTATTTACCAAAAGTTTAAGGAATTGTTATTTAATTGTTAAGAGACTATTTAACTATATATTGAAGCATTATTTTTTGATTTTTAATTATATTGCTACTGATAAATATTTTTAAATGGACTGGGAACAATTACTCTCTTTAAAACGCCAAGGAGATCAAACAAAGCGAATTAGAAAAGAACAAGATGAAAATAGACTTGGCTTTGAAGTAGATTATGATAGAATTATTTTTTCCTCTGAATTTAGAAGCCTTCAAGATAAAACGCAGGTTATTCCTCTGTCCGATAGTGATTTTGTTCATACAAGATTGACACACAGTTTAGAAGTAAGTGTTGTAGGAAGATCATTAGGCAGAAAAGTAGGTTCTAAAATATTACTAAAATACCCCCACCTTAAAGAAATACATGGATATCAATCGAATGATTTTGGAGCTATTGTTGCATCCGCTTCTTTAGCACATGATATTGGTAACCCGCCATTTGGACATAGCGGTGAAAAATCTATAGGCCAATATTTTAAAAAAGGAAATGGCACAAAATACGCTACAGAATTAACTAAAAAAGAATATCAAGATTTGTGTGATTACGAAGGTAACGCAAATGGTTTTAAGATACTTACTCAATCAAGAATTGGAAGAGAAGGAGGGCTTAGATTAAGTTATGCAACATTAGGAGCGTTTGTTAAATACCCAAAAGAATCCTTACCAATCAAACCAACAAATAATGTAAGTGATAAAAAATTTGGAGTTTTTCAAAGTGAAGTTTCGGTATTTAATGATGTTTTTAATGAACTTGGATTAATTGATAACAATAGTAAGTTTAGACATCCACTAGCTTTTTTAGTAGAAGCAGCGGATGATATATGTTATACAATAATTGATTTTGAAGATGGTATTAATCTAGGGCTCATTGAAGAGGAGTTTGCTCTTGAGTATTTAATAAACTTAGTTAGAGATAGTATTAATATTGATAAATATAATTCACTTACCAATAAACAGGACCGTGTAAGTTATTTAAGAGCATTAGCGATAAACACCTTAATAAACGAAGTAGTAGAAATTTTCATTACTAATGAAGAAGAAATTTTAAAAGGAAATTTTAACTCCTCATTACTTGATAAAAGTAAATTCTCAGCTCAAATTAATGATATAATTAAATTAAGTGTTAGTAACATTTATCAATCAAAAGAAGTAATTGAAAAAGAAATTTCAGGATATAATATTATTAATAAACTTCTTGACACGTTTATTATATCACTTAATAATTATGAAGAAGGAACCGAGAGTAGTTATGATAAATTAATATTACATCTATTACCTAATCATATTAATTTAAAAGGATCTAATTTGTATGATAGGTTAATTGGAGTATGTCATTTTATATCTTCCATGTCAGACTCTCAAGCTGTGACTATGTATAAAAAAATTACTGGGCACCAATTTTAAAACTCACTGATAGTTTTTTCTAGGCTAGTTTTATCAAGCCCTATTGATTCTTTTAATTTTTTAGTATCTCCATGTTTGATAAAAACATCAGGCACTCCTAAAACTTTGACTTTATTTGAATAATTATTTTCAGACATAAATTCTAATACAGAACTGCCAAAACCACCAGCTTTCACTCCATCTTCTATTGTGATTATCTTATCACCCCTTTGACATATTTTATGTAATATTTTGGTGTCAATTGGTTTAATAAACCTCATATCATATAAACTAAGGTCAAGTTTATTTGAAATATCTATTACCTCGTTTATAACTGTCCCAACACATAATATACTTAATAATTTACCACTTCTAATCTGTTCACCTTGTCCAATTTTCACTTCTTCGTACTTCTTTTTCCAGTCTAGGATCAGCCCTCTTCCTCTTGGGTATCTGATCGCAATTGGACCTCTATTTTTAAGTTGTGAAGTGTATAAAATATTTCTAAGTTCTATTTCATTTCTTGGAGCAGAAATAATTAAGTTAGGAATGCATCTTAAATAAGAAATATCAAATACACCATGATGAGTAGCACCATCATTTCCAACTAGCCCAGCCCTATCTATACAAAATATTACAGGAAGTTTTTGTATTGCTACATCATGAATAATTTGATCATAAGCCCTTTGCAAAAAAGTCGAATAGATTACACAAAAAGGAATTAATCCTTGAGTGGCAAATCCTGCAGCTAATGTTACAGCATGCTGTTCAGCGATACCAACATCAAATGCTCTTTCGGGGAACTCTTTAATCATATACTTTAGAGAACTACCGGTTGGCATTGCAGGAGTAATCCCAATAATTTTATTATTTTTTTTTGCTAAATCTAAAACTGTTAACCCAAAAACATCTTGGAATTTTGGAGGTAGTTGATCATTTTCATTTTTATGAACTATACCAGTTTTATTGTCAAACTTTCCAGGAGCATGATATTTAATTTGGTCTTCTTCAGCTAGCTTTAACCCTTTTCCTTTCTTAGTAATTATATGTATTAATTTTGGCCCCTTCATTTTCTTGGCTTTATCAAATACCGCTAATAATGAAGACATATTATGACCATCTATTGGGCCTAAATATTCAAAATTTAATAACTCAAAAATGTTATCT
>SGZJ01000013.1 GCA_004213995.1 Flavobacteriales bacterium | reverse complement strand
ACACTCATTAAGAAACAAATCGCGATTGATAAATATTGAACTTGGGTCATTTTTATTTGACCAACATCATTACTGAAATATTGCAACATATTAATAGATATAATTTTGTTGAATTATAAGATGCAAATATAGAAGAAACAACACATTTCCAAACTAATGATCAACATATCTTTACATAAAAAATGTTTTTTATCAGAAGGATTAAAGTTGTAACTTGATTGTATGACTAAGAAAATGTTTTACCCTCTCATGCTTCTAATATTCCCATTGATTGGAACGATTTTATCAGATCAAGTTGATTGGGGAATTTTAGACTTTTTAATAATGGGAGTTATTTTACTTTTTGTTGGCATAGCTATAGCTGTTGTGTCTCAGAAAATAAAACATCCAAGAAAGAGACTCTTTTACAACTTTGTTATACTGCTTATCTTTTTTTTGCTTTGGGCCGAATTAGCAGTAGGGATTTTTTAAGTGGTAACAATTAAAGAATTTCCTTCAATTAAAGAGCTATAACAATTTAAAGATCCTGAGGATCCAGAGCAATCGTTTGAAGAATAAGAATTGCCATGGTCGTTACATCTAAAATTTTCACCATTTAATTCCCATAAATTCCTTGTTCCATTGTGCGGGCAAGCGTTACTATACGCCTGAATTGTGTCGTTAGAGATCCTTAAAAAAAGCATTTGTAATCCCAATGAGTAGCCATTCATCCAACCACCAACAGTAGCTAAAGCGCTAAAGTTTGAACTATTTAAGTCAATGGTGTAAACATTTCCGTCTTGAACAAATCCAACACCATCGTTATCGCCCCCACTATTTGGGCCGTCATTTTGTGCTTCGTCAGTAGAGCACGCTTCTAAAAAAGAAAGCCCAAAAAAGGCAAAAGCTACAGTAGGACAAACTTCCTTTAAAAATTTTCTTCTAGTTTTCATATAATTTGATTTTTAAAATACTCTTAAAATATTAAATCCAAAAAAGACATCACCCTTAAGCCAATCTCCTTCTGCCATTGTTAAAACACCAGCTTCATCAGATGCTTGCGTGTTTGAAAACAACAATTGGAAGACATGCCCACCAGTTTCCATATCAATACCAAGGCTAAGAACATTTTTTTCAGTAGAGCTACTTAATCTATTTAAATGATGAGAGTAGTCAATGTTAAAGGAACTTCTTTTAGATATTTTTAATCTGCTTCCAGTGTTTAATATATAATTATAATCTGTTTTAGATTGTGTCGTTAAAAAATTATGCTTAACAACAGAAGGAGATAATTGTAAAGAAAAATTATCACTGAACCTTCTTGAGATAAGTAGCTGAGAAATATAAACATACCTTTCATTAAAGTTTAGATTAGGATATATATTCTCATCCAAAGACGTATCTAGATTAATGCTATTATAACCAACTATAGAAACTGGAAATGTACTTGTTTGTTTTTTGATCGCATATTTCACATGAATATTATAGGTTTTTTTGAAAGATTCACGACTAAAACCGACTTGAACTTCATTTAATAAGCCATATAACATTTCAATTTTGGTATTGGCATAATCCAACCCAAATAACGAGCCTATACCACCCTTTATTGCTCCGAACCTGTGACCAACATACAGATATAAATCACCTTTTGCAGCTAACTTGGTTGACTGATTATTAACCACTTTCATTGCTTTAAACGCCGGCATCTCAAATGTGTTTTTATAGTCAGACTCTGAGGTTATTTCATCCAAAAGAGTGTTTTGACTAAAAGCAAAACAACCGAACAAAAAGGTTATAACAAAACAATAGAATTTATTCATCATCTAACAATATACAGTTTATTAATTTATATTCCTCAAACAAATCATCGTAGCCTAAATAAATTCCTTTTAAGAAAACTAAATCACCTTTTTTGATATTACTAAAACTCTGACTTTCTGACTCAAGATACTGTACGCTAATCACACTTTCTAATTCAAGCTCTTTGCCTCTAACTGCCGTAACAGAGGCTTTTAAAACAACTACTGAGTTTTCTACAATATTTGCATTAATAAAACTAGACACCTCGCCAGAGAATACGGCGACTTTTTCAGAAACTGGCACTTCTTTTTTGTAAGCAAAATTTATTAAAAACAGCAAGGAGACTAAAAAGAATCCGACTGTTAATAAGGTCCATTTATAGTTTTTCAACAAGATCATATTCTGCTGTAATATTAATTTCTTTTGATATTTTGTTTCTAACAACTTTTGGAATCTTGATATCAAAATCACTAGCTAACACATTAAAATTTGTTTTTAAGGACAGCCCTTCTTTTATTTTACTTAAACGACAAGCAACAGCAATCTCTTTCTCAATACCTCTTATTGTTAAGATGCCTAAAACTTTATACTCTTTTTCGGACACTGATAAATCTTCAAGTGAGAAGTTTTGAATATTTCCAGAAAAAGTTGCCTTTGGATATTTAGAAGAATCCATATAATTTTCATTAAAATGCTCCTGCATTAACGATATATCAAAATCAAATGCACTTATAAAAAGAAGTATTGCAATTTCACCACTAGAAGAATCTAAAATGGATGTAGAAACACTATTAACCGCTTTAATTTGTTCAAATGTTTCTTCGCTTCCAACAAAAGAGGTTGTTCCAGATCGTGTAGCATACTTTTGGGCACTAACCAGAGCCGAGAGAAATACAAAATAAAATAAAAACCTATACTTCATGCACATAAAGATATTAATATTAACTCACTTTAGCACTTTGAAGTTAGCTTTACCTAATTATTAATTTAGAAGTTTCACTTACTCCATTTATAGATAGTTTAATAAAGTATACGCCAGAATTAACTGAGGTTACATTTAATATGTCAGCATTAATAGATGTTTTTAAAACCCTTTTTCCACTTAGGTCAAATAATTCTATGTTTTTGACTCCACTAACTGATGTTTTCAGTGTAACATATCCTGATGAAACAGGGTTAGGAAATATGTTTAACCCTAATCTCTCGCTTGCATCTAAAGACATAGCAGAATTTACAGTAATTGTTCCATACATGGAAGCGTGAGGAGTGCAGGTGTAATCGGTTACTCCGGGTTCGTTAAAAGTCAATGAGTAGGTGTAACCTTGACCATGATAATCACTGTCAAAAGTGTGTGTTCCAGAAGTTGATATTAGATTATGAGATCCCGAGCCCCAAGTCCAAACTACTGTGTCACCTACGTTGACAGTTATTTGTTGATTGGTACTTTGCATGTTCCAATCATAGTTATATGTTGTTTGGGCGTTAGATAACACACATAATGTCATAAAAATTAAAAGGGTAATTTTTTTCATATTAAAATATTTTAATTAGAGGTTAATCAAAGATAAGCACAAACCACACTCCTGGTCACTTAAAGTTTTGTTAAAAATTGTACAATAGCTGTTTTAACTATTAATTAACATGTTAAAGAGCTTGATTTATTTAGATTGTAAAAAAATTGATTATGAAAAAACTTACAGAGTCAGAAATAAAAGACAAAATAGAATTATTGCAGGATTGGGATTATTGTGACAATGCATTAAATACAGACTTTGAATTTGATAATTTTAAAGATTGTATGTCAGCGATGAATAGAATTGCTTTTGAATGTGAAGCATTAAATCATCACCCAGAGTGGAAAAACGTTTATAATAAACTTGAAATCAGACTAACAACGCATGATGCTGGAGGAGTAACAGATTTAGACTTTAAACTTGCAAAGACCATAAACAAAATAGTTGAAGTTCAAGATTAAAAGAATTTTCTAAATCCACTTTAAATTTTTTGCCTCCAAAGGAGTTTTTACCCCACCGGTGTGCTCAGTAGACTTAGGCTCAAAAAGAAGATTATAAACAATTTCTCCATTTGTGTGGGGCCTATGCTCAACTCCTTTGGGTACTATTAATATTTCCCCCTCTTTTATTTTAACGGTTCTTCCATCACGAAAATCTATAAATAAGGTTCCTTTAATAACCATGAACAGCTCGTCCTCATTTTCATGAGCATGCCACACAAAGTCATCCTTAAGTTTACAGATTTTCACATACTGTCCATTTAATTCTCCTATAATCTGTGGAGTCCATTGTTTTGTGAACAAAGAGAACTTATCCATTAAATTAATTGACTCAACCTTTTTCATAATTATTGATTTTAAAGAACTTTATAAATAACATATATTATAAACAACAAAACAACAAACATCCAGATATTTGTTGTTTTTTTTCTTTTATTCTTTTTAAACATGCTATTGATAAAACTTAATTAAATGTTAAGTTATAATTTTTTCTAAGATTTATATGTAGTTTAGCTTTTTCTAACAGTAAAAATTTTTTGCATGAAGAATTTAAATAAACTTTTTTTAATTGTCTTTTCTTTAATAATGACTACTTCATTATACAGTCAAAACAAATTAAATATCTCTGAGTCTTCACTAAATTGGGAAGGTAAAAAGGTAACAGGAAGCGGGCATAATGGATCGTTACAATTTGGCGACAGTAATGTTTTAATGGAAAACGGTAAAATTATAAGTGGAGTTTTTTCTGTAGATATGACATCGCTAACATGTGATGATTTAACAGGAAAAGGCAAGAAAAGCTTAGAAAACCACTTGAAGTCTGACGATTTTTTTGCAGTAGACAAGCATAATGTAGCCAGTTTAATTATAGAAAAAGTTGTAAATAACACTGCTTCAGGAATTTTAACTATAAAAAATATTAGCCACCCGGTAAGCTTTTCACTTCTTAAAAGTAATGAAGGCTACACTGCAGACTTAGTTTTTGACAGATCTAAATATGACGTGAAGTATGCTTCGGGAAGTTTTTTTAAGAACCTAGGAGACAAATTAATTTTAAACGAAATAGAACTATCAGCAAACCTTAAATTTAATTAACATGAAAACAAATTTAAACAAACCCAAATGTGGGTGTGGAAACACAAATGACTTAAATGGATATTGTGATGGATCACATTCCAACAAATAAAAAAAAGCCCGTTAAGGGCTCTTTTTTATTCTTCTAATTTAGATGAAAGCTCAAGCCACCTATCTTCTTTTTTGGTAAGTTCATTAATAACTTTTTCGAGCTCTTTAGACATAAGTAGTATTTTGTCTTGACTCAGACTATTATCAATAAATTCCTTTTCAAGCTCCTTTTTTTTGTAAGCAAGAGACTTGATTTTAGTTTCAATATTTTTTAACTCTTTTTCTTCAGAGTAGCTTAGTTTATTTTTCTGAGGAATCTTCCATGTATTGTCTTTTTTTGTTTCTTTTTTCAAAACCGGCTTGCTGTCTTCGTATATCCTGTAATCTGAGTAATTTCCAGGGAAGTCTTCCACCTCTCCTTCTCCTTTAAACACCAGCAAATGATCAACTACTTTGTCCATAAAATATCTGTCATGAGAGACTACAATGACACATCCAGGAAAATCTAGCAAGAAACTTTCTAAAACGTTAAGAGTCACTATGTCTAAATCATTAGTAGGCTCATCTAATATTAAAAAATTTGGGTTTTGGATTAATACGGTACATAAATAAAGTCTTTTTCGCTCACCGCCACTTAATTTCTCAACAAAGTCATATTGCTTTTGTCTGCTAAACAAAAATCTTTCAAGAAGCTGCTGGGCGCTTATTTGTTTTCCTTTTTTTAAGGGGATAAAATCTCCAAAATCTCTAACTACATCAATGACCTTTTGAGAGTATTTGACTTCAATACCATTTTGTGTGTAGTACCCAAACTTTATTGTATCTCCAATTATGATTTTTCCTGATTCTGGAGTGGTTTTTGCTGTTAATATATCTAAAAATGTACTTTTTCCAGTTCCGTTTTTCCCGATTATGCCAACTCTTTCACCTCTTTGAAACATATAATTAAATTGATCTAAAATAACTTTGTCTTCAAAAGATTTAGAGACCTTAACTAGTTCAACAATTTTAGTTCCGAGCCTCTCCATGTTTAGCTCTAATTGAACTTCATGCTCAACTCTTCTTTGCTGCGCACGCTGCTTGATCTCCTTAAAGTCATCAATCCTAGACTTTGATTTTGTTGTCCTGGCTTTTGGTTGTTTACGCATCCAAGAAAGTTCTTTTTTAAAAAGCTGCTTGACCTTACCGTGCTCAATAGCTTGCCTTTCTACTCTGTCTTTGCGTTTATCAAGATAGTATGAATAATTTCCTTTATAACTATGTAGTATGCCTTGGTCAAGCTCAAGAATTTCATTGCAAACACGCTCTAAAAAGTATCTGTCGTGAGTAACCATAAAAAGAGTTATATTTTCTTTTGCAAAAAAAGACTCAAGCCATTCAATCATTTCTAAATCTAAATGATTTGTTGGCTCATCTAATATTAACAAATCAGGTCTATTAATTAAAGCATTTGCCAAGCTAAGACGTTTTTTTTGTCCTCCAGATAATTCTCCCACTTTTTGATTTATTTTGTCCAACTTCAATTTAAACAAGATTTGTTTGTATTGTGTTTCAAAATCCCAAGCCTGGTAAAGCTCCATATCTTCAAATGCTTTTTGATAACTTTCGGTATCTTCAGAGTTTAATATTGCTTTTTCATAGTTAGCGATGACTTTTAGTATGGGGTTATCGCTATTTAAAACAGACTCTTCAATTGTTAAGCTATCATCAAATTTAGGGTCTTGAGAAAGAAAAGACACAGCAATATTTTTTCTATATGTTATATCACCCGAATCACTTGAGTCTTCACCTGAAATAATCTTTAGTATAGAAGTTTTTCCAGTTCCATTTTTTGCAATAAACGCGATTTTTTGACCTTTATGAATACTAAATGTTATTCCCTTAAAAAGAGTAACTTCACCATAAGATTTAGAAATGTTTTCTACATTTAGATAATTCAAGCCTATGCGTTTTATTGATATTTAGTAAAAGTAAACAGTCTAGTCAAGATATACTATCTTTAAACTATGAACATTAGAATAATTATTTTATTTAGTGCACTTTTAATTTCTTGCACAGAGGACACAGCTGTTTTCGATATCCCAAGTACAGACCCAGATAATGGGGGCTTAATTCTTCCAAAAGGATTTGGTGCGTTAGTAGTCGCTGATAGTGTTGGTCCGGCAAGACACCTTGCTGTAAACACAAACGGCGATATTTACATTAAACTTCGAATTGACACAGGAGACAAAGGCAATATGGCACTTAGAGATGTCGACGGAGATGGTAAAGCAGACATTTTTAAAAGATTTGGAGATTATCCAAACGACGGAAGGTTTGCAACGGAAATGAAAATTCATAATGATTATTTATACTATAGCTCAGAATTAGTTGTTTATAGGCAAAAACTGGATCCAACCAACCTTATTCCTAAAGGAAAGCCAGAGGTTATTATGGTAGACGAATATCCAATTAGATGGCACAACGCAAAATCATTAGCCTTTGACAATAAAGGAGGAATGTATGTTACTTTTAGTGCGCCTACCAATGCATGTGAAGACCTAAGGTTAACTGCAGGAGATCCAGATGCAGTTGTCAAAGGAGAATTCCCCTGTTCGCAATTAAACATTCTAGGTGGAGTGTGGAAATTTGACGAAAACAAACTTGAGCAGCGACAATCTGATGGAATTAGATTTGCTACTGGACTTAGAAGTATTGTAGGTATTACTTGGAACAAGAAAGAGGATAATCTATACGCGGTAAATCACGGAAGAGACTATCTTCACAATCATGCCCCAGATTATTATTCTAAATGGGAAAACTCTGTTTTGCCCTCTGAAGAATTTATGCTTATTAAAAAAGATGATGATTTTGGATGGCCTTATACTTATTATGATCACTTTAAAAATAAAAGAATGTTAGCCCCTGAATACGGAGGTGATGGAAAGCAGCAAGCAAAAGGTTATGCAGAGCCTATCATGGGGCTTCCAGCTCATTGGGCGCCTAATGATTTAATGTTTTATACCGGAAGCCAATTTCCAGATAGATATAAAGATGGAGCTTTTATTGCCTTTCACGGATCAACCAACAGAGGCCCATATCCACAAGCGGGCTATATTGTTGCTTTTATTCCATTTGAAAACGGAAAACCGTCAGGAAATTTAGAAGTTTTTGCAGATGGTTTTACAGGAACAGATCTTGTTAAGCAAATGAAAGATTCTAAGTACAGGCCAATGGGATTAGCTCAAGGGCCAGACGGATCACTATATATTTCCGAATCAAAAAACGGAAAAATATGGAGAGTTATCTTTAATGGAGACAAGCTAAATTTTGATAATGAAGCGCTTAAACAAATGGAAAACCTCAAGCAAAAAAGCTATTTGAGAATTCCAGATAAAGAACTAGATTTGCAGACATTAAAATAAAACACAGATATGCATTCAATAGAATTTGATAAATCAATTATTAAAGGAGTTAAATTAATTAATGTAGAAAAAATAATTACACACGAAGAAATAATTGAACAAAAAGCAGATAAACTTATAAAGTATATTGAATCTTTTAACTATGATGATATTATCATTTCATCTATTTTATGTTGTAGTAAGTCGTTTGTTATTATCGACGGGCATCATAGGTATTTTGCATTAAAAAAACTTGGATATAAACAAATTCCAGTTACTCTTCTAGATTATGATTCTGATCAAATCAAGACTGATTATGTAGAAAAAATAACTAAAAATCAAATTGTAGAGTACGGAGTTGCCGGCAAATTACTTACCCCAAAAAGCACTAGACACGTATTTTACTCTTCATCATCTAAGAATTGGGAGCCAATCATTTTATTATCAAGTTTATTTAAATTAAAAGGGAGTAAAAACCTTTAAAAAAGAATTATCTAATTCCAATAGAAGCCCCAACAGTCAAAGAATTATATTCTTGAAAAGTATAATCAGCAAATAATTTTATTCCAGGAAGGTTAAAACTTAATCCGGCATTTCCTCTTAGAGATTCTTTTTCCCATTCTACCTTCAAAGGATCTACTACATTGAAAACAATAACTTCTGAAGTATCTGAAATATTGTAGGACAATTCATATGAGCCTAAAATGCTTAAGTTAGAGACCCCTTTTGAGTAACCAACACTTGCGTAAAAAGTTATCAGCTTTAGGTCAATAGAAGAAATAATATTAGCGCTGTAGTTATTCATATCCATTATTGCTGTTTGCCCAACACCAGGAAGATTTGAAGTTTTTTGAAACTCATAATCAATTGAATAATTACTATACGCAAGAAGTAATGACAAATCTATTAAAGGTATCTTATCTACAGGTCCAAAATGTTGTAAAATATCATGCTTGATCCCAACTCCCATTAACCCAATATTCGTGTTTTTACTCGATGTTGTAGGAATATACCTAACAATAAGATCTGTTTTAAAAGGAAGGCCTAAGCCAATTTGAATATTTGGAGTTATTAGCATATTTAAAAAAAAATCATTTTCTATTCCAGACGGAGCAATGAAGGTAGCGCTAAATTCGTTTGGAGGAAAGATAGCGGAGTCATCATTTATAGAAACGCTTAAGGTTTCGTTTGTGTTTCCACCAAGAACAGTAGGCAAATAATCTGATGAAGACGTGATACTAGTTAATCCAGAAGTAGAAAACTTTTTGGCATCTGAGGGAACAAAAAAGGTGTTTAAGGAAACTGTAATATCAAACCCAAGCAACTTGTGAGTTTTAGCAGTATTAGCCCATCCACTTCCCATTCCAAAATTCACGCTAGTAACTAGCGGATTTAAATATTCTTTAAACAACAAGGATTGATCTTCTTGTGAGGCAAGAAGTAAATACTCAAGGTTTTCAAAATTTTGAGAAAAAGAGGTGACATTAAAACTTAAATATATAAATAAAAAAAGTTTTTTTTTCACGACTAATTAGGTTCAAATAATTCTAGAGGGATATTAGGAAATAACTTCCTAGCATTTTTATAATACAGCTTTTTCAAAATTGAATCAGGTAAATTTAACCCATACATTTTCCAATGAGCATGTCTTTTCCTGTAGTAATCAAAATATTCATCACTTGTTTCTAAGATTCTAAAATAAACATCGAACTCACTTTTTTTGTAAGTGTCTTTTCCAAATAAAACCCTGTCTTGATGTTCAACAAAAAACTTTCTTGCTCTGATAGGCTGCCTGCCTAGTTCAGCAATTACTGCTCCAATTTCTGTATAAACATTAGGGAGGTCATCAAGTTGAGCACTCATTTTATCTAAATCATTTCCATACCAGCCAAGATGCGCATTAATAAAAGTTGTGTTAGGATTATTTTTAAACATATTATACTGCTCTTGCATGACCTCGTCAAATGAAGGGTATTCATCTGAATTTCTAAAACTTTGAGGTTTTTGCCTTGCATGTAAAAATCTTTCGTTATGCTTATCTATATGATCAAAAAATGGTGAAGGCTCTCCGCTATGTATGAGAACAGGGATATTTAATTCTCCACAAATTTCCCATATTGGATTTAACCTTTTGTCATCAACTTTTACTCTTTCACCACTATCGTCTTTTAAATTTAAGCCAAGGTTTTTATACACCTTTAATCCAATAACTCCTTGCTTAACAGCTTCTTTGATTATTTCAACATTATTTTTAGCAAAATCTTCGTCATCAATTTTGTTAAAATCCACATTAACAAATACACCAAACCTATTTGAAAAGCCTTGTTTTTTTACGTTTTCAAGTGATTCTGTTAATGTTATATCCATAAGTTTTTGGTTACCTGCAAAGGCAGCAAATCCGGAGCCGCTTAGATTTATCATATAACCCATGTTAAGACTATCCATTTCAGCTACAAGATTGGCAAAATCCATTACTGGCATTTTCCATTGATGACTATGTACATCTACAAAAGGGAACTTTGCACTGTTTCTTGGATTTTCCTCTACAACTAGAGATGATTTTGGACTATATTCCTCAATGTCCATCAGGTTGTTTTTCTTTTGAATAATATCTATAGAAAAATAAATAGTTACGGTTAGCAACACAATAAACAGAAATGCCTTTAAAAACTTTTTAAAACTCATTCGTCTTTATAAAATTTAATTAAACGGAATTACAATCTCTGTTAAATCCCACCTTAGCCTAAGGCCTGTAGATGTAGGACCACCTGGGGGTGAAGGTATAAAGTCAATAGTGAATTGCTCAACAGATTCATTCAATTGTTGCGGAGTAACGGTAAAACTCATTAAATCTTTAGCACTGTCAGGCTCTGTAATTGCGAAAAAAGTGTCAGCTTCAGAGTTAACAAACACTTCCCATTGTTCTTCCCCTGGTACGGTATATAATCTATATTTTCCAGACATTAATTGAATTCCTGAAATAGTAATTTCTGAGTTAATTGAAAAATTAGTGGCAGCATTAGCTCCTGTTCTCCAATATTCTCCGAACGGAACTAAGGCACCCTCAGATTTATTGCCAAAAATCAGCCTGTCTTTTTTAAAAGGCCTGCTGTATTCAACATCAAAAGTTAATTCATTATTCTTAAAAGTAACTTTTTCGAGAGGACTAACAGGATTCATTATTAAATAACCAATGTATAATACGATTGCGAGTAAAATAAGCCCAAGAAATTTTAAAATTTTTTTCATAGTTTTTTTTTCAAATTTAATTAAAATTGTTCATAATTTCTTCAATAGACTTTTTTATAATTGCACTCATCTTTTTATATCCTCTTTTGTTTGGGTGGAGCCCGTCGTAGGTAAGCAAACTTAACTCATCTTTCATTTTACTGTAAAAATCAAGGTATGTAAAGTTGTTTTTTTTTGAAGAACTAATCAGTTTTTGATTTAACTCAATCACTTTTTGATTTGCATTTTTAATTTTTTCATTCCAAATAATTTCGGTTACAGGCAATACAGAGCATATGACAACCTTGATGTTGTTTTTTTGAGCAAGTAACCCCATTTTAATTATGTTTTTTGAAATATCATCTATAGAAATATAGCCAGAATTTTGGGCTATATCATTAATACCTGCTAAGATATAAACGGCCTTAGGGCTTTGTTTAATTACATCTTCTTGAAACCTAGACAACATTTCAACCGAAGTTTGACCACTAACCCCTTTGTTAACAAGAAATGAATTTTCTTCAAAAAATAAAGGGGAGTATGTCTGCCAGTGTTCTGTGATAGAGTTGCCCATAAGAACAATTTTTGTAGGATTCAATTTTTCGGAATTACTTTGAGAATTACATACTGTATATATTAAAAATAAGCACAAAAACACATAATAATTTAATTTTGTTTTTTTGCTGTTTTTGGTATTTTTTAAGCTTTTTTTGACCATTTTTGGTTGTTTTTGGTTGTTTTTTGCCAAATAATAGCTATTTTTTGTTAAAAAGCTTTGTGACATATTTTCCAAAAACATCAAATTCTAAGTTCACTAATGTCCCAACTGAAAAGCTGTTAAAATTAGTGTTTTCAAAAGTATAAGGGATTATTGCAACACTAAATTCTGATTTCTTAGAGTTAACTACTGTTAGGCTCACACCGTTTACAGTAATAGACCCTTTTTCAATAGTAATATTATCATTTTTATCGTCATATTTAAATGTAAATGTCCAGCTTCCATTTTCATTACCAACATATGTACAGATTGCGGTTTGATCAACATGACCTTGCACAAAATGCCCGTCTAACCTGTCACCTACCTTTAAGCACCTTTCCAAGTTTACTTGATCTCCTAACTGAAGTTTAGCTAGATTGGTTTTGTCCAAAGTTTCTTTGATGGCAGTTACATTGTAAGACCCTTCTTCAGTACTTACAACCGTTAAACACACTCCATTGTGTGAAACACTTTGGTCTATTTTTAATTCATTAGACAAACTACTAGAAATAGAAAAATTAATATTTGATCTATCGTAATTTATTGCTTTTATAACTCCAACACTCTCAATTATTCCAGTAAACATTATTATGTAGGTTTTAATTGATTAAATTTACTGAATATTATTAAACGATTTATTAGAATTTCGATGGAAAATAATAAAAAGCTAAAAGTAGGGATTTCTATAGGAGATATGAATGGCATAGGTCCTGAAGTTGTTTTAAAAACTTTCAGTGATAAAAGAATTTTTGAATTCTGCATACCAATTGTTTATTGCTCGTCAAAGAATCTAAGGTTTTTTATGTCTCATTTTGGTTTTGACATTAAAATCAATGTTATTAACTCTCCAGAAAAGGCGTCATTAGACTGCTTAAATATAATTGAGCCTTGGAATTATTTGCAAGAAATTAATTTTGGAAAATGTGATTTCAAAGTTGGAGAATTAGCAGTAAGTTCCTTAAAATCTGCGGCCGCCGATATAAAAAAAAGTAAACTAAATGTTTTGGTCACTGCTCCAATTAATAAAGAAGCTATACAATCTGAATCTTTTACTTTTAAGGGTCATACTGATTATTTAGATAGTGTTTTTGAAGGAAACAGTCTAATGTTTATGGTCACAAATAATTTAAAAATTGGACTTCTTACTGAACATGTTCCACTAAGCTCTGTCAAAGACTTAATTGACGAAGATTTGATTGCAAGAAAAATTCAAGGCATTTACAAATCACTTATTAATGACTTTAGTATATCTAAACCTAAAATAGCGGTATTGGGAATTAACCCTCATTCTGGAGATAATGGTGTAATAGGAAATGAAGATGATACTATTTTAAAACCCGCTTTAGATTTAGCAAAGCAATCCGGAAAATTAATTTATGGCCCATATGCTGCTGATAGTTTTTTTGGTTCTGATAATTATAAAAATTTTGATGCAGTCATTGCAGCTTATCACGATCAAGGTTTAATCCCCTTTAAAACTTTATCATTTGGGGCTGGTGTAAACTATACATCAGGGCTTGACATAGTTAGAACGTCGCCAGATCACGGCACTGCTTTTGAAATTGCTGGTAAAGGAATTGCAGATCAAACATCATTTAAAAAAGCGTTGTTTTCAGCAATTGAAATTTTTAAAACTAGAGCTCAAGAAAATGAACTGTCTAATAATGCTTTAAAAGTTTTTAGATTGCCAAAAAAGAAAAAGAACAGCAAGTTTAAGTCATAAAAAGAATTTTTATATATTTGCACCCTCGAAATAAATTGTAATGAAGCCTAATAAAGATTTCGATATTGAATTTGTTGGATTAAAGTTAGGACTTCATGATTTCGAGTACATTATTGATAATACGTTCTTTCAAGAAATTGATTTTATTGACTTTAACAATATTAACGTGTTAGTTAAAGTTAAACTTGTCAAGAAAACAACCTTATTAGAATTCAATTTTGAATCAAAAGGCTCTGTTGAAGTTAATTGTGATATTTCTAATGAAATATTTAAGCAAGAGATTAATAATAGCTTTGATTTAGTTGTAAAGTTTGGACAAGAGTTTAATAATGATAATGAAGAAATATTAATTTTACCTCATAGCGAGCATAAAATTAATATTGAGCAATTCATTTACGAACTTATAGCTCTTTCAATTCCTCAAAAAAGGATTCACCCAGGAGTTGTTGACGGAACTTTAAAATCAGATGTTTTAGATAAGTTAAATGAACTTAGTCCGAAAGAAAATGTTTCAGTAAACAAAGGAGAAATTGACCCTCGTTGGGAAAAATTAAAAAAAATAGTAACAGATAAATAAATAAATTATGGCTCATCCTAAAAGAAAAATCTCAAAAACAAGAAGAGATAAGAGAAGAACCCATTACAAAGCTTCAGAAGCTCAAATCGCAACTTGTCCAACAACTGGTGAGCCGCATTTATACCACAGAGCTCATTGGTTTGAAGACAAACTATATTACAGAGGAAATGTATTAATTGACAATTCTGCTGTAGAAGAAGCTTAGTAATTATTATTCTACAAAAAGAGCGCTCTTAACTAGGAGCGCTCTTTTTTTGTTTTAACAAATAATAATTTTATCAATTTTGCTGCTTTTTTGTTCATTTTCCCCCTTTTTTACTCGTTTTTTGCCCGTTTTTGCTAATTTTTGCTCTTTTTTGCTTGTTTTTATAGTTTTTTTATACACATTTGTCATAGATTTTTTTTTATGAATAGTTTAAACGCTACTATTACTGCTGTAGGAGGATATGTTCCGGAATATGTTCTTACAAATAAAATTTTAGAATCAATGGTTGAAACTAACGATCAATGGATAGTTTCGCGAACTGGAATTAAAGAGAGAAGAATATTAAAAGGAAATGAATTAGGTTCATCATTTTTGGCAATAAATGCAGCAAAAGATCTACTAGCAAAAAAGAATATTGACCCAACAACTATTGATCTGGTTATTGTCGCCACAGCAACGCCAGACATGCAAGCTGCATCTACAGCTTCATACACAGCAACACAAATTGGAGCAATAAATGCCTTTTCATTTGATATGGACGCCGCTTGTTCTAGTTTTCTTTTTGGAATGTCAGTGGCTGCAAGATATATCGAGTCTGGTGCTTACAAAAAAGTACTACTAATTGGAGCTGACAAAAATTCATCTATGATTGATTACACAGACAGAGCAACATGTATAATTTTTGGAGATGGAGCAGGAGCTGTACTTTTTGAGCCAAATAATGAGGGATTAGGAATGCAAGATGAAATACTTAAAACTGATGGTAAAGGAAGAGACTTTCTCAAAGTAAAATCTGGAGGCTCGTTTTTGCCCACAGACAATGAGGCTATAAAAAATGGGGATCAGTTTATAAGGCAAGACGGTAAAACAGTTTTCAAAAATGCTGTTTTTAATATGGCCGATGTTTCTGCCAAAATTTTAAAAAGAAATAATCTTAAAAAAGAAGACATTCAATGGCTAGCGGCTCACCAAGCGAATCAACGTATTATAGATGCTACAGCAAATAGACTAGATCTTTCAAAAAACCAAGTGATGGTAAATATTGAGAAGTATGGGAACACTACATCAGCAACTATTCCTTTACTTTTATATGATTATGAATCTAAATTAAAAAAAGGTGACAAAATCGTTTTTGCTGCCTTTGGTGGTGGATTCTCATGGGGATCAATTTATTTTAAATGGAGTTATAACAATAATTAACTAAATAATATATTTTATGGACATTAAAGACATTCAAAATTTAATAAAATTCGTTGCTAAGTCAGGGGCAAATGAAGTAAAACTAGAAATGGAAGATGTTAAAATCACCATTAAGACTGGTAAAGAACAAAAACAAACAATAGTTCAGGCCCTACCAGTTCAACAACAGCCAATAGCACAAAGCCCGGCAATTGAGATCCCTCAACCAGCAAGTACAAAAGAGGAAACACCAAAAGTAGAGGAAGAAAGCTCAAAATATATTACTATTAAATCTCCAATTATAGGAACATTTTACAGAAAACCATCGCCTGATAAATCAAACTTTGTTGAGGTTGGTTCGTCTATAGCAGATGGAGATGTTTTATGTGTAATTGAGGCTATGAAGCTTTTCAACGAAATAGAATCTGAAGTAACAGGGAAAATTATTAAAATTTTAATTGATGATGCTTCTCCTGTAGAGTTTGATCAACCGCTATTCTTAGTCGACCCATCTTAGTCAGTTAATTTACATTAAAAAAAAACAGTTATGTTCAAAAAAATATTAATTGCGAACAGGGGTGAAATAGCTCTTAGAATAATTAGAACATGTAAGGAAATGGGAATTAAAACTGTGGCTGTTTATTCAGTAACAGATGCTGAAAGCATACATGTTAAATTTGCAGATGAAGCAGTCTGTATCGGCCCAGCACCTAGTAGTGAGTCTTATTTAAAAATCTCAAATATAATCGCAGCGGCAGAGATTACTAATGCCGACGCAATTCACCCTGGATATGGGTTTTTGTCTGAAAACGCAAAGTTTTCGAAAATATGTGAAGAACATGATATTAAGTTCATTGGAGCTTCTTGTGATATGATTTCAAAAATGGGAGATAAAGCAACTGCAAAATTAACGATGAAGGCAGCAGGAGTACCATGCGTACCAGGTAGTGATGGGATTATTGAAAACTTTTCAGAATGTAAAAAAACTGCAAAAAAAACTGGATATCCAGTTATGCTAAAGGCAACAGCTGGAGGCGGAGGAAAAGGCATGAGGGCTGTTTGGAACGAGTCTGATTTAAAAGATGCTTGGGATTCTGCTAGACAGGAATCAAAAGCTGCTTTTGGAAATGACGACATGTATATGGAAAAGCTTATCGAAGAGCCAAGACACATTGAAATCCAAATTGTTGGTGACTCAAAAGGGAAGGGTTGTCATTTGTCTGAAAGAGATTGCTCAATTCAAAGAAGACATCAAAAGCTAACCGAAGAAGTTCCTTCTCCTTTTATGACCGATAAGTTAAGACAAAGGATGGGTGAAGCAGCAGTAAAAGCATCTGAGTTTATTAAATACGAGGGAGCCGGAACGGTAGAGTTCTTAGTAGATAAAAATAGAAACTTCTATTTTATGGAGATGAATACTAGAATACAAGTAGAGCATCCTATTACTGAACAAGTTATAAATTTTGATTTAATTAGAGAGCAAATATTAGTTGCAGCAGGTGTTCCAATCAGTGGCAAGAATTATTTTCCTCAAATGCACTCAATTGAATGTAGAATTAATGCAGAAGACCCATTTAACAATTTTAGACCATCACCTGGAAAAATTACAAACTTACACCTGCCAGGAGGTCACGGAGTAAGGCTTGACACTCATGTTTATGCTGGGTATTCAATTCCTCCTAATTATGATTCAATGATAGCAAAACTTATTACTACTGCTCAAACAAGAGAAGAGGCAATAAACAAAATGAAAAGAGCTTTAGATGAGTTTATTATTGAAGGTATTAAAACTACCATTCCTTTTCACAGACAACTTATGAATAATCCACAATATATAGAAGGAAAGTACACCACTAAATTCATGGAAGATTTTGAAATAGAATCTAATTAATAACTTAAGGTTTATATGAAATTCTCTTACTGGGAAAACAAAACTTGGCTTTCTAACATTGACTTTGTTGTTGTCGGTAGCGGAATTGTTGGGTTAAATTGTGCCTTAGAACTTAGAACTAAACATCCGAAATCAAAAATTGTTATTTTAGAAAAAGGGCTAATTCCTCACGGAGCCAGTTCTAGAAATGCCGGCTTTGCTTGTTTTGGAAGCCTAACAGAAATTATAAGTGATTTAGACTCACACAGTCCTTTGGAGGTTTATGAATTAATACAAAAAAGAGTTTCTGGATTAATCAGGCTAAGAAATCTTTTGGGAGACAAACAGATTAAATATAAAGAGTTTGGCGGAAATGAAATATTTCTACAAGACGACACAGAAAAGTTACAGAATTCTTTATCTAAAATTGATGACATCAATAAACTTATCGAGCCAATATTCAATGGGAAAGTATTTGAGTTAAATAAAAACAAGTTCAATTTTCAGAACACTTTAAAAGATATAATACACAACAAATTTGAAGGGCAGATAGATACTGGAGAAATGATGGACGCACTCTTAAGTAAAGCACATAAATCTAACATTAGAGTTATAAATAATGTGTTTGTGGAGAACTTTGAAGATCTTAGCTCATCAGTTAAAGTTTGCACAAATCAATTTACCATAAGTTGTAATAAATTATTTATTGCAACAAATGGATTTTCAGAGTCAATAATTCAAGAAAAAGTTGTTCCAGCTAGAGCACAAGTTCTCATTACTAAACCTATTAAAAATTTAAAGGTAATTGGAACATTTCACTTTCAACAAGGGTACTATTATTTCAGGAATATTGATGATAGAATTTTATTGGGTGGAGGTCGGAATTTAGATTTTCAAGCAGAAAACACAAACGAGTTTGGAGTTACAAATACTGTACAATCTAAATTAGAGAAATTACTAAGAGAAGTTATTTTACCTCAGACCGATTTTGAAATTGACCAAAGGTGGAGTGGTATTATGGGTATTGGAAATAAAAAAACTACAATAACAAAACAACTTTCTAACAATGTTTACTGCGGGGTTAGACTAGGAGGAATGGGAGTTGCAATAGGCACTAATGTTGGGTCTGAATTAGCAAACTTAATTTAATGACTTTATAACTTTATAAATCGTTTGGTAGTTGTAGAGTTTTCATTACTTATTTTTATTAAGTAAACTCCTTTAGTAAACGAGCTGACATCAACTTCACCCACATTTGAAGCAGCCATTACGAGCTGACCCAGAAGAGAATAAATTTTAATGTTATAGTTGCTTGAATCCCCTGAGATGTAGAGTGAGTTTTTTACAGGATTTGGAAATATTTTTATTAAGCTATATGCCATATTCTCAACATACAAACTACTACTATTGACCGCATTTGGGCTGCCATTTTCATTAATACAATTCCAACTCTCTGGTAAAGAATTATCTAATTCGGGAGTAATTAATTCTAGTGTATTGCCAGTTTCATATGCACAAGTAGGCCAAGGAGACTCAGACTCATACTTTACCTCGTCAACTAGTTTATCGTCAGAGGTATATAATCTAACTTCATCAGATCCTCCAAACCCAAACCCAAGCTCACCAATATAAGGTATACCAGGGAATGCGGTTGTAAAATCAGCCTCATCTTTAACGATAATTAAATATCCGTTTGCTTCAACTTGAGTCCCTTCTGGAATTACAAAAACATGGGAATCGTTATCATCTTTAATTTTCCAATTTGAAACATCTTTTATAGTTGATTCTGGATTATATAATTCAATCCAGTCATCAGGGTTAAAAGAATCAATTGATCGGTAATTAATTTCATTAATTACCATTGTTTCAATTCTAAGAGGAATACTTTCTTCATAAAAGCATATTTGCGCTGAGTCTTGAACAACTATATTATATGTACCAATAGGAAGTCCAGAGAACACATTGTTTGTGTCAAAGCTTTGCCCACCATCAATACTATACAAATATGGACCTTCGCCAGATGTTGGCGTAATCATTATAGATCCGTCTGTGGAAACTACTGAAGATGCTGTAGTTGCGACTATGTTTACTGAAGTTAATTCACACGCCCCAACATAGATAGTTTGTTCAAATGTACAAAGCCCTGTAGCGCCCATAACAACTACATTATAATCTCCAGGAGCTAAATTGCTGAAAGTATTAGAATCAAAGAATGTTACTCCATTATCAATACTATATTCAAATGGACTTAAGCCAGAATTTGTGTTAATTGTAATTGTCCCATCATTAACAGCAATAGGACTTACACAAGTAGGACAAGCAACAGTAAAATCTATAGGGTTGTACCCACTACTTGCACAGCTTATACTTTCATCTTCTTGAACGATTAGAGTTATATTATCTCCTGAAGACTGAAAAGTCAATCCGGAAATATCTCCACCTGCACCATAACCATTGTAAAGTTCGGCACCATCAGAATCAAGAATTATTAATTCATCATATCCATTTTCTACTTGCCCAGAGTTAATAGTAAGATTCATTGGGCTTCCATCAAGACTAGTAAAAGAATAAGAGTTATCTAATCCAGTTTCATAGCAAAAGCTAGTAGTTGTTGGAACAGATGTAGAATTTACTGGAGATGTATTAATGTCGGCTGTAATCTCACAACCCGAATCATCAAGACAAAACACTTCCTGTGCAAAGTTGTCAAATTCACCACTATTAGAAAGAATAATATTTTCAGAGGAATCTAAGATTAGAAAATCTCCAAAGCCGTAACCACAACAAATACCATCTCCATAAGAGTCATAAACATAAAGTGAGAAGCAAGAACTATAGTCCACACAAATATTTTCAGTAAATACTTCAGTGTCATTATCCAAAGCACCAGTGGCAATTATTTGATTAGATTCATCTAAAAGCTTCCAAGAAGTTTCTTCAGGATAGTCGTCTGCATTAATCACTAGTGTAATAATATCATAATTTGAATCTAGACTTGTGCTTATAGTAGCTGAATTATTAGTTTGATCTTCATCTTGCTGACTATTGATGTCCAATAAGTTTAGAGTAATGTTATTGTCTTGCTCAAGGTTGTCATCAATTGTGATTGTTACTATTCCTTCTTGTTCGAACGGAATATTTACTTCCGCGTCAATAACATCAACTGTTAAATCATTTACAACCACTTCAATTTCAAGTTCAGTTATCGTTTCTTCACCATGGTTATAAACTAGCGCTTCTAATTCAACGACATCGTCACATACAACTTCTAATTCACCAAGAGAAATCTCCCCATTTAACAGGTGGACCTTTCTTAAAACAACACTTAGAGTATCATTATTTTCATATTCATCATTAATATGATTAACAATTGAAGTAACTGTATAGTCTCCTATATTTGAAAAATCTTGAGGTACTGAAAACTGATAATCAGCTTCGCTAAATGGTTCTATGGTTTGATCTATAATAACAGTTTCCATTGACTGACCATCTACCAATAATTCAATGTTAAAGTCAGTCATATCGTTTAAGCCATTGTTTGAAATTGTTGTTGTTACTAACTCATCACTTCCAAGACTTGAAGAAGATTGTGGGTTAGTAATTGCGGAAACACCTAAATCATAATCAGATGTAATATCTGCCCAAAACGAAACCCACGGTCTAGCTTGTTTTATGATTAATTGGCCTTCTTCAGTAACTTTATATTCAATATCCATCGCAAAACCCTCTGCTCCAACAACATCATAAAGAATCGCAAATTCATCATGTATTACAGTAAGATACTCCCTCATTTGATCTAAATAAACTTGATCCATTACCAGTTCTCCAGGATTAACTAGGTTGGAAAGCCTTAAAACTAGATAGCCTCCTCCTTGATTAGGGTCTTCATAAAGTAAAATCTCTTCTGGGACTGAGTTTGCTTCTGGATTTGTAATCAACGACTCACCAACTTGAGTATTTAAATAAAAGGTGTCCTCTGTATCATAAATTGGATCAATGCTAATTCCTACTCCATTTGATTGCTCGTTTTGAAAACTTGGATGACATAAAACACCCATTGCTGCCATAAAATGATCAACACGATAAAAATCTCTTTCCTCATAGGCTCTAAAATTCCACATACTAGCATAAACCTGTTTGACAGATTTAGATATATGACCTTCATCAGGATATTGAGTTTTAGAGGTATATAGTCCCGCACCACTAAACCCAGGCAAATCTTCATTGTTAGTACTTGACCTAACCCTAACCGCTGTTCCCTCAGGAAAATCATCATGCATGGCTTGTAAATCATCAAGCATCCATTGTGGCATAGGTGCCGCCTTAATATCTTCTCTAAGGAGTTTTAAACGTTCAACTCTGAAGTTTATATCATTATGAAAAACAGGGTTTCCCAAAATTACTTGTACCTCTTGATAAAAATTGTTGAATTGCATAAATTCATCGTAGTAGTAAAAAGGAATGCCAAAACCATCAGGAATTGTTCCTTCTGGGAATCCAAAATCTCTCATGGTTGCAACATTAGAGCATTTTGCACCAAATGCAGTTGACATTTCAAATTCAATATCGTCTAATGGAACTATATCAGTAATACTTAAATCACGAATTGGAATCTGAGGCTCTGTGGGCCTAAGATCTTCATACCATTCATTAACTTCAGCTAAAGTAGCCTCTCTTATTTCAAACTGCTCGCTTTCAACTTTATAATAAATGTAGTTCCCCAAAAGACTTGATATTGCATTATTTGATAATGGGTCTGCTATATATGCATTTGGCACATTATCTTGAATAGCCCTTAAGTTAACATGTGATAGTGGGGTTTGCATCACTGAGGTAATTATTCCTCCGACTCTAGGCAAAGAATTAGGTAATGCATCGTAAAGAACAATATCTCTACTGCCTGGTGTTTCATTAAGATCTTGCATATGTCTAAAGAATCCATATCCTTCTGCTTCGTGAAATGGAACATAATTAACTTCAGCAAAAACATCAGTTTCTAAAACTACATCTATTCTTGAATCTACAAAATCTTCTGCGTAATTGTTGATGTGACTGTTTTCAGAAGATTGTCCTATAAAATGATTCATGTTATTTTGTAAAAAAGGCATGCTAGCCGCTAATAATTCATAGGTTCTTTGAGTGTCTTCAAAATTATAAGCATCTCCAAACGAAAAATTGAATGAATAGGTTCCAATAATTCCACTCGGAAGGATGTCGTTAGGATTAAAAACTATTTCTCCAGAGCTGTCATCTCCATTAACAGAAGCGTTTATTCCATTCCAAAAGCTTGCATGTATCGTATATGTGTTACTATTAATAAAGTATACCTTTGGTTCAGACGTATCTCTATCCAGTATTCCAAATTTAACATACAATTGATCGTCGAGAAAAGGAGCCCAGCCAACATTATTGACCGTGGCTAAACTCATAAATGTTTCAGCATCTGGAATTGAAGTAGCTCCATCAATAAAGTCAATCGCTTCTGCGAAATTAAGAGGCCCATCAGTAGGCATGTTATTAAACTCAGTAATATCATCTATACCATCCCCGTCATAGTCATCAGGATTTCCCATGTCATGTTCTGTAATTGTGTAGTTTTCTAATGGGTATGCTGCGCCAGATTCTGAAATTATCATGGTACCATTGACACCTATTGTGATTGACACTGCCCAGTTAAATGTTGGACTATGTTGGGCATGAAGCACATAATATTTACCAGCTTCAGCTTGTATTGACAGTTGTACTTGACCTAAGTTGTTTACAGAGTAATTATCAATTTCTACGTTTTGGGCAGAAGAATAAATATGGAAAGAGATTAAACAAAGAATTGATAAAAAAAACTTTTTATTCATTATTGAAAACTTTGTTTAAATTTTAGTTGATGCACTAAGATACAAATGTTTTGGACTGCATTACAATAAATGGAAAGATTCATTTAAAAATGTGAAATTAGTTTATTAGCTTTTATGGTTAATCAACACAATCAAAAACTGTATTTAACAAATGAAGACGACCTTGGTTTTTGTAAATTACTACTTGATAAATTCGATTATAAATATTTAAATCAAAAGCTCCAATTTCTTGACCCACTAAAAGCCCGGCTAAAACTCCTGTAGTATTGCTATGCCCAACTACTAAAGCATTTTGTTTCTTATCTTTTAAGAATTTCGAAAATCTCTCTAAATCTTGAGCATCATATTCTTTAGTTACAATGTTTTTAGCAATTGACGTGGGTAATGCTGTGTTTTTAGTTCTATTATAATCAGTGCTATATATAACATCAAGATTTACATCTTTTAAAAATGTACTTAGGTTTTCTGATCTCTGCTTGCCACACTCGGTTAAAGGCGGGTCTGTAGAATTACTAGAAAATAAATCTTTTTCTGAGTGCCTAACTAAATATATCGTAAACGTTTCATTATTTTCTTGTGAATTAATATTAGATTGAAATCCAAGAATTAATAAAATAATTATGAAAAATTTCCTCATACCGTAGAATTAAATCATTAAGAGTTGATTATCAATCAAGTCAATTAAGATTGATTAAAAAATAATATAGTCAATATACAAAATCCTTTTCTAGCTAAATTTTTATATGAGTGCTATAACAACTATAAGAGGTTTTTGGCAATTATATGTTCTGCAATCTGTACAGCGTTAAGAGCGGCTCCTTTTCTAAGATTATCACTTACAATCCATAAATTTAATGCATTCTTTTTTGAATAATCCCTTCTTATTCTACCAACAAAAACATCATCTTTCCCTTCTGAAGTTAAAGGCATTGGATATAAATTTTGATTAATATCATCTTGAACAGTTACTCCATTTGTGTTTTTTAATGTTTTTAATACATCATTAATTTCAAAAGGATTACTAAACTCTACATTAACAGACTCGCTATGGCCTCCCATAACAGGTATTCTGACAGCAGTTGCTGTAATCAAAATTGAATCATCAGAAAGAATTTTTTTGGTTTCATTTACTAATTTCATCTCTTCTTTTGTATATCCATTATTTTCAAAAAAGTCACAATGAGGAATTGCATTTTTATAAATTTTGTACGGATAAGTTTTTTCTGGTTCTTCTCCCAGTATTTCCCCCTCAAGCTGATTTATCGCATTAACTCCAGTTCCCGTGACTGATTGATAAGTAGAAATAACTAATCGTTTAATATTAAATTTATCATGTAATTCAGAAAGAGCAATCACCAATTGAATAGTTGAACAATTAGGGTTTGCTATAATTTTATCTTCCTTTGAAAGTAAACTAGCATTAATTTCCGGAACAATTAATTTTTTTGATGAATCCATTCTCCATGCCGATGAATTATCAATTACTGTAGATCCAACTAAACTAAATTTAGGCGCCCATTCAATTGACACATTGCTTCCAGCAGAAAAAAGAACAATATTTGGTTTTAATTTAAGAGCTGCATCTAAACCAATAATTTCATAGACTTCTCCATTGAAATTAATTTTTTTGCCAATATTTCTTTTAGATGCTACTAAAATTAATTCTGTAAAGGGAAACTTTCTCTCCTTTATTATTGATAATAATACTGACCCAACTAAACCAGTTGCACCTATGATCGCTACCTTCATTTAATTAATTTATAAATTTTCTTTCAATTCTATGTGAGAGAGCAGTTAATAGTTCATAAGAAATAGTGCCAACAGACTCAGCTAATTCTTCAGCACTATATTTTTCATTAAAAATAATAACTTCATCCCCCTCTTCACAATTAATTTTAGAGATGTCTACCATTAACATATCCATACAGACATTTCCTATTATTGGCGCTTTTTTATTTTTTATGTAAACAAAACCATTATTATTTCCATAAAGCCTAGAAATTCCATCTGCATGACCTAAAGGTATTGTGCCGATTTTTTTAGTTGTTTCAGCAATATACGACCTGTTATATCCGACACTTTCCCCTTTATTTATTAAATGAATTTGGGAAATTGAAGACCTTAAACTAACTACTGGGATTAGACTTTTACTTTTGGTTAATTTATTTGAAAACCCATAAATTCCTATACCACATCTGACCATATCAAAATGAGCATCAGGGAAATTAATAACACCAGATGTGTTACAAATATGTACTAAAGGCTTATCACTAATATTTTTTATTATTTTTTTAAATGTCTTTGTAAAAAGAGAAATTTGCTTTTGAGTAAAATCAAATTCTAGCTTGTCTTCACTTGATGATAAATGTGAATATATTCCATCTACTTTAATGAAATTATCATTGTTAATTGAGTTTATTAATCGATTTACGTCTTTTGTACTAAAGCCTGTTCTATTTAATCCAGTATTTATTTTTAAATGAACGGGATAGTTTTTAACTTTTTTTCTGCTAACAGTATCCTTAAAGAATTCTAGCATTTTAAAGGAATACAAAGTTGGTATTAAATTGTGCTTTATTATAGTACTTAAATTTTCTGCTTGAGGATGAAAAACCAGGACGGGTTTTTTTATCCCAAACTCTCTTAGTTTTACGGCCTCAGAAGTATAAGCGACAGCAAAATAGTCTACTTTTAATTTTTCAAGGAAAGCTGCTATTTTAACAGGGTCACTTCCGTAAGCATACGCCTTTACAACCGCAAGGACTTTTGTTTTTTTAGAAATTAGTGATTTAATATAATCGAAATTGTGCTTTAGTGAACTTAAATTTATTTCTATAAAGGTTCCCTGACTTTTAGACATCTTTAGTTGTTATAATTTGTTCAGCATCTGTTACTTTTATGTCATTTATTTTTGATTGATGCTTTTTAAAATAAGCCTCTCTACTTAATGGTTCGTATTCATTTGTTTCGCCAAGTAAAACTAAGTTATCATTTTCAGCTTTTCTGTAACTGTAATGGGCTAATCCACCGGTTCTTGTGCAAATTGCGTGAACCTTTGTTACAAACTCTGCAGTGGCCATTAGATTTGGCATTGGTCCGAATGGATTACCTTTAAAATCCATGTCTAAACCTGCTACAATAACCCTAACTCCTTTGTTAGCTAAAAAATTACATACATTTACAATTTCATCATCAAAAAATTGAGCTTCATCAATACCTATTACATCACAACCGTCAGCTAATATTGGAATATTTGCAGCTGCAGGAACCGGGGTACACATTATCTCATTTTCGTCATGAGAGACAACCATATCATCTTCATATCTTATATCTACATTGGGTTTAAAAATCTCAACCTTAAGGTTAGCATATTTTGCTCTTTTTAATCGCCTAATTAGTTCTTCTGTTTTCCCAGAAAACATTGAACCACAGATTACTTCAATCCACCCAAATTGTTTATCATATTTCAAAGTATTTTCAAGAAACATTTTGTAATTTTATTATTAGTTAAGTTTTCTTTTCAAAAAAGATTGAGAAAGTAAATTTATCAAAAATCAATCATCAATTTAATAATATCTTAAAAAGTTTTTAATAAATATAAAGCATGAGTAAATTATATATTGTGCCAACTCCTATAGGAAACTTAAAAGATATTACTTTTAGGGCTATTGAAACACTTAAGGAAGTAGATTTAATTCTGGCTGAAGACACAAGGACCTCTGGTAAACTATTAAATCATTATGAAATTAAAACCCCTATGACTTCATATCACATGCATAATGAACATAGGGTTTTAGAAAGTGTAATAGAAAAACTTCAGTCTGGTATTAACATTGCCATGATCAGTGACGCAGGAACTCCAGCAATTTCAGATCCAGGATTCCTTTTAGTAAGGGAATGTGTTGACAATCAAATTGAAGTTGATTGCTTGCCTGGAGCTACTGCATTAATTCCTGCTTTAGTAAACTCAGGGTTTCCAAACGATAAGTTTATATTTGAAGGGTTTCTTCCAGTAAAAAAAGGAAGACAAACTAGATTTAAAAAATTAGCAGACGAACAAAGAACAATTATTATCTATGAGTCTCCACATAAACTTTTAAAGACCTTAAAAGACATCTCATTATATATGGGTCCTAAAACTCATTTGTCTATCTCTCGAGAAATTTCAAAACTGTTTGAAGAAACGCTTAGAGGAACTTCAAAAGAACTAGAGGAGCACTTTATTAAAAACAAGCCAAAAGGTGAAATAGTAATAATAATACAAAGACAAAAATAAATTATGGATGATAAAATCACAACACAATGGAAGGGCGATTTAATATTTGAATCTCTAAACCCAAACGAATCTACTTTAACCCTTGGTTCTGGAATAAATAAGGATGATAATATTTCAGGCCCAAAGGTTTTGATGCTTTCTTCGCTTGCTGGATGTTCAGGCTTAGATGTTATTTCAATTTTAGAAAAAATGAAAATTAAGCTTACTGATTTTAAAATGAATACATCTGCAGAATTAACAAAGGAACATCCAAAGTATTATAAAAAAGTTAATTTGGAATACCATTTTTACGGCTCTAATTTAAATGAAGAAAAAATTAATAGAGCAGTAGAACTTTCAGTTACTAAATATTGTGGAGTTATGGAGATGTTTAGAAAATTTGCAGAGGTTAACACATCATCTCATTTTCATAATATTAAATAATGTACTGGGAAGTTAATAGCGCTGATTCAAAAAAAGAAATTAAAACCTTATCTAAGCAGTTAAATGTTTGTAACACAACAGCTTCTTTGCTTATTACTAGAGATATAAAATCATTTGAAGATGCTAAAACTTTTTTTAGACCATCTTTAGATCATCTTCATGACCCTTTTTTAATGAAGGATATGGGTAAAGCCGTAAAGAGAATTTTAGAGGCTATTTCAAATGATGAAAAGATATTAATTTATGGAGATTACGATGTTGATGGGACATCTTCTGTTGCTTTAGTGTGTAAGTTTTTAAGAAATAACACAACAAATCAAGTTAGTACGTATATCCCAGATAGATATGATGAGGGCTATGGAATATCATATCAATCTATTGATTATGCTGCAGATAATGAATTTAGTTTAGTGATAGCTTTAGACTGTGGAATAAAGGCAGTAGATAAAATTTCTTATGCGAATAATAAAAATATTGATTATATAATTTGCGATCATCACAAACCAGAATCAGTTATTCCAGACGCAATTGCTGTATTAAATCCTTTAAGGGGTGATTGCAGTTACCCATTTAAGTATCTATGTGGATGCGGTATTGGTTTTAAATTAATTCAGGCGTTAGATATTACTCAGGACGATTGGGAGTCAAATATTGAAAATTATTTAGATTTAGTAGCAGTGGCAATTGGCGCAGATCTTGTTCCTCTAATCGGAGAAAACAGAACACTTTGCTATTTTGGTTTAAAAGTCATAAACCTCTCTCCAACTATTGGCTTGAAAGCAATTATTAGAGGTATTAACAAGCCTGAAATTACTCTAAGTGAGGTTTCATTTTATATAGCGCCTAGAATTAATTCTGCGGGAAGAATTAAACATGGAAATAATGCTGTTGAACTACTTCTAGAAGAAAACTTTGATAATGCTATTTCTTTTTCTAAAGAAATTGACAATTTTAATTTACAGAGAAGAGGTTTAGATCAACTTATAACTAGTCAAGCATTAAAACAAATAGAGAGCAATGAAGAACAAAAAGATTTTACAACTGTGGTATTTAAAAAAGATTGGCATAAAGGAGTTATAGGTATTGTAGCCTCTAGATTGATTGAAAAATATTACAGGCCAACCTTAGTTTTTACAAAAAGTAATGATGTTTTAGCGGCTTCGGCTAGATCTGTTAAAGGTTATGATGTTTATAATGCAATTGAATCTTGTAAAGAGCACTTAATTCAATTTGGTGGTCATAAATACGCCGCTGGACTTACCTTGAAGCCAGAAAATTATTTAGCCTTTAAGACTAGTTTTGAAAAACATGTTAAAAAAACTATTAAAAAGGAAATGTTAACTCCAACAATTACTGTAGAAGAAAAAATTCAATTTTCAGAAATAACACCAAAGTTTTTTAGAATATTAAAACAATTTGCTCCTTTTGGGCCATCAAACAAACAGCCTGTTTTTTGGTCCGACAACTTAAATGATACAGGATATTGTAAGACAGTTGGTGAAGAGGGCAAACATTTAAAGCTGTCCTTAAGGCAAGATAATTCAGACATTTTTAAAGCAATAGCGTTTGGATTAGGAGATAAGTTATCTTTAGTAAAAAATAAAGCTCAATTTAAAGCAGCATTTAATATTGATGAAAATAACTGGAATGGAGTAAAATCTGTTCAGTTAAAATTGTTAGATATAAAAAGTAATGATTAATAAAAATATTAAAGTAGACCCATATTCAGCTCTAAGATTTAGAGAATTTAACATTTTTTTAGTTGTTAGGTTTATATTAGTTTTTTCTTGGTCTATGCAGTTTATTATTGTTGAATGGCTCGTTTGGGAAATCACAAAAAACCCATTGTCCTTGGGTTTAATCGGCCTGATGGAGGTTGTTCCGGCAGTTTCAATGGCTCTTTTTGCTGGGCATATTGTTGATCAAAAAGAAAAAAGAAATTTATTGATTTATTGTATTATAGCATTTCTTTTTGTCAGTTTAGGCTTTTATATAGTAACAAGCTCTGGTGTAAAAGAAATAGTCTCAAGTCAAACGACTCTTTATTTAATTTATTTATTGGTTTTTATAGGTGGCTTTATAAGAGCTTTTTTTGGTCCTACTATTTTTTCATTAGTAGCTCTTATAGTACCTAAAAAGACTTATGCTAATGCAGCAACTTGGAGCAGTTCAATCTGGCAAATGGGTGTTGTTTTAGGTCCAGCATTTGCAGGATTTTCAATTCATTGGGTTGGAGTTAATACATCTATGGGAGTAGTCTTGGCAGGAGTCGTACTGTCTTTATTAATACTTTTATTTATCAAACGAAAACCAATTTTAAACCCCAAGATTGGTGAAAATATTTTTACAAGCCTTAAAGAAGGTGTTGCTTTTGTGTATAACTCAAAGGCAATTTTAGGCGCAATTACTTTAGATATGGTTGCAGTATTATTTGGTGGCGCAATAGCGTTATTGCCTATTTACGCAACTGAAATAATTGAAATCCCAGTGGGTATGGAGCCTTCTGAAGTGTTTGGAGTTTTACGAGCGACCCCAGCTGTTGGGTCTTTAATTACAATGTTTATTGCAGCATATATTCCTATTACTAAAAATGCAGGAAGTAAATTATTAATTGCAATATTTGCATTTGGGATATCTATAATTACATTTGGACTTTCTTCCATGTTTTGGATTTCCGTTTTATCTCTATTTATTTATGGATTAACTGATGGAATTTCCATGGTAATAAGGCAAACTATTCTGCAGCTAAAAACTCCAGACCACTTAAGAGGAAGAGTAGCCTCTGTAAACTCTATTTTTGTGGGATCTTCGAATGAACTAGGCGCTTTTGAAAGTGGTTTAACAGCAAAATTAATGGGAACGGTTACCGCTGTAGTTTTTGGAGGGACCATTACAGTATTAACTGCCGTAGCAACAGCTTTTGTATCTCCAAGCTTTAGAAAACTTGATCTTACTGAAGATGAAAAAAATACTTAGTATTTTAACAATTTCATATCCTTGCCATCAAACGAGCAATAGGTAAAATGACTTATCCAGTCTCCTAAATTAAAATAAGTTGATGTTTTCGATAATTTGATATCTAACGGTAAGTGTCGGTGCCCAAAAACAAAATAATCGTAATGATTTTTTTCTAATTTGTGTTTACAATATTTTGTTAACCACTCTTCATCATTGCCTTTAAAAATTAAATCACTTTTGATTGATTTTTTTTTATTTTTTTGAGATAAGTATTGACCAAATGGAATTCCAATGTCAGGATGAATCCATCTGAACAAAAATTGATAAAAAGGATTAGTAAATATCTTTTTTAGTCGTTTAAAAGACTTGTCTTTAGGCCCAAGACCATCCCCGTGACCTAAAAAAAACTTTTTGTCATTTAAAATAAATTCTTTTGGGTTAAAATGAACTTCAATGTTGAGTTCTTCTTTAAAATAATCTCTGACCCATAAGTCATGATTTCCAACAAAAAAATGAATTTGAATCCCCATATCTGAAAGCTCTGCAAGCTTTCCAAATGTCCTAGCAAATCCTTTAGGTATAACAGACTTATATTCAAACCAAAAGTCAAATAAATCTCCAAGTAAAAAAACAGCTTGTGCATCAGATTTTATTTCGTCAAGCCAAGAAACAAATTTTTTCTCTCTACTGATAGTCTCTTGAAAACTTGGATTTCCAAGATGGTTATCTGAAGCAAAATATATTTTTTTATTTTTTTGTAAAATTATCAATTTTAAAGATTTTAATTATTGTCAGTTGAAACCCATTCAGCATAAGATGATTCAGTTTCTTGTAATTTTAATGAATGTAACTTTAAATTAATCGGCAGCCTTTTTGTAATTTTTCTTGCAAAATCAGTTACCATGCACTCGGTAGTTGGCTGATAGTCAACTAAAAGCACATTGTGCCCTTCGTCTTTTAGAGTTTTAGCAAGTTTTACATGTGGAGTGTTTTTGTTAAAAATAGTTGCATGATCAAACTTATCTACAATTTCTTCGGTTACAATTCTTTTTAGATCTGTAAAGTCAATTACCATCCCAAATTTTGGATTTGTTTTATCCGTAATTGGAGTACCAATTACGGTAACAGATAATTTATAGCTGTGTCCATGAAGATTTTTACATTTTCCATCATAACCATATAAAGCGTGGCCTGCTTCAAATGAAAATCGTTTGGTAATTCTTATTGTAGACATTTAATTAATTTTTATTCAAATTTACATTTTTTGAACAAGTGGAACACAAGTTTTATAGAATTTAATGATTAATGGAACACCTCTAGCAATTATCCAGAGTGTAAATGCCAAAAAGATTCCTTCTAATTTGTAGCCATAACTATCTGTAATTAATAATGTTGGTATAAAAACAATAAATGTAGAAAACAGTAGTACATTTCTTAGTTTTTTCATCCATCCTAATCCTTTAAAGATTCCATCAAAAATAAATGCTATAGCACATAAAGGCTGCATTATTAAAACTATCCAGAAAACATTATAAAACTCGACTAAAACTATTTGTTCTTTAGTAAATATTATCCCTGAGTAGCCGTAAAAGATCATACCAATAGCAAATATCGATATCCCTAAAAATATTCCAATTAAGCTGAGTTTATAAGATAGCTCAATTAGTTTATTATATGACTTTTCACCAAAGAATTTTCCCGAAAGAATTGTACCAGCGCTAGAGTATCCATCTATTATAAAAGCTCCGAGAAACCATAAATTAATAGCAATTGTATAGGCTGCAATAAATTCATCGCCATATTTTGCTGCAAATGAGCTACCAAAATATAGAGCAATGTTTAGAGCTAATGTTCTGATGATTAAATCTAAGAACATTGACAAGAAATCTCTTATTTTTTTATTAAAGGGAAGACTAAATCGCAATGTAATCTTTGTTTTTTTATATAATAAAAAGACAGCTAACCCAGCCATTGTTACTTGGGCAATTACACTAGCGTAAGCAGCTCCATAAATATGCATAGGACTTAACACCCCATCTATTCCATATACTAATATTATATCTAATACTATATTTAATGAAGTTCCCACTAATGCAATTGCCATTGGTGTAATTGTGTTTTGAAGCCCTCTAAAAACACCAAAAATTCCTATTGTAATTAGAGTAAAAGGAATTCCAATAACCCTTATTTTATAATAATCTACACTGTAGTCTAAGATTAAGCCTGATGCATTATAAAAACTAAATAAATTTTCAGCAAACGGATAAGTTATACCAATAATTACCAGACTCATAAGTAAAATTATAAAAATAGCTTGAGAAGGAAGAGATTTAATTTCGTCAATTTTTCTAGCCCCGATTGCTTGGGCAACTATTGAAGCAATTACACTTCTTTTTTGTCCAAAAACCCAAACTAACATAGAAAGAAAAGTTCCTACAATTCCTACAGCGCCTAACGCTTCCATTGAGTTGTAATTTACGTTTCCAACAATAGCTGTGTCGGTTATTGAAAGAATTGGTTCTGCGATTCCAGAAATTAAAGCTGGTATAGCAAGCTTATTTATTTCACTATATTTTAATAACTTCATAATATAAGCTCATAACAATAAAAAGGAGATTCACTTTGATTAGGAAAAAAAATATTTCCTAATTTTTTATAGCCTCTTTTTTGATAAAAAGTTTGATTATTAACATTTTTGGAAAAAGTATCTAATCGAACTGAAAGATATTTATTTTCTCTGGCAAAATCTTCAGCAAAAGACATCATTTTTTGAGCATAGCCCATTCTTTGATAAGTTGGGGTCACAGCAAGCCTATGAATATAGATATTATTATCATTTTTTGTGAGCCATTTAACAGACTCGTATTCTTTGTCCATAAAATCAGAAATACAAATACAGCCAATAATTTCTTTATCATTAATAATTACATACAGCCAATTATTAATAATATCATTTTCAAATGCAGACAAGCTTGGGTAACCATCATTCCATTGAAAGATGTTTTTTAATTCCATTGCCCTAGCACATGACCTTGTTATTTGTAAAAGTTTATTTAAGTCACTAGAATTTGCTTTTCGTATCATTTTTATATATTCTAATCTTATGTAGCAATTTCTCCTCGGTTTGGCTTAAGCTTGTCTCTAAAGTTCTTCATACTGCTTTTAAGGACTGTGAAATACACTATGTGATGATGTTCAGTTATTTTTTCATCTTCAAAATCAAAATATACAGAATTATTTGAGCTCAAAAACTCAGATAAATGAATTTTGTAATGCTTAGCTATCTTTTTGCAATCAGGGCCTCTAAAGTCCCAAATTAATCTAATTTTCTCTTCCAATTTTAAGGCTTAGGAATTTTAAACATGCTTTCTTTAGTAGCTCTAGTATACCAGTCCCCACCCATTCTCGCAACCAGATCTAACTTTTCGCTGAGAATATCTCCGTTTTTGTCTAAAAACTTTTTGTCAATGTGAATTTGAACAACTTTAGCTATTATCAATTGACCTGCTCCTCCAGATTCACCAAGCGAAATGATATCTTGAACCTTACACTCAAAAGAAATAGGAGATTCTAAAACTCGTGGCGGCTTAACTAACAAAGATTCAACTTCAGTTAATCCAGTTTCAATAAATTCATTAACACCTTTTTCATACTCTATACTAGATTTTGACATCTGCTCGACAATTGGAAAGTTAACTACATTAATCACAACTTCTTTGGTCTCAATTGCATTTTCTAATGTATGTTTAGTGGTATTGTCTCGGACTCTTCTAGAAGGTGAAAAAATTAAAATAGGGGGATTTGAACTAAAAACATTAAAGTAGCTAAATGGACTTAAGTTTACATTACCATTACTGTCTATTGTGCTTGCAAATGCAATAGGTCTGGGTGCAATTGAGGATAAGAGTATTTTATGAAGCTCTTTTGTTTCCAGACTAATTGGATCTATAGATTTTATATTTTTCATATAAGTAATTTAAAGAGATTTTAGCAATTTAGTTTTTACCTCACCAAAACCAACCCTTATCGATCCTTTTTGGCAATACCCTCTCATTATAACCGTGTCATTATCATTAATAAACTTTCGAGAATCACCATTATTTAAACTCACTGGTTTTGACCCAGCCCATGATAATTCAAGCATGGAGCCATAAGAGTTAGCGTCTTTCCCGCTTATAGTCCCAGAGGCCATCATATCGCCTACGTTTATATTACAACCATTACTTGTGTGATGAGCTAATTGCTGACACATATTCCAGTACATGAATTTAAAGTTTGATTTACTCACTGTTTTTTCATTTTCTTTATCAGCTTGGATTAACACCTCTAGGTTTATATCATAATTTTTTGCTCCTTTTGATTCTAAATGTGGTAGAACTTTTGGTTCCTGTTTTGGCCCAGTAGTTTTAAATGGCTCAAGAGCCTCTAATGTTACGACCCAGGGAGAAATAGACGAAGCAAAACTTTTAGCTAAAAAAGGCCCTAATGGGACATACTCCCATTTTTGAATGTCTCTGGCTGACCAATCATTAAATAATACTTTTCCAAAAATAAAATCCTCAGCTTCATTAGTTGATACTGACTCTCCTAAATGAGTGCTCTTTCCAATAATAAACCCCATTTCCAACTCAAAATCTACTCTTACGGACTCTTGAAAAGATGGAGATGTGTTATCATTCAGCATTACTTGACCTTTTGGCCTATGGATGTCTTGTCCACTTAGGATAATTGAAGAGGATCTGCCATGATATCCAACAGGCAGGTGTCTCCAGTTGGGAAGTAGAGCATTTTTAGGATCTCTAAACATCGTGCCAATATTAGTTGCATGCTCAATACTCGAGTAAAAATCTGTATAATCCCCAATTTTTACTGGCATGTGCATAGTTACATCTTTTTGTTTTATAAATATAGAATTGTCATTTCTTAAAACAGAGGACACGTTACAAAGTTCTTTTTGGATAATTTCCCTTGCCTTGACGGTTGTTTTTTTACCTAAAGAAATAAAATCGTTGAGGTAGTTTGAGACAAATACATTTGAGTCAATATTCAATTCATTAAAAACTCCTAATTCACTGACAGCCTCTAAGTCTAAAATCAGATCTCCAATAGCTACTCCAATTTTTTTATTTTTATTTTTTATTGAGTAAACTCCAAAAGGCAAGTTGTATATACTAAAATCAGAGTTTTTATCAGTTTCAATCCAAGTTTGCATAAATCATTTTTTTTTAATTAAATCTAACCCATCACAAATTAATTGTTCAAGATCTTTATTTTCTTTTAGTTTGGCAAGTTGCAGCTGAATTTCTCTAGCTAAATCAACTTTATTTATAAAGGCTAGCTCAAATAGTTCAAGTAAAATTAGCCATTCCTTCGGATAAGTTGTTTGTACTTCGTCAAATATTTGTGACATAAGTTCTTCATCTAATGATTTATTAGTTCTTAGAGCTCTTACTTTTTCGTAGAGAACATGTAAATATTGTTCAGATTTAGAATAAACGATTTTAGTAGTTTTTTTGTTAGAAATTGAGTAAACATCGTTAAAGGATTCTGGAGATGCTGGTCCAGCAAAAGCTGATTTTATGCTTTCGCCTACAGCCATATCATAAATGCCTGAGTGCGGCTTAAACAATACTTGATCTAAAAAAGTTACTGTACAATTTTCAAAAGAAATCAAAATTATTTTACCCTGTAAGTCTCTTTTACCCGTGATAATCTTTCCTTTTACTTTCACGCCACTTTCAAAGTTAAGCGTTGTCACTTTTCCTTCAATTATCCCATATATCTCTAAATCTTTTGGAGACATATCCTCAATGGACATATTTATACCATCTAGTTTTCCGATTGGGCTACCAAAACCATTAGGATGTGACTCTTTGCCATGACCAATTAGTTCTATTCCATTTATTGAAATAGCTGTTTCTCCCTTTGTGTTAAAATAAACAGGCTCATTGTTTTTTTGAATCATGCTGGAAAAATAACCTGAAACTTGAACCCCAGTACTTAACTCAATTGACCCCATTTTTTTTGAATCAATTAACTTTCTAACCCCTTTGACCCCTCCAGTTCTAATAGCCATTGTATTTGCAAATTCCTCTAAAACAAAACTGAGTTTTGAAAAGTCTGGAATTACAAATAACTGAGGTTGAGTCTTTGTAATATCAAAATTTATATTTGCCGCTTCGATTGAGTAGGGAATTTTTTTTACACCTTTTTCAAGACAAGCTTGACTCTCTTCAATAGACGAAAGTAGTCCTGCTCCATATATTTTAGGATTAGTTATATCCCCTATTAATCCGTATTCAACTGTCCACCAGTGAAGATTTCTAATTTTTGCCATTTCTGAAAGCTCTGACATTTCATTTTGCAATCGATTAACATTATTATTGGCACTGTCAATGTCTTCTTTACTTGAGTTGGGGTTTTCTTTTAAAATAGATAAAAGCCTAACAGCCTCATACATTTCTTCATCTTTTGGAGAAGAAATTGCTTTGCTGCCAATTTCACCTAATCTTCTTAAATATTCAGAATATTCTTGATTAGCAATAATTGGAGCATGCCCAGCTGCTTCATGAATTATATCTGGAGCTGGCGTGTACTTTATGTGATCTATTGTTCTTATTTCAGATGAAATAACTAAAACGTTATATGATTGAAACTCCATAAATGCGTTTGGAGGAATAAACCCGTCTACAGCAACAGCAGCCCACCCAATCTCTTTAAGAATTCTGTTCATTCCCTCCATCTCAGGTATTTGATCAGAATCAATACCTGTCTTGTTTAGGCCATCAATATAACAATCGTGAGCAATGTTTTTTAAGGAGTTAATGTTTAATCTCATAACATATCTCCAAACTGCTTGATTTTGAGCAGTGTATTCCTCATAAGGTTGTTTGACAATAAACTTATGTAAATACTTTGGGAGTTTTTCTGTTACGCTATTGAGTTCCAAATATATTTTGTTAAAAGTATGTTACAAGGTTCCTCTATTTTTTTGCTCTCTTTCAATTGCTGAAAAAAGCGCTTTAAAATTTCCTTTACCAAATGATTGAGCCCCTTTTCTTTGAATAATCTCGAAGAACATAGTCGGCCTGTCTAAAACTGGCTTTGTGAAAATTTGTAATAAATAGCCTTCTTCATCTCTGTCAATAAGAATGCCATGTTCTTTTAAAGTATTTAAGTCTTCATCTATCTCTCCAACTCTTTCCAGCAAGTCATCATAATATGTTTCGGGTACATATAAAAATTCCACACCTCTTTCTTTCATTTCTTTGACAGTTTCAGCAATATTGTCAGTTGCTAACGCAAGGTGCTGTACACCAGGACCATTATAAAAGTCAAGATACTCTTCAATTTGAGACTTTTTAATCCCATCTGCAGGTTCATTAATTGGAAATTTTATTCTTCCATTACCATTACTCATCACTTTACTCATAAGGGCAGTATATTCTGTAGAAATATCCTTATCATCAAATGATATTATCTGAGCAAACCCCATTACCTCTTGATAAAACTTGCACCAAATATTCATTTCATCCCAATCAACATTCCCAACTACGTGATCAATGTATTTCAACCCTATGTCTTTTGGGTTGTAATGCGAACTCCATTTTTTATACCCCGGTAAAAACACTCCGGAGTAATTTTTTCTTTCTATAAAAAGATGTACAGTTTCTCCGTATGTATAAATTCCTGATTTAATAATGGTTCCGTTTTCATCCTCTTCCTTTATTGGCTCTAAATAAGGTTTTGCACCTCTTTTAACAGTTTCGTTAAAGGCTTTAGTTGCGTCTTCAACATGTAATGCTATGATTTTTACGGCATCTCCATGATTGTCTACATGCTTACTAACATCACTTCCTTTTTGCATTGAGGTAGTTAAAACTAATCTTATTTTACCCTGTTTTAACACGTATGAAGCTATGTCTTTTTTTCCTGTTTCAAGCCCAGCATAAGCCTCTGACTGAAAGCCAAAAGCTGTCTTGTAATAGTGCGCACTTTGTTTTGCGTTTCCGACATAAAGCTCTATATAGTCTGTACCCATAATAGGAAGAAAGTCCTGAGCATCATCAAATATTTTTTTTATTTCAAAATTAAAATTTTGTAATTCATCTATGCTTTTAGCTGATTCCATTTAGTTGTTTTTTATTTTTTATTTAACCAAGAAGTGTGGTATTGACCATTTATTAGATTGACAGCATCTTCAGTCACCATTAGTGGACTAAAGGTGTCAACCATAACTGCAAGCTCAAAAGTTTCTTTTTTTCCAATGCTTTTTTCCATTGCTCCTGGGTGTGGTCCATGCGGAATCCCAGCAGGGTGTAGGGTGATGCTCCCTTTGTTGATATCATTTCTGCTCATAAAATCTCCATCCACATAGTAGATTACTTCATCCGAGTCAATATTGCTATGATTGTATGGAGCAGGCACCGAATTTGGGTGGTAATCATAAAGCCTAGGAACAAAAGAACAAATAACAAACTTATTAGTTTCAAATGTTTGATGAACTGGGGGTGGTTGATGAATTTTACCAGTTATTGGTTCAAAATCATGTATTGAAAACTTGTATGGAAAATTATATCCATCCCAGCCTACCACACTAAATGGGTGGGCAGCATAAATATATTCATGAATCATGTTTTGTTTTTTAACCTTAATTAAAAAATCTCCATTTTCGTTATATGTTTCG
>SGZJ01000012.1 GCA_004213995.1 Flavobacteriales bacterium | reverse complement strand
AGATCAGGCTTTCGCCCATTGTCTAATATTCCTCACTGCTGCCTCCCGTAGGAGTCTGGTCCGTGTCTCAGTACCAGTGTGGGGGATCCCCCTCTCAGGGCCCCTATCTATCGTGGTCTAGGTGAGCCGTTACCTCACCTACTAACTAATAGAACGCATACTCATCTCATACCGTAACCTTTAATCTTAAAGAGATGACTCTAAAAGATACTATAGGGTATTAATCCAAATTTCTCTGGGCTATCCCCTAGTATGAGGCAGATTGTATACGCGTTACTCACCCGTGCGCCGGTCGTCATCAGAGTGCAAGCACTCTATGTTACCCCTCGACTTGCATGTGTTAGGCCTGCCGCTAGCGTTCATCCTGAGCCAGGATCAAACTCTTCATCGTTAAATTTTAAATACTATTTAGCAACTAAAGAAATTATAATTCTATTTACTCAAAATGGTTTATTCTCTGTAATACTAAATCTTTCGATTTAATAATACGCTGTCAATCAATATTTTAAATGAACTTATTTTTAATATCCGCTTTCTCTTAAAATTTAAGCGGGCTGCAAATATAAAACCCTTTTTTTATACAACAAAACTTATTTATGATAAAATTTGTGTTTAATTGTATTTTTAATGAACATTGCTTGAAGAAGTAATATATATTTCTATAAGCGGGTGCAAATATAGAACCTTTTTACTATTGACAAAACTATTTTAAAATTATTTTATAAGAAGGATTTAATTTAGTTCTTAAAGTGCTAGAAATAAATAAATTAGGTGTAAAAATAATTACATGAAAAAATTCCAAACTAATCCGAATCTAATAGAAAAATCTCTGTAGGGATAGTTTGGAGCTGAATAATAATTGTATCCTGTAATTGATGAATTAATATGTTCAGCCTTTAAATAAATTCTAGTTTGTTGGATTTTAGCATTGACAAAAAAATCAATTCTTGGAAAATTCCCAATGAGTTTATTGTTTTGAACATAAAATTCAGACAATAATGGATCATAACTGTTCATATAAAACTCAGAAAAGTAATTTAATGTAAATCCAGTTTGTAAAAATAAAGCTTTGTTAAAGAGCTCGTTTTGGTAATAAAAAGTATTTCTTAATATCAAATCAGGAATATTAATAACTCCTAAGCTTTCATCTCCGACCTTTTGAAATTGAACTTTATTTTCAAGAGTAAATTTTTTAAAGGATAGTTTTTTTGAAATATTCATTTTAAACATACCTATGTTACTATCTTCTTGCGTAGGAATAACAAAGCCGTTGACATCCTTACTAAAATATGTGTAATTAGATATTTTATTAAACTCAAAATTAAATTTAAATAATTTGTCAGAATTAAAATTTAATATATATCTAGCTGTATTAGTATTGTTAAAAATATTATTCCAATTGTAATTTGAGTATGAACTATTAGTAAGCATGAAGTTATAGTCAGGTGAACTATCTGTATTCATAACACTGAATTTAATATTTGAGTCTTGGTTAATATTTAGTAATAGTCCAGCTCCTATAACACTACCTTCAATATTTCCAGACAGCATAGATTCAAACTGAAAATCGATACTATAGCTACCCTTTTTTAATAAATAATTAAACCCAAAAGAATAATTATCATCTGTAATTGACTCATAAAAAAAGTTATTATTAATGTCCGCCAAATTTTCATAACTATAATCAACATTCCTATAATTCATAAAAACTGTAGCCATTCCTAATTTTGAAGAACTGTAAGTTGTGTTAAAGTTGACAAGAAAAGTATCAAAAGATACTTTATCATTTATTTGAGTAAAACCTGTAGATTCACCAAAATATTCATTTGGTGATGTTTGTTTAAATTGGTAGTACTTGTTTTCTAGTGTTATTATATTTCCAATAGACCATTTTCGTGTATTTAGGGAATCTACAGAGTTTTTAATAATATATTTTTGATTGAAGTGAAACCTCTTACCTTGTAAAGAGTTATCTGCATTTTCAAATTGGGGATCAAATACAGACCGATCTATAAATTCAGTGTTTCCAGATTCAAAATTTATTATATCATCATCTCTAATACCTCCATTTTCTTCAGAAAAAAGATTTTGATTAACGTAATGTGTTTTTAAAAAATACTTGCTGTTTTTAGAATTATAATTTGTGGAAAATCTAAAATTTGAGGAACTTGAAAGAAAATGCTGATAATTTCCTAATGACCTTAATCCTTTTCTTGAAATTGTGAAATTAAATCTTGGTGATGTATTAACTGAAAAGAGTGCATCTAGAAGCTGACCTTGAACAAAGGCTGTTCTGTACATTAATTCAGTAAATGGAGTAGCAACATGGTAGTAATGAATATCATTGGCTTGTGAATAATTATAGTGTTTAGCATTTGAACCAATTTGGGGGAACAAACCTTTACTTTCAGCGAAACTTAATAAATTATATGTATGTCCAGTATTAGAGAATTCAATTAATTCAAAGTTATCAGCCCTTAAGTAGTTTAACTTATAATACTTATCAATTGTTAAACTAGTATCTACTTTGAGAGAATCGTTTCTTTGATTTATTATAGTGTAATCTTCAATTTTTGCATCTAAATTCTTTAGGACTTTTGTGCTTTTTTCAATAGTAAAAGAGTCCATCAAAGAATCTGATAATTGAGTTATATCAAAATTTTGTTTTAACTCCCTCAAACTCATATTTGGCTTGTCAATATTTTGAGAAAATAAATTAACAGATAATGAAAAAACAAGTATAATAGATAAAGATATTTTCATATTCTAATTAAATTTATATCACAAAAATAAATACATTTATATAAACTACATTATTTGAGTCTATAATTATATGTTAAAGTTAAAATTCTCAGATTATAAAATAGAATGCGGGACTGATGAAGCGGGTAGAGGATGTTTAGCAGGACCGGTAACTGCAGCGGCTGTAATACTTAAAAACAACTTCTTAAATGATGATATTGATGATTCAAAAAAAATTTCAAAAAAAAACAGATATAAACTAAAAGAAATAATTGAAAATGAAGCATTAGAATTTTCTTTTTGTCATATATTTCCAAAAAAAATTGATGAAATCAATATTCTAAATGCTTCAATTCTTGCAATGCAAAAATCAATTAGTAAATTATTGACAAAAGTAGATTTTATTATAGTTGATGGTAATAAATTTAAAAGCTGTAATAACATTCCGTATCAAACAATAATTAAAGGTGATGAAAAGTTCTTAAGTATTGCTGCAGCATCTATAATTGCTAAAACAGAAAGAGACAACTATATGAACAAAATTCATAAAGAGTTTCCTCACTACGGTTGGGATAAAAATAAAGGATATCCAACAAAATTTCATAAACAAGCAATTTTAAAATATGGTATAACAAAATATCATAGAAAATCTTTCAGACTATTTGATGAACAATTGAAACTAAAATTATAATTTTAAAAAAAAAATAATGAAAAAGTATTTCTATGTATTCTTAGTTTTGTGGGGGTGTAATTTAGTGGATGATCGACCAAAAGATATCAAAGACTACATCCCAGAAAATTCATTAATTATTATCAAGATTCATAATTTAGGAAAATTCAAAAGTGATATAAAAAACAATGAAGTTTTAAATAAAATTGGAAATTCAAAATACAATACAAAAAAACAGCTAGAATTAATTAATAATTTGAACGATGAAACAGAATTAATAATAAGTCTGACAAAGAATATTAATGAAGAGGTATTTACTATAATTACAAAAGACAGTATTAAAGAATTTGATGTGTTTCATAAAAGAATTAATAATATAAATATTTATTCAAATTCATTAAAAAACATCAATGAAATACAAATAAACTACAACAAAGATTTTAATAAATATGCAAAAACTTTTAATGTTAATGATTCATTTTCTTTAATACTTAAAGAAGAAATATCAAAAGAGTTTTTAAATTCTATATTTAATTTAAATAACAAAATTCAAGATAACAGCTTAAGTTTTGGAGTTAACATATTTAATGACAAAATTTTATTAAATGGGTTAAGTTTCTTGGACGACTCTCTAAAATTATCAAATAATATTTTCAAAGGGTCTATTAGTAGTGAGTTAAAGAATTATGAAATTACCCCAAAAAATATAACAAGCTTAAAGTCATACAATTTTAAAAATCTAAACAACTATTTAAAAAAAGCTTCAATAGACGAAGTAAAAGAAAATAGGTTTTCAGTAATTTTAAATAATAATTCAATTGAAATAACAGAAATTAAATTAGATAATGAACAAGTTTTTATTTTTAGACTTGATGAAATTAAATTATTTAAAGATTACCTAATTAATAAGAATACTATAAGTACAAAACATAGAGGTTTTGAAATATATAATAACACAGATCTAGATATAAATCCTTTTATTTCATTTGCAAACTTCAATAACAAAGAAAAAATACTATTATTCAAAGATTATTTAGTTTTTTCTAATAATGAAAAAACATTAAAACAATTCATTAATGATAATCTAAACAAAAACACTCTGAAAAGTAACTCAAGCTTTAATAGACTTTTTTCATCTATAAGCAGTTTTAATACTTTAAATAACAACTACTTTTCAGGGTCTAATTATAATTTTTTTAATGAACTTAATTTATTGAATTCTAAAAATGATTTTACTGAAAATAGTTTTCAATTAGTTCAAGATAATGGTATTATTCACTTTAATGCAGTAATCAGTAAAGATACTAACGAAGATGAGAATCTAAAAATTTCCAAACTTTTTGATGTTGAAATTGATGAAGAGATCATAATGTATCCACATTTTGTGAAAAATCATGTCACAAAGAACTTAGACATTGTTGTGCAGGATACAAAAAACAACTTATATCTTATTTCGAAAGATGGAAAAGTTATTTGGAAGAAGAAAATCAACCAACCAATTTTAGGGCAAATATCTCAAATTGATATTTACAAAAACGGAAGACTTCAACTTATTTTCAATACGAAAAACAAAATTTATGTATTAGATAGAAACGGAAATAATGTAAAGCAATTTCCAAAAACATTCAATGATCCAATTACTCAACCATTGGCAGTGTTTGATTATGACAATAACAAGAACTATAGACTACTAGTTACTCAAGGAAGCGAACTACTGATGTATGATAAGAATGGCAAAAAAGTCAGCGGCTTTAAATATAAAAAGTCCAGCAATAACATCACTTCAAAACCTAAACATTTTAGAATTTTAAATAAAGATTTTATAGTATTTAAAATTGGAAATAAGATGAAAATTTTAAATCGAAAAGGAAGAGAAAGGATAAATGTCAATGACGATATTAATTTCTCAAATCAAAATGTTTTTGAATATAATGATAAATTAATTTCCACAACAACAGATCAAAAACTAGTTCAAATAGATGTTAATGGTGTAATAGATTTAAGTAGTTTAAAAAACTTATCACTAAATTCTGACGGTTCTAATTTAGTTGTTTTAGATGAAAACTCAATCAAATTAAGTCCTAATATTGCAAGTATTCCATTTGGCAACTATGGCAGTCCACAACTGTCAAACATCAATAAAAATTTATTAATAACTCTTTATGATAAGCAAAATAAGAAATCTTATTTGTTTAATAAAAACCTCATTTTAGATACTTCTTTTCCAGTTTACTCATTAATTCCGATGGAAATAGGTGATATGAATCGTGACAAGAAAATTGAATTAATTATTTCAAACAAAAATAAATTTATTAGCTGTTACACTATTAATTAGTCTTTGCCTCAAACAACTTTAAAAAATTATTTTTTATTTTTTTCTTTAATTCTATAACATCAACAAACTCTACTCCCAATTCTTTATTTAAGGATGTAACTGAGTTATTTGTTATTCCACAAGGGACTATACATTCAAAATAACTAAGATCAACATTTGCGTTTAATGCAAATCCATGCATTGTAACCCATCTACTAGCTCTTACACCCATTGCACATATTTTTCTCGCAAATGGAGTGTTAATATCTAACCAGACACCAGTTTTGCCAGGGTTTCTAGAGGCTTTTAAATCATAATCATCAAGAGTTAGTATAATAACCTCTTCTAAAAATCTTAAATATTTATGGATATCAGTAAAAAAATTATCTAAATCTAATATTGGATAGCCCACAATTTGCCCAGGTCCATGATATGTAATATCTCCACCCCTGTTAATTTTGTAGAATTTAGCATCTTTTTTAATTAGTTCCGTTTCACTGACCAACAAATTGCTCATATCTCCACTCTTTCCTAGGGTATAAACATGTGGATGCTCAACAAATAATAAATAGTTAGAAGTTGGTTTATTTAATGCTTCTCTTCTGTTTTTAATTTTTACTTCAACAACATTTTTAAATAACTTCTCTTGAAAATCCCAGCATTCTTTATAATCAACTACTCCAAGATCTTTAATTATGACTGATTTATTTTTAATTTTCATTATTTGGGTTATTTAAGATTATAAGTGCTGCAATAACTCCAGGAACCCAGCCCAATAATGTCAAAATAAATACTATTACAAATGAACCACATCCTTTATCAAAAACAGATAAAGGTGGAAACAATATTGCAAAAAGGACTCTAATTAAACTCATTATTTAATCAAATATAAATAATAGTATTTGATTAGATTTATTTGAGTTTTCATTTTTTATTATTGATATCCTTATTAATAAGAATTATATTTGTTTAATAAATATATTTTCGATGAGTGAACTTTCAGAACAAGAAATAATAAGAAGAGAAAAGTTAGAAAAATTAGTTTCGTTAGGTATAAACCCCTACCCTGCAGATTTATTTTCAGTAAATAATACTTCTAAAGAAATTAAAGAAAACTTTAAAGAAAATAAAAATGTTATTATCGCTGGCAGATTAATGTCGAGAAGAATTCAGGGTAAAGCTAGCTTTGCTGAACTTCAAGACAAAGACGGTAAAATACAAGTGTATTTTAACAGAGATGAGATTTGTCCAGGTGAAGATAAGACTCTATATAACGAGGTATATAAAAAACTTTTAGATATTGGTGATATAATAGGAATTGAAGGAGTTTTGTTTGAAACTCAAGTTGGAGAAAAAACAGTATTAGTAAATAATTTCACTCTACTAAGCAAGTCTTTAAGACCGTTACCATTACCTAAAAAAGATAGTGATGGTAATGTTTATGATGAATTTAATGACCCAGAATTAAGATACAGACAGAGATATGTTGATTTAATTGTTAACCCAAAAGTTAAAGAAACATTTTTAAAAAGAACTAAAATAAATAATACAATAAGGGATTTTCTTAATGAAAAGAGCTATTTAGAAGTTGAAACTCCAATCTTGCAGTCAATACCAGGGGGAGCAGCTGCGAGACCTTTTTTAACTCATCATAATGCATTAAATATTCCATTATATTTAAGAATATCAAATGAACTTTATTTAAAAAGGTTAATAGTGGCCGGTTTTGATGGTGTTTATGAATTTGCTAAAGATTTTAGAAATGAAGGAATGGATAGAACCCATAATCCTGAATTTACAATCATGGAATTATATGTGGCATACAAGGACTATTTCTGGATGATGGAAACAACAGAAAGTTTACTTGAAAAAGTAGCAATTGAAACAAATGGCAAATCAAAACTGAAAGTTGGTAATAATGAAATAGAGTTTAAAGCTCCATACCCAAGAATACCAATATTAAAGGCAATAGAAATTCACACTGGTATCGATGTTTCGAATATGGACGAAATAGAATTAAGAGATACTGCAAAAGCAATGGGTATTGAAGTTAATGAGACTATGGGTGTTGGTAAATTAATTGATGAAATTTTTGGAGAAAAGTGTGAGAGAGAATTTATTCAACCAACTTTTATTACAGATTACCCAAAAGAAATGAGCCCTCTTACAAAAAAGCATAGGACAAATCCAAAACTAACTGAGAGGTTTGAGTTAATTATTAATGGCAAAGAAATAGCTAATGCTTACAGTGAATTAAATGATCCAATAGACCAAAGGGAAAGATTTGAAGATCAACTTGAATTATCTAAAAAAGGAGATGATGAAGCTACAGAATTCATTGATAATGATTTTTTACGAGCACTTGAATATGGAATGCCTCCAACTTCTGGAATTGGTATTGGAATAGATAGGCTAGTTATGCTAATGACTAACAATAGTTCAATTCAGGAGGTATTATTTTTCCCTCAAATGAGACCAGAAAAAAAACCTCTAGATTTAAACGATAACGAAAAAGTCATTTTCACAATATTAAAAGAAAATCAAAAAATTGAACTTTCTGAGTTAAAGTCAAAATCAAACTTGAGTAATAAAGCATGGGACAAGGGAATAAAAGGATTAACAAAAAACAACCTTGCAAAAGTGTCAAAAAGTGATAATGGATTATTTGTGGAGATCAAATAATATCTATTTTATTTTGTGTTGAATAGTTTTAAATTTAGCTAAATCTTCTTCTGACAAAAGTTTTAAAAACATTGTATTAAACTCATTGTCTAGTATATCTTTTTGTGGAAAAGCACCTTTTTTCGATATATAAGTGGCTTTTTTGTTTGTAGAGTATATTAATCTTGAAACAATATTAATTTGCGAATCATCAAACCCAATCTCTTCAAGAAGCTCGTAATTTAACCTTTTCACATCGTCAATTGAACTATATTGAGTCTGCGAATTGATATTTAAACTTATGAAAGAGAAAATTAAAAAAGTATAAAATGTTTTTTTCATGATATGATAATTTTTTTTTAAAAGTAAAAAAAAAAATCTAATTACAAGAGCTTGGATGATATCTTTTCTACTACAGCAATTGTTTTATCTAAATCTTTAAATGTTAAAGCATCACTTAAAAACCAAGACTCGTAGGAACTAGGTGCTATATAAATACCATTTTTTAACATTTGATGAAAAAATATTGGAAAAAAACTATTGTCAGCTTTTTTAGCAGAATCAAAATCTGTTACATTATGCTCTGTAAAATGAATTGAAAACATTGAGCCAACTCTATTAGTTGAGAATTTAACCCCTTTTCTTTTTAATATTTCAGAAATTCCAACGTCTAAATAATCTGCTTTTTTGTTTAGCCTTTGATACAATTCAGGATCATTATCTATAATATTTAACATAGAAAAACCTGCTGCCATAGCTAACGGATTTCCACTTAATGTACCAGCTTGATAAACAGGCCCATTAGGAGATAAATAAGACATAATCTTATTAGTTGAAGCAAAAGCTCCAACAGGAAGACCACCTCCAATTATCTTTCCAAAACATACAATATCTGCTGAAACTCCATAAAGTTCCTGTGCACCGCCTTTTGCTACTCTGAAACCAGTCATAACTTCATCAAATATTAATAATATATTATGCTTATCACATAATTTTCTTAATCCTTTTAAAAAACCATCAACAGGCGGAATACACCCCATATTTCCTGCAATTGGCTCAAGAATAATAGCTGAAATTTCATTTTTATTAGATAAAATAATATTCTCGACACTTTTAAGGTTATTGTACTGAGCTATTAAAGTGTCTTTTGCAGTCCCGTGAGTGACTCCGGGGCTATTTGGTTCCCCGTAAGTAATACTACCACTTCCTGCTTGAATTAAAAATGAATCACTATGACCATGGTAACACCCTGAAAACTTGATTATTTTTTCTTTTTTGGTATATCCTCTTGCCAATCGAATAGCACTCATACAAGCTTCTGTTCCAGAGTTTACAAATCGAATTTGATCAATATTTGGAACCATTTTGACTACTAGCTTAGCAATATTATTTTCAATTTCTGTCGGAGCTCCGAATGAAGTTCCTTTTTGTGCTTTTTTAATTATTGCGTTTACAACAGCTGGATAAGAATGACCTAGTATCATAGGTCCCCATGAGTTTATGTATTCAATATACTTATTACCATCCTCATCTATCAAGTAAGCACCTTTGGCTTCTTTAATAAATATTGGAGTTCCACCTACCGCTTTAAAAGCTCTAACTGGGGAATTAACCCCTCCGGGTATATGTTTTTGCGCTTCTTTAAATAATGCACTACTTCTTTGATATATCATTTATCTATTATTAATAATTGGCCTATAGTTAATGTTCTATCTTTTAGTTTATTGATTTTTAATAGCTCCTTTATAGAGATTTTATATTTTTTTGATATTGAATATAATGTATCGCCTTTTACTACTTCATGTTTTAATGTGTAATCTCTAACACTTTTATTTTTACGACTTCTTTTTTTTAATACTATTTCATCATAAATAAATAGCTTATAATTTTCTATTAAATTAATCAATTTGTTATGATAATTTTTATCTGTAGCATAACCAGCTTTTTTTAAACCTTTAGCCCAGTTTTTATAATCACTTATTGAAAGATCAAAAAGGTCAGAGTATCTTGATCTCGATGTTAGAAAAATAGAGTGATCTCTGTAAGAGTATTCTGGTGCGCTGTATTTTCTGAAACACTCTTGTGCTTCATCATCATCATGGAAAATTTTCGGTCCTTTCCAATCATGACACTTAATTCCAAAATGGTTATTCGCTTCAACTGATAATCTTCCTTTTCCTGAACCAGACTCTAAAATTCCTTGAGCTAAAGTAATACTTGCAGGTATTTTATAAGTTCGCATTTCATCCATCGCAACTCCACTAAAATAATCAATGTAATCATTAACATTATTTATAACTGGCAGAGTGGAGTTATTTGTTTTTGATGGTTTAGCATTAACTTTTTTATCAACTTTTTTATTATTCTCAATTTCTGCTGGAGAATTAATAATGATTTTTTTTGTGCCACAACTAAATATTAATAAGACTATAAGTATCCTGAATTTTATCATTAGTAATTAATCGTAGTTAAATTTTTTTCTTTTAGAAATTTATTCATAGGTAATATTCCCTGATGTCCCCCTGTGTGAATCATTAGTATTTTAGAATTGGGTTTAAAAAAATTATTAGTCATTAAATTTAAAACACCATACACCATTTTTGATGTGTAAATTGGATCTAATAAAATATCATATTTATGTCTGAAGTCGTTCATGAATTTAATTAATTCAACATTAACTTTTCCATAACCACCAAAAGCAAAATCGTCAATAAGCATCCAATTATTATTAGTTACAAATTTAGTAATATCATTTAATAAATACTTTTTATTTATTGAACAAAATCCTATTATTTTTTGGTTTTCGTAAGAGCTATTTATTAAACCACTAATTGTACCACCACTACCAACAGAACAACATATATAATCAAACTTTTTATCATTATGATTTAAAATTTCTTCACACCCCAGAACTCCTAATGCATTCGTTCCACCTTCTGGAATCAGAAAATAATCTATAAATTTATTTCTTAGTTTATCCAAAAAATCTTCATTAGTTTTTAGTTTATAATTTGATCGTGATAAGAAATTAAATTTCATGCCTAAATTATGTGAATATTTAAGAGTTGGATTTTCTAAATAATTATTTGCTATTTCATCTCCTCTTATAAAACTAAGTGATTTGAAGCCATTTTTTTTTGCTGCATATGCAACAGCTGGGATATGATTAGAATAAGCACCACCAAAAGTTAATAGTCCATTATAACCTAATTCTTTAGCTTTGATTAAATTATATTTTAATTTTCTATACTTATTACCTGAGATAACTTCGTGAATTTTATCTTCTCTTTTTAAAAATAATTGCAATCCATTATTGTTGTCAAAATGAACCTTTTCATTAACACTGTTTTTTAAAATCACGTTCATGTATTCAAAGATAATTCAAATTGCTTTATATTTGTGTAGAACAATTATTTTCTAATAATTATGGAGAAAAACTACTACATAACAAAAGAAGGATATAAATGTTTTACCGAAAAGTATCATTTAAAAAGAGGATATTGTTGTCAAAGTAATTGTAAACACTGCCCTTATGGTTATGATCCAAAAACTAATTAATATATGACATTCAAAGATCAAATTAAAGAAGGTATTCCTAATAGTTTACCTGAAAAAACAAATTTAGATCCAACTATAAATCACGCTCCTAAAAGAGAAGAAGTATTATCTACTAATGAAAAAAAATTAGCAATCACAAATGCTTTAAGATACTTTGACAAAATTCATCATGAAGCTTTATATAAGGAATTTAAAGATGAATTAAATCAATATGGCAGAATTTATATGTATAGATTCAGACCTTCTTACGAAATGTATGCAAGACCACTAGAACAATACCCATTTAAAACTAAACAAGCTGGTGCTATTATGTTAATGATACAAAATAATCTTAACAAAGAAGTAGCTCAACATCCGCACGAATTAATTACTTATGGAGGCAATGGTTCTGTATTTCAAAATTGGGCTCAGTACAGGTTGTGTATGAAATACCTTTCTGAAATGAATAACAATCAAACATTAGTTATCAATTCTGGGCATCCTCTTGGGCTTTTTCCATCAAATATATCTGCTCCTAGAGTTGTAGTTTCCAATGGAATGATGATTCCTAATTATTCTTCAAAAGAAAATTTTGAAAAATTTAATGCTTTAGGTGTAACTCAATATGGTCAGATGACTGCCGGTAGCTACATGTATATTGGCCCACAAGGAATTGTTCATGGAACAACTATTACAGTTTTAAATGCTTTTAGAAAAATTAATAAAAATCCTTTGGGAAGATTATTTGTAACATCTGGGTTAGGAGGAATGAGTGGGGCTCAGCCTAAAGCTGGAAATATAGCTAAGTGTATTACAGTTTGTGCCGAAGTTAATCTAAAAGTTGTTGAAATAAGACATTCACAAGGATGGGTTGATGAAGTTTATAGCGATATTGATAAGCTAATCAAAAGGGTTAATGTTGCCAAAAAAAACAAAGAAGTTGTCTCTTTAGCTTACCACGGAAATATAATTACCGTTTGGAAGGAGTTTTATAAGAACAATGTTTTCATAGATATAGGTAGTGATCAAACTTCTTTACACAATCCTTGGTCTGGGGGTTATTACCCTGAGGATCTGGATTTTAAAAGTGCAAATGAGATGATATCAAATGATCCAAGTTTATTTAAGTTGAAAGTAAAAGAAAGTCTGCTTTTACATGCAGAATTTATTAACAAACACTGCGAAAAAGGGACTTATTTTTTTGATTACGGAAATGCATTTTTATTAGAAACTTCCAAAGCTGGTGGAGATGTTTTTTCAAAGGATGGAGTGAATTTTAAATTTCCTAGCTATGTACAGGACATTATGGGGCCAATGTGCTTTGATTATGGATTTGGTCCATTTAGATGGGTATGTGCGTCTAACAAACAAGATGATTTGGATATGACAGATGAAATAGCTTGTGAAGTACTTGAAAAATTAATGATTAATTCCCCAAATGAAATTAAAGTTCAAATGCAAGACAATATTGATTGGATAAAAGCTGCAAAAAGCAACTCTCTTGTCGTCGGCTCTAAAGCCAGAATTTTATATGCAGATTCTTTAGGAAGAGTTGAAATTGCAAAGGCATTTAACAAAGCAATAGCTGAGAAAAAAATTGGCACTATTATACTTGGAAGAGATCATCATGATGTTTCAGGAACAGACTCCCCATACAGAGAAACTTCAAATATATATGATGGCTCAAAATTTACAGCTGATATGGCTATTCAAAATGTGATTGGAGATAGTTTTAGAGGGGCAACATGGGTAAGTATTCATAATGGTGGTGGTGTTGGTTGGGGTGAAGTTATAAATGGTGGTTTTGGCATGGTTATTGAAGGTAGTAAAGAGTGTGATAAGAAAATCGAATCAATGCTACATTGGGATGTTAATAATGGAGTTGCTAGAAGAAGTTGGGCTAGAAACAGTGGTGCAATTTTTGCAATTAAACAAGCAATGAAGCTCAATTCAGATTTAAAAGTAACTTTACCAAATGAGGTTGACGATAAATATTTAAATTAAAAATAATATGAAAAACTACAAAATATTACTAATTCTATTGATTTCCCTAACATATTTATCTTGCTCTTCAGTTAGAGTAACCACAGATTATAATAGTGAAATTGACTTTTCATCATACAAAACATATGCATTTTCAAAAAAAGGAATAGATAAAGCTAAAATTAATGAACTTGATAAAAAAAGAATTTTAAAAGCATTAGAAATTGAACTATCTTCCATAGGTCTTAGAAAAAACTCTATAGATCCAGATGTTGTTGTTAGTATTTTTACAGGAGTAAACGAACAAATAAATATTAATAATTCTTACAATTATCTAGGATATAGTTATGGCCCATGGTATAATTTTAATTATAACACTTCTACGACTCAAGGGACACTTTTCATTGACATTATAGATTATAAGAAAAATGAATTAGTTTGGCAAGGTATTGGTAAAGGGTATATTTCAGAAAAAACATCAAAGAAGGAAGAGCAAATTAAATCATTTGTGAATAAAATATTATTACAATACCCAGTAAAATAATTTAGTTTTTTACATCTAATTTATCTCTTAACTTATTTCCTAAAAGCATAAAGGCCATTACCAATGACATTATGCAAATTCCTGGTATCAATGCTAACATTGGCTTACCTAGTATAATATAATTATAATGATCTTTAATTATTGAGCCCCAACTAGCCATTGGAGGCTGAGCGCCTAAACCTAAAAAACTAAGTCCGCTTTCAATTAATATGGATGCAGCGAAATTTGCTGCAGAAATAATTATAAGAGGAGAAACTATATTAGGTAAAATATGTCTTACTAAAATTCTTAAATCACTAAATCCAAGTACTCTAGCGGCGGTAATAAACTGTCTTTCTTTAATTATAATTACTTGACCTCTGACTACTCTAGCAACATCTACCCACATAGTCAGTCCTACAGCAATAAAAACTTGCCATAAACCTTTTCCTAAGGCTAAAGTTATCGCGATTACTAATAACAAAGTAGGTATGGACCATGTAACATTTATGACCCACATAATTAATCGATCAACGTTACCTAAATAATAACCAGACAAACTGCCTAAAAATACACCAATAATTAAAGAGATTAACACTGAAATAAATCCAATAAAAAAAGATATTCTAGCACCGACAACTAATCTACTGAGAACATCTCTACCAAACTTATCAGTTCCTAGTAAAAAAACTCTATTAATTAAATTATTACTTTTAAATTTATTAATATCATCAATTTCAATACTGTTATTAAATTCATTAGAAAAATCTCCGTACTCGTTGTAATAAAAAGTACGTTTATTAAGATTATAATTTTGCAAGGCAATTTCAGTAGGTGAGTTTTTATTGCCAAAAAATAGTTTTTCAAATAGAGTTTGATCATATTTGATATTATTTTCAATAAGCAGTAAATCCACTTTGAAACCTGGAGATTTAGAGTGAATCGACAAATGCATTTGGTTAGCATTAGTTGATTTATCAGGAATAATAAAGTAAGCAAAAATCGATAAAAAAGCTACTAATAATATGTATGCTATACTTATGTTTTTAATCAAGAAAAAAAATTTATTTGCCTAAAGCATTAATTGTTGTAACTTATTTTAAGATCATTTAAGACGTTTAAAGCTTCTTCTATATATAAGTCCTTTGCTAAATTTTTATGCCATCTATTTCGCTTAAGTTCTAAGGTAGAATCTTTTTCAAATAAATTAATCTCATATGGGAGAGATTTAAATTCAAGATTAGTTTTAAATTCTTTTAATTTATCAAAACTTTTAGCCGTTAATTCATCCTCTTTAATTTTATCAATATAATCAAAGTAATTCAGTGTAAATTCTTGATTATCTCTGACAGATTTTATCCACTTTGCATTATCATCAATTAACTTTAAGTACTCATTAGATTTAATCCTCAATTTACTTTTTTCAATAGCACTTGAATAATCGAAATTACTAGACCAAGGAGTGTATTCGACAGCTGTTATTTTATCCCATTTAAGAGGGTTATCTTGTTCTTTTTCACCAAAATCAATATAACTATACCTGTTAGGAATTACTACATCACTTTTAACACCCTCTAGTTGAACAGATCCTCCATTAATTCTATAATATTTTTGAATTGTAAATTTAAAAGCACCCATATCTCCATTAGTATTTGCTTTTATCATTCTATTTAAATCTAATACATTTTGAACAGTTCCTTTTCCGTAAGTTTGAGTGCTACCAATAATAATAGCTCTTTTATAATCTTGCATTGCAGCTGCTAAAATTTCTGAAGATGAAGCAGAAAGTTCATTTACAAGAATTACTAACGGACCATCCCATACGATTGACCTATCTCTATCCTTTAAAATTTCTTTCCTCTTTTCAAAAGATTGAACTTGAACTATAGGGCCGTCTTCAATAAATAATCCTGCCATATCCACAGCAGGCTTAAGTCCTCCTCCTCCATTATTTCTAAGATCTAAAATTAAACCTTCAATACCCTCATCCTTGAGTCTAATAATTTCTTTTTTTATGTCACTGGCAGCATTTCTTTCTGAGTAATCCTCAAAGTCAAAATAGAATTTAGGTAGGTTAATAAGACCATATTTTGAATTGGATCTCTCAACAATAGAAGATTTAGCATAGGTTTCTTCCAATTGAACAATATCTCTAGGAATTTTTAGCTCTGTTATTTGTCCATCAACTTTTTTAATGGTTAAAATAACACTACTCTCAATTGGTCCTTTAATTAGCTTAACAGCATCTTTAATTCTCATTCCAACTATACTAACTGGATTTTCTTCATCGGTTTGTCGAACCTTTAATAAAACATCTCCCACTTCGAGTTTATTTTGTCTCCAAGCAGGTCCTCCAGAAATGAGTTCTACAACTGAAATTTTATCCATTTTTTGTTGTAGTCTTGCTCCGATTCCTGCATAGTTCCCTGACATATCTACATCAAAATCATCTTTATCATCTGGATTGAAATAAGATGTATGTGGGTCAAATTGATAAACTAACGAATTTACATAAATACTAAACCATTCTTGTCTTGAACGATCAGAGTAATATTGGTATACGTCATTGCAAAATTCGAGAGAAGAATTTCTAGATTTTTCTTTAAATGGTTCGATGGTTGTATCAAAATCTTTATTATTTTTTAGTAAAGCTTTTATGGAATCATTTTCAGAAAGCAAATCATTTAAATTATTTAAAGTGTAATATTTAAAAGTTTTTCTCCAACGATCTTTCATTTCCGATAAATCTTCAACAAATTCTATGGAATCATTAACAACTAATACTTCATCAATTTTATAATTAAATGGAGAATTAAATATATCTGTATAAATTTCTTTAGACTCATCAATTCTTTTAATTAGTGTCTCGTGAGTTAAATTGAAAAAAGTTAAATCGGCATTTTTAAAGTGATCATCTAGTAAATATTCATATTCTTTAAATTTTTCAATATCAGATTTATATAAATATCTTTTATATGGATCTATCATATCAATGTATGTGTAAAAAGCTTTAGATGAAAAATCATCGTCCAATTCTTTTTCTACATAATGACCTTCGTCCAAAATATAAGAAACCAACTGTAATAACAATTGATCTTTATCAGATTCTTTAAATGAATTAGAAGTAAAACTACAAGATGCTAAAGCAAAAATTGTAGTAAGTAATATTATTATGTATTTGTTTGTCATAGCATGATTTAAACTTAACACAAATTAAATAAAAAAAGAAGCTTAAAATAATTACTTTGTACTAAATTTTTGTTAAAGAATATATTTGATTAATTTCTTGAGAAAATAACTACTTTTGTTGTTAAGATAAATAAAATGAAAAAGAAACCTTTAATATTAATAACCAACGATGATGGCATAACTGCACCAGGTTTAAGGTCATTGATAAAAGTAATGAATAAAATAGGGGAAGTTATAGTTGTTGCTCCTGATAGCCCACAAAGCGCTATGGGTCATGCCATTACGATAAACAATACTTTATTTTGTAAAAAAGAGAAGATTGATGATGGTCCTCAAATCGAATATAGTACTTCAGGAACCCCAGCAGATTGTGTAAAGCTAGCAGTAAATGAAATTTTGGAAAGAAAACCTGACATATGTGTTTCAGGGATTAATCACGGTTCAAATGCGTCAATAAATGTAATATATTCAGGAACAATGAGTGCAGCAATAGAAGCAGGCATTGAAGGTATACCTGCAGTAGGTTTTTCACTGTTAGATTATAACTGGAATGCTGACTTTAGTCAAATTGATAATTATATCAAATCAATTGTAGAGAATGTTCTTCAAAATGGCCTAAAAAAAGGAGTTGTCTTAAATGTTAATTTTCCAAAAATATCTAATGATAAAATTAAAGGCGTAAAAATATGTAGACAAGCAAAATCGTATTGGAATGAGAAGTTTGATAAAAGAGTTAGTCCTCTTGGAAAAAATTACTATTGGTTAACTGGTAATTTTGTTAACCTTGATGAAGGTCAAGATACAGATCATTGGGCGTTAGAAAACGACTATATTTCAATTGTACCCATTCAATTTGACTTAACAGCTCATAGTTATTTAAATAATCTTAAATCATGGAATTTTGAATAAAAAAAAAGAAGTTGTAAAAGGTGTTTTTTTTGCTCTTTTGTCTAGTTTGTCTGGATTGGTTCTTGCAATCTTATTTTTATCTGAAAATGATTCAATTATTGAAAGTTTGAAAAATTCATATTACGAAAATTTTTTGGGGAAATTAATTAGTCTAGGTGCAATATTAAATGTTTTAGTATTCTTTGTTTTTATAAAAAAAAACCAAGATCAAAGAGCAAAAGGTGTCTTACTTTTTACAATTTTTTTAGCAATATTTACACTAATCTTAAACTAAGAATAAATTGAAATACTATTTAATTGCAGGAGAAGCTTCAGGTGATTTACATGGGTCTAATTTAATTAAAGAACTAAAAAGAATTAATCCTACTTCAACTTTTAGGTGTTGGGGTGGAGACTTGATGAAAGATCAATGTAACGAATTTGTGAAGCATTACGAAGAATTCTCTTACATGGGTTTTTTAGAAGTTATAGTAAATGCTAAAAAGATTTTAAATTATATTTCTTTGTGTAAAAAAGATATAGAAAATTATGATCCAGATCTTATTATTTATATTGATTACCCTGGGTTTAACATGAAGATTGCTAAATGGGCAAAAAGAAAAAGTTTTATTAATCATTTTTATATATCACCAAAAGTATGGGTTTGGAAAGAGTCAAGAGTAAAAAAAATTAAAAAAGTAATTGATAAAATGTATGTAATTCTTCCTTTTGAAAAGGATTTTTATAAAAACAAACACAAATATGAAGTTGACTTTGTGGGTCACCCCTTATTAGATGCTGTTCATAATCAAAAAGAATTTAATAAGAAAGAATTTTTAGCAGAAAACAAACTATCTTCAAAGCCAGTTATAGCTCTACTTCCTGGAAGCAGACATCAAGAGATAAGCAAATTATTACCTTTAATGTTAGACGTAGTATCTAACTTTAAAGATTATCAAATTGTAATTGCAGGAGCACCAAATAAAAGTATAAATTATTATGAAAAAATTATAACATCTAATAGAGAATATTTTGGTTCGATAAAAGTAATATGCAATCACACATATGACATTTTAAGAATTTCTTCTGCTGCAATAGTTACGTCAGGAACAGCAACATTAGAAACTGCATTATTTAAAGTTCCTCAAGTAGTTTGTTATAAAACCAGTATGATCTCTTACTTAATTGGAAGGATTTTAATTCGTAATTTAAAGTATATTTCATTGGTAAATATAATTCTAGATAAACATGTAGTCAAAGAACTAATTCAAAGCAATTGTAATAAAGACAATCTAGTAATTGAACTTCAAAAAATACTAAATAAAAGTAATAGGTCTTTAATGTTAAAAGAATACGAACTGCTTCACAAGAAATTAGGAGGAAAAGGAGCTAGTAAAAAAACAGCTGAGTTAATTAGTATGTATCTAAAAAATTAAAATTCAGCCACAAATGATTTTTGAAATTTATCAAAATCTTCTTGACTTTTAATTGATTTGTATTTTTGATCTTTAAATAACTTAAGCCAAATTTCAATTTGAGCAGGAGAGTTGTAACCTCTGAGTTTATAAATAATATCCGAATTATCATCTAGAAATACTACAGTTGGATATGCATTTACACCTAAATATCTAGTAAGTTGATGATTCCCGTTTCGTCTATTAGCCATTTCAGGTCTATAATTAGGGTTTGTAAATTCTCTATCATCAAATTTAATCACATTGTTTCCCTCTGCGTTAAACTTAACTGCATAAAAGTTTTTATTAATGAAATCTGCAACTTTTTTATTTTGAAAAGTGTTTCTATCTAAAAGTTTACATGGTCCACACCAATTAGTATAAACATCTACGATAATATTTTTAGGGTTTGATTGCTGTAATTTAAAAGCCTCTTCAAAACTTATCCAATTAATAGATTGACCACTAACATTTAAAGCAAATAAAAATGATATAATAAATAAATATCTCATAAACTTATTTTATTCCGTGCATTAATTTTTTAACTACTGGATATAATAAAGCAGATAACAGGCCAAGACCAAAAGCAATGGCAGTTAGTAGCCAGAAAAAATAACTCAATCCTTCATCCTTAGCAATACTCTCTGAAACTTCACCAAAGACGCCTGCAAGTTTCATTCCAATTGCGACAGCTAAATACCAAATACCAAACATCATGGCTATCATGCGACCAGGAACTAACTTACTTACATAAGATAAGGCTACCGGTGAAATACATAACTCACCCATAGTATGAAAAAAATAAACTAATACTAACCAAATCATACTTACAGAAGCTGTTTTAGCTCCAGGAGAAATATCTGATGAAGCAATAGCTACACAAGCCATACCAAGACCTAACAAAATCATACCCAATGCATATTTCATGTTAGCATTAGGATTATATTTACTCTCCCACCATTTAGAAAACAATGGAGCAAATACAATAATAAATAAAGAGTTTAATACTCCAAACCAAGAAGCCGGGACTTCTGTTACCTCATCGTTAAATTGCTCTTTTAACATCCAAATTGCAATAATCCAAATAATAACAAAACTTAATGTCAAAAAAATATTTGATTTAGCAATCCTTGAAAAGGTTTGTTTAAATAATAACCAGAGGACCCAGGTAATAATTCCTAATGGAATTATTGTCATTAATGAATTAATTATTTTAAAAATAAAAGCAGAGTTACCCTCTAAAACACGCTGAGTATAATCTCTAGCAAATATTGTTAATGATCCTGGCGCTTGTTCAAAAAGAGCCCAAAAGAATATAGTAATGAAAGCAAAGAAAATTACAGCTAACATTCTATCCCTGGTGATTTTATCATATTTAGGAATTCTAATAAATAGTAACATTACAAAAATTACCAATGCACTAATTATAGCAAAGTTAGATCCGTCTAATCCTAAAACACTAAAATTAAAAAGATTATACGCTCCTTCAGAAATTTTTGAAACGGGATCGTTTATAATCCATGAAAGACCTAATATCCCAGCAATTACTATCAGAGTCAATTGAAAATTAGTAAAAGGATTTAATTTTGGTTCATCTTTAATTATTTTTGAATTTTGAACATCAGTAATTACTGGTTTTGAACCTATCTCACCAAATATTTCTTGAGCAAGCCAAAACTGTAATAAACCAAACAACATAAATATTCCAGCTAAACCAAAACCCCATCTCCAACCTACTTGCTCACCTATATAACCACATAGTAGAATTCCTAAAAATGCTCCAGCATTTACACCCATATAAAATATAGTATAAGCTCCATCTTTTTTTTCATCATTTCCTTTATACATACCAGATATAATTGAGGTGATGTTTGGTTTAAAAAAACCACTTCCAAAAACCAATAAAGTTAATCCTAGGTATATAAAAAATGGAGTTTCAAATGCCATAGCACCATGACCTAAAGTCATTAAAAAAGCACCAATTAAAACAGCATATCTATATCCGATAATTTTATCAGCCATATAACCGCCAAGTAGGGTTGATATATATACAAGAGATGTGTAAGTTCCAAATATTGCATATGCATATTCTCTGGGCCAACCCCAACCTCCGTCTATTAGTGCAGCAGTAAAAAACATTACCAAAAGTGCACGCATGCCATAATAAGAAAACCTTTCCCACATTTCTGTAAAAAACAAAACAAATAAAGCAGAGGGGTGACCTAATACGGTAGATTCAAAAAAATGATCTGTTGATGAAGTGTTGTTCATGTCTTTAATTTTTAATTGTCATCTTCAGCACCATGAGTAAGTTTTTCTAGTTTAGTTCTAAATAATAAAACCAAACAACCAAAAACAACACAAAAAATTGCTATACCTGTAAAAATAGTAAACTCTCCCATACTTTGTGAAGCTTCACCAAGAATACCAGCTAGCTTATTTCCAAAACCTGTCATTGCAAAATACACACCCATGGTAAGAGAAGCATATTTTAAAGGAGCTAATTTTGTAATAAACGATAATGCAACTGGAGAGATACATAATTCACCAATAGTATGAAATAAATAAGCTAGAACTAACCAGTACATAGCTGAACTACCTTGAGTTTCATATTGTGTAGATGCTGCAGACATAAAAAAGAATCCAGTTCCCATTATTATAAGTCCAATAATCATTTTAAATAAAGAAGATGATAATTGATTTTTTAATTTTCTTTTTGCCCAGTACCCTGCTACGCCTGTTCCTAAACATATGATAAACATAGCATTTAATGATTGAAACCATGAAGCTGGAACTAACCAACCCATAAATAGCCTATCTGTCTTTTCGGATGCATAAATATTCATTAAACCTCCTGCTTGCTCGAATGCTCCCCAGAATACAATAACAAGAATAAAAGATAAAAACAAAACTACTAACCTGTCTTTTTCGATAGAAGTTAAAGGTTTTTTTAGTACGTCTTTCCCTTCTTCAGACTTATTGTCACCTATAAAATCACCTACTTGTCTTAAATATTTTTGTCCATATAAGTATTGTGCTAGACCCAGAGCCATTCCAATTCCTGCTAAACCAAATCCATAATGCCAGCCATAAGTTTCTCCAACATAACCAACAATTAAACTAGATAAAAAAGCTCCTACATTAATTCCTATGTAAAAAATTATAAAACCTTTATCTCTTCTAACATCACCTTGAGCATAAAGACCCCCGACCATAGATGAAATATTTGGCTTCAACATCCCAACTCCAGCAATAATAAGACCCAGACCTGTATAGAAAGCCCACATTTCTTCCACAGCTAAAATTGAATGACCTAACACAAGTAATATACCTCCATAAAGAACGGATTTTTTTTGACCCAAAATGTTATCAGCTATCCAACCTCCAGGAATGGATGCAACATATACTAACATTGTGTAAGTACCATAAAGGGATAGTGCAGCTCCGGTCTCCCAATTTAATCCTGGATTAATCGTATCAGGAGTAGACTCAGCAACTAAGTATAATACTAAAATTGCTCTCATTCCGTAATAGGAAAACCTTTCCCACATTTCTGTAAAAAATAATACATACAGACCTGCTGGATGTCCGAATATTTGCTTTTGTGAGTTTAATGTATCTGCATTAATCATTTTATGTTTTTTTTTAAATTCGACTCAAAATAGCATATTTAATATAAATATCCATAAATAATTGAAAATTTATTATTAGTTATTTAATTTAGAATAGAATAGTATCTTTGATATAAATTTTTTTCATGAAAAAGCCTATTTCTGGTTTCTCAAAACTTAACAAATCTGAAAAAATTGAATGGCTATCAAAAAATTCATTCTCCTCTGATATAAATATCAAAAATATTTTATTACAATATTGTAATAGTAACGATAAGTTACAAAAACTTCATGATGAGTTTGCTGAAAATACAATCTCAAATTTTTATTTACCTTTTGCAATAGCTCCAAACTTTATTATTAACAACAAACCCTACACTATTCCGATGGTAACTGAGGAGAGCTCTGTAATTGCTGCTGCCAGTAAATCTGCTAAATTTTGGTTAGATAAAGGTGGGTTTAGAGCTTCAGTATTATCTACTAATAAAGTTGGTCAAGTTCATTTTTTATATAAAGGTGATTATAAAACATTAAAAAAATATTTTGATAAAATTAAACCTAAACTAATTTTAGATGTTAGCTCTATAACATCAAATATGAACAAAAGAGGGGGAGGTATTAAAAGTATTCAATTGTTAAACTTAAGTGATAAAATTGAAAATTACTTTCAAATCAAAGCCATTTTTGAGACGCAAGATGCAATGGGTGCAAATTTTATTAATTCTTGCTTAGAACAATTTGCTAAAACTTTCAAGGATAACTTTACAGAAAAAAATGAAATTGAAATAATAATGTCTATTCTTTCCAATTATGTTCCCGAATGCATTGTTAAAGCTGAAGTATCATGTGAAATAGAAAAATTATCAGACACCAGTATTATTGATCCATTTGATTTTGCCAATAAATTCGTTAGAGCAGTGAAAATAGCTGAAGTAGATAAATACAGAGCTGTTACTCATAATAAAGGGATAATGAATGGTATTGATTCTGTGGTTATAGCTACAGGAAACGATTTTAGAGCCATTGAATCAGCAGCTCACGCTTATGCATCAAAGAGTGGTACTTATAAGAGTTTAACAAATGCTAGTGTAGAAAATAATATATTTAAATTTTCAATAGAAATCCCTTTAGCTCTTGGAACTGTTGGTGGATTAACCAAATTACATCCGCTTGCAAATCTGGCTTTGGAGATACTAGACAAACCTAATTCTAAAGATTTAATGAAAATAACAGCTGTTGCTGGATTAGCACAAAATTTTGCTGCTATAAAGTCATTAATTACTACAGGGATTCAACACGGTCATATGAAGATGCATTTAATAAATATTCTAAACCAACATAGGGCCTCAGATATAGAAAAAGAAAAAGCAATAGAATATTTTAAAACTAATACTGTTAGTCATCTCGAAGTAGACTTGTTTATTAATAAATTAAGGTCTAATGAATGAATTCTACAGTAACGGAAAACTACTATTAACATCTGAATATGTAGTATTAGATGGTATAGAATGTATAGCTTTACCAACAAAGTTTGGACAATCTTTAGAAGTTAATAAAAACCAATTAAATGTGATTAATTGGGAAAGTTATGACTACAGAAATCATCTATGGTTTAGGGAAAAATACATAATTAACAAAAATAAAACATTACTGTACATAGGAGAAAAAAATGATATTTCTGATACATTACTAAAAATATTTAACTCCATTTTAAAATTAAATAGTTCTTTACTAAGTGATAATTTAGGATATGATTTTATTTCTAAATTATCATTTTCAAAAAATTGGGGACTTGGGTCTTCATCTACTCTTATTAATAATTTGGCTAATTGGGCTAAAGTTGATGCATATAAATTACTCAAATTAACCTTTGGAGGAAGTGGCTATGATATAGCATGTGCAAAATATGATAAACCAATTCAATTTAGGAATTTAAAAGATAAAATATCTGTAAAAGAAGTCAATTTTGATCCAGTTTTTAAAGAAAATATTTTTTTCATTTACTTAGGTGAAAAACAAAATACAAGGGAGGGGATTGAAAAATATAGATCGAGAAATAATGACCTAAGTCACGAAATTAAAAAAGAATTCATACATATTAACCAATCTATTCTTAAGACAAAAGATATAAAAGAATTTGAAAAATATTTAACTAAACATGAGCTACTAATATCTAAGCTAGTTGGTCTTAATACTGTTAAAGAGAAGTTATTTAAAGATTACTCAAAAGGAGCAATTAAAAGCTTAGGGGCATGGGGTGGTGATTTTATTCTAGCAACAGGCACAAAAAAAGATATGGAGTATTTCTTAAAAAAAGACTATAAAATTATATTTGAGTACTCTCAATTAATAAAATAAACTTCTCTTGTCATCAATTTCAGAGGCATCTTTTAAAGCTTCATAAACCTTTGTATTAAGATTGTTTGTCTTAGATGAACTTAAATTATTGGCAAACACTAAATAGTTCGGAAGATCTTCAGCTATATTTAATTTTTCTAAATAAACATAAAACACACCACTATTTCCTAAAATGGCTTTTGATGTTTGTCCTACAGCTAATCCAAAAGAATTTCCAATAACTTCAGGCTCATTTCCAACTCCTGAAAGTGTAGGGCTTGAAATATTAACAGCTAAAGCAGTTTGAATATTTTGATTTTGATTATTTGAAATTTCAGTAAGAGTATTACCACTTATTTTTTTCATAATTAATTCCGCTTTCTTTTTATTCTTAACCATAGGTAAGGCAGTAACTGAAGCTTTGTCATTAGTCATTAAGCCAGCTTTATTGACAGAAGTCAACATTGCAACAACGTAACCACCATTTTGTAAGTTAAACCGCTTAAAGTCACCAGTATCAGTACCAGATTCATACATCCATCTTACTATACTTCTTTGTGAACCTAGTCCTGGAATGTTTTCATCTAAATCCTTTATTGCATTAATTGACCTAACTGAATAATCATTTTCTTTGGCCACATCTCTAAAGTCTGATTTTGAAGCCATAACTTCAAACTTTGATGCAATATTAAAAATGCTGTCAATAGTTCTTTCGGAAGACTCAATTCTAAGAGCAAGATTAGCAACTTTTACGGCTTTTCTTTTCTTTGTTTGTGATAATATTTCAATAATGTGAAAACCAAAACTAGTTTCAACTACAGAAATATTACCAACATTATTTTCAAAAGAAAAATCTCTAAATTCTGGGGCAAAACCATCAGTATAGGCAAATTCAATTTCGCCACCATTTTCATTACTTACTTTATCAGAAGAAAGGTTTAATAAATTTTTAAATTTACTTCTATTTCGTTTAACTACTCTAAAAATACTATCAGCAGTTTTTTTAGATTGATCAAATGTTCTAAATTCTTGATCTCCAGCTCTAGTAGAACCTGCATAAGGAATTAAAATATGTCTAACTTTTACAGAGTCAGACAATTTTATTACATCTAACATTTTTGTGACTTTCATATAAGGACCTTCTTTGTAAGGTCCATATAATTCACCTTCATTTAAGTTATACAATTTCGAAGACATTTCTTTAGAAAAAGAATTTTCAAAAACATAACCATCATAAAGTTTAATATCTGAATATCTATTTAAAAATGACTCAGGATCATTAGTGTTTTTTAAGCCTAGAACCTTTTCTGTCTTATTAGTGTCTATATTATACTCATCTTTATCATTAATTAAACTCTTTAATTGATTAGTTATCTCATTTTCGTCTTGCATTGATGGTGTTTCATCAAACTTAACATATATTAAATCTCTAGAATTTTCAACAGAGTAATCGTTAGGGTTATTTTTAATATAACCTCTCAGTTCTGCTTTGGAAACAGATATTAAAGAATCAGGAATTGAAGTGTATGGAAAATACAAAAATTTGATATCTGCATTATCATTTTGAAAATGATAATTTGTTTTTCCATCAAAGAGTGTAGACCTTAATCCAGAGTTTATTAAATTAAAGTAACTAGATTCTAAACCGTTTTGCGCAATAGTGTTTTCAAAGTTAACCCATGCGTCATAATTTATAAGATTTCCTTGTAAAGGTGAAGTCTCAGGTGAGATTTCTTTTAAGTTTATTATGAACTCATTTAACTTGTTTTCATCAAATAAACCATCATCATTTAAAAATTCGTCAAATGAAATTAAATTGTTTTTCAATAAAGATCTCATCTGGTCTCTTTCAACTGAAATTCCAATTTTATTAAATTGATTTTTTAGGACAACTCTTCTTAATTCAGTATCCCATACAAGATTCATTGATTGAATGTTTGATCTAGCTCCGGCATTTTGTCTCTCGGTAGTTTCCACCTTGTTCATAAAATCATCACGCTCTATATCTATTCCATTAACATTAGCAACAACACTTTGCTCAGTACCAAAACTATCACCACTTTTAATAAGTTCAGCAAAAACAAATGAAAATAGCGCCATTCCTATTACTATTATTAATACTGATGATTTACCTCTTATTGTATTTAATATTGCCATTATTAATTATTTTAAATATATATAGTCGCCAAAAGTACCATTTTCTTGTTAATAATAAAAACAAATTATTTCTTGACAATTAATGAAACGGTATTGATTTTTGTCTCTGAAACATCAATAATTTTAAATAGACATTTGTCAATTATAACCTTCTCACCTAATTTTGGAATTTCTTGAGTGTAATTAACAATTAGGCCTCCTAAAGTTCCATAATCTTCACTCTCTGGTAAATCTAATTTATATTGTTCATTTAAATAATCAACTTCTAGCCTGGCAGAAAAATTATAATTACCGGGTTCTATTTCTATCTCAATTAAGTCACTTACATCAAATTCATCATCTATTTCACCAAATAGTTCTTCGACTATATCTTCAACTGTTATCATTCCTGATGTACCACCATATTCATCCAGAATAATAGCTATACTTTTTCTTTTCTTGGTCAAAATACTTAAAAGATCCTTGGTCAGTATAGATTCAGGCACAAATTCTACTGGTAATAACATTGATTTAATAGTTTTTGGATTTTTAAATAAATCATGTGCATGTACATATCCGATTATATCGTCGATTGTATTTTTATAAATCAAAATTTTAGTAAATCCTGTTGAAACGAAAATCTCTCTTAATTTTGATACATAATCATGAATTTCCAAAGAGTATAATTCAATTCTAGGAACCATAACGTCTCTAGCTCTTGAATCTGAAAAATCTAAAGCATTTTGAAAAATTTGAACTTCATTGTCAATAGGTTGATCTTGAGAAGATGCGTCAATTTGTTCATCTATATAGTTACCCAAATCATCTTTACTAATAGATAATTGGATGTTATCTCCTTGAGTTTTAAAGAAAAACTTAAGTATTAAATTAGTAATCCAAAGAACAAAGTCGGAAATATAGTAAAAACAAAAATAAAAGAAATAGGCAGGTATCGAGAAAAATTTTAAAAACTTAAATGAATAAATTTGAAAAAAAACTTTTGGCAAAAATTGTGCAGTCATTAAAATAATTACTGTTGAGATTATTGTTTGTGAAAGCAAATTAAAATCATTCAACAATATTTCTAGTAGAGGAAAATTAAATTTTGAAAGTTGTTTAAAAACATCCATCAATATATCTCCCATATAATAACCATAAACAACCAAAGCTAAATTAGTTCCAATCAACATAGAAACAATAAACTTTGAAGGGTTTGAAGTTAATTTTGAAAGTATTTTTGAAGAAATATTCTTTTTTTTCTTCTCTATCTCGATAGAGATTTTGTTGGACGAAACATAGGCAATTTCCATTCCTTCAAAAAAAGCTGAGAATAATAAAGAAATTATTACTATGATATAATCAATATACATTCTAACTATTTGTTTCTAGAATTAAAACGATTTTGAATTTTCTTTCTAAAAAAGAAAATAAAAACAGCAAGCATAGACAGAATAAAAGAAATGATTGACCTTGTTAAGTTAGTACCTAAATTTGAGATAAACTCAACAAAAAAAATAACTGCAAAAACAAGATATACGTATTTAAAAAAACTTAATTGTTTCATAGTATTATGTAGTAAATAAATATAGTAATTATTCTTTTAATAGTACGTAACCATTAACATCTAGAAAATTGATTTTTGAAAAATCAATATTTGAATCAAAACCAACTCCTGTAATGTTTTTATCTATTGATTTATATCTAAAAGGATAATTAGTAAATAACCATTCGTCTTTTTTATTATAGTACAATTGGTCTGTGTAAAGTGTATCATTAGAGCTTGTTATAATAATGACATTTGATCTTAAATCAACAAGATCAGTATTGTTGTATGAAATAACATAATCAGCAGTAATAATACTTTCATTTTTATTTTTATCATATAAAATTATTTCAACAGATTCAGGAAATTCAAAGTAAGGGAAGTCCATGTTAGAAAAGTTATACATTTTAGGGCTAATTAACTTTGAAGAAACAATTCCTGAGTCAGTGTAGATTGAATTTATACTTTTTGCAATGGTAATTGGAGAATTGTTATAATCTAATGATCGAACATCCTCTAGTTCATTTTTACATGAAGAAAAAAAAACAAATAACAATGAGAGATATAAATATTTCATTATAGATTAGGCACTTTAACACTTGAGCCTATCCAACATCCAATACTAATTAATTCACCCTCTCTTCCAGATGAAAATATTTCACTTTTTTGAGGAGCCTTAGCTAAATAATTTTTTGATGAATTATTTGCAGCTTTTTTTAGGTTAGGATCAACTTTAGATGCTTTTAAAGCTTCAGAAGATGCCAACCAGTACACTGCTCTTTGACTAAAATTATCTGAACCACAATTTTTAGCGCTAGAAGCATACATTTGTGCAATTGCTATATAACATTTACCCATTGACGGATTAAACCTTAAAGCTTTTCTATAATAACTTCTTGCTTTTGAGAACGAGCCACTCTTTTTAAAATTTGTTGCAATTTTAAACAAAATCTTTGCTTTTTTATAACCGTCTGTTTGCAGTTCAATTGCTTGATTATAGTACTCAAGTGCTTCAGCAGTTTTACCCTCTCTATCTTTAATAATTCCAAGGTAGTAAGAAGTATCAGGATTTGGATCTAAATTATTTTTTTGCTGTAAAATTGTAACAAATAATTCTGTATCAATACAATCTTTGCCAGCTAATCTGTTCATAGCTCTTTGTAACCAAAGCCCATCATTTTTATTTTCTTCATAATTTTTTTGATAAAGAATCACTAGATTTTCACAGTTAGCTCTAATACCTAAAGAAATATCCATTCCTTTTGAAATCTGCTCATACCCTTTTAGATAACTATTATAGGCTCTAATTTTTTGAGCATCCTTTTTTGAATAAGTAACTTCCATTGAGTCATCAGATGGTAAAAAAGCATTAAGCTTAACAGTATAATTTTCAACCTCAGATTCAACCTTTTCAGAAACTTCATCATACTTAGTGAAAAGTTCTTCTGCAGTTTTAATTCCATCATCAAATAATTCAACAGCAAGTTTAAAGTATGTTAATAAATCAACAGGATTATTAAATGATTTTAAGTCAGATTTAAAAGCATTATCATATGAATTAAACAACTCTAAAGTAGAAATATTTAACTCTTTTCTAAAGTCATATTGTATTTTAGCAGATTTTGCAAGGAATTTCCCCATTGGAGTTTTTGTTTTAAAAAACTCTCTTCTTTGGGAGTATAAAAAAATTAAATCTCTGATGAAGGCAATTTTTTCTTCTCCAACTGAGTTTTTGATTTTATATTTTAATATTTTTTCACCTTCACTGTATATACCTAAATGAAATTTTGGATTTCTATTTCTTAATTCCATCCATGGACCATATGCTGCTTCATAATTCTTTGCTTTTGAATATTCATTAAATATTGAAAGCGCATTTATGTCATCTTCATTTTGTTGTGAAAATGAAATAGAAATCACTGTAAGTATTAATATTAAACTAAATAATTTTTTCATAATTAATTGTATTTTCTTTTAATAAACCATCTGTCGTTTAATGAAAGACTCATTTTTAAATTTGCAAATTTTTCTTCAACTAAATTTGCATCTGTAGTACCTCGTTTACCAACCTCTAATGCCAAATTTAAATTAGAGAACATATTACCCACTGGAATACCAACTCCAAAAGTCATACCAAATTCCTTAATAGATTGATCATTAATTATTAATCCAGTTTTTTCAAAATAAATTCCTGATCTGTAAACAACTCTATTTAAAACACTTTTAAATGAAGAATAATCAGGGATAAAATATCCTCCGAAAGATAGAGTTGATCCGTCTTCGTAGCTAGTGTTATCTATATTTATAAGGTCGGATTTAAATACACTGGTATTTACAAAGGTATATTCTGAACCAATAAACCATTTTCTTAGTTTTCCGATGCCAATACCAATAGATGTTTTGGAAGGCATTGATAAACTTGTTTCTTTTAAACCTAAAGATTCTAAATCTACATTAATTTCATTTATTGGAAATTCTTCACCAGAATTAGAATTAATAACAATAGACGAGAATGTTCTGTAATTTTCAGAATTTAACTCATAATCAGGTGAATAAGTAATTGCTGAATGAAGTTGTATTAAATCAGACAACATAGGCTTAAAAGTTAATCCCATATTATAATTAAATCCGCTCAGATCTGATCTGTTCGCTTCTCTACTGTGATAATCAAGTGGATCTAAATTATCATCATATAGAAATTCAATTCCATTGTTTTGAATATTACCAAAATTATAATCCAAATTAATCCCTAATGCAAAACTTTCAGAAAATTGGTAAGCAAAACCTAGTAAAACTTTATTCAAACCACCTTTACCATAATATTTATATTTGATTAAATCGGCATCATCCAAAGATTCAAGTTTATAGCCAACTGAAGAGTGTGGCATTAAACCGAATCCAACTCCAAATTTACCCATTGGTAGAGATAAGCCCAAATAATCAAAATTTGTTGTAGATGATTTTGCTGAAGTACTATTTGTTTTAAAATTAATATCTGAGTTACCAACACTAACTGTGAATTTTACTAACCTACCTTCATTATTAAATGCTTTTAAATCGTTGCCGGTAAAGGATGCTGGGTTTCTGAAATTCATATGAATACTATCGGTAAGAATACTTAGACGACCCATTGCTCTATTTTCTGTTGTGCCATTAAAATTCAAACTACCTATTCCATAAAAAGAATAAGGAGATGCACTTCCTTGAGAGAAAGAAGCGATAGAAAATAAAGATATAATTATAAAAAATAGATTTTTTTTCAATTTGAGATATTTAGTTTAACTAAATCATTTAATCCTTCTAATAAAAAATTTTGATTCGCAAAGATGCTAATTTTTAATCGTTTAGACAAGAAATCTGAGTCCCCACCTGTTAAAATAACTGTTAAATTTTTGTATTTGGATGAATATTGACCAATAAATCCTTCAATTTCATTAATTACTCCATTCAAAACTCCAGAATTAATAGACTCTTGTGTGTTTGAGCCAACAAATTTAGGCTTATTTATAAGTTTGATTAATGGTAAATTTGATGTAAACTCATTTAATGATTTAAACCTCATATTAAGTCCTGGGGATATTGCACCTCCAATATATTGATTGTTTTCGTTTATAAAATCATAAGTAATACAGCTACCCGAATCAATAATTAAAACATTTTTATTTGGGTGTTTTATAGATGCACGTGAAACTAGAGCTAGCCTATCGTTCCCAAGTGAATTTTTGGTATTGTACAAGTTTTTAAATGGTAGGTTAGATTTTTTTGATACAAAATGAATATTTTTAAAATTATACTTCTCGAAATTAAAATCTATTTTTATTACAGAACAAACAATAAGGTTTATAATTTCTGGAAATAGTATTAAAAGATCACCAATCTTATCGTCAATAAATTTTACATCAAAACTACAATGCTCTAACAACTTGTCGTCAAAGACAGCTAATTTGGCTTGTGTATTTCCAATATCTAAAGTTAAATTCATAATAAAATATTGATACAAATTTACAAAAAGGAATTTTACGAATTTATTTTGGCGAATAATAAAAATGAATCTATATTTGCACACCTTGTATGGTACCTTAGCTCAGTTGGTAGAGCAATGGACTGAAAATCCATGTGTCCCTGGTTCGATTCCTGGAGGTACCACATTACAAATCAAACCCTGTCTTATTTAGACAGGGTTTTTTTATTTACAATCTCCCTCAAAATAATACTTAATTGTGAATAAAATAACGAAATCGATTTCGTTTAATAGCTGAAAAATAAATACTTTTACTACATAACTAAAATACAGTATGTCTAGAAAAATTAATTATGAAAATGAACTCTATAACGAGTCAGAAATCAGAAAAACGACTACAGAGTTTATTAACATTGTTCACGATTTGTGGTATGACAAATCGATAGAGTTAGTTTTATTTAGAAACTCTTTGATTGATAAAAGAGCTAGCGAAGTATTAAATTTAGTTTCTTACAGCAAGAAGTTTGTAAACAAACCTATCTCAATTACCGATATTTTAGAAATTTCTCAACACATAAGTAATTTAGATTTACCACCCTCTAAATTAGATATAGGAAAGTTAGTTTATGAGTGTCATTTAGAAGAAAATACTGATAAAAAAACATTTATTCATAATCAGTTTTCAGACATACAAAATACAAAGACTCAAACACCCAAAGACGTCATTCTTTATGGGTTTGGTAGAATTGGAAGATTATTAACCAGAGAGTTAATGGTTCAAATTGGAGCAGGATCTCAACTACGCCTAAGAGCAATTGTAACAAGAGGTGAAATAAATCAATCTGTCTTAGAAAAAAGAGCATCACTGTTAAGGATAGATTCTGTACACGGAAATTTTTTAGGAACTGTGGAAATTAATACAGAGAAAAAGGCACTAATAATTAACGGAACTACAGTTTATATGATTTCTGCTTCAAAACCTGAGGATATAGATTACACAAAATATCAAATTAATGACGCATTAGTAATTGATAATACAGGTGCTTTTAGAGATTTTGATGAATTAAATAGACATTTAACATCAAATGGAGCCAGTAAGGTTTTATTAACTGCACCTGGAAAAGGAATTCCTAATATTGTTCATGGTGTAAATCATAAAAATCATAAACCTGAGCTAAATAATATATATTCAGCTGCATCTTGTACTACTAATGCTATAACTCCAGTTTTAAAGGTGATCGAAGATGAATTTGGAATAAAAAAAGGGCATATTGAAACTATTCATGCTTATACAAATGATCAAAATTTAGTTGACAACATGCACAGCAAACACAGAAGAGGAAGAGCAGCTGCACTAAATATGGTTATTACTGAAACAGGTGCAGCAAAAGCAGTATCTAAAGCATTACCAATACTCAAGGGGAAATTAACCTCTAATGCTGTTAGAGTTCCTGTACCAAACGGATCTTTAGCAATTTTGAATTTACAGTTACACAAATCAACGACTAAAGAAAGGTTTAATTCAATCATGAAAAAACATGCTCTTGATGGGAATTTGGTTGAGCAAATTAAATATTCAATTAATAAAGAATTAGTCTCTTCTGATATAGTTGGTACAACAGCTCCATCTATTTTTGATAGTGAAGCTACAATTACAGATAATGAAACAGTTGTTTTATATGTTTGGTATGACAATGAATATGGATACACCCATCAAGTAATTCGTTTAGCTAAATATATTTCAGATGTAAGAAGATATACCTATTACTAATGAGTTTTAAAACTATAATTTTAATCACATTATTTATCTGGGGTGCACCAAGCACGTATTTTAGAAGTAAATTCAGAAAAATTGTTTACAAAACTGATGATTGGAAAATAAATATCAAACCATTATTTATTAAAGAAATTAAAGGTTTAATTTTTAACATCTACCCTGAAAATCACAAATATTTAAAACTAAGAAAATATTATAGTTTTTATTTAATAATTTACTTAATCTTATTTGTTGTTTATCTGTGTATTGAATAACTTGGGGTCAAATATTTTTTTATATATTAGGAAAAAATAGTTTTTTTATGGACTCTACCTTTGCAATTGATTTTTTTTCTGAAGAATGGATTAGAAATGCCTCTATTACCACAATTTTAGTTCTACTCTATTTTTACATTTTATCCAAAATTAATAATGAAAATTTAGGATTATTTTTTAAAGCTAGTGCTCTGGTGATAATTAGCATGACATTAACACATGAAATCATTCTTTTGTCCAGTGGGTCTTGGACACTAATAGAAGATCTTCCATTACATCTTTGTGATGTTTCTGCAATAATATGCTGCATAATTTTCTTTGTAAAGAAAAAACAGCTTTTATTTGAATTTTTATTTTACTGTGGAATCATAGGAGGGTTTATTTCTATACTTACTCCTCAAATTACGCTATATGATGGTAATTATTTTTATTATATAATGTTTTACTTTAAGCATGCATCAATAATAGTAATCCCAATAGCAATCATGTTTCGAATGAAATTGCAATTAAGAAAGTATTCTTGGTTAAAAACATTTGCTGGCATCAATATATTATTAGCTATTGTTATGCCCGTCAATGCCGCCCTTGGATCTAACTACCTATATGTTGCCAAGCCTCCAATTGTAAAAAATCCTCTAATTTTAGGCACAGGTGAAAATACTATTTTAGGTTTACCTGACTATGTATTTGGTTTTGAAATAATACTATTAATATTATTACTAATTTTTTATATAATATTTAAGCCAAGAAAATAGAAATGATGAGATATTTATTATTGATTATTTTACTTCAAGGCTGTAATAATTCAATTAATATTACAGATAGATCTTCTGAAAATAACACACTGGAAAATTCAATTAATATTAGTGCCAAAATTAATCCTCAAAGTTTAAGTTTTGAAGCTCAAAATATAACACAAAAGTGGTCAAGTTTACCAGAACTACAAAGTATTATAAATGGCTTGAAATCTGAAAATTATACCGCTTTCATGGAAACAGATAATTACTTAAAGGAATTTATAACAGAATTAAAAAAAACACTTCCAAAGAAATTAAATACACCTTCTATATCATCAAGAATTGTTGTTTTAGAAACAAATATTTTAGAATTAGAATCTGTATTATCAAAAACTCAATTTGAAACAAAAAAAAAGGTTATAATAACTAATAAATCTATTGAATCTTATTACAATCTTATTTATCAAATAAATAAAACCATTGAAAAAGAACTACAAAAAATTACTGAGTAGTTTTTTGAGAAAGCAAAGCATCTTTACTAATCTGAGCTAAATTAAAGTTTGGAGCAATTGCTAGAGCTTCATCCATAATTTCAATTGCAGCATCAATATTTAATGTTTTATTTTCTTTAAAACGAACAAGACCTTTCAAATAAATAAATGCAGCTTTCATCGGAACTTGATATTGAGATTGAGATTCATAATATGTCCTCATAACATCACTTTTAGAATTAGCAACTCCAAAAGTTATATGCTTAGTCGCACCTAATAAGTCATCAAGTTGAATCTTTAAATCTGCCAACTCATATGCAACAAGCGGATTAGGCTTTCTTTTATAAAGCTCTTCGTAATGTTCAACTGATCTTTCGATTTGATTTAAAACTTGTAGTGAAATAGCTTTCACTTCTACAGCCATGTCAGAATCATTTTCATTGCTTTCAATTCCAATGGTGTTTAAAGCTTGTACGTGTTTACCCTCGTTCATGTACAAAACAGCTAAGGTATCTTTTCTTGCCTGACTAGGAGATAAAATATTAAGGTGTGTTAATGCGTTAATAACCCCTTGAACATCTCCTTGAGTTCTCATTTGATTATAATATTCTTTATAATGAGTGAGCATGGACTTTTCAGACTGTGAATATGTTGAATAAGCAACTGAAAAAGTTAGGATAAATAAAAAATGTTTCATGATATTGAATTTAGTTGAGCGAAACTAGTGATAATTTTAAAACTAACAAAAAATCAAATTTACTATTAATTAAACTCATACCAATTATTAAACTTTCCGTTAATTGGATCAATAAATTTGTTTACATAAATAAGACCACTTTTAATTAAGACCTTATTTGAAGCTATATTTTCAACTGATGCTATGCCACAAATATTTTTAAGATTTTTATAATAATCTAATATGGCTTTTGATGCTTCAGTAGCTATTCCTTTACCCCATTGGTTTGGTTTTAGTCTATACCCTAAGTCATAAAAATTCGTTTTGTTGTTAATCATTGAATCACTAAACTTTAGCCCTGCCCATCCTATAAAATTATTTTTTTTATCTAAAACAGCTAGTCTACCCACTCCATAATTTTCATATTGGTTTAACTGAGCTTGAATATATTCCTTAGCTTCGGCATATGATTTCATTGGAGAATTATAAAGATATTTATGCACTAAGGGATTTGAGTCCAAGTTGTAAAGTTGTTTAAAGTCTTTGGATTCAAATTTTCTTATTAATAATCGTTTAGTTTCAATCATAATTTACTGTACGATTATTTTCCAACTGTAATCAATAGTATTTAAAATATATAATCCAGGGGGGAGATAGTCATGATTTAAAATAGTTGATTGTGATGAAGAATTATAACTTGATTGTACATCAATTTTTTGCCCTAACAAATTATGTAACGAAAAACTCTCAATTCCCAAAGTATTTAATATTTGAATTTGTTCGTTCGAGTTAATAGGGTTTGATTTTAATTTAAGAGAATTCTCATTAAAATAAGAATTTGATAGATTGTCAGAAAAATAACTTTCTCCGAACTCAAAACTATCATTACCAATTGTATTTCCTATAAGCCTACCTGGAATATCATCAATATACGGATGTATTCCTCCCCAAATCCTTGATAAACTACATTGGTCTGCAGCATCTCTATATGTAGCCCATTGAAGCTCTATATCTTCACTTGGGCCCTGTTCAAAAACTAAAAACTCATCTTTAGTTGCAAAAAATTTTCCTATACCTCCAGGAAAATATGGACTGCCAGTAAACATAGTTAAAACTTCTGCAGCAGATCTGGAAAATGTTGAATGTCCAGAAACATATCCTGCAAAATTAGGAGTTACAAATGTTGGCCTTTGATATGGCCACCAATCCTCAGCTAAAACCCACCCTACACTAGCTTGATCTAATTCCACATCGTCAATATAATCATGCCCTCTCCATGTATATAATTTAATTTTACCTAAATTTTCATTGTTTTCACCAGCTAAAAAATCTCCATCATCTACTGTTTCTATATAGTTCTCAATGATAGGAAAACCTTGAGGATGATAATTAGCTAACGAAGAATCAGAACTCTGGCCTAAAGCTGAAAGATATCTTATAATGGATATTGGTCTTACATAATCATACCAACCTTTAATCCCCCAGACTGAAACAGCAGCATCGTGCATTGTTCCACCCAATATAAAATATGATTTAATATCCCATTCTAAATTTGATAATATCTCTCCTTCTCCTTTAAACTTTTTAATTAATAAAGGATCGTCACTGACCTTATTTAATAATACAAACCAATGTCCTGGAGGTGTTTCCGATTCTGGTCCATCTGCCCAAAATTCAGCTAAAACTCTAGTGTAATCTCCTCTTAAAACAAATTGAGGATTATATGGAAGATTTGTAAAAGGATTTAATTCATGGCCGGTACTAACATCTCCTCCAGAATAATAATTATAAAAATTAGTATAATCTGAAACAGATGTCGGAAAGTTATTTAAATTAAAATTACCAATTGATCTTGGAGAAATATCCCATAAAACATCATTTTCAGAAGAAAGATGTGAACCCCATATAGGAACCATAGAAAATGCATTTACAAAATCAAAATTTTCTTCATCAGAATTATTCAAAAAAGGGGGTGGTCCGGGGTCATGATAAACATTGTATGGATCATCATCTCTTGAAAAAGTACTTAAATCACTCTCATTTAAACCAAAAGGGTAAACATTCCCCCATTCAGCACCAAGAAAAGGAGGTGTATTTTCATCGATTACTTGTCCACTTTGGTCAATAAAAACACTCAAAGTTAAAGGCTGCCATCTGTTAGGGTCAATAATATTTTCATTTCCACTTAATATTGGAGATAACGGATCATTTACTGGCTCATAATACTGATTTTCATAATTAAGACTCTCCATTGAACCATCCTCTAATCCATATTCTATATAATTTTCTGCAATAAAATTACCTAAATGAATTGGATCTTGTGTGTTGTTTGAGGTTTCATAATTTTCTATATCAAGTTCTAGTAAACTCATATAAAAATCTGCCAAATTAATAATATATTCAGAGTTAGGAGAATCAGAAAAGCGATGAGTAATTAACCTATGGGCAGAATAACTAATTGCTGCAATCATGTTTTCCTCCTCAGAAAAATTATTATTAAAGTCTTGAAAATCAACATTAAAATCATTTACACTTTGACCAATTAAATATGTAGAACCTTGTTCTTTTATAATAGCCCAAGCGTCATACATTGCCGCACTAACATGAAATAAGTTTCTGGCATGTACTGTAGGTCTAGCAAAGTCATTTCTTATAGCCTCTAATAATATTTCATTCCAAAGTCTTGCAATAGAAATATTATTAGACGTCCAATCAATTTCAGATGTGTCAATAGTAATATTTAACATTTGAGTCTCGGTAGAACACTCATCATTAAAGGCGGTCACTGACAAGCTACCTTCCAAAGCCACATCCCAAATTACAGAAACAGTTGATGTTCCTTGACCACTAATTATAGTCCCGTTTATTATATTCCAAACATAGTTATTAGAATCATTTGATGGGTAAGAATATGTATATGGCAACAATGGTTGTATATTATTTTCGCCTTCTAGTGATCCAGCTTCTAAAAACTGACAAGAACCGTCATCTACCGTTGCTTCTGGATTATAATTACAAGAGTTAATGTTAGTACAACCTTCAATTTTTGATGATGTATTATTATCATTCACAACTACACCTTCATTTTCAATAATAGTCATAAAAGAGTTTATACTTAAGTCCTCATAAACTTGCCTACCCGTGTTTGGCCAAGTAACAGCAATACTATCAATTGAAACTGTGTTTTCAATACCAAAATGAACAGACTGCAGTGACTGATTTTGATATGAAGATCCATGATATAATCTAGATTGCTGCGTATCATTATCTAAGTAAATTTGAACTATAGATCCTAAAGCGTCCATATTTGACACAGTCCCTTTTAAATTAATTTTAATCCAATTTCCCTGTATCTGAGTATTAAAGTAAGTGTCTACCGCTTTATTTTCATACAGCATCAAGTTTGATTCAAAATTAGATATCAATAAATCTAAATCTCCATCATTATCATAATCAAATGAAACGAGTGACCTACTTTTGGTCAGTTCAACCTGATCTTCTAAAGGGTCAATTTTTGAAAATTTTCTAGACTGTATTGATTGTGATCCTGACGAGACATTGATAAAAAACTCATTCTCTTCATCGACTGAAAATCCATTTGCAATAAATAGATCTTCAAAACCGTCATGATTATAATCTGAAAAGTTTGCTCCCCATGCCCAATTTGTATCGTATATATTTACATTTTCTGAATTATTTACATACTGGTTGTTCATAAATTCATCTACATAAAAACTGTTTTCTTTTATGTTTGTAACTAAAATTTCAAAATCATTATTATTATCGTAATCACTTGTGGCTAAACCCATCCCGTCATAAGGATCTAAAAGGTTGTAAGTCTGAGTTTCATCAATAAAACCATTTCCTTGTTGATTAATTAATAACATATTATTTTGATCATGATCGTTAGCAACATATATGTCTGGGTAATTATCGTCATTGGCATAAATAATAATTGAAGAAAAACTATTAGTTGTACTATTAACATTACTTAAATCTACAGTCTCAAAAGAACCATTACCAAGGTTTTTATATAATTTATTAT
>SGZJ01000011.1 GCA_004213995.1 Flavobacteriales bacterium | reverse complement strand
TACAAGAAAGAGTCACAGGAATGAAAATTTTACAGTTATTTACTAGAGAAGAAGTCGAATTTGAAAAATTTAAAAAAATCAATACCAGACATAAAAACGGATGGCTAAAAACAGTTTGGTATAATTCCATTTTTTTTCCAATTGCAGAAATCTTATCCTCTCTAACTCTAGGAGTTATTGTATGGTATGGCGGAATTAATATCATAACTGATAATACTGCTTCAATTGGTGAGTTGACGGCATTTATTATGATGATTCCTATGATGTTTAGACCTCTTAATCAAATAGCTAATAAGTTTAATACTTTATTAATGGGAATGGTTGCAGCAGAAAGGGTATTTAAAGTTATTGATACTAACTCTAATATAATTGATAACGGAGAAATCTTAGTAAACACGTTCAAAGGAGATGTATGTTTTAAAAATGTAAACTTTTCTTATGTTCCTAATACACAGGTCTTAAATAATATTTCATTTAATATAAAAAAGGGGTCAACTGTTGCGATAGTTGGTTCTACTGGCGCAGGTAAAACTTCTGTTATAAATTTATTGAATCGTTTTTATGAAATTGATTCTGGGGAAATATCTATTGATGGAATAAATATAAAAGATTATAAATTATCTAATCTTAGAAAAAATATTGGAATTGTATTGCAAGACGTGTTTTTATTTTCTGATACGATATTTAATAATATTACCCTAAAAGATGATAGTATTAGTTTGGATCAAGTTAAGCTTGCAGCCAAACAAATAGGAGTTCATGACTTTATTATGAGTTTACCGAATAATTATTATTATAATGTAAAAGAAAGAGGTATTATGTTATCCTCTGGCCAACGACAGTTAATTGCATTTTTAAGGGTATATGTTTCTGATCCACAAATATTAATCTTGGACGAAGCTACTTCATCCATAGATTCTACATCTGAAATATTAATTCAAAACGCAACTGAAAAGTTGACAAAAAATAGAACCTCTCTTATAATTGCTCATAGGTTAGCTACAATTAAAAAAGCTAATAATATTATAGTAATGGATTCTGGTAATATTATTGAACAGGGCTCACATAAAGAGTTAATCAGTAATTTAGATGGTTATTATAAAAAATTATATGATGTGCAATTTCAAGTAAAGAATGTAAGTTAATTTAAATCCTCTTTTATTAGATCACTTAGAGTTTTTTGGTTATCATAAGAAATAAATTCACCATTTTTTATATAAGATATATGTCCTGTTTCTTCTGAAACGACGATAGCCAATGCATCTGTTTTTTCTGTTATACCTACAGCTGCTTTATGTCTTAACCCAAATCTATTAGGTATTTGTTTATCATTATTAATAGGAAGTACAACTCTAGTGGCTTTTATTGTATTATTAGCTATGATAACAGCTCCATCGTGAAGAGGACTGTTTTTGAAAAATATACTTTCAAGAATTGGTTGAGTTACTGAAATATTCATTTGATCTCCAGTTTCGAGTAAAAAATTTAAACTGTTGTTTCTTTCAATAATTATTAATGCACCAGTCTTAGATTCAGCCATATTTTGACTTGCATTGACAATAGAGTTAATATCAGTATCTATATTTTCTTGATTTTTTATAAAATTGAATTTTTCTATAATAGAACCTTTTTTTGAAATATTTGCTGAACCAATCATTAATAAAAATTTTCTTATTTCAGGCTGAAAAACTACAATAAGAGCTATTATACCAACACTCATAAATCCATCAATAATTATGCTCAATAACTTCATGTTCAAAAAATCTGTTATTCTCCATGTAAAGTAAATAAGTATAATTCCTATAAATATATTTATAGCTACAGTTCCTCTAAGTAGTCTATATGAAGAATATAAAAGAAGTGCAACTAAAAACACATCTGCAAAATCAACCAGAGAAAAATTCAATATTTCTTTAAAAACATCCATTGACTGATAAATATACACATAATTATTGTTTATTAAATTGGTTTGTAATCTTTATACATTCCATAGCTTCTTTAACATCGTGAACTCTAAGAATTGTAGCACCATTTAATAGAGCAATAGTATTTAATGATGTGGTTCCATTTAAAGCAAGTTCAGGGGTGGTTTTTAGTAATTTGTAAATCATTGATTTCCTTGACAAACCTACAAGGATAGGTAATTCTAAAGATTTTAGTAAATCTAAATTTTTAAGTAAGACATAATTTTGGTCAATATTTTTAGAGAATCCAAATCCAGGATCTATAATTATATCATTGATTTTGGCAGTTCTAGCAGCTTCTATTTTTTTTGAAAAGTAGTAAAGTATATCTTTTATTAAGTTATTGTATTTATTTTGTTTCATCATGTTGTTAGGCATACCATTCATATGCATCATCACGTAAGGAGCATTATGTTTGTATGCAATTTCTAATATATTAGAATCATATTCACTAGCTGTTATATCATTAATAATTGAAGCACCAGCATTTAAACATTCATCTGCTATGGTGCTTCTGAAGGTATCAATAGATAAATTTGAATCTGGAAATTCAGCAGCCAATAATTCAACAATACCAATAATTCTACTTTTTTCTTCATCTTCAGAAATATGAGTTGCCCCAGGTCTTGAACTGTAAGCTCCAATATCAATAAATGTTGCTCCATCATTTAACATTTTCTCAACTTGATTTAATATTTTTTTTTCATTGTTAAACTTATTTCCATCATAAAATGAATCTGGAGTAAGATTTAAAACACCCATCACTTTTGGTGATGAAATGTCAATTAATTTTCCTTTACAATTTATGTTCATTTTCATCTGTAGATTATATAAAAATTAATAACTTTTAAAAGTTTAATATTGAATGTTTGAAGTTTAAAAATATTTAAGCGAAATTTACGTAAAATTCATCTTAGTTATGCAAAATACTATAAAACAATATGATTATGTTATTAACCAGTGCAGAGATCTCTTTTCAAAGAAAATGAAAGATTACGGTTCTGCATGGAGGATTTTGAGATTATCTTCATTAACAGATCAAATATTTATTAAAGCACAACGAATAAGAGGTTTACAACAAAATGACACAAGAAAAGTTGATGAGGGACAATATTCTGAATTTATAGGCATAATTAATTATTCAATAATGGCTCTTATTCAAATAGAGAAAGGTATTGTTGAACATCCAGATTTAAATTTAGATGAATCCTTAGATTTATTTAATAATCACAGTGAATTAACCAAATCTTTGATGGTAAATAAAAACCACGATTATGGTGAGGCTTGGAGGGATATGAGAGTTAGTTCATTGACAGACTTAATTTTACAGAAGCTTTTAAGAGTTAAACAAATTGAGGATAACAAAGGAGAGACATTGGTAAGTGAAGGCATTGATGCGAATTACCAGGATATTGTTAATTATGCTGTTTTTGCTCTAATACATTTAAAAAAATAATATATGAAGTACCTAGTTAATATTTCGAGAATCCTCGTTGGTTTATTATTTATATTCTCAGGTTTAATAAAAATTAATGATCCTGTTGGATTTTCTTTTAAACTTGAGGAGTATTTTGGACCTACAGTTTTTAATATTGACTTTTTACTGCCCTATGTATTGCCATTGGCTATATTTATCGTGGTTTTAGAAGTTTTATTAGGGGTATTTCTCTTGATTGGATTAAAAAAAGAATTCACTATTTACAGTCTTTTTGCAATGATAGTCTTCTTTACTTTTTTAACCTGGTATTCTGCTTATTTTAATAAGGTTACTGACTGTGGATGTTTTGGTGATGCTATTAAATTGACACCCTGGGAATCCTTTACAAAAGATGTAATACTACTAGTTTTAATCGTTATAATTATGATTGGCTTAAAGTATATTAAGCCGCTTTTCAATAATAAATTATTATATATTTTCCCATCAATTTCTTTGATTTTATGCATAGTAATTGTTAATCAAGTACTATCTCATTTACCATTAATTGACTTTAGACCTTATAAAGTGGGAGCTAATATTATTGATAATATGGTGATTCCTGAAGATTCAAAAAAAGCGGTATTTAGATATGATTGGCTATTTAATATTAATGGAGAAAAGAAAGTAATATCAACATCTGGTAATTTTCCAGATTCGGAAGGAACTTTTGTCTCTGTAGAAACAGAACTTATCGAAGAAGGCTATGAACCTCCTATCCTTGACTTTTCTATGGAATTAGGAGATATTGATTATACAGATGTGCTTATGAAAGAACAAAAACTAATAATTTTTGTTTTTTATAATATTTTAAAAACAAATAGCGATGCGATAGTTGGTTTGAAAGAGACTGTTGAGTTAGCTGTTAAAAATGATTACAAAGTAATAGGACTTACCGCATCTGGAGAAATTGACGTTAATAGTTTTGAATCTGAAAATGATATTGATATTGATTTTTATTTTTGTGATGAAACTGCACTTAAAACCATAGTTAGATCTAATCCTGCTGCAATAAAATTACATGAGGGTACAATTATTCAAAAAACTCATTGGAATGATTTTCAAGCCTTAAATTTAACTAACCTTTAAATGTACTTACTAAATAAATTTTTATATTCTATAATTACTTTATTTGGTGTTGTTACTGTTATCTTTTTTCTCTTTAGTGTTTTACCAGGAGACCCTGCACAAATGATGTTAGGTCAGAATGATAATTCAGAGCAGCTTATTAATATCAAAAAAAAATATGCTTTTGATAAACCTGTTAGTGAGCAATACTTACTTTATATAAATGATTTGTCTCCACTTTCAATTCACTCTAAAAATATTGATGATTATACTTTCTTAGAAAAAAATAAATATAATTACAAGACTATTTTTCAAACTAACTCAAGTGTTTTTGTTATTAAATTCCCTTATTTAAGAACATCCTTTACTAAACAAGGTAAAAATGTTAGCGAGATTATTAAAAATACACTTCCCAACACACTTATTTTAGCAATTTCTTCAATTTTTATTGCTATAGTTATTGGAATTTTATTTGGTATTATTTCTGCACTTAATAAAGATAAATTTATTGATAATTTCATTCAATTTATTAGTACAGTAGGAATGAGTGTGCCATCATTTTTTAGTGCAATAATATTTGCCTGGGTATTTGGTTTTATTTTAAATGAATATACTAATCTAAATATGACAGGAAATATTTACGAGCTTGATGATTTTGGAGAAGAATACATATTTAAGTTAAAAAATCTAATTCTTCCATCAATTGTATTAGGAATTAGGCCACTAGCAGTTATTAGTCAACTAATGAGAAATGAATTATTAGATGTTTTGTCTCAAGATTATATAAGAACGGCAAGATCTAAAGGTCTTACTGAATACCAGATTATTAAATATCATGCTTTAAAAAATTCTTTAAACCCGGTAATAACTGCAATTTCAGGATGGTTTGCCTCTATGTTAGCCGGTGCAGTCTTTGTTGAATATATATTTGGTTGGAATGGCTTAGGTAAAGAGATAGTAAATGCCTTAAATACATTAGATTTGCCAGTAATTATGGGTTCTGTACTTGTAATAGCTTTTATGTTTATTACAATTAATATTATAGTTGATTTCGTATATAGACTTTTAGACCCTAGAGTTAAATTAAATTAAAAAATAAAAAAATGACAAGAAAAAAAATTGTAGCAGGAAATTGGAAAATGAATAATGGTTTACAAGAAACAGAAATTTTAATAAATGAATTACTAGCAGAGACTAACCACTCTGGGTGTGAAGTTATGGTTGCGCCTTCATTTGTAAGTCTAAAAACTGCAATAGATTCTTTAAACGATAATGACATTGAAGTAGTTTCTCAAAATGTACACCAAAGTAATGATGGAGCTTATACTGGTGAGGTTTCTGCAAAAATGTTGTCAAGTATCGGAATTAAGACTACAATAATTGGTCACAGTGAAAGAAGAGAGTATTTTAGTGAAACACATGAAATATTAAAAAATAAAGTTGATATTTCACTGCAAAACTCTATCAAAATTATCTTTTGCTTTGGTGAAGAACTAAAGGACAGAAAAACTAATAATCATTTCAATATTATCTCTAATCAAATTTCAGAATCTTTATTTCATTTAAGCTCCTCAGACTGGAATAATATTATTTTAGCATATGAACCGATTTGGGCAATAGGAACCGGAGAAACAGCAAGCTCGGATCAAGTTCAAGAAATGCATAGTTTTATAAGGAATTTTATTGCACAAAAATATAGCAATGAATTAGCACAAAAAATATCTATTTTATATGGTGGTAGTGTAAAGCCTAATAATGCAAAAGAAATATTTTCTATGACAGATGTTGATGGAGGGCTGATAGGTGGAGCTTCATTAAAATCTAAAGATTTCTTTTCAATCGTAAACTCATTTTAATGTCTGAGAGTCTTTTTGTTTGTTATGACTTCAAAGTTGACCCTCTATATCCAGGTTGTGAAATTTTAATAGCTCAGTTAAGTCAATTAGGTTTTGATAGTTTTCAAGAAAATAATGATGGTATATCCGCTTATATCGATTCTTCTGTTTTATCTACAGTTAAAGTTCAGGATATTCAAATTTTAAATTCAACTGAGTTTAATATATCTTTCGAATCTAACAATGTTAAAAAGCAAAATTGGAATATTAAATGGGAAAGTAATTTTGAACCCATATATATTGATAAAATTTGCTGTGTTCGAGCTCCATTTCATAAAAAGAGTAATTTTAAATATGACTTAGTCATAGAACCAAAAATGAGTTTTGGTACCGGCCATCATGAAACAACTTCAATGATGATAAGTTTCATTTTAGCGAATAGTTTTTATAATTCTTCAGTCTGTGATATTGGTAGTGGTACAGCAGTATTGGCAATCTTAGCAGAAAAAAGAGGTGCAAATAGAATTGATGCAATTGATATTGATAATTGGTGTTACTTAAATTCTATTGAGAATATAAAAAGAAACAATTCTGAAAATATAAATGTATACGAAGGCAAAATTGAAAATTTAATGCATTTTAAATATGATAATATTTTTGCTAATATTAACTTAAATGTATTGTTAGCTGATATACCAATTTATTCTAAAATGTTAAATAAAGATGGAGTACTTTATGTAAGCGGATTTTATAAAAAAAATATTAAAAGTATCGAAAAAGCCGCAGAAATCTCTAATCTTTCTTTGGTCGATTCTAAAGTTAAAAATCAATGGGTTGCTTTAAAATTTACTAAAATAAATTCTTAGCCAGAGCATTTTACAAAAGAGTTATAGCAACTTTTATTAAGGTCACTTTTTTTTATTGCTCCAAAACCTCCAGCAACATCAATTAGATTTTTAAATCCTTTTTGTTTCAATATAGAGATAGCAATTACTGATCGATATCCACCAGCGCAATGAACATAAATATCACCTTCTTTATCGATATCATCTAATTCATTTTTAATATTACTTAAGGGTTTGTTTTGACTTGCTTCAATATGATTATTATTGTACTCAGAAACTTTTCTAACATCTAAAATATTAATTTTATTAACTTTTAAAGTGTCTACAAATGAAGTAGCTGAAACAGATTTAAGTGTTGATATTTTATTTTTACTTTTCTTCCAGGTTTTAAATCCTCCATTTAAATATCCTATGCAGTTGTCATATCCTACTCTAGAGAGTCTTGTTATAGCCTCCGTTTCTTTTCCAACTGGAGTTATTAAAAGAATCTTTTGATTAATATCTTTAACTAAAGTTCCAACCCATGGAGCAAATGTGCCACTTAATCCAATAAAAAGTGAATTAGGGATGTGTCCGTCTATAAAGTCTTTTTGATTTCTAACATCTAAAATTATTGTATCATTATTTTCTGAAAGTAATTCAAAATCATTGAGATCTAAAGGAATTAAGTTTTTCTCTAAAACTGTTTCAAAATCTACATAACCCTCTTGGTTAAGTCTTACATTTAACGGAAAATATGTTGGGGGTTCAGGTAAATTGTCAGTAAGTTCTTTTATGAAAGCAACTTTTGAGAAGGAGCCATTAAGCGCATAATTGATTTTTTTTTGATTAGCCAAAGTGTCAACAGTTTCTTTCATCATATTTTTACCACAAGCTGATCCAGCTCCATGACCTGGATAAACCATTAGTTCGTCTGAAAGTGGTTTAATTCTATTGTTAACAGACTCATATAAAATGCCTGCAAGTTCCTCTTTTGAAACACCCATATATCTTTGAGCTACATCAGGAATACCAACATCTCCTAAAAATAGAGTATCTCCTGTAAATATGCAGTGATCTTTTCCGAATTCATCTTTTAGTAAATATGTAGTGCTTTCTAAAGTATGACCGGGAGTATGAATTGCTGTTAAAGTTATTTTACCAATTTTAAACTGATCATTATCACTGGCTATTATTGCCTCAAAATCAGGATCTGCATTTGGTCCATATACAATTGATGCACCTGTTTTTTTGGCAAGGCTTAAATGTCCACTAACAAAATCAGCATGGAAATGTGTTTCAAAAACATATTTAATCTTTGAACTCGATTTTTTAGCTAATTCAATATATTCGGAAATTTCCCTGAGTGGATCAATTACTGCAGCTTCTCCATCACTTTCAATATAATAAGCTCCTTGAGCTAGGCATTTTGTATATATCTGTTCAATTTTCATAGTCTAATTTATGCGATGCAAATATAATATTCTATTAGGTAAAATAATAAATAATAATAGCTCCAATAACAAGGCCTTTAAAAAAAGAAATCCACAGTGCTGTATAACTACTCATTTTCCAATATTCTAAACTTTTTTTTACCATTTTTTTATGCCAACTGAAGAAAATCATATTTTGTAAATTTTTTTTCTGACTTTTAATATAATAATTCCTAATAAAATATATATAATTGTTTTCCAGATAGTTGTTCCAGATCCAATAGTCATAACTGCGATACTAAATAGTTCAAGGTCTACCTCACCAGCCCATATAAAACATATAACAGCTAATATTAACATTAAAATAGATAGTAACTTTTTCATTTTTTTCATTTTATTTGAATAATCTAATTTAAGGATTAATTAATTTAGTATTTAATGGAACTGAAGATATTTCATATTGATGCCTTTGTTAGTGAATCTTGCAAAGGGAGTACCGCATGTATTGTTCCATTGGATGATTGGCTTCAAGATATAGATCTTTTACAAATAAGTAGAAGAAATTCTGTTCCAGAAACTGCATTTATAATTAAAAAGAAAAATAAAGTTCTACTAAGATGGTTTACACCTGAAATTGAAATGGATTTATGTGGTCACGCCACTTTAGCTGCTGCACACTGCTTAATAAATGAGCTCAAATATAATTCTGATAAAATTATATTTGAAACTTTAAGTGGGACACTTGAAGTTCACGTGAAAAAAAATGTATATCAATTAAATTTTCCGTCTAGAATTCCTTTACAAACTACACTTCCCAATATTATAAAAAAAGCTATAAGTATTCAACCAAAATTTGTTCTAAAGTCTAGAGATTACATTTTAGTTTATGAATGTGAATCTGATATCAAAAATATTTCTGTAGATAAAAAAATATTAGATCAAATAAATCTTGACCCGGGGGGTGTATGTGTCACATCTGTGGGAAATAGTTCTGATTTTGTTTCAAGATTTTTTACTCCACAATCTTCAATATTAGAAGATCCAGTCACAGGATCTGCACACTGTTCATTGGTCCCCTACTGGTCTGATATTTTGAAAAAACAAACTTTAAGAGCTCTACAACTTTCAGACAGAGGTGGATTATTAATATGTGAAAATAAAGGAGAAAGAGTCATCATCGGTGGTAAAGCTCTTACATTTTTTAAAGAAAAATTTAGTTTAAAATCAATCTTATAAAAAGTATCTATTTTATTTGGATTTGTTCTAAATAAACATAATTTTGTCTCTTTAATAATTTAAAAATTTAATCAGATGAAAAGAGTTATATTATTTATATCGACGATTTTAGTTTTGTCAAGTTGTGTTGAGACTACTAAGGAGTCTGATGAAATTAATTTATACAGTCAAAGACACTATAAAGTTGATGAGAAGCAATATGAAGCTTTTGAAAAAGAAACTGGAATAAAAGTCAATGTTGTAAAGGCTAATGCTGATGAACTTATAGAGCGTCTTAAAAATGAAGGTGATAATAGTCCAGCTGATTTATTTATCACTGTAGATGCTGGTAAACTCCAAAAAGCAAAAGATTTAGATTTACTTCAAAAAATATCTTCACCAATAATTTATCAAAATGTTGATATTGACTTAAAAGATGTTAATGGATACTGGATACCAATAACATATAGAGCCAGAATTATAGTTTACAGTAAAGACAGGGTAGATGTAGGTGAATTATCTACATATGCTAATTTAACAGATAAGAAGTGGAAAAATAAAGTTTTAGTTAGATCTTCATCTAACGCATACAATCAAGCCTTGTTATCCTCAATTGTAGCCAATAGAGGGGAAGAAGCAGCTACAAATTGGGCTAGTGAACTTGTTAAAAATTTTGCTAGAGACCCAAAAGGAAATGATAGAGATCAAGTAAAGGCTATTACAGCTGGACAAGGAGACCTTGCTATAGTAAATTCATATTACATTGGACTTTTACTTTCATCAGAAAATGATGAAGAAATAAAAGCGGGTAATTCTGTTGGTGTCTTTTTCCCTAATCAGGGTGAAGAAGAATCAGGAAGTCATATTAACGTTTCTGGAATTGGGTTGGCGAAGAACGCTCCTAACAAAGAAAATGCGATTAAATTAATGGAATTTTTAACAAGTGAGTCTGCTCAAAAAACTTACACTAATACTAGTTATGAATATCCAGCTAATCCAAACGTCGAGCCAAACGAAATTGTAAAAAAATGGGGCTCTTTCAAAAAAGATATTCTAGATTTGAACCAATTGGGGGTTTTTAGAAATAAAGCCATTGAAATATTTGATAAATCAGGTTGGAAATAATAAAAAAAATTGTTCAATTAGAACATAAGAGATGGATTATTGGTAGTAGTTTAATAGCTTTATTCCTACTTCTACCTATAATATTTCTTTTTAGTAATATTTTTGAAATTGAACAAACCGCTTTTGTTTATTTATGGAAAAACCTTCTTTTAGATTATAGTTTTAATACATTTTATTTAATAGCTATAACAAGTTTTTTTGCTTTATTATTTGGCATTTTTCCAGCATGGTACGTAAGTAATTATAAATTTAAGTTTAGAGTATTTTTTGATATAGCTCTATTTTTACCATTAGCAATTCCAACATATATAATGGCCTTTACTTACAGCGATCTGTTAAGTTATACCGGTCCATTTCAATCTTTTCTACGAAATAATTATCCTGATCTTTCAGACATATTCAATAAGGATTATTTACAGATAGAAATTTTAGGAATTATATTAGGTTTAGCATTATATCCATATGTATATACAGCCTCCAGAGTTTCTTTTAGTCTGATTGGTTCAACATACATAAATATGTCTAAAAATCTAGGTCTTTCTTCAACAAAACTATTCTTTAAGGTTATTATTCCTCTGTCAAAACCTGCAATTTTTTCTGGTTTATTTTTAGTTATTATGGAAGTTTTAAATGAATATGGAGCTGTAAAATATTTTGGTGTTAATACCTATACAACAGGAATTTTTAGAGCATGGTTTTCAATGGGAAATGAAAATACCGCCATTCAGCTTGCGTGCCTACTTATATTTATAGTTTTCACAATTTTGTTTTTAGAAAAATTAAGTCATAAAAAATCTAAATTTTATTACTCTGCAAATTCAAAAATAGAAAAACTAAGTATTCCAACTACTGATAAATATTTATATATATACAGTCTATGTTCTCTTCCCTTTTTATTAGGTTTTTTAATACCATTTTTTTACATACTAAACAATAGTATTCTCAATATTAAAAATATTGACTTTTCCAGATTAATAGAACTTAGTCTAAATTCAATACAAGTTTCAACAATTTCGACTGTTTTAATAATTGTCACAGCATTACTATTTCTTTATGTTGAAAAAATATCTAAATTAAAATTTAACACATTTATTAGTCAAGTTACATCTTTAGGATATGTTATCCCTGGAGCTGTAATAGGTTTGGGGGTTATTTTGTTATTTACTAAAATACCATTGCTTAATTCTTATTCCTTAGTTGGATCATTCTATGTTTTAATTTATGCATATGTTTTTCGTTTTCTAGCTGTAGGTAAATCTCCAATTAAATCTAGTCTTGAAAAGCAACCTGAATCATATGATGAAACTGCTAAAACACTTGGTTTAGGACCATTTAAAATACTTCAAAGAATTCATTTTCCAATTAATAGACTTGCGCTAATAACTGCATTTATTGTTACCTTTGTTGACTTATTGAAAGAATTACCAATAACATTAATTTTAAGGCCATTTAATTTTGATACCTTGGCGACACAAACCTATGAGTTTGCTATTGAGGAGATGATGTTAGAGTCAAGTAGTTATTCGTTGGCTATTATTTTAATTGGTAGTGTTATGTTGGTTTTTTTAAAATATGTTATTAACAAACAGATAAATGCATCTTAAAGTAACTAATCTTGTAAAGTTTTATAATAAAAAAGAACCTCTTATTGAGTCTTTAAATTTCTCAGTTGAAAAGGGTGAAATTGTTTCTTTTTTAGGCGAAAGTGGAGTAGGTAAAACAACTTTCTTAAAATGTATTTCAGGTTTGGAAAATATAAATTCTGGATCTATAGTTCTAAATAACAAAACTCTTAATGATAAAGATTTTTTTGTTCGACCTCAGGATAGAAAAATAGGTTTTGTTTTTCAGGATTATCCACTTTTTCCTCATTTAAATTTAAAAGATAATATAATTTTTAACCTTGATAAAAAGTATATTAAAAATTTAGAATACATGTTGTCTTTGACAAATTTATCTTCTTTAGTCGATAGGTTTCCTCATGAACTTTCAGGTGGTGAGCAACAAAGAGCATGTATCGCTAGAGCATTAATTAGAGAGCCCGATTTATTGCTGTTAGATGAGCCATTTAGTAATTTAGATGTAGCTATAAAGCATTCGATAAGAGATGAGATTTATCAAATAATTAAAACCACTAAAACTACGACAATATTAGTAACACATGATATTAATGATTCTCTTAATATCGCTGACAAAATATTAGTCTTTAAAGCTGGTAAACTTCAACAATATAGCGATCCAGTTGAGATGTATTGTAAGCCAGCAAATTGCTATTGTGCAAGAATACTAGGTAATATCAATAAGTATGATATGGATACTAAGCCTTACTATATTAGACCTGAAAAAATAAATATCGTTGAAGAATCTGATATTAAACTTGTAGTAAAAAAGTCATTATTTCAAGGTAAAGAGTATAATATTACTGCTAAGCATGGACAAGAAAATTGGAATTTATTTAGCTCTGTACCTTTCAAAAAAGATGAGGTCATTTGTGTAAGTTTTGAAAAAGAAGATTTGATTTATTTCCCACCTAATTGTCTTAACTATTTTTGATATTTTTTAAAATTTAAGCTGTAAAGTTATGTAGTAATTGCGTGGTGGAGAAGGAATAATTCCAGGCCCTGGATAACCTGTTGCTCGTCTTACAAAATAATGATTGTCTAAAATATTATTTATTCCAAATTCTAATTTATAGTTTTTAAGTTTATATGATGAAGAGAAATCCAATATGTCATAAGCTGGAATTTGACCTATAACCCCACTTAAATTACTTTCAACAGAATTAGATGAATCAGTAAATTGATTAGAAAGATAGGTGTATTGAATATTTAACAAAAGATTTTTGTATCCAATTTTTGCTCCAGTTTTTATATTTAGCTTTGGGACAAACTCTAACCTCTTTCCTGTAATTCCATTGATTTCTGACTTAATATATTCTGATTCAATTACTGAAGTGTTTATAAAGTAGTTAAAAATGAAATTATTATCTCGTATAAATATTTTGTTTAGATTAAAATCTATAATAGACTCCACTCCAAAAATTACTGCATTTCCAACATTTCCTCTTTGACTTTTTATATTTCCGTCATCAGAAACAATTTGAGTAAAACCAATCCTATCATTGTAAAATAAGTGAAATAGGCTAATATCATATGAAATCAATTTTTTATTATTTCCTCTAATACCTAGATCGACTGTATATCCTTTTTCATCAGAAATATTTGGATCTATTACAAATGCAGGATTAAAAATACTGATATCCGAAAAAGTCACAGACCTGTAATTTTGTGATGCATTAGCATACATTTCTATGTATTTATTTGGTTTATAACTACTACCCAGCCCAAATAATAAAAAAGATCTGTTTCTAACTTTATTTTCAAAAACTGTATTGTCATATATGACATTTCCTGCATTATCAAAATTAATCTGACTATAGTATCCATCACTTTCTGTTCTTATGTTTTCATATCTAATCCCTGGAGTTAGAGAAATTTTGTCTGAAATATAAAATATATTTTCTGTGAATAGTGATATATTCTGATTAGGGTATTTATAATTAGATTGATTGTTGTAGTACGGATAGTCTTGGTATTGGAAGTCAAAATTAGGACCGAATCCATCAGTTCCAGGACCTTGAACAGATGAGTTATCAGATTTATAATATTTAAGACCAAACAAGAATATAGATTTCTTGTTCAGAAAATTATAATTGTGCAATATTCGAGATTCTAAACCGTAATTATTAAAATCTCCTTTAATTAAATCTCTCTCTTCGCCCGAATCTATTTGATCAACTCGATTGTATCTAATCCCTAAAGCATTTCTTTGTGAATTTAATCCGAAAAAGTTTAATGTGAAATTTGTTTTTTCAGAAAATTTATGATCTAATTTTATATTGTAAAGAAGCCATTTCAATTCAAACCAATTTCTCGATCTATTAGACTGAAATGGATCTTGATTAAACATATTGTCAGAAAGACCACCAGCTTGTTGAGCCAAATAAGTAAGATAACTTACCTCGGATGATAGTTTTGTTTTTTGATTAAAATCATATGCTAAAAATAAATGTGAGTTTGTTGAATCGTAACTTGAATTATCTCTAAAACCATCTCCTTTTTTACTGTTTACATATGCGTAATAGCTTAGTTTTTTATTAGTTCCACTAACACTTGTAAAGTTTGTATACAGGCCATTGCTTCCTAGTGTATTTCTAGAAATAACCTCCATAAATTTATTTTTTACTGGTTTTTTTATTATAAAATTTACAAGACCACCAAATTGTGTTCCATATTGTAGTGATGCGGCCCCCCTTACAATTTGAATTTCTTCAAGAGCTTCAGCTGGAGGAGAATAATAACTTTCAGGATAGCCTAAAACATCAGCACTCATGTCATATCCATTTTGACGTGTATTAAAGTTTGATGTTCTATTTGGATCTAAGCCTCTTCCTCCTATATGAATTTGCAAGCCTGCATCATCATTTTGAAAAATGTTTAACCCAGCTATCTGACTATAAATTTGCCTAGAATTGTTTGAGGCTAGATTAGCCATTGATTGATTGACCAGAACAACTTCAGATTTTTTGCCAGCGTAAATAGATGTGCCAACTACGTCATTTAATCTTTTTAATTCAAAAGTTTTTCTATTTATCGAGGTCACGAGAACTTCAGAAAGTTCTTCAACTGAAGCTGGAAAAACTATGTCAATATTATAATCATTTTCTAATGAAATTTGTTTTTCAATAAAGGGTCTTCCTTCAATTGAGTAATATAGAATTAATGATTTAGAATCAGAATAAAATTCGTAGTAGCCTTTTGAGTCTGAGACTGCAACTAAACCAATATCGTCATCATAAATATTTACATTACTTATTGTTGTATTGGAGCCTTCTTCAGTAATAATTCCAAAAACTTTATTATTTGCATTGGAATATATTGAGAGTAAGCTTACAAAAATAAATATTCTAAAAACCCTTAATTTCATCATCTATTGGAATTATCCATTTTTTATTTTTAAAAGATTCTTTCTCTTTGTAAAGATCTACTTCAGAATTTATAAACCGTTTGTTAGTTCTACCGTTTAATGACACATAACTTTCTGCATATACTTCAACTCTCCCATAGCCTTTAGACAAATAATAATCCCCTAAATAGTGAGCATATTCTAAAATAAAGTCTGGCTGAAAACTCATTTGCTTTTCTTGAAAGGAAGTTAAAAACTCTTCATTATTTACATAAAAGTAAGATTCGCTATTTTTACTTTTAATTTTAAAAGTTGTGTAACCTATTTTCTCAACCAACATAACTCTCCAGGAAAATCTATAACCTTCCTCGCTCCAAAATAATTCGCTTGGATATAAGAGATATCTAAAGGGTAAAAATAGTTGAATTACAAAAAACACAGAAATTATTGATAATACAATTTTTCTATTTTTTATTATTATTTTTTCTTCTTTTATATTTTCTTCAATTTTGAATTGTTTTTTAATTGGTTCAATTATTTTTTGAATCCATTTAATTATTTTTTCATGAACAGTGTAATCGAAGAATATAAGAGACCCAACTATCATAATGTACGGGAACATTCCAATCGGAAACAGAACTCCAGTAAAGAGATGAAAAAATATTACAAGAACGAATCCAATTATTCTAGTCTTTTTGTATAACAATAAAAATGGTATTGATAAATCATATAACATACCACCCCAGCTCATAAAATAATGAACCCATTCTTGTTGCATAAATGTTTCACCAATTAAAGGAAGATCATATTTTGAAGGCAACCATAATTTTAAAGGCATAGCATTTAACAACCAATCTGTGTTAATTTTTGCTAAACCAGAGTAAAAATATACAATTGAAAGTAATAGTTTAATGCAATCAATTGACCATTTGGGAATTTCTTTGTAGCTTTTTTTCTTTAAAATATTATCTACTGAAAAATATGCATTAGCAGGTAAAAAAATCATTAAAAAACTTAGAATACTTATGAAGTAATAATGATTTAAATATGTTGTTTTATCTATTAATTCTATGTAGGTAAATGATAAAAAAAACAAAATCATGGAAAATCTATATTTATAACCAATTGTTATAAAAATTGAGCTAATTATACAGATTACAAATAATATGTAAGTGAAATCTCCTAAATCTCTAACCCATTCAAATCCATAGTATTTAAAATGAAATTTAGGCTCTATGTAAAGTGTGTAGATCCATCCTTTATTCCAAAACCTTAGTATACTATATAGCATCATTAAACCAAACCCAATTCTAAAAACAGCTAAAGGGCTAGCATTGGTGTATGAATTTATATAACTATTAATTTTCGAATTCATGTTTAAAAAAAAAGACTCTCTATTATAGATAGAGAATCTTAAATTAAATTTGTTTTGTTTAATATGATTTAATCACCATCTGCATCAACATAGTCAGTTGGGATTTGTAAAACAGAAAGCATATCTGTTTTTAATAAAATAGTTCCTTGTTGAATTGCATCATATGTTTCAAGAACTTTAATATTATCTGTTAAAATTTGATTATAAAAATTTTCATTAAGATCATTTATTAAATTCTCAGCAATATTAAACTGATCTAATATATCTGTAGATAATTCAGAATACTCTTCAGTTGAAACTTCAGATATGTATTGTCTTAAACTAACAGCTCCATTACCATTATAAAAGTTTTTAATTGCTTGAAAACCTTCTAAGGCTAATGCTTTGGAAATATTTTGATTGTAAAAAGCCTCAACTTTCTCAGGCAAAGTACCTCCAGAAAATACTCCAGCCGGTATACCAAATTTGTTCGCTCTAAATCCTTTTTCGTAATAGTAGATAAAGTCATTAGTCATTTTATTTACACTTGAGGTAGCTGTATTTCGAACTGAACTAATAAAGGTGTTTCTATAGCTTTCCCAATCATCAACAATAATGTAGGTGTTTTGGAGCATTTGATCGATAATTTCGTATAGGTAAGATAAATATCGTGAATCAGAATTATATTTTGAAATAATAAGTTCATCGCTATTATCAATACCAAATAATAAGTAATCAAGCGCAGGAAAACCTTGTGCTGAAAAATTATTACTATTATTAAAATTGGTATTCCCATTTTGAATATTTAACTCAATTCTAGAAACTGTAGTAGGGTAAATATTCATTTTAGATTTGTAATAGGTTTCTTCAGCAAGTCCTATATCAAACATTTCTACATATTGCCATGATAAATAAGCATTTATAAAACTATTTCTTAAATTTTCAAGATTTTGTTGATTTCTAGAACTAGTAAATGTATTAGCTGATACCTCTAAGTTTTCTAGTTTATTAGTCAAAGTTGTATAGTAGGGGATAATAAAATTATCTGCCCAATTTGTAAGCATTTCAGATTTTTGTTCCCATACTTCACTAGAATTGTCATCACTGTCAGAACTACAAGAAAAAATTAGTAAAATTAATACAAATGAAGATGAAAATATTTTTTTTATCATAGCTTGCAAATATAAAGAACTCAGTATCTAAATAATGATACTGAGTTCTAAAAAAAAGTTAAAATTAATCAATCATTAAAGTGTTTCCGTAAGCAGCTTTAATTATATCAATCATTCCACTACCATTTGCTATGATATCAGCTTGATTGACATTATGAAAGTCAGCTAAAGATGTGTCTAAAAAACTTTCAACATCTGCTTTGGACATGTATGGCTCATCATTACCATTATTAGTAAATTGTAGGCTTAATATAAAACCATAAGCTTCAGAGAGTGAGTGATGAGCTTTAGCAATATTACCAGCATCAACTTTTGCTATGTAATCATTTAAGTAATGTATTGCATAGTATCCAATTACTTTAGATAATTCAACTTGAATAATGTCAGCTTGAGCCTCTCTAAGGTCATAATCTCTGTTTACAATTGCAGTTCTTCCCATTATAAATGCATCGTATACAGTTTGACCAATACCTGGCTCGTAACCACCTTCAGCATTTACTTTTTTAAAATATTTCATAAGTAAGTTACCTGAACCTGCTGGCGCACTTCCTATAGTAGAACCTACGTCATCTAAATCACCTTCTTGTCCATATAAATATCCAAATCCTTCATCCCATTTGTGTTCCATATCTGTATAAGGTTTACCATCAGATAATACACCATTATCATTGTCATCAATTCTTGATCCAGAATCTAATTGATTTGGATGAATATAATTGTTAACTATTTGGTCTAAAGTAAATGCACCAATTAACCCTTTGAAGAATAACTGATCTAATTCTTGACCCATAGCATTAATTTGGTATGTAGAACTTCCGTCAGGTGAAGTAATTGAACCAGGCATTCCTGGAGCCGCATCCATATTCCAATTTGGAGCTACATTTGAAGCAAAATCAGCAATATACTGGTTGAATCTTTCCTTGGTAGTAGCACTTCCTGCTAAAGTAGATGAAGCTGTTTTGCTACCGATAATTTTTGATGTTCCATTTAATAAATCATTAGCAAACCCTGCTGAGGAACCGTCAGATCCATTAAACATTAGGTCTAATCCAGATGCAGTAGATCCAGAGGAGTTTAAAGCTGCATATAATTCATCTGCTTGTTCTAGTCTAGTTGTTTGTCCAGAGTAGCTGATTGTAGACTCTCCATTTCTTTCAAAAGAATATGTTTCCGGAGCTTGAATAGTTGGTATAACCGGATCGTCATTGTCATCATTATCACATGATGTGAATGTGAATGAAATTAGAACCAAAGGCAATAAAATTATGTAATTTTTCATTGTTTTATAGTTTTTTAAATATTAAGCAGCAAATATATTACAGGATATTAATTTTACAAAATTTATTTAGACTAATTTTAAATAATATTTAAAATAATTCTACATAAGCTTTGTTTTAACCTGTAGATATTAAAAAAAAATTAATAATTTTTATGACTATTTATAAAGTATTAAAATCGATTTCAGATTTATTTAAATAAATTTATATTTGCAATCATATTAAAATTGGCCTCGTAGCATAACTGAATAGTGCACTTGATTACGGCTCAAGAGGTTGTAGGTTTGAATCCTACCGAGGTCACGAAGGGAATAGCAGAAATGTTGTTCCCTTTTTTAATTATCAAACTTTTATTTTTAATCCATATTATATATTTCTATTTGATAATTCTGTTGTATTTTTGTCATCCTCTTTCATATGTGTACTATTCTCATATAAAAAGTTAAAAATTTGTAACGTAAACTTACATGACAGGAAAACCAAAAATTACCAGATTCAAAGAAAGTGTTCTTTCAAAATTCCAAATTTATAATAGTATTTTTTTAACACTTCCTTTTGATAGAATTAATAAAACAGGCGTACTCCTTCCATTATTTCACGAGACCTGTTTAAAAGGTTTTAAAAATGGTAATGATCCTTCAAAAATCGTTGAAGATTTTTTTATTAAATACCAAGCTAGAAGATCTAAAAAAAGTCAAATCAATCTTTTGTTTAGGTTTATTCAATATATAGAAAGACAAGTTGTTTTGTTTGATGCTATTGAAGATGCTGCATTTCCAGTAGTTAATAACATGGATGGAGTAGGAACAATAAGAAACCTTAAAGAGTCAGCGATAACAGATGATAAAATCCAGGAATTAAAAAAATATATAGAGGATTTTAATGTTAAAATCGTACTAACAGCTCACCCAACACAATTTTACCCTGATAATGTTTTAGCCATAATAACTGATTTAACAGATGCCATTAAAAACAATAAGTTAATGGATATCAGAAATTATTTAACTCAATTAGCAAAGACTTCTTTTTTTAAATCTGAAAAGCCAACTCCTTACAATGAAGCAGTAAGTTTAATTTGGTACTTGGAAAATGTTTTTTATCACTCGTTTGGCAACACTTATAATTATATACAAGAAAATATTTTCAACAATAAAGATTTTAACAATAACTTAATGAGTATAGGTTTTTGGCCAGGTGGAGATAGAGATGGAAATCCATTTGTTACCCCTGAGATAACACTCCAAGTTGCTCAAAGACTAAAACATACTATTGTCAAAAATTATTACAGAGATATTCGAGAGTTAAAAAGAAGATTAACTTTTAAAGGTCTTGAGGATAAACTTACTTTAATTCAGCAAAAATTACATCATGATATTTTTATAAATAGTGATAATCATAACTTTTCATCTGAAAAATTAATTGAAGACCTTTCTGAAATTAAAGAATTAATTATAAAAGAACATCAGTCACTATATTTGAATTTGGTCGTTAGCTTAATAAATAAGGTTAAATTATTTGGGTCATATTTTGCTTCAATGGATATAAGGCAAGACAGCAGAGTACATAATAATGTATTCAACGAATTAGTAAAATCTTCTATTGAAAATAAATTGGACTTTTTTCCAGAAAACTATTTTGATTTTTCTGAGGCTGAGCAAATCCAAGTTTTATCTAACATCAATGGAAACATTAGTCTTTCTTATTTTTCGAATGAACTAGTATTAAACACTTTGAACACTATTAAGGTTATTAAAAAAATTCAAACTAACAACGGAGAAAAAGCTGCTAACAGGTATATAATTAGTAATAACAAAACTGCATTGAATGTAATGCAGCTCTATGCGATGTTAAAACTTGTGGCTTTTAATGAAAATTTGTCAGTTGATATTTGTCCCCTTTTTGAGACAATTGAGGATTTAGAAAATGCATCTGATGTTATGGAGGTGTTATATAAAAACTCTGCATATAGTGCGCATCTGAAACACAGAAAGCTTAAACAACATATAATGTTAGGATTTTCTGATGGAACAAAAGATGGGGGGTACTTAATGGCCAATTGGGCTATTTATAAAGCTAAACAAAGATTAACTTCTATTTCCAGAAAATTTAAAATTGATGTTATTTTCTTTGATGGTAGAGGAGGACCACCCGCTAGAGGTGGTGGTAAAACACACAAATTTTATGCTTCATTAGGTCCAAGTATTGAATCTAAAGAAGTTCAACTTACTATTCAAGGACAAACTATAAGTTCTAATTTTGGAACATTAGATTCTTCAAAATATAATATTGAGCAACTTATGAGTTCAGGAATTTTAAATAAATTAAATGAAACTGATTTAACAATCTCTGATGATTGTTATGAGACAATGGATAATTTATCTAAAATTAGTTATGATGCATATGTTAAGTTTAAAAGTCATCCAAAATTCCTATCGTATTTAGAGCACATGAGTACTTTGAAATACTATTCAAAAACTAATGTTGGAAGTAGGCCATCAAAAAGAAATTCAGATGACAAGTTGGTTTTTTCAGACCTTAGGGCAATACCATTTGTTGGTTCTTGGAGTCAGTTAAAGCAAAATGTTCCTGGTTTCTTCGGAGTTGGACATGCTATCAAACATTATGATGATTTAGGGCAGTTAAATAAAGTAAAGAAATTATACAAAGAATCAAGTTTCTTTAAAACTTTAATTGAAAATAGTATGATGTCACTTTCTAAATCATTTCTAGATCTAACAAAATATATGTCAGATGATAAAGAATATGGAGATTTTTGGAATATTATATATGATGAGTATAATAATACTTTAGAGATGCTTTATAAGTTAACTGGATCTAAAAAATTAATGAAAGAAGAGCCAGCTGGAAAATTATCAATAGAGGCAAGGGAGTCAATTGTGTTGCCGCTTCTAACAATCCAACAGCACGCATTAAAAAAATTACAAGAATTAAAAAAAGATCCTATCAAAAATAGTGATGAAATTATTATTTATGATAAGATTGTTACTAGATCTTTATTTGGTAACATTAATGCTAGTAGAAATTCTGCTTAACTAATTCATAAAAAAAAAGCCTCCCTAAAGGGAAGCTTTTTTTAAAATAATTTAAATAACTTTTATTCTGCAGCAGGAGCTAAAGAACGTTTAGCTTGTGTCCATGACACAAGTTTTCCGTCTTTAATTTGATACCACTCTTCAAATATTCCATTTGAACCTGTAAATCTTGCATTAACATATTCACCCCATTTGTCAGATGTTGGTTTAACAGCAAAAGCATAATTAACAGTCCAATTCCATTCTCCACCACCCTCTACAACAGATTTTTGATAATCAGCTTCTATCATTTCAACAAAAGCATCTGCACCAGTTAAAACTCTTCCGTCTTCTAGTGATAATTCAGCTTCATCAGAAACCAATGATTTTATCATTTCGTAATCTCTTTTTTTCCAAGCTCTGTCAATAGTCATTACTAAATCTACAGACTCTTGACTTCCCATAGTAACTTGTTCACCTTCAGTAGAAGTAAACCCATTAGAAACAACTTCACAGTTTTGCTCAACGTTATTACAAGAAAATGTAAGTAACACAAGCGAGAATAATAATAAATAATTTTTCATAATAATATTTTTAGTTAGTTCGCAATGTATAAAAAATAGTACTAAATTTATTTTTAAATCTTTTTTAAAAATAAAACATCATGAAAAAAATTTACTTAATAATGTGCATTCTTGGAATTGCATTACCCTATTACCACCTAATATTATTCCTTTCTTCAAACGATTGGTCTATGAGCGGATTTTGGACCGAAATGTTTTCTTCACATCCTAATTCAATGATATCAATGGATCTTATAGTCTCAGCTACAGCTTTTTTAATTTTTCTTTTACATCAGTCCAAAACAAAAAAAATAAACCCAGCAAAATACTTATTTTGTTTATGTGTTGTCGGTTTTTCTCTAGCACTTCCTCTTTACCTTTATGATAATCATGAATAAAACATAATTTTTAATTTTGGCTAATTATTAGATTTTTTTCTTCTATTTCTTTAATATATTTGTAGTTATAAATCAAACATGTTGTATACATTTTTTTTTGGCTATTTATCTAAAAAATTCAAAATGCTTTTTAGAGTAGCTGTCCTTTTAGATTTCTTCATATATGTTTATATATTTAAGAACTATTTCAATTTACTAGGAAATAACTTTGTATTTGATATGACATTTGTTCTGGCTTATTGCACAGTTGTCGCATTTATAAGTTGGTTATTAAAATTTTTGATATCTAAAGATAAATTTTAAAATATTATTATGTGGAACAAAACTAAATCTTACGGTAAAACCATATTATTTGTTTTTGCTATTGTTCTTTTTCTAATTGGAGTTTCAAATTTCAGTGATCAAACTGATTTGTTTGACCCATTTAATGAACCTTCTCAGTATTATTTTACATCTACTTTTTTAATAATGTTTTTTCTATGGAAGACAAACTATTTTACTAGAAACAATTAATGTAATGTGGAATAAAATTATTTATAGATGTAGTAAATTTTCCGTTAACGGTATATACTTTGATATTAATTGCCACAAAAAGTATTCCTTTAGAATTCGACTACTTTAACTTTTTATATATGAGACTTGATAAATATCTATGGTCAATAAGATTTTTTAAAACAAGAAGTATTGCTACTGACTATTGTAAAAAAGGTCATATTAAAATGAATGACCTAAGTTGTAAACCCTCTAGAGAGGTATACATAAATGATTTTTTTTCAATAAGAAAAAATCAAATTAATTATAAAATACAAGTTCTTGGCATTCCAGAGAGTAGAGTAGGAGCTAAGCTTCTGTATTTATACATGAAAGATTTAACTCCAATTGAGGAGTTTCAAAAGAATGAATTATTGAAATATTCAAAAGATTATTACAGAAAAAAAGGTACAGGCAGACCAACTAAAAAGGATAGAAGAGATATTGATGATTATTATGACGCTTCATCATGAATTATAAAATTATCATGTAATCTCTGCTTTATTATTTGAATAATTCTTTTATTTATTTCTGTTTTATATTTGAAGTAAATTTCAATTTCGTTTTCTTCTAAATGGCCTATTATACTTCCTATTAGAATATTTTTAAAATTTATATCCTTTGTCAATATAGTATTAATTTTATTTTCCTGAACTTCAGCTTTGAGTGTATTGAATTTAATTTTATTGTTTTTTATATAATTTTTAAAAAACGCAACTAATAAATTATTTTGCATTTTTATTATAGGTCTTAGTACTTCATTCTGAAACCTCTCAATATCAGAAGTATTTGAATTTATTAAGTTTATTAAATTTGGTCTTACTTTACTATTCATTTGTTAAGTTGGATTAAAATTAGATGATTTAGATTTATTTGGCCTTGAGTTTTAAAAATTAAAATTACAAAATAGTCTGCTATTATTTTATTCGAAGGCTGGCGTTTGTCAGATTTGATTTTTTAATAAATGTTAAAGAATTGTTAATAAAAATGACTCATAGTTCACTAAAAGTAATGTGTTACTTTCTAAATTTAATAAACTAATTAACTATTAACTTAACAAAACATACAAAATGAAAAAATCAAACTTTTTTTTAATCTTGTTTTTTACTTGTACGATGGCTATATCACAGGTAACGACATCTGGTATCAAAGGAAGTGTCTCAGATGAGACTAATTCTGAATTACCCGGCGCTAATGTAATCGCTGTACATAATCCCACTGGTACCACCTATGGTGCAGCTACTAATATTGATGGTAGATTTAATTTGGTTAACCTAAGAGTTGGCGGGCCATATACAATCACTATTAGTTATGTTGGTTATAAAGATCAAACTTTTACAGATGTATTTCTTAATCTTGGTCAAGCTGAAAGTGTTTCACTAAGCTTAGTTCCAGACTCTGAACAACTAGACGCTGTAGTTATTCAAGGAAATACTTCTAGAAGTGTTTTTAGTAGCGAAAGAACTGGTGCTGAAACCAGCGTTGGTCGTAGAGAATTAACTACTTTACCTTCTATTACAAGATCTGCAGCTGATTTTACAAGATTAGAACCAACTGCAAGTAATGGTTCTTTTGGGGGTAGAAACGATCAATTTAACAACTTCTCTTTAGACGGAGCGATATTTAACAACCCTTTCGGCTTAGATGCTGCTACACCTGGAGGTCAAACTGATGCTCAGCCAGTTTCTTTAGATGCAATTGATCAAATTCAAGTTTCAACTGCACCATATGATGTTACTCAATCTGGATTTACTGGAGCAACAGTTAATGCTGTAACTAAAAGTGGATCTAATGAACTCAAAGGAACTATTTATAATTTCATGAGAAATGAAGATCTTACAGGTTCTAAAATTAATGGAGAAGATATTTTTGTTCCAAAACTATCACAATCTCAAAGAGGGTTTAGTTTAGGTGGGCCAATTATTAAAAACAAATTATTCTTCTTTACAAACTTTGAACAAGATCAAAGAGATGATTTAGGTCAATCTTGGTTACCCAACGGAAATAGTGGTTCGATTAACGAATCAAGAGTTGACGAGAGTGATTTAATCTTAGTACAAAATACTTTATTAGGGATTGGATATGATCCAGGTGCTTATGAAGGGTTTATGCACGAAACTGAATCATCCAAGGGAATATTCAAATTGGACTGGAATATTGATGAAAAGAATCAATTAGCCGTAATTTATAATTGGCTAGATGCTTCTAAAGAAAAGCCTGCTCACCCTACTGCTTTAGGATTTAGAGGTCCTAATGCATCAGTTTTACAATTTGAAAATTCTGGTTATCAGATAAATAACAAGTTAAATTCGGTTCAGGTAGAACTTAATTCATCAATTTCTGATGCAGTTTCAAATAAATTCCAAGCTGGATACTCGCATTTCGAAGATTTCAGAAATCCAATGTCATCCCCAATGCCAGCAATTACCATTCAAGATGGTGCTGGTTCAAACTATATTATTGCTGGACATGAGCCATTTTCAATAAATAATGTTTTAGATCAAAAGGTTATTCAATTCTCAAATAATTTAACTTACACAAAAGCTAATCATACCTATACATTAGGTTTTTCTTTTGAAAAATTTGAATTTGATAACTCATTTAATTTAGGAGTTTATGGGTATGGAAATGAAAATGGTTATGTGGGAGCCTTTGGAGCGTTTGCTTCTGTTGACGACTTTGTTGCAGCTGGTAATAACGGTTTATTATCCGAAGCTTTAGCAAATGCTCAAGCAGTAGCTGACGCAGATACTTGGTCTCTAGCAGAAACTAATGTAGGTCAATTAGCTTTTTACTTACAAGATGAGTGGGATGTTAACGACGATTTTAAATTAACCTACGGAATAAGATTAGACAAACCTTTATACTTTGATACTGATGAGAAAGCCCAAGATGTAATTGATGGAACTGGTGATTATGCGCCAAACACACCTTATGTTAATCCTAATAATGGAAGTGTTCAATTATTAGATAATACTCAAATGCCATCTAGTTCATGGCTTATTTCCCCTAGAGTTGGGTTTAACTATGATGTAAATGGAGATAGTACTATGCAATTTAGAGGTGGTTCAGGGTTATTTTCTGGTCGTATCCCGTTTGTTTGGTTAGGAAATCAAATCGGTAATCCAAACTGGTGGTTCCATCAAATGGTTGATCCTGACTATAAGTACCCTCAAGTTTGGAGGACTAACTTAGGACTTGATCATAAGTATGATAACGGACTAATTTTAACAGCAGATGTTTCTTATTCAAAGGATACAAATGGAGCTCACGTTCAAAACTGGGGTTTATTAACTCCTTCTGGAACATTAGCTGGGGTTGATAACAGACCAATTTATACTTCTGCTGATCACGTATTAGTGAATGGAGATGGGTTAGGTTTTGGTGCACAAGCTAATGGTTATACATTTAGTAATTCTGATAAAGGAAGAATTTGGAATATTGCTTTTAAAGCGCAAAAAACCTTCGATAATGGATTGTATACGAGCTTTGCGTATAGTTACTTAGACTCAAAAGACGTTAATTCAATTGAAGCTGAAATTACAGGAGATGCATTTGCATTTAATCCTGTAGTAGGAGATGCTAATGCTGATATTTTATCTTACTCTAAATATGGAGATACTCATCGTTTTATTGGAGTTGCAAGTAGAAAATGGAACTATGGAGATAATGATAAATGGGGAACAACTATCTCAACATTTTTTGAATATAGCAGAGGAGGCAGATTTAGTTATACTTACGGAGGAGATATTAATGGAGATGGTTCAGGGCTAAATGATTTAATTTATATACCTACCACGGAAGAAATTAGTCAAATGAACTTTACAGGTGCTGGTCAAGCTGCTGCTTTTGATGCATATATTAATCAGGATGATTATTTAAGTGAAAGACGTGGTCAATATGCAGAGCGTTATGGAGCATTATCTCCATGGGTAGGTCGTTGGGATGTTAAACTTTTACAAGATTACCATATTAAAAGAGCAAATGGTAAAACTAACACTGTTCAATTTAGTGTTGATTTCTTAAATATCGGTAATTTTATTAGTTCAGAATGGGGACTGGTTCAACAGCCAAATGCTGTTCAACCAATTGGAGTAAGTGTTGATGCTAATGGATCACCTACGTACACCTACAGTACTGATTTACAAAACACATTTGGTTACGACTCTAGTTTAATGTCTAGATGGCAAATGCAATTTGGTTTACGTTATATATTCTAGTTTAAAGCATATTTTTATAAAAAAGAGCTATTAATTTAATAGCTCTTTTTTTTATTTATTTATTTATATTTGACAATATGAGATATAACTTAACTTTATTTTTATTAGTATTTTCCTCTCTTATTTATTCACAAAATAAAACTGTAGTTGAAGGAGTGATAGTGGATGAATATAATTATGGAGTTCCCTATGCAGCTATAGGTATTTTGTCCAAAAATTTAGGAACTTCCAGTAATGATGAAGGGGCTTTTTATTTTTTAGTTAGTGATAAAGAGTTAAATGATGTTTTAGAAATCTCTAGTATTGGTTTTAAAACTTTTAAGATTTCAATAAAAGATTATATTTCATTAAACGAAAAAAAAATTGTTTTAGAAGAAAATGTAACAGAGCTTTCAGACGTATTAGTAAAAAGTAATGAAGATTATGTTAGGCTTGCCTTAAAAAATCTGAAAGAGAATACATTAAATAAACCCCATCAACTTAAAGTACTCTATAGAAGATGGTCTGTCGAGGATAATATTTGTAGGTATTATATTGAACATTTTATTAATGTTAATGATAGAGGTCCTTATTCTAATATTTCTGACTTTAATATTACTCAAACTAGAAATTCAGCTGATTATAGATTTGTTAATAACGAACAAAAGCTTCATGCTTTAAGATACATGGAATGGAATAACCCACTTAGGAAATCAATTTCAGTAAGATCATACAAATGGAGAAAATTAGGGGTTTCTAATTACGACGGAGAAGATGTAATAATTCTCAACGGAACTGGTTTAGATGATAGGGGAAATGAAAGGTCTTTAAAATTATTTATTGGTTTTGATACCTATTCGATATATAAATTAGAATTTTCTAAAGTCCCATTAACTGGAAAATCTATGGATGGGATTTATGTTTACAAAAAGAATTTAGATGGAAAGTTGTATTTAAGTTATCACAATAGAGAATATAAGGCTTTTGTTAAGGTAACAGAGAGAATTAAAAATTTATTGTTGCAGTCTGGTCAAAGATCTAGGAAATATATACCTATGGATTATCGCCACGAAGTTTTTGTTATTGGAGTTGAAGAGGATAAAAAAATGTTCGATTACACGGGTATGACTGGACAAAAAGACATGACTTTATTTAAAATTCCTTATGACCTTAATTTTTGGAAAAATATAAGTTTACCACCTGAAACTAAATTTTATAAAGAAAATATTTCTGAATTAGAATCTTTATATGGAGTTCCAATAGAAACACAGTTTGAGTATTCAAATTAAAAATTTAGTACAAGTGTATTAAAAAAAAAGCACCCTAATAGGGTGCTTTTTTTTATCTATATGTTTTTTTTATTAGTTCATAGGTAGTGAAAATTGTCTCCATTGAACAATTTTATTATCTATTACATAGTATTGTTCATGTACCTCAGATTTTATTATTGAATCTCCTGATTTAGTCGAAAGTTCAAAGCCTGCTTGAACATGCTCGCCTCCTCTAGAGGGGTCAAGATCAACTGAATATGCAGAAGAAAATTTCCATTCTGTAGCACTTGCTCCTTCGCTTATAAAATTAATAAAATCATTAGTGTTGTCAAAAAATTTACCATTTCTATGATAGAATTTTGCTGTATCTGCAAAGAAGGTTCTCATTGTAGTGTAATCTTGAGCTGACCAAACTTTGTCTAATTCAACTACTAAATCTACTGCTTTTTCTGTACCTAGATGCCATTTGTAAGTTTCTCCATCATCAGACCAGTTAGTAAACCCAATAGATCTTTCAGGCGAAGTTGTTTGGCATGAGAAGTTTAGCGCAATGACTGCTATTAGTAATGTTGTTAATTTAATTTTTTTCATGATTATATATTTTAGTTATATATCAAATATGAAAATTTTGCTATCATATTGTTGTAACTAAAAATTTATGAGTTATAATTATTGATAATAATGTTTTAATTTTTTATTCAAATTTAAAACTTAGGCCTGCATTTTCTTGAAGCCTATTCAATAATAATTCACCCATTGCAGTTGATGGAGTAAGTATTCCGTAGCTTTCTTTCAAATCGTCTTTTGCTAGGCATACTGCAGATTCTGCTAACATTTTTGATGTAGATCCATAGCCAGGGTCCATATCTCCAATTACCCTTGCTATCATTTCTTTATTGTCATTAGTTTTTATATAAAATTTCAGGTTGTAATAACCATTCTCTCTATTATTTTTTGATGGTCCATGTCCTGGTTTAGGAAGTATTTTATTTGCTACCATCTTCAATATTGATTTTGGTTTAGCTGCAACAAATATTAATGGAAATGCATTTATATAACCTTTTATTTTTCCTTTAATCCCTTTTCCAGCCGTAGTTGCTTCGCTATATCTAAAGTCTTTTCCATAGTTAAATCCACTTATTGCATTACTTCTTCTTACTATTTTTGTATTAATTGAGGCCATAATAAATGGACCAATCCATTTTTTTGATACTTTATCGTAAATGACTTTTCTAAGATCTTGTCTGTCTTTACCGTCCTGATATCCATATGGGTTTAGACTGTATGGGTTAGATAAAATTTTAAATATTTCTTTATCTTCATAAGACTCCTTAATTACATTATTTAAACTCGCATATGTTCCGCCACTAATTCCTCCTTTTACTCCAGCAACACGCATGTCAATACTTTTGATAGACTGTTTTTTATTTTTTAATTCTTTGTGTATAAAGTATACTCCCATATCTGATGGAATTGAATCAAAACCACATGAATTTACAATCTTTACTTTATTTGTTTTTGCAGATTCGTGATTTTCTTGAATCATTTTGTGTATCCATTGAACTTCTCCAGCAAGATCGCAATAATGAGATTTATTCTCAATGCATGCTTGAACAAGTTTAGATCCATATTTTGCATAAGGACCAACAGTTGTGCATACTACTTTTGTGCTTTTAGTTAATTCATTTAAACTGTCAATATCATCGCTGTCTGCAATTATAATTGGAATTGAGTCGTTAAGAAAATCTGTTCTAATTCTCTCTAATTTATTAAAGTTTCTACCACCAATAGCCCAATTGAGATCTCTACCTTTTAATGTGTAATTTTTAAATAAATATTCACATACTAATCTGCCCGTAAATCCACTAGCACCCCAAACTACAACATCATATTTTTTATCCATCAATTATTTTTTTTTCAAATTTACCCATAATTTCTTCCAATCTTTGTCTTTAAAGTCTTGAAATTTAATTGGTTTTTTTTCAGATTCTTTTCTCTCTTTAGATTTAATTGTTTCTTCTTGTTTGAAGTCTAGGAAAAATAACTTGTTGATATCAGTTTCTAACGCTAAAGATATTTTTAATCCCAACTCTAAACTCGGTTTATATCGATACCTTTCAATTGATATGATAGTTTGCCTACTAACACCAGATTTTAAGGCTAATTCTTCTTGAGTAAACCCTTTTACTTGCCGATATTTTTTAATACTATTTTTTAATTCCATAGTATTATGATGTTTTGTACAAGTACAATTGAAATAATGATTTAATTAATGACACTGCTAATAGTAAAGTTATTATAAGAAATATTATTGTTCCATTTGTTTGGAGCGGAGAGTCTGACAAAAGATGACCTAATACGACTACTATTCCTAGATCTAGAAGTATATAAGCTAATCTATAAGACTTAGAGCTTATTAAATCATCTCTTTCATCATTATTCATTTTATTTTTGTAAAAAAACTCTAGCATTGAATAGGCTAGAGAAAAGTAAATTGTAGAAAAGATTGCTATTTGAATAATTTTTGTTGTTATGAAATTAAAATCATAAGAGATAAGTCTATTTTCATAAAAATAAGGCATAAAAAAAACAATAAACAAAATGGAGAATACTAATTCAATTAAAATAGATATCTCTTTTTTAGAAAAATTCATAGTTTGTTATGTTATTTTTTTTGAATTAACTTCAAGATAACTACCCCTATTTTAGAAATTAAGAATGTAAAAATTCCGAAAATGGGAGATAATAAAGCTATTTTAAGACCTCCTGCAATTATCGCAGGATTTGCATCTCCAGTTGCCTCAAGCACGTCAAATGCTCCTATTAAGCCTAGAAAAGCTGATAAAAAACCAAGGGATATCCCTAATGTACCGCTATCATTAACTAATGATATCATTTTTTTAGATAGTTCAGGATTAGTGTTAATCTTGTAAAAGCCTTTTGTCATAAAATAAATTGACAGTAATAAACAAATAAGAATTAGTGACATAAATAATGCCCCGCCTTCTAAAAATCTGTTAAATAATGTTGATCCTAATATTCCTGTAATAATTGCCATAATTCTGAGTGTTTTAAGTTTCATATGTTAATAAAAAATGTTAAGTGCACTTTACAAATATATAAAATATTTTTTAAGTAAAGTAGGCTTTACATTTAAAATAATTATTTTTTTGTTACTTTGTTGCATGAAAAAAATTCTAGATTCTAAATTTGAAATTGACAGATTATCTTATTTTAAATCAATTTCTAATCTTTCTTTAGATGATTTAAATAATAAATCTTGCGGTTGGTCAATTCTTCAACATCTATATCATTGTTTTCTAGTAGAGTCATTAGCAAATCAATATATTGCTAAGAAAATTCTTTACCCAGAAACCATTAAAAATGTTTCTTTACTAACTTATTTTAAATCTTTTCTGACGCCTTTTGTTTGGAAACTTGGTTATAAAGCAAAAGCTCCAAAAATTACAGCAACTTTTCCTAATGAAATTGATCTTGATAAACTTAATTTAAATTGGATTGAAACCAGAAAGTGTTTTGATGAATTAATAACTAAATTATATTATTTAAATTTAGAAAAAAAAGGATTTTTTAGACACCCAATTATCGGAAGAATTAATTTAAAACTTACATTGAGTTTTTATGATTTCCATTATAATCATCATAAACTTCTGATAGAAAAAATAATTTCTAAAATTTAACCTCTTTTGTTAGAATTACTTGTTTTTGAAAGCATTTTAAATACTAGTGGAAATAAAAATTTTGGAGTAACTTTTAAAACCAATACAAATAGTTTGTAAGTTTTTGTAGGAATACTCACTGATTTTCCTTTAAACGTATCTGAAATAGCTTCTTTAGCAATTCTTGTTGCACTTTTTTTCATGAATCCTGGCATGCTATCCATTTGTTTTTGAACTCCATTAGTAGAATGAAATTCAGTATAGGTAAAACCAGGGCATACGGCTGTTGATGTAATACCTTTTCTGTTATAGTTAGAATTGATTGAATCACTAAATCTGTTCATAAACATCTTAACTGGGCCATATAATGATAAAAATGAAGTTGGAGGTGCGAATGCAGCTACTGATGAGATTATCATAATTTTACCTTTTTTATTTTTAACCATTGATGGTAAAAATAATTTGCTAAGTGCTATTACAGAAATACCTAAAACTCTCAAAAATTTCTCTTCATCTTCCATAGATGTTTTAATAAACGACGAGGGGATTGCATATCCAGCATTATTAACTAGAATTTCAACATCGTAATTGTTTTTTTTACAAAAATCAAAGATTTTATTTGGTGAACTTTTGTCACTTAAATCACAGCTTATATAATCACAATTGACATTGTAATTTGAAATAATATATTTTGAATTTTCAAGTAACCTTTCTTTTCTTCTTGCTGTAAGAACAATATTAAACCCTTTATCAGCTAATATTTTAGCTATTTCAAATCCTATTCCAGACGATGAACCTGTAATTAATGCATATTTTCCCATGTTATAAATTTATACAATTTAAATATATTCAAAATTCATTTTCTTAATTATTTTTATAGAAACTCAATTTATTAAATACTAATAATTATGTGAACCTTTAATTAAATTATATAGTTTTGTTACTTAATCTTTTAATTAATTATGAATAATTATAAATCTTACAAATTAGATTTACATGGTACATTTTACAGAGATGTAAATGGAAAAGTACATAATTTTATTGGTAAATGTATAGTAGATAAGGCTCAAGAAGTTGAAATTATTACTGGAAATAGTGATCGAATGAAAGAGCTGGTCAAACAAGTTTTAAGTGAATATAATTTAAAATCTGAGTCTCCTATTTACAACAATGGAACTTTAATTATTAATATGTTAATTAAACTATAGTTAATTTAGATATAAGTATATTTATAAAAATTCAAAACTATGAGTAGTAAATTTTTTGGAAATAAGACTAAAGATAAATCCCTTGACAAGCGAGCTGGGAAACAAAAATTTAAAAGCAACACTTCTTTTAAAACTACATCTGTAAGAAAAACTGGTAGAGGAAAATAGTGAATAATAAATTACATATAATTTTATTATTTCTACTATCCAATTATATCTCCTTTTCTCAAGGTTGTGATTCTATTTCTCTTGATAATATTAATAATCCTGGTCCATATACTTATGAAACGATTGTGGAAAATGATGGTATGAGAGATGGACCTGATTATTTTGGTTCAACTTTGTATTATCCAATTGATGCTGAAGGACCTTTTTCAAGTTTAGTTCTTGTTCCTGGGTTTATTAGTCCTGAATTTGCTGTATCTACATGGGGGCCTTATTTAGCCTCTCATGGAATTATTGTTATGACTATAGGTACAAATACTTTAACTGACCTACCCGAAGATAGAGCTAATGCACTATTAGATGCAGTTCAAACATTGCAAGAAGAAAATGATAGAGAAAATTCACCTGTTTATCAACAAATTGATGTAAATAAGATTTCAGTAGGTGGTCATTCTATGGGTGGTGGTGGAGCTCAAATTGCTGCCACTATGGACAATAGTTTAAAATCTGTAATTAGCTTAAATCCTTGGATTCAACAATCAGTCGTAGATTATGATTATTTAAATCATCCAGTTCCTCATTTAATTATTAGCGGACAAGATGATACAGTGGCTATTGTGAATAATCATGCCAATGTTCATTATGATTATACGCCTAATACAACACCAAAGGCAATTTATGAAATTGAAAATGGAAATCATTCAACTGGAAGATTTCCTTCCACCGCTAATAATTATGTGGGAAAAATTGTTTTATCATGGCTTAATTATTTTGCAGATGATAATAATTGTTATTTCCCCCTTATTTTAGAATACCCTGAGCAGGCATCTATTTATCAAAATAATTTAGAGACTTTTAGTGTTAATGATAATCAGTATTCATTAATCAATTTTTACCCTAATCCTGTCATAGATTTTATATCTCTTAGAAGTAATTTTAATAAGAATGAAAAATATCTAATTGTAAATAATTTAGGTCAAATAGTCTTAGATGGAGAAATTAAAAATAATCTTGAAATTATTAATTTAAATTACTTGTCGCCAGGTATATATATGTTAAAAGTTAAAAACAACACATTTAAAATTATTAAAAAATAGTCCTATGAATAAATTTATTCTATTAACTCTTTTTCCTTTATTTATGTTTACTCAAACCTATGAAACCCAAAAATATAATTTAATTGATAAATCTGATGATTTTGAAATTAGATATTATCCTAAATCAATAAAAGCTAGAGTCGTTTCAACTTCAAACTCTAATAATAATTTTAGAAAACTGTTTAGCTATATAAGTGGAAATAATAAAACTAGTGAGAAAATTGCTATGACTACACCTGTTTATATGAATAATGACTCCAATGGAAGCTCAATGGACTTTGTGATGCCTAGTAAATTTAATATGGATAACATACATGAGCCAAATGACAATGACGTTAAGATTATTGAATCTAAAGCCGGTTATTTTGCAACTTTAAAATACGGTGGATATTCTAATTCATTTAAAGTTGAATCAAACACTAATAAGCTTTATGAGATTTTAAAAGAAAAAAATATAGATGTTATAGGTGAGCCCTCATATGTTTCTTATAACAGTCCATTTAAATTTTTTAGTAGAAGAAATGAAATTATTATTGAAATAAATTACACAGAATAAATTAACTCTATTGACTGGATTTCATTTTTATAACTATGGCTCCTCCACGACCTTGACTCCCATATTTATTTGCTGCAATCATTGATTTTAAAATTACTATGCTTTTAATATTCTGAGGATCAATAAAATCTGGGTATTGGGTGTATACTTGACCATCAATATCGAATATAGCATAAGCTGGATTATTCATTGACATAGTACCACCTCTGATTACAAACCTTGTGGAAGAGTTTATCATATTAGCTCCTTCGACTTTAATTCCAGGAAACTTACCTATAATTACGTCCGCTAATGAAGTTGCACCTGGGGATATCGTATATCCTGAACTTTTTATTCTATCTGTTGAATTGGATGTTGAAGATTTACATCCAAAAGAGAGGATTAGAATTGAAACTACTAATAATTTTTTCATAATTATTTTTTTATAATCTTAATTGATTCGGTAATGTTATTAACTAAGTCTTTAATTTTAATTACATAAATTCCTTTGGCTAATTTTTCTATGTTAATATTTTTTGAATAGCTTTCTAAAACTTTTTTACCCGTAATATCATAAATGATCGAATTAATCTCATTCACACTGTCAATGTTAAGTATATTATCAACCGGATTTGGATATATTTTAAAGTTAGATTCGTTGGATATTTCATCTTGACTTAATGAAAAGTCACTCCATTTCCATATTCCTCCAGCAAGATCCCCGTTAAAAGAACCAGCCCATCCGGTAGTTGAATTTAAAAATTCAACTCCTAGAAAAGTTTCATTATCTATAGGGTTCCAAGTAATACCTCCATCAAAACTTTGAGAAGATCCAGAAGTAGAAGTTGAGAAAATAGTGTCGGTTCCTTCTACATAAGAAACCCCAATGCTGTTAACTGGTCCATTTGGATCAATTTGAGTCCAGTTTTCACCAGAATCATAAGTTCTATAAACATTTGTTCCACTTACAATTATTCCATTATTAGCGTCACTAAATGAAATTGCGTCTCCACTAAAGTCATTAACAGGACATTGATATGCCTGCCAAGTATTTCCTCTATCTGTTGAGTGGTATAATGTTGTAGAGTTTGTTGTATACCAAACATTATCTCCAACAACTTCAATTTGGCCTACATAGCCATATTCTCCACCACCTGGATTAGGTATATTTTCACCTGGAACAGCCTCCCAATTATTTCCACCATCAGAAGTAACATAAAGTTCGTATTCACCACCAATTGGATCGCCTTGAGCAAATCCATAATTTTCATCCCAAAAATAAACAACGTTTGTAAAAGAGCCACTAGAATTATAGGATGCAGTATTTTGTCTAGTCCAACTACTACCTCCATTTGTAGTTTTCCAAATACCACCAGTTTGACCAGCTGCTGTTGGGTAACCTACTACCCATGCTGTAGTAGAACTAATAGCACTAATCATTGCTATTCCAAGGTTAGTATCACCTAAATTTATATTTCCACTACTCCATGATGATCCTCCGTTACTTGTTCTTGAGTAAACTTGGTAGTTTGCACCACTTCCACTACCATCATACCCACTTGCCCAGACTACATTTTCGTCAACTATTGAAATATTTCTAACCCCTGTACTAGTATTAGGAAATGAAGTATTTTGACTAATCCAAATTCCAGAAGGCTCTTCTGAAACTACAATATGTGATTCTTTAAATAAGGTTTGTGAACTTTGAGAATTAGTTACTTCTAATGTTACATCGTATGCACCTTGAGTTGAGTAAAAAATATCTGGTGGATTTTGACCAGAAAATGATGAAGGATTACCTCCTTCAAATGTCCATTCCCAGTTAGTGATATCATTACCACCACCTATTGAATTATCAGTAAAAGTGACTGAACCACCTTCGTAAATATTTAATTCTGAGGTATTAAACCATGGAATAGGATCACCGGTTAAAGAAGCTTGAACACACTCAAGTGCTGCATCTGCATCAATTCTATTTCCTATATTTTGATCAATCTCAACTCCAGTAGATTGTAAGCAGTTCAACACCTCGTCGTGTGTTAAACTTGGATTAATACTTAGCATCTGTCCAACTAAACCAGCAGCAAATGGCGCAGCCATGGAGGTTCCACCAAACTTTGCATAAGAATTTCCAGTAGAAGTATAAACTGTACTCAACAAACCACCAAAAGTATATCCACCAGGTGAAGCTATATCGACCCATGCGAATAACCCTGCATTATAATTTGAAAAAGAAGATTTTAAATCATTACCATCAACTGATCCTACACCAATTACATTTTGATATCCAGCAGGGTAAAATATTGTACTTACATTATCATTACCTGCAGCTGCAATAAAAATTACATCAGGGTAATTGTAAATAAGATTTTGAATTGCTTCAGATTGATTTGCTGAGCCGTAAGACATACTTACCACGTTAGCACCATTTTCACAGGCCCATTGAATTCCATTATAACTATTGTATATAGAACCTCCATCGGCCGAGCTAGGTGTGGCTTTGACAGCTATTATTTCTGCATTCCCACCAAGAGAAGCAATTCCAGTTCCGTTATTAATATCTGCTGCTGCTAATCCAGCGCAATGTGTTCCATGTGACCAACCTCCATTTTGATTGTAATAAACAGCTGGTGAAGCGTCATTATCATTGTCAGACACATCTCTTTGTTTGTATATAGTTAAGTCGTCGTGGTTATTTGCAACTCCATTATCAATAATTGCTATTTTAACATTACTACTTCCTAATGTAATGTCCCATGCTTCTTCTGAATCAACAAGTGTGTGATACCATTTGTTATTGCCAAAATGTTGAGCATCATTTGGAATAAAGTCAAGTTTATAGATTGGTTCTTTCTCAGCATATTTAACAATACTTAACTGCTCTAGTTCGGAAATTAGTTCATCAATTTTGTCAAAATCTGAAAATTCTATTCTAAATATAGTTTGAAGATTTCTTTTGTTACTAAAATAACTTGGTCTTTCAAGTTTTACTATATCTATGTTGTTAAATATTGTAGCAAGCTCAGGATAATCAGATATATTTTCATCTTTGCTAAATATATTTTTATCAGTTTGATTAATAATATCAAATGATAGAATACTTTCTTCTAACTCAAACATTATTGTTCCGTCTAAAAATTCTTCATCATAATTTTGAGAAAAACTGTAACTGCTTAATAAGCAAAAAAGTATGAGGTAATTGATTAATAATTTCATTTAATTTGGATTTAGAGTTTCAAATTTAAACAAAACAAAACAATTATTTATTGTGAGTTTGGATTTAACATAAACTTAACTTCAATAATTCTATTAGAAGCAAAACCAATTAACTTAGCATGTTTATGTTTTTTTTAAAGAATTTGTATTATTGATTAATTACTTTTTTAGTTATGTATAATTTCCAACCTAAAACAGCTTTTTCGATTATAGTAATCTTTGTAAGATCAACTCTTCTTTTGGAAAGGCTGGGTAACAATAACTTGTTTAATTTGGCGATAAGTTTAAATAAAATTAATTTCATTTATTTTTTTTTAATAATTAAATTTAGTGAAGTTGAAATTAATTAAAAAGTATATTTGTAAAAAAACATTTTGTATAAAACGATAACATTAATTTTTATTTCATTTTTTTACATAAATACCTATTCCCAATTGTTTATAAATGAAATTGATTCTGATACTGATTCTGTAGATCAATTAGAGTTTATTGAAATTAAATCAGAATCTCCAAACTTTTCTTTAGATGGTTACATTATTGTGTTGTTTAATGGATCGAGTAATGGTTCAGATAGTAGTTATTTAGCCATAGACTTAAATGGATTCCAAACTGATCTTAACGGATTATTTTTAATAGGAAATAATAATGTGTCTCCATCCGCACAAATTATAGTTCCAAATAATTCTATTCAAAATGGAGCAGATGCTGTAGGTATATATCAAGCACCTTTAAGTGATTTTCCTAATTCAACTCTAGCGACTACCACTAATTTAGTTGACGCTTTAGTTTATGACACATCTGATAGTGATGATGAAAATTTAATGCAACTACTGGGTGTAAATATTCAGATAAATGAGAATGAAAATGGCAATAAAGACTTCGAGTCTATTCAAAGGTCTAATAATGGTTCATATTTTATTGATACTCCCACTCCAAGAGAAGTAAATGAAGGTAATGGAGTTTTTTTAAATGGAATAAATTTCAGTTTTGATCAAGATTTTTATAATGAAGGAGATCAGATTCAAATTAACTTTACTACAGAAGAGGCCCTACAAGAGTCGATTACAATATTTTTTAATCTAGAATATCAAAACTTTGATTCTAACGACTATTCAGATATTGACAATGTAACAATTCAGTCAGGTGAAGATTCTGCATCTGTATTAATTGATATTATCGATGATGAAATTGATGAAGGTGATGAGGATCTAATGTTGTCGTTAGATTTTCAAAATGAGAATTTTATTTTATTAAATAACAATCAAATTATTAGAGTGAATGACAATGATTTTATCATTGCTGATTACGGGACTCCAATAAACCCCACGTATGCAAATGTCAATAACCTTTTTTCTGAAAATTATTATTCAAATTTAAATGGATTAGCCGGAGAAGATTTAATAATTGCTTTAAAAGAAATAATTTCTAATCCGGAATTAGTTAGAGCACATAGCTATTCAGATATCAAAGAAATATTAAAACAGGCGGATGTTAACCCTGAAAACAGTAATCAAGTTTGGTTAGTTTATACCGAACAGGCTAGATCTAAAATTGATTTTCAAACAACTTCAAGTAATATTGGAAAATGGAACAGAGAACACACATTTCCAAGATCTAGAGGTGGGTTTAATAATATTTCTGCAGATTCATATGCAGATGGAATTGATCAATATTGGCAAACCAGTATAGACTCTTTAAGACATGCTAATTCAGATGCTCATGGGATAAGAGCTTCAGATGGTCCTGAAAATAGTTCCCGTGGTAATAAGCATTACGGAGATTATAATGGTCCAACTGGGAATTTAAATAGTTTTAAAGGAGATGTAGCAAGAAGTGTTTTATTTCTGTCTTTAAGATATAATGGCTTAGATATTGTTGATGGTTTTCCTGATACAGTAGGTCAGTTAGGCGATCTTCAAACTATTTTATCTTGGAATGAATTAGACCCAGTTGATGATTTTGAAAAAAATAGAAATAATATTATTTATAATTGGCAAAATAACAGAAACCCACTTATTGACTTACCTGAGATAGTAAATTATATTTGGGGAGAAAATTATGGAGAGGTTTGGTTTGATAATT
>SGZJ01000010.1 GCA_004213995.1 Flavobacteriales bacterium | reverse complement strand
CCTGCAATTGGTCTAATAGGAACAGCTGTGGGTGGAAATCCTACTCAAATAAATGGAGTTTCAGTTCCTCTTGCAGACAATATTGTTTTATCATCTAATGAAATTGCTGAAGCTCAAGCAAGAATTATCCAATTTAATGCTACTATTGAAACGTTAACCGCTCAACAAGGATGGGCTCTTTATGATGCTTATGGAATCTTAAACCAAGCAGTTGTTCAAGGTATTGCTTTTGATGATTATGTAATGACTACTGATTTAGTTACTGGAGGGTTCTTTTCTCTAGATGGAGTTCACACAACAGCTAGAGGTAGTGCGCTAATTGCTAATGGAATGATGGAGGCAATTGACGCTCATTATGGGTCAAACTTATCAGATGCAGCAGTTAAAGCTGGTGACTATCCAACAAATTACTCGCCTGACTTGAGATAATTTTTTCAAATAAATTTTTATAAAAAAACCTGTAGATGAACTACAGGTTTTTTTGTTTAATAAAAATTGATAAATTTTAGACATTTTTTAAAAAAATTATTAAAATTTTTTAGAATAAAAATCTATCTTTGCGACTTGAAAGTTATTTACTAAAAAAACACCTACACAATGTCTACAATTTCAGGAAAAATTTCACAAATAGTTGGGCCAGTAATCGATGTTGAATTCGATGCTAGTAACGGATTACCAAAAATATATGATTCTTTAGAAATCAAAAAAAGTGATGGAACAATTCTAGTACTAGAAGTACAGTCTCATATTGGGGAGAATACCGTTAGAACAGTTGCGATGGATTCATCAGATGGATTAAGCAGAGGAGTTGTAGTAACATCTACAAACTCTCCTATTCAAATGCCTGTTGGAGATGATGTTTATGGTAGATTATTTAATGTTATTGGAGATGCTATTGATGGTCTAGGAGATTTACCTAAATCTGGCGACAGCGGTCTTCCAATTCACAGAGAAGCTCCTAAGTTTGAAGATCTGTCTACATCAACAGAAGTGCTATTTACAGGAATTAAAGTAATTGACCTTATTGAGCCTTATGCTAAAGGAGGTAAAATTGGACTATTTGGAGGAGCTGGAGTTGGAAAAACTGTACTTATTCAAGAGTTAATTAACAACATTGCTAAAGGACACGGTGGACTTTCTGTATTTGCAGGAGTAGGTGAAAGAACTAGAGAAGGTAACGATCTTCTTAGAGAGATGTTAGAATCTGGAATTATTAAATATGGTGATGATTTTATGCACTCTATGGAAGAAGGTGGATGGGATTTAAACAAAGTTGATAAAAATGCAATGAAAGAATCAAAAGCAACATTTGTTTTTGGTCAAATGAATGAACCTCCTGGAGCAAGAGCTAGAGTAGCTTTATCTGGACTTACTATAGCCGAATACTTTCGAGATGGGGCTGGAGATGGTCAAGGTAAAGATGTGTTATTTTTTGTAGATAATATCTTTAGATTTACTCAAGCTGGATCTGAAGTATCTGCACTACTTGGAAGAATGCCTTCAGCGGTAGGTTATCAACCTACACTAGCATCAGAGATGGGTGCCATGCAAGAAAGAATTACATCAACAAAGAACGGATCGATTACTTCAGTACAAGCAGTATATGTTCCTGCAGATGATTTAACAGATCCTGCACCAGCAACAACATTTGCTCACTTAGATGCTACTACAGTACTTTCAAGAAAAATTGCTGAGCTAGGTATTTATCCAGCTGTTGATCCTTTAGATTCTACTTCAAGAATTCTAACGGCTGATATTCTTGGTGATGATCACTATAATTGTGCTCAAAGAGTAAAAGAATTATTACAAAGATATAAAGAGCTACAAGATATTATTGCTATCCTAGGGATGGAAGAATTATCCGAAGAAGATAAAATGGCTGTAGGTAGAGCTCGTAGAGTTCAAAGATTTTTATCTCAACCATTCCATGTTGCAGAACAATTCACTGGAATCCCTGGAGTATTAGTTGATATAAAAGAAACAATCAAAGGATTTAATATGATTATGGATGGTGAATTAGATCATCTACCTGAAGCTGCTTTCAACTTAAAAGGAAGTATTGAAGAAGCTATTGAGTCTGGTGAGAAAATGTTAGCAGAAGCATAAATTATAAATTTTAGTTTAAATGTATTTAGAAATTATATCTCCGGAATTTACTTTATTTAGTGGAGAAGTCACTTCGGTTGCTGTTCCTGGTGTTGATGGTGAATTTGAAATGTTAAATAACCACGCTTCAATTGTTTCTACATTAAAGAAAGGAACAATTAAAATTTATGGTGATATTACGATAGAAGAAAATCTTAAAGATAAATTTCAAAATGGACCTGAAAAAGGAACTTTTCTTTCCATTAATTCGGGTACTGTAGAGTTAAAAGAAAATAAAATTATAGCTCTAGTAGACTAAATTACCTTTTATACTTTTTTTATAACATTAGTTACTATTCCCCAAATTACAAACTCATTTTCGTTTGTAACTTCTATTGGTTTAAATTCTGAATTTTCTGGCTGAAGCCAAAGTTTACCTTTTTTAATTAAAAGTCTTTTTACAGTAAATTCCCCATCTATAAAGCATACAGCGATTTTATTGTTTTCTGGCTCTATACTTCTATCTATTACCAATAAGTCATTATCGTCTAAGCCTGCGCCAATCATAGACTGACCACAAACTCTTGCAAAGAAAGTAGCTTCCTTGTTTTTAACTAATTCATTGTCAAGACTTATTCTATTTTGTTTAAAGTCATCGGCTGGAGACGGAAATCCAGCAGCAATCCCTGAATTAATAATGATTGTCCCCTCTCCAGAGCTAGGTTGTGGAATAAAAAATTGAAGCGCTTTAACTTTTTCTTTCATTATTTTACTTTAATTATATCTTGCAGATTAGTGGTATAGTTGGGAGATAAATGATCTTGTTTCATCTTCCAAGTTTTTTTTAAATCTTGATTAGCTAGTTTTATCTTATTACTAAACCTGTAATTTATCTTATCAATAGCCTTCATAAGTGGTTGATGATTAGAATTCTCCCAATCAAATATATTTAATTGATAGTTATTAGAAGGAACTAAACCAGTAAGTATTATTCCTGCTTTTTTGTATGCAATTCCACTCTTAAAAACCTCTTCAATAGCTTTTATTGCATAATTACTAAGTACAAGAGAGGAGTTTGTCGGGTATGGCAAACTAATTACTTTAGTTGCGTAATGTTGTTTTAAATCTTCTCTAAAATAGTTACTTCTAAGGATAACTATAATCATGTGACAGTGAGAGTTTTGGCGACGTAGTTTTTCTCCCGAGACAAAAGCAAAAGTAGAGATACGCTCTTTAACTTTATCTAATTCCTTTAATGGTTTTTCAAAAGTTCTAGTCGTTGCAATAGATTTTTTAGATTTTTGAACTTCTAAATCAAGTGTTGGTATCCCTAATAAATCTCGCTGTAATCTAGATTCTACAACTGACATATTAGACTTTACCCAACTCTCCGGTAACTGAGTAAAATCATATGCGTTTTTACATCCTTTAGTTGCTAATCTATTACTAAGCTTTTTTCCTATTCCCCATATATCTTTTATTTTAGTCCATTTTAAAGCTTTCACCCTCTTAGCTTCAGTATCAATAACATATACCCCATTTGTCTGGTTAGGATATTTTCTTGCAATTTTATTAGCAACTTTAGATAAAGCCTTTGTCGGAGCAATTCCAGCACAAGTAGGTATTCCTGTCCATTTTAAAATCCTGTTTTTCATTAACATTCCATAGTCAGTCAAATTATAATCCTCAAAACCTTCTAGCTTTAAAAAAGATTCATCTATACTATAAACCTGTATGTCTGGTGTGAATTGTTTTAATATAGACATTACTCTACTACTCATATCTCCATACAAAGAATAATTTGAGGAAAAGACCTTTACATCATGGTTGGCAATAAGGGATCTATATTTAAAAATAGGAGCTCCCATAGGTATTCCTAATTTTTTAGCTTCATCACTTCTAGAAATAATACACCCATCGTTATTGGATAAAATTACTATTGGTTTATGCTGAAGATTTGGATTAAAAACACGCTCACAAGAAGCATAAAAATTATTACAATCGACAAGTGCAAACATGAAATAAATATAATGTTTGAAACAAAACATATAGCCCAATTAGCTATTTATTATTAACAAAATATAGAATTGGAGAAAAAAGCAGTAATTTTGAAAAAAAATAAAAAACAATGAAAAAATTACTATCTGTAATCTTAATAATTGCAATAAATTCAGTAATTAACTCGCAAGAGGAGCAAATAAGTCTTGAAGAAGTAACGGTTGTTTCTTCGCCTAGAATTGAACTAGAATTATCTGAAAGTTCAAAAACTGTGCAGGTGATTTCAAAAGAAGAAATTATTAATAGTCCAGCGAATAACGTTGCAGAATTATTACAACAAGTTGCAGGGATAGATATAAGAAGAAGAGGGGCTTCAGGGATGCAAGCAGACTTATATATTAGAGGTGGTGGTTTTGATCAAACTCTACTTTTAATAGATGGAATTAAAGTAGAAGATCCTCAAACAGGGCACCACACCATGAATATGGCATTACCTATTGAGGTAATAGAAAGAATAGAAATCATAAAAGGTTCTGCGTCTAGAGTATACGGACAAAATGCTTTCACAGGAGCGATAAATATTGTTACTTCTAAAGTAGCAGAAGATATAGTCTCAGTAAAGTTAGAAGCTGGATCTTATGAACAGCAAAATGCTTCAGTAACAATTAGCAAGAATATTCAAGATCAATCTGTACTTTTCCACTATTCAAATAATAGCTCAGAAGGACATAAATACAATACCGATTATAAAAATGAAAATTATTTTTTAAAAAATAGCTTTAAAATAAAAGGGCAGTTGATTGACATGATATCTTCTTTTAATGAAAGAAAATTTGGAGCTAACGGATTCTATGCAAGCCCTGAAGCTATTGATCAATATGAAGAAACACAGGCTAGTTTATTAGGATTTTCTACCAAAATAGTTAAGGGAAATTTAATTATAAAACCTAAACTATACTGGAAAAGAAATCAAGATATGTATGTTTATCTAAGACATAATCCATCCGTATATAGAAATTTACACATATCTAATAAAGTTGGTTTCGAACTTAATGGATCTTACAAATCAGAACTTGGAAGTACAGGGTTTGGATTAGATATTTCATCCGTAAAATTATCTAGTAATAATCTAGGTAATAGAAATAGAACTATGGTGAATTTATTTTTAGAACACCAAATGAAATTTGCAGATGAAAAAATTGATTTAACTCCCGGAGTAGCATTTAGTTATTTTTCAGATGTATCAACAAATATGAATTACCAAAGTAATTTATTTAGGAATTTCTTTGCTTATCCAGGACTGGATATTGGCTATCAAGTAAATGAAGATATTAAATTATATAGTAATGTTGGTTACACCTATAGAGTACCTACCTATACCGATTTATACTATAGCAGCCCAACAACAATTGGAAATGATAATTTAAATCCTGAAAAAGCATTAACACAAGAATTTGGAGCACGATTTGATAAAAACGGATTAAATATAAATTTTGTTGTTTTCAATCGAGATGCATCTGATGTAATTGATTATGTGAAAAACATAGAATCAGCTCCGTGGGAAGCATTTAATATAAGAGAGATAAACACAAAAGGTTATGAAGTTGATTTATCTTATGATTTTTATCTAGCTACATTTTTAAAACACAGCATAAATATTGGATACACAAATATTAAAGATGATTTAAAACAAACTGATTTTGATTTTTCAAGATATGCACTAAATTCATTAAAAAATCATATCACTTCTTCCTATAGTTTTGAAATCAAAAAAAACCTTAATAGCTCAATAGTTTATAAATATGCTGAAAGAAGCTTTGGGGAGAATTATTCTGTAACGGACCTAAAGTTAAATTATAGTTTAAAGAATTATAAAATATCTTTAACTGGAAATAATCTGTTCGATGCAATTTACAGCGAAACAAACTTAGTTGAAATGCCCGGAAGAAATATTCTAGTTGGACTAAATGTTAAATTTTAAAAAAATCGTTTACTTTTTTGAAAATCAAATCGTTTTCCCACCCCCGGTACTGTAAATAGCTGATAAATTTTTTTTTGCTTTTTATGCTGGTATCCTGATTTAAATAATTAAACTTTTTTAAAGCTAATTCGTCAAATGTTTTATTATAATCTTCGTCATTAATTTGACCTAAAGCATTATTTATAAGAGCTGAAGTTATGTTCCTTTGAAAAAGTTCATTTTTAAGTTTAATCTTACCCCATTGCTTAATTCTAAACTTTCCTCTAATAAAACTAAAAGCAAATCGCTCTTCGTTTAAAAAATCATCTTTAATTAATTCTACCAAAACATTATCATAAAGGGTATATGGTATTTTCATTAATTTCATCTTGTCAGTTATATCTTTATGACATCTATCTTGATATACGCAGTATCTTTGCAATTTTTTTACAATATCCGACTGCTTGAATAATTCACTCATAAAGACTATCTATAAACTGTAATTTACGGAAAATATAAAGTTTATTCCAGGTGCTGATATTCCAGAAGAATACGGTCTATATAACTTATTCGAGATGTTTTCTATAGACGCCGTAAATTGAAAATTTTTGTTCATTTCATATAAAGTTCTCAAATTGAAAGTATGCCAAGACGGAGAATATGGATTGCCATTTTGATCTGTAGCATATAAATAAGGTTTGTCTCTCTCGGAATTTGAGAGTTGAGAAAATGAAAGTTTTGAATTATAATTAAAAAATAGATCGATTTTAGTTTTATTTTTTGAGTAAATAAAATGAACATTTCCAAAATGTGGAGAAACATGACGAACTGGTAAGTTTGCAGCTCCATTCATGTCTCTTTGTTCTCCATTTAAGTAATTGTATTGAGTCTTAAAATCAAAATTGTCAGATAAATTTATCTTAAGACCTGTTTCAAAACCATAAAGCCAAGATTTAGAAGCATTTTGAATAGCATAAATATCACTTAACTCTCCATGATAAATAATTTGATTAATTATTGAAGATCCACTCGGATCATCTGAATCAACCGTCATACTAAAAGGACTTCTTATCATACTATTATATAAATGAGTATAATAAACTGCAAAATCAAAATTAATTTTTGAGTTAACACTAATAAAACTTCCAAGTTCAAGACCAAATGATTTTTCGGGCTTTAAATCAGGGTTCGGAACAACAACTACACCTGGCGCTGAATCAAATATTTTTCCAATATCATCAATATTTGGAGCTCTGAATGCTGTTGTAACATTAAACTTCCATTGAAAAGAATCATTCTGAATCCAACTTAAACCTAAAGCTCCTGTTAATGCTCCAGTATTAAGATCAGCATTAGAAAAAGGGAAATTATAATATGAATTATTTGGTGATAAATCGGCATTAATAATTATATGACTATATCTTAACCCATAATGAAAAATTAAATCTTTACTTGATTTATATTTATAGGTAAGATAACTTGCTAGAGATTCCCATGTAGAGTCGTCAGGGTATCTTGTTGCTATTGACGAAAAAGTGCCGTTTGCTATATTGTTTAAAGAAGCAGTAGATTTAACTTTGTTATTTAAATACTCTATACCATAGGAAAAATAGGATTTTTTATCATAAGATTTTTCAAAATCCAAATTCAAAGAAAAAACATTAACCTGTTCTTTAAATTCTTTTTTATCAGTTGAATTTATCTTTCTGCTAAATCGACTTTCATCAAACTTTTGATAAGCAGTGGTTAAAATTAATTTATCATAGATTGGAGATTTAAAACTCTCTTTTGTAATCTTTGAGTTTAATAAAAGCCATTTTTGTGGGCCGTAATACCACTCTCCATAATGAAGTTGGTTAGTATCATTATTGTATCTTATCAACCTATCATATCTAGGAATATTCGAAGTTGAGGAAAAATGAACTCCAAAGTCATATTCTGTTTTATCAGTTTTTAATAGAAATTTTTGCATAAAATTAAACTGAGAATATCCAGTATGTTTTTGAACTCTTGGGTCAGAGTTATCGAAAATAACATCCTGTCCATCTACCTGCTGAACATATTCGGGTCTTAGGTAGTCTGAGGGACCATTAGCTCCCATTTTAAGATCATTAAAATCAGAAAAAGAAAAACTAGTAAGGCTGGCAAATTTTTCAAATCCTAAGTTAAAATCTATATGGGCTGTTTTTTCTCTATTAGCACTAGAGTTTCTAGAAATCGAGTTAAGTTTAAAGAAAATACTATCTGTTTCAGATAGCACTGGTTTTTTTGTTTGAAAGTTCATAGCTCCACCAATAGCATCACTACCATAAATAACAGAACTTGACCCAAGTACAATTTCTGTATTTTGAATATTAAAAGGGTCTATTGAAATTACATTTTGTATGTTTCCCCCTCTAAATATAGCATTGTTTAATCTTACTCCATCAACAGACAAAGTTAATCTGTTCGTTGAAAAACCCCTAATCATGGGGCTGCCCCCACCTAATTGACTTTTTTGGATATATACATTGCCGCTACTACTTAGTAAATCAGCACTGGTTTGTGGGTTACTTAATACTACATCTTCAGATGAGATAAATACTACCCTTTGAGATATTTCTTTAAGGTTTTGAGAAAATTTTGAAGCTGATATAACAATTTCATCCAACTTGTTTGAATCAGGTTTTAACAAGATATTTCCAGTGATATTATTAAATTCCAATGTTCTATTGGAATAAGAAATATGAGATATTTTAATAAAAGTAGCATTTTTAAATGCTGAAAGAGAAACAGCTCCATTAATATCTGACATTGTTCCTTTTTTAATTTCACCCTCAATTTCCTCATACAAAAGAGCTCCTGAGATTGGCTCCATTGTTAACTCATCTAAAACGTAAATTTCTTGTGAATAAACAAAGAGTGAAAATGTAAAGATTATTAAATTGGATACTATTTTCATTAATCTGCAAAAATTTGATTTAATACTTTTAAAGATTTTGGATCTTTAAATCCATCGACGTGCAATTTATAATAAATTAAAATATTATTTAATATATCTTTCTTCTTCATCTTATCTATAAATGGCAACTTGTTACTATCAAATTTTATGCCTAAAATTGTTTTAAATAAAACTAGACTCTCTCCTCTGATTACATACTTACTATTTTTTGAATTTTCAAAAAGACCCTCTTCCAAATTAAAATAATTAAAATGCATATTAGTGCAATCTGGATAAAAACCCAAATAGTTAGTTATTTTCATCAAAAAAATTAAATAAAAAGTAGAACTGTCTTGAGAATTATCATACCAAATAAGTGAACTTTCAATAAAATCAAACAACTCAACATCTTGAATTTCATTATGAATAATTGTAGATAATATTTCAGATAAAAACATAACTACAGAGCTCTTATAGATATTAGTGTGAAGGGATTTGAAGCTATATTTAATTTTTAAATCTTTAATATATTGAATTGACCTATTTGGATTAAAATTAGTCTCTAAATCAATAATATTTAAAAGTTGAAAAAATGCAAATTTGTTTTTACTTTTCTTTGAAACTGAAATATTTTTAACCAAATAAGATACAACACCTAAATCTCTTGTAAGGCACTTGATAATTAGATCATTATCTTGATAACGAACTTTGGACAGTACTATAGCGGAACTCGATACTAACATTATCTAATTATCATAATTTTTAAGATTTTTGTGTCATAGCTATCGAGATCTGAAAGCATCACTATATAAACCCCAGATGAAACAGAATTATTTGCTAAGTTTTTTCCATTCCAGTATGCAATTCCTCCGTCGATTTCCAAGTTAAATCCGTTATATCTATTATTTACATTTGAATTAGCTTCAGCCACGAGATTGCCTGAAATGTCTGTAATTTTTATATTTATATCTTCTGTAATTCCTGAAATTTTTATCTTTTCAATATTCATATTAAAAGATGGACGAACTGGATTCGGATAAACATAAGATTCATTTAATGTTGAGCTTGTAGTTGATCCCCCTGAATCAAATGAAACTAACCCTTTATCTGTAGCAATAAATACAAGACCATTTACAAAATCTAATGCTATATCATTTATATTGTTCGAAGGTAATGGAGAATTGTTCTTAGTAAAATGATAGATAGTTTGTTGTCCATTTTGTGAAAAATAAAATAGTCCTGAACCTATAGTCCCTACCCACTTATTATTTGATCCATCTACTTTTATATCAGAAATAAATTGTTGTTCTAAAAGTTCTTTATAAATCCCATCCTCTTCAATAACTATCTGTTGTGTAGATACATTAGCATCAAAAAAATTAGAAGTATTATATAAAACTCTAAGTCCTTTAATAGTTCCTATCCACAAATGGTTATTATTATCCATCGCTAGACTTTTAACATAAGGAGAAGGTAAATTGCCAACATCATTATCATTTATTCTTTTTATCAGTGGATTACCCGCATTTTCATTAAACCCTATCAATCCAGAATTTAAACCTCCTATCCATTTTGTTCCATTTGATCCAATTACTATATCACTAAATCCAAGTTCATCATTAAATCCATCTGGGATAATTTGAGTAAAATCATAACTTGACCATTGATTTGTGTCTAGATTAAAAGACTTTAAAGGGTTGTCAACTCTGGAATTCATTAGCCATAAAGTGCCTGAGTCATCAAAGTTACTTCCTGAAATTCTTACACTGTTGTAGTTAGTTTCATTTGAAATTAAAGACTCTAGACCACTATTTGACTGATCAAATAAACTTAAAGATTCATCTGAGATTTCTAATAATCCACCGTGATATGAGCTAATAAATATATTATTTAAATCAAATGGATTTATTGAAATGTTATTTAAATTAACCGCATTTTCAGGAATACTATCATAATTTATATTATTCCAATATTCGTCAGACCAATGACTAACCCCTTTTCTTGCTAATGGATATGGATTATAAGTTGAAGTATAATCTCCAAAAGTTGCCCAAAGGCTTCCATACAGAGAGCTAATTGAAAAGACATTATTATCAAGAGGGCCAGCGGGTAATATTGAGTAATTTTGTTGAACATTATTTATGTTAATTTTAAGCAGCCCTTTTGAAGATGTGGCTACATAAATATAATTATTGTATAATTCTGAACTATTAAAGTTGGTGTTAAAATTACTGCTTATAATTGAACTGTTTATTAGGTTGAAATTTGTGTCATAAATAAAAATTTTATCTTCGGATGTAATTATTATTTTGCCTTCATTTATAACAATTTTTTTTATAGTTTGAGACAAAGAAATTACTTGGCTAAATGTGCCGTTTTCGTTGAAAAAAACATTGTTTTCATTAGTAAAAACAAAACTATCATCGATGTTTAATATAAAATCAAAATCTCCAGAATAAACAAGCTCCCAGTTTTGATAGTTGATTATATCTAAATCTAGGTTAACTCTTTTTATTCCACCAAAATCTGGCAATACAGCGTATAAAAAATTATCGTTTATTATTGTCTGATTTACTTGTTGTTGTGTTCCACCTTCTCCAATAAATAAGCTATCACTAAATTCTAAGGAATTTAAGTCGTATAATGAAACTCCATAATCAGTTGATATATAAATTATATTATCAACCTCTGTAAATTCGTTTATCTTTTTTTTATTGGGAGGTATTGTAGTCTTTTCTATTATATCATATATAGTTAAAATATTATCATTATTAAAATCTACAATTTGAATTAAACCGTTTTCATATCCAATAATTAATTTATTAAAATTTGTACTGTAATAAATGTTTGAAATAAAATCACCAGACAACCCATCTATAGTTGTAATTATACTTAGTTGATCATCTTGAGTTGAGTGAATATAAATTGCATTTTCTGATGCAGTAAATATTTTCCCGTTTCCAATTGAAGTGTCAATTGAGTTGTGATAAGAATAATGCCCATTCCAGTTTTGAGAAATACAAAGAGGTATACTCAATATTGAAAAAAAAAGTATGGCAATAAACTTCATGAAAAAATTTATAATGATATATCTATAAGAACGACAAATATATCATTATAATATAATAATATAAAACTAAACTATACCTTGGGCTAGCATTGCATCAGCTACCTTGACAAAACCAGCTATATTAGCTCCTTTTACATAGTCAACATAACCGTTATCATCTGAACCATACTCAATGCAAGAATCATGAATATCCATCATTATGTCCTTTAATTTTTCATCTACTTCTTCTCTAGACCAATTATATCTAAGAGAGTTTTGAGTCATTTCTAAACCTGATGTAGCAACTCCTCCGGCATTTGAAGCTTTACCGGGAGCAAATAAAATTTTAGCTTTTTGAAACTCATGAACTGCATCTTTGGTGGAAGGCATATTAGCTCCCTCACTTACACAAATACATCCGTTTTTAAGTAATACTTTAGAATCGTTTAAATCTAATTCGTTTTGCGTAGCACACGGAAGTGCTATGTCACATTTTGTAGCCCATGGGGTTTTTCCTTTAACAAACTCACTATTTGGATATTTAATACAGTATTCACTGATTCGCTTTCTTTGAACATTTTTAAGGGTCATTATATGTTTTAGTTTTTCATCATCTATTCCTTCAGAATCATAAATATAACCAGAAGAATCAGACATTGTAAGAACTTTTGCTCCTAACTGAATTGATTTTTCAGCTGCAAACTGAGCAACATTTCCTGATCCAGAAATAACAACTGTTTTATTTGTTAAGTCATCTCCTCTTGTAGCTAACATATTTTGAGCAAAATATACTGTTCCGTAACCTGTAGCTTCAGGTCGTATCAACGACCCTCCCCAAGAAACTCCTTTTCCTGTTAAAACTCCGGTAAATTCGTTGCTTAATCTTTTATATTTACCAAATAAATACCCTATTTCTCTTCCTCCAACTCCTATATCTCCTGCAGGCACGTCTGTATTTGGGCCGATATGTCTAAATAACTCACTCATAAATGAGTGGCAAAATCTCATAATCTCATTGTCACTTTTACCCTTTGGATCAAAATCACTTCCTCCTTTTCCACCACCCATTGGCAAAGTTGTAAGACTATTTTTAAAAACTTGTTCAAAAGCTAAAAACTTAAGTATACTCAAGTCAACTGTTGGATGAAATCTTAAACCTCCTTTGTAAGGACCAATTGCTGAATTCATTTGAACTCTGTAACCTCTATTTACCTGAATCTCCCCTAAATCATCAACCCAACAGACTCTAAACGATATTACTCTTTCAGGCTCAACCATTCTTAGTAAAATATTTTTCCCGTGATATATGTCTTTATTTACTATATATGGAATAACAGTTTCTGCAACCTCTTCAACTGCCTGCATAAATTCTGGTTCATTTCCATTTCTTTCGCGTACTAAATCTAAAAATCCGTTTATTTTGTCTTGCATAATATATTTGATTTTAAATTATAATATTTTAATTAATAGCTGTATAAAAATAATGATTTAATAAATATATTATATTAATCACTAATAATATTATCATATTAATAAAAAATCTATTCTAGCGCTTGTTTCAAGTCTTGAATCAAATCAGAGATATCTTCAATTCCTACACTAAGTCTAATAAGTGAATCTACAACACCTGATTTTTCCCTTTCAAGTTTCGGAATACTTGCGTGTGTCATACTAGCGGGGTGACCGGAAAGGGATTCAACCCCTCCCAAGGATTCAGCAAGAGTAAATATTTTTAATCTTTCTAGAATTCTTATAGTTTCGTCGTAGTCATTATTCTTAGAAGTAAAAGAAATCATTCCTCCAAAATCATTCATCTGACTTTTAGCAATAGAGTGATTTTTATGATTTTTAAGTCCAGGCCAATAAACTTTTTCAACTTTAGGGTGTTCGTTTAAAAACTCTGCAATCATCTTAGCATTTTCACAGTGCCTTTGCATTCTAATGTGCAAAGTTTTGATTCCACGCAAAACCAAAAAACTATCTTGGGGTCCCGGAATAGCACCACTTGCATTTTGAATAAAATATAATTTCTCTGCTAAAGAGCTATTATTAACAATAAGCGCACCCATGACAACATCACTATGACCTCCAAGATACTTAGTTGCTGAATGCATTACAATGTCAGCTCCTAAATCTAACGGAGTTTGTATGTATGGTGTTGCGAACGTATTATCAACAGCAAATAGGATATTATTAATCTTTGCAATTTTAGACAAGGCTTTGATATCTACAATATTTAACATAGGATTTGTAGGAGTTTCAGCCCATAATAGTTTTGTGTTTTTGTTTATCAAAGAATTGATTTTTGAGTGGCTTTCCATTCCAACAAAATGAAACTTAATTCCAAAATCTTGATAGATTTTAGTAAACAGTCTATACGTACCTCCGTATAGATCATTTGTAGAAATAACCTCATCACCAGGTTTTAATAATTTAATTACAGCATCTATTGCAGCAAGTCCTGATCCGAAAGCTAGTCCATGTTTGCCATTTTCTATGCTTGCAAATGAATTTTCTAAAGCGTGTCTAGTTGGATTGTGAGTTCTAGAATATTCAAATCCTTTGTGGCCACCAGGTGTAGTCTGAGCATATGTTGATGTTTGATAGATTGGAGGCATAACGGCACCATAAGCTGGGTCGTGAGTCTGTCCACCATGAATAGTTTTAGTATTAAATTTCATTAGTATAATTTATTTAACAAAAATATATTTTAATTAGTAGTATCTAAAACTAAATAATACCTTTATTTTTAAATAAATATTTAGTTCACTATGAAGGTAGTTTTTTATCTAAAATCTTGCAATACTTGTATAAGAATTATTAAAGATCTTAAATTAGATAGTTCATTTGAATTTAGAGAAATTAAATCTAAGCCCATTACTATAAATGAGTTAGAAATGATATATGATTTATCAAAAAGCTATGAACTAATTTTCAATAAAAGAGCTAAACTGTTTAGTGAAAAAAAACTTAAAAATGTAGCCTTAACTGAGCTTGAATATAAAAATTACATATTAGATAATTACACATTTTTAAAGAGACCAGTGATAGTTATTGATAATAAAATTTTTATTGGAAACAGCAAAAAAAATATCTTAGAGTTAAAAAAGCATCTAAGTGAATAATAGACTACTAGCAATTATTGCTGCTTTAACAGCGACATCAATTTTTGGACTCAACCATACAATTACTAAAAACTTAATGCCAGTTTTTATAACTCCACCTGGCTTATTATTAGCAAGAGTATTAGGTGCGTGCACTTTATTCTGGATAATTTCTATATTTAGTAAGAAAGAAAAAATTCAAAAAAAAGATTGGCCTAAATTTTTATTCTGTAGTGTTTTTGGAATGTCAATAAATATGATTTCTGCCATAAAAGGGTTAGAGTTATCTACTCCAATCAATAGCTCTATAATTTCAACAATTTCTCCTATTATAGTATTCATCATTTCTATTATTATGATAAAAGAAAAAGTAATAAAGACTAGACTAATTGGGGTAGCAATCGGTTTTATAGGTGCTATTTCAATAATACTTATTAATACTAGAACTAATTTTAATCCTGAAGATATAAGGTCTGGTAATTTATTACTGTTATTAAATAGTATTTCTTATGCAATATATTTAGTCGCCGTGAGATCTTTGACTAAAAAATATTCTGTAATAACAATTATGAAATGGTTATTTCTTCTAGGTGTGATACTAAATACGCCATTTTCTATTCATCATTTCTTAGAAATTCCTTGGAAAATATATGATAAAATCACATTTCTAAAAATTGGTTTTGTCATTACAGGTGCAACGTTTGCTGTGTATTTACTTAATGTTTATGCATTAAAAACACTAAAAGCATCAACCGTTGGAATGTTTATTTATCTTCAACCAATAATAGGAATTATATATGCAATTGCTACAGGAAGTGACATCTTAAAATTAACAGACATCATGGCGGTTTGTTTAGTCTTCACTGGTATTTATTTAGTTTCTCTAAAAAAAGAAGCTAATTGAGATTTATTTATCTTTGTAAAAACTTAAAATAATATGATTCAATCAATGACTGGCTACGGTAAGTCTATAGTTCAGTTGGAAAGCGGAAATTTAACAATTGAAATTAAGTCTTTAAATAGTAAAAATCTAGATTTAAATACCAGAATAACAAATTCTGTAAAACCCAAAGAACTCCTTATAAGAAAACATTTATCTGACAAACTAAAAAGAGGAAAAGTTGAGTTTTTGTTATATATGGACTCAAAAAATGATAATAATAAATCATTACTAAATTCTCCTTTAATAAATACATATATTGATCAATTAAGAAGTATTGTTGACGGCTCGGCAGTAGAGTTATTAAAAATAGCAGTAAAAATGCCAGATGCCATTATTTCTAAACAGATTGAAGAAAACGATTCAGATTGGCCGAAGATTTTTAAAGAAATTGAAAATGCTATTGAATCTCTAATTAAATATCGAAAAGATGAAGGTCTAGCTTTAGAAAAAGATTTTATCATGAGAATCCATAAAATTGGTGATCTACTATCATTAATTAATGAAATAGACCCCGAGCGCATTAAACATATTAGATCTAAAATTAATCTAGAAATTGAAAAATTAAATATTGATCACGATAACAATAGGTTAGAGCAGGAGTTGATATATTATATTGAAAAAATTGATATAACTGAAGAGCAAGTAAGACTAAAAAATCATTTAGAATACTTTTTATCATCGCTTAAAAACAGTACTTCTAACGGAAAAAAATTAGCTTTTATTGGGCAAGAAATTGGTAGAGAAATAAATACTATAGGTTCAAAAGCAAATAACTCTGAAATGCAAAAAATTGTAATTCAAATGAAAGATGAATTAGAAAAAATAAAAGAGCAATTGTTAAACGTATTATAATGAAAAAAGAAAAATTGATTATAATCGCTGCTCCCTCTGGCTCTGGGAAAACAACTATTGTAAAAGAATTACTGTCATTAGAAGATATAAATCTAGAATTTTCAATATCCTCAACTACAAGAGCGAAAAGAAAAAATGAAATAGATGGAAAAGATTATCACTTTATATCTGTCTCGAATTTTAAAGAAAAAATTCAAAATAACGATTTTATAGAGTGGGAAGAAGTTTATAAAAATGTATTTTACGGTACATCAAAATCTGAAATTCAAAAATTAAATTCTAAAGGAAAAAATATAGTTTTCGATGTAGATGTTATAGGTGGGTTAAATTTAAAAGCACAATTTCCGGAAACAAGTGTTTCAATTTTTATTAAACCACCCAGTTTAATCGAATTAAAAAAACGTTTGGTAAATAGAGAAACTGAATCTAAAAAAAGTATAGAATTTAGGTTAGATAAAGCAATTAAAGAACTTGAATATTCTGACAAATACGATTTTGTGATTATTAATGATAACTTAGAACTAGCAATAAAACAGGTGAAAAATATAATTTATCAATTTACAAAAAATCAATAGATGAATATTGGACTCTATTTTGGTGCGTTTAATCCTATTCACGATGGTCATTTACAAGTAGCCATTTATGCTGTGAACAACTCTGATTTAGATAAAGTTTGGTTTGTCCTTACCCCACAAAGTCCTCACAAAATCGATAGCACACTTATTGATTTTAATCACCGATATAAAATGCTAGAAATTGTCTGTAAAAAACATAAAAATATTTTACCTAGTGATATTGAGAAGAACCTACCTAAACCGAGTTATTCAATAAGCACATTAAATTATTTAAAAAAAGAAAATGATATTAATAATTATAGTTTAATAATTGGCGATGATAATATAAAGAAGCTTACGACTTGGAAACAGTACAGTGAAATTATAAAAAACCATAAAATATATGTGTACCCACGAAATAATTGCAAAGAAAAATCTAAATTAACACATGAAAATATTTACTATTTAAACGCTCCTATAATTAATGTTTCAGCTTCAAATATCAGAAAAAATATTTTAAATAAGAAAACAGATAATTTAAAAATAGACTCAAAGGTTTTATCTTATCTAATAAATAATAATATTAAAATAAATATTTAACTTATAACTTATAAAATGAAAAACAATTTAAATTATGCTGTTATTGGAAGTGGTAGCTGGGCTACTGCAATAGTCAAAATTCTGTCTGATAATTTAAATTCTATTGCTTGGTATGTAAGAAACAATGAAACCCTTGATTACATCCAAAAGAATAAACATAATCCAAATTATTTAAGCTCTGTTGAGTTAAATCTATCTAAATTACAAATAAGCGCAAATTTAAATGATGTTGTTAGAAATGCAGATGTAATAATATTAGTTGTCCCTTCTGAATTTATAAATTCTGAATTGGAAAAAATTAAAGTTGATATTTCAAAAAAAATAGTGATTTCTGGAATAAAAGGCATCGTACCAGAAACTGGTCTTTTAGTTGGAGAGCACATGATAAATAATTATAATATACTTAAAGAAAAATTTTTAGTTATTGCTGGTCCTTGTCATGCAGAAGAAGTAGCTTTAGAGAGACTTTCTTACTTAACTATTGCTTGCTCTAAAAAGAGTTTAGCAAAGACTATTTGTTTAGATTTTAACAATAAGTATATTAAAACAAAAGTAAGTGACGATGTAATTGGAATTGAATATTCCAGCATGTTAAAAAACATATATGCTATTGCTGCAGGAATTGCTCATGGCCTTGGGTACGGAGATAATTTTCAGAGCATTTTAATGAGTAATGCAATTAGAGAAATAAAAAGATTTATAAAGAAAAAGCATAAAATAAAAAGGAATATTAATAATTCAGCATATTTAGGTGATTTGTTAGTTACTGGTTATTCTGTCTTTTCAAGGAATAGAATGTTTGGCAATATGGTCGGTAAAGGCTATACAGTAAAGGCCGCTCAAATGGAAATGAAAATGATTGCAGAAGGATATATTTCAACAAAAAAAGCTATGCAATTAAATGGGGATAATATTAAAAAAGCAAAAACTCCAATTATTGAAGCTGTTCATGCAATTCTTTATGAAAAAAAGAATCCTAAAAATACATTTAAAAAATTAAACGAAAAGTTAAATTAAATTGTTGATTTAAATTGTTTAATAAATCTAGTATCATTTTCACTAAGTAGTCTAATATCTTTAATTTGGTGAAGCAAAAGAGCTATTCTATCTATACCCATTCCAAATGCAAAACCTGAATATTTTTTAGAATCTATCCCACAATTGTCCAAGACATTAGGGTCAACCATTCCACAACCCATAATTTCTAACCAACCTGTCCCCTTAGTCATTTTGTAGTCTGTTTCATTTTTTAAGCCCCAATAAACATCTACTTCCGCGCTTGGTTCAGTAAAAGGGAAATAAGATGGCCTTAATCTAATTTTTGATTTACCAAAAAGCTGTGTGGTAAAAAATTCTAAAGTCTGTTTAAGATCTGCAAAACTGACATTTTCATCAATATACAGGCCTTCAACTTGATGAAAAAAACAATGAGATCTTGCTGAAATGGCTTCGTTTCTATACACTCTTCCTGGAGAAATTGTTCTAATTGGAGGTTTATTACTTTCCATATATCTTACTTGAACAGAACTAGTATGTGTTCTTAATAATAAATCAGGGTTTGTCTGTATAAAGAAAGTGTCTTGCATATCCCTTGCAGGGTGATGTTCAGGTAAATTAAGTGCAGTGAAATTGTGCCAGTCATCTTCAATTTCTGGTCCTTCACTAACATTATATCCAATACTAGAAAAAATATCAATAATTCTATTTTTTACAATTGTAATAGGATGTTTTGAACCAATTTCAATGGAATTACCTGGTCTAGTTAAATCGTTTAGTTGAGATAAGGTTGAGTTACTTGAAACTAAAGAATTTAACTCATTAAATTTATTTTGTGCGGATATTTTCAGTTTATTTATACTTAAACCATATTCCTTTTTTTTGCTATTATCAACATTTTTAAATTCTGAGAAGTAAAAGTTAACAAGGCCTTTTTTACCTAAATACTTTATTCTAAAATTTTCAATTTCATCTTTCGAAGAAGACTTAAAAGATTCAATTTCTTTAATATTATGTGCTATTTGTTCAATCATGTTGTTTAGTCAAATGTCAAATTTAATCATTCTTATTGAATATAATTAGATTTAAGAAAATAGTTAACTATTGCGTCTTTCATTAAGATGGACTGTTCCCCAGCCTTCAAGTTAGGTAGTTGCTTTAGACATTTATAGTGTGGCCATCCTTGCTCATCTATATAATCAAATTCATAATAACCATAATCACTTAATAATTTACATATAGCTATGTGCATTAAATCTAGTTTTTGATTCTTGTTAAATTTAGAATGAAGCTGTTGCAACTCTTGAACTCCGATTAAATAAATAATCGAATCTAAATCAATCTCATCACCATCACGAAAATCAATAGATAATTTATGAGTTAATATTCCCCATCTTTCTTTTAACTTAGAATTAATCATTTGCGTCTATAATTAAAACAAAGTTAGCATTATCATTTATGTTATTCAATAAATAAAATTTCTTTTATTTGTAAAAATATTATTTATGAATTATATAGATATTTTTATTTCAATCTTCCTTATTTATGGGTTTATAAAAGGGTTATATAAGGGCTTCATTATTGAAATAGCATCTGTTATTGGATTGGTACTAGGTATATATTTAGCTACTCAATACAATGGTGATTTATCTAATTATTTAATGTCTAAGCAGTATTTTAACTGGAAAGAGGGTTATATAATAATTCTATCAAATGTTATATTATTTATATTAACCATACTAATTGTTTCAATCCTAGGTAAAGTTGCCACAAAACTCGTAAAATTAGTAGCATTAGGATTATTTAATAAAATTCTAGGAAGTGTTTTTGGACTTTTAAAAAACATTCTAATACTAGTTATATTAATTTTTGTGTTTAATCTAGCCAATAATTCTCTTAAAATAATAGAGCAAGATAAACTTGAGTTATCAATTTATTATAAGCCCCTTAATGAATTAAGTAGATTTATTTCAGCAAATTTTTTGAAATAAAACTAATGCGTAAAAGGTAATGAAGAATGATGTAAGTCAATATATAACTTAGAATCAATTAATTTATAACCAAAAGAGTATTCAACTTTTATTGTATTTCCATTTAAGTCAGTGAAGAAATAATTACCCATTGCAATTGCTCTATTTTTCTCAATTATAACTCCAGAGTTTTCAAATAAAACCTTAACCCAAGGTTTCATTGCAAAACCTTCGTCTTCATTACAAAACGAATCATTTCCGCCAATAAAATAGGACAAAGCCATATCGAAATTAGGACGAAATTGTTCTTCACATGCTTTTGTTGGTTTGAACAAAATTTTACCTTCTTTAAAACTATATGTTTCATTTAAAAAACTAGAAGTAAATTCTTTACATAATTTGAAATTGTTTTTCAAACTTCCAATTTTAACAATTCCTTCACCCCATTTTTTTTGAGCGCTCTCTACTAGATCTAATGTAATCATATGATTTTAATTTGATTTTTTATAACCCAACCAGTTTGTCCATTCGACAATTTTATTTTTAACCAATCCATGTCAAAGTTCTCTATTACTTCAACTTTTGTTCCTTCGTGAATTTCAAATAAAACTTCACTTTTTTCATTTGGTTCAAAATTAACTTCAATTACATCTTTATAAACTATTCCAAATTCAATAGTTGTTTGAACGTTATAAATTTTAAAATTTACAAATAACAAAGAGGATGTTAATATGAAAGATAGTATAAATATTGTGAAATATGTCCGTTTGTATATAGATGACTTAGATAAAAAATATAACAGAAATATGACACAAGAAAGTATAGCTGTAATTATAGTAATTATTGACCAGGTATTAAAAGAAAAATAGTTTAGCAAATAATTTAATTGCTTACTAACAATATCTTCAGGCAAAGATTCAATATCATCTATTGTAAGATTATTTAAGTATGCTAAATTTTGAATTAAACTAGAATCATTTGGAAAATATTTTAAACCTTTTTCATAATAATAAATACTTTGAGCTAAGCTATCAAGCTTGTAATAAGCATTTCCTAAATTAAAATACAATTCTGATGAGTGAAATCCTCCTTTCAAAAGTTCATTATACTTTTCAATGGCACCAACAAAATCTAAGGAATTATATTTTTCGTTAGCAACAACAAAAATATCATTTTGTTGAGAAAAACTTAGATTAACAAATAAAATGAAAAATAAAAAGTGTCTCATAATTAATTAATTGATTTATCAATCTCTGCTATTATATCTAAAGCAGTTTTGTAGTCAGATTCCATTTCAACATTAGTAATTGGAGTATATCTAGCCATTTCACAATTACTAAATAATTGATTTAATGCTTTAATAATATTAGCGTCTATATTTCTTTTCTCTAACTCTTTTTGAATATTAATTTTTGAGTAGTTACTATTATCGAATAAAGTAATTGATTTAAGATAATTATGTAACGCTTTATCAAGAGATTCATAAAATTCTTTTTTACTACCAAGCTTAGATTTTGCACCTAGTAAATACTTTTTTGCTAATTTTCTAGACTTGATGGATATATTAGTATTCAAAAACTTATTGCGACCATTCAAATAATTCATTAATATGATTATTAGTATTGTAATAATAAATGGCAATATTAATAACCCCCAAAAAATATTTGTATTAAAAAAAGATTTAGTCTTAATTTTAACAAATTTAGATTTTGTTTTAAAAGGAAGGAATTTAAGTGTTGTGTTTTTTGGTTTAATTTTTGAATTAATATTTTTATCTTTTTCACTACCCCACTCCTCTCCATCTACATCAATATTGATTTCATTTGAGCTAATTGTTTTATATTTTTTTGAATTAATATCAAAATAAGAAAACTCTATTTTAGGAATTTTATATTTTCCTGGTTTGGAAGGAACTATTGTGTATATATCACGAATAGATCCTCTCATGCCACTAATGTTTGTAGAAATGTTTTCTGTTTTTTCAGGCTCATAAATCTCTAAAGAAGAAGGGAGACTAAGTTTTGGGAGTTGAAATAATTTTAAGTTTCCATTTCCTTTAATTTCAAGTTCTAGCTCTAGAGCCTCTGAAACTGAAAGTTGTCGTTTTGAAGTTGTGGCTACAAAATTAAATGATCCAACTGCTCCGTTATAATCTTTTGGTTTATTTAAATTAGGTAATTGTTTTACACTAATTATTTGATCTCCAGAGGTTACGACTTTTTGTGAAGATTTAGTAATCCTCTGTCCAAAGAAATCTCTTCTATTAGTTGGTAATTGTAGTGTTATGTCTAGCGATAAAGGCTCGATTGTTAATTCACCTTCTTTTTGAGGGTAAAGAACAGTTTTTTTCAGGATCACATATCTAGATGGCTTTCCTTTATATGTCCCATCTTCAATGGTATAGTTATCGATGTCGATATTTTGACTCCAGAAATCAGTATACCTTGGAGAGGACAATTCTCTCCAATTTGTGATACCAATATTAGATGAAAAATATAATTTATAAACAACTGAAAACCCTTCATTTAAATATGGGGATCTTTTTGATATTTCTGAAGTTAAATAGATTTCACTATCTGAAACATAATTTGGGTCGTTTTCCTTGTTAGGGTTTTTTACAGCACCCACAACTTTAATTTCCAGTGGTAGTGTTTTATAAACCTTTCCATCTACTTCAATTGTAGCTTGACCTATACTGTAAGTGCCTGTTTTAATCGGAGAAAGAAAATAAGTGTAAGATTTACTGTAAGATCTATCTCCATTAACCCAGGAATTCTTAATAGATTGGGATGGGCCACCAACTACTTTAAAATTCATAAAGTCAGGAGGTGAAAAATTGTCGCCGTCTTCATTTATTGAAAATTCCACACGTAATCTTTCGTTAACCCCTAGAGTACTTTTACTTAATTTAGCTTCAAAGTTAATTTGACAGAAAACATTTAAGTTAATGAAAAGTAAAGCAATATTTAGTAAGTATTTATAACTCATTACCAGTCTTTTTCATTTTTTAATTTAACTCCTTTTAATTTTTTTGCATTCATTTTTTCTTGAACTTTACTTTCTTCTTGATTCATTGCCTCTAAGATATTTTTTATTTGTTGTGGTGACAATTTCTTTTCTTTAGGCTTTTCATCTTTACTTTTGTCATCTCCTTTTTGATCATTATCATCTTTATTATTTTCTTTTTGATCTTGGTCTTCATTTTGTTTTTCGTCATCTCCCTGCTGATCTTTATCCTCTTTTTGATCTTCATTTTCATCTTTTTCTTTATCCTTTTCTTTATCCTCGTCTTCATCTTCACCTTCACTTTCCTTTTCATTTTCATTTTCATCCTTAGCACAATCTTTAGCCAAAGCTAAATTGTATCTTGACTCATCATCTTTAGGGTTATTTTTAAGTGCATTTTTATAAGCCTCAACAGCTTCTTTACACATTTTTTTCTTCATCAGTATGTTACCAATATTATGAAATATCAGGTGCTTATCTGCCCTGGTCTTTGCATATTTTGAAGCCTCTAATTGATTAAGTAAGGCCTCATCATAATATTCATTTTTATATAGGTTGTTACTAAAATTATATTGGCCTTTAACAAATTCAGGACTATATGAAATTGCTTTTCTGTAATTTTGTTCAGAAAGAGCTGTGTTATCTTCAAATGAATTATTTCCTTTTTTAATTAAAGATTCATACTCATTTTGCTGAGACATTATACTTCCCATAGATATAAACATCAGTAGGGCATAATTAATTAATGTTTTATTAATTTTATTTTGCAGCATTGTTATCATTAAATAAGTTTAATTTTTTTATCCAACTTGTCTTAGAATCAAACAGAAATATATCTAAAAATAAGAACATTAAGGCTATAAAAATAAATAACTGAAACTGATCCTTATAATCAGAGAACTGTGTGCTTTCAAATTCTGTCTTTTCAGTTTCTAGTAAAATTTTATCTATTTCATTTATTACAAATGAGGTGTTTTGACCAATAATGAAGGTTCCTTGTGTGATTTCAGCTATATCAGTTAAAACTTTTTTATTAAGTTTTGTAATAACAACTTCATTATTATTATCTCTCTTATAGTTTTGAGTAATACCATTTTTTTTCATTGGGATTGGAGATCCTTTTTCTTTTCCAACTCCAATTGTATGTATTTTTATTCCCTTTTGAGCAGCCATTTTTGCAATGTCTAGAGAACTGTTATTATGGTCTTCTCCGTCAGATATAATTATCAATAATTTAGAAGTGTTGATGTTTTCATCAAAATATGTAGATGATAGCTGTATTGCCTCATCAATAGCAGTGCCTTGAGAAGATATCATATCTGTGTTCATATTACTTAAAAACATCTTTGCAGATGAATAGTCAGTAGTTATTGGAAGTTGTGGAAATGCCTTTCCTGCATAGGCAACAATACCTACTCTGTCACTTGTAAGTTTATTAATAATTTGATTAACAATTTGTTTAGACTTCTCTAGTCTATTTGGAGCAACATCTTCAGCAAGCATACTTCTAGAAACATCAATTGCAAACACTATATCAACACCAAACCTTTTATAGCTTTCAATTTTAGTTCCAACTTGAAAATTAACCATAGCAAAAATCAATAGTATTAATGATAATATGTTAATAAACATTTTCAGATAAGGCTTGAACCTTGAATAATCAGGGCTTAACTTTAGTAGAGAGGATTGTGTAATAAATCCTTGTTGAGTACGGGTTTTCCATATTTCATTAATGAAAAATAAAATAGCTGCCAATATTGGAAGAACCATTAACCAAAACCATATTTTTTCTTCTAGTTGATACATTATATAAAGCTTCTAAAGAGTGTATATTTCAAGACTAGTTCAGTTGTCAAAAATATAATAGCCAGTAAAATATAAAATCTATATTTTTCATCATGATTATAGTATTTAATTTCTTCAACATCTGATTTTTCTAATTTGTTTATTTCACTGTAAATTTCTTGTAATTTCTTGTTATTAGTAGCTCTAAAGTATTTACCACCAGTCGTTTCTGCAATTTCAATAAGTAAATTTTCATCAATTTCAACTTGAATTTTTGCATAACTGAATTTTCCGTTATTATCAATTCCAACAGGTGAAAGAGCCATTCCATTAGTGCCTATGCCAATCGTGTATATTTTTATTCCATATTCAATTGCTAATTCAGCAGCTGTATTTGGATCTATAAACCCAGAATTATTAACCCCATCAGTCAACAAAATAATAACTTTGCTTTTGGCTTTACTGTCCTTTATCCTATTAACAGATGTAGCTAATCCCATTCCTATAGCAGTTCCACCCTCAATTATAGTGTTATAATTAATTTCGTTAAGTGATTTTATTATAATATTCTTATCACTAGTAATCGGAGTTTTTGTATAACTCTCTCCAGCATATTCAACCAAACCAATTCTATCATTAATTCTGTCCAAAATAAAATTAGAAGCAACATTTTTTAAGGCCTCTAATCTATTTGGCTTTAAATCTTTTGCTAACATACTGGCTGAAACATCAATTGCCATTACAATGTCTATTCCTTGATTATTTTTAATTTTGGTTGTCACATCAATTATCTGAGGTCTTGCCAATGCTATAATTATAAATATTAGAGATAAAATTCTAAGAATATTTAAGACTGGCTTTAGCTTTGGAAGAACAGAAGATTGAGATAATAGAGCGCTTGTGTTTGGAACTGATATCGAATTATTGAACTTATTTTTTTTCAAAATAAACCAAATACAAGCGATTGGGACTATTAGTAGCAACCAAAAAAACTCGGGATTTAGAAACTGTATTTTAAAAGTCATTAGTTTGTTTTGTTTTTTACTAATTCAATAGAGTTTATAATTCTGTCAATAATTTCAACAATATAGTTGTCATTTTCTTCCCATGAAATAAAGATCTGCTTATAATCTTGATTGTTGATAAATCCAAATATTTTATATTTTGACTTTCTAAATTGATTTGGCTTATCCACAGGAAAATCTGCAGATCCATAAATCATTAATCCTTCTGCTTCATTGGGAGTTTGAAATTTTTCAAATTTAGTAATGATGTTTTTAACTCCTAGTTTTTCAATAGTTTCTATAGAGCTAACCATTACATCTTGTAGTTTAATACTAGAGCTGTTTTCAGTAAGTTTAAAATTAGTAAGTGTAATATATAATGGATCTTTAATATTATTAAAACTAAATTCTGATTTTGAAGAGGCTTCGATTACACTAAATGTAAGGCTATCAGTATTTCTAATTAACACCTCTGGGGTTGAAATTGTAATTGGTGGAGCACCATAACTAGAGCTAACCCAATTGTCAGATTCAAGAAATATCAAATTTTGTTTTTGAAATATCTTATCATTTACGTAAGTAAAACCATAAATTATAGAAGCAGTTAAATAAATAAGAAATAGAGATAATAGTGAGTATATAGCAATTTTGTTATTTCTATTTTTTAATCTTTTTCTTCTGAGGTCTTCTTGAATTTTAAGATTTTTTTCTAATTCTTCCTCAGAAGGTTCAGGCAATATTAATTTAATCTTTTCAAGCTCCTTGGTTAGTGTTTCTAAATCAGTTGATGCAGATTGAGTATCTGGCTCATATTTTGCAAACTTAACAAGGTCTGCTCTGGAAAATACATCTTCAATATTTTTTAAAGTTGAATTAGAAAAGTTTAGTTTCTTTGATGTTTTTAATAAAGAGAGTTTCTGAATTAATTCTTTTGTTGTACACTCTAATGCATTATCTATAATTTTTTCTTCAATAAAATTTCTAATGACAAATGTTAAATCTGAATAATAAGTTTTGATGTCAATTTCAGAAAGGTAATTGAGGTTTTTAATTTTTGACAGCTCAGTTACAGCCTTTTCATAAGGTGTTAGATATTCTACTTCCAATTTATTAATTGTAAAAAATGAGAAAATCTGATTTTTAAAGTATAAGAAAGTACAGAAGACAATGATGAATATTAAAATATAAAGCCAAAACAGAAAATCAAACTTAGTGTTTGATTTCATAATAGGTTTTATATCATAAAGGCCTTGTTTAGTGGTGTCTATTTTTACAGGGTTAATTGTTACTTTAAAGGAATCTAATTCGATTTCTTTATCTAAAAGACTTAATTTTTGTGAAGGGATATAATATGTGCCAGAGTCAAAAAAAGTTAAAGCAAACTGCTTACTTATTATAAATTTTTTATCTAAATAGTTAGTATCTACTTTAAATTCGTTTATAAGTTCAAAGGGGGCAAAGTCTTTGGCTTTAGGAAAATTAATCTCATCTAATGAATCTAATTTAATATTGATTTTATAATTAATCTGTTCTCCAATTCTAATACTTGTAGTATCTACAAAGCTTGAGGCCTCTTGAGCATTTAATTGGTTAAACAAAGCAAAGAAGAATAGTCCTAAAAATTTTATTTTTAAAAAATTATATGTTAAACTGTTAATTCTCATTTAACTTCTATTTTTAAAATATCCAAGTAACTTTTTAACATAACTCTCTTCAATTCCACAATTGATTATTCCAGCTCCAGAGCGTTTGAAGTTATTCTCAAATACTTTTACATTGGACAAATACTGTTTTTTGTAAGATGATCTAACTCTTGAAGAACTTGTATTGATTGTAGAAACGACTCCTGTTTCACTATCTATAGCTTGAATCAAGCCCAAATTTGGAATTGATTCTTCCCCTTTATCAAAAATTCTAATCCCAGTAATATCGTGTTTAGAAGAACTAATTTTTAAGCTTTTAAAATAATCAGGCGAAATAAAATCAGATATTATGAATACAATCGATTTGTTTTTTTGGACGTTCGACAAAAATTTAAATGCAAAATGAATATCGGTTTTTTTACTTATCGGCTTAAAGTCTAATAATTCTCTGATTATTCTTAATATATGTGTCTTGCCTTTTTTAGGTGGAATGTATAATTCAATTACATCTGTGAATAATATTAAACCAATTTTATCATTGTTTTGATTCGCTGAAAAAGATAAAGTTGCGGCAATTTCAGTAACATATTCATTTTTAAAAACATCGTTGGTTCCAAAAAATTTAGACCCGGAGACGTCTACCATTAACATTAATGTCTGCTCTCGTTCTTCTTCAAAAACTTTTATATATGGCTCTTTATACCTAGCCGTTACATTCCAGTCAATCGTCCTAACATCGTCACCTATTTGATACTGTCTAACTTCACTAAAAGTCATTCCCTTTCCCTTAAAAGTAGAATGGTATTCACCACCAAAAATATGGTCTGATAACCTTCTAGTTTTAATTTCAATTTTTCTAACTTTCTTTAAAAGATCTTTAGTATCCATAAATCAAAATTTAAGGGACTTCAATTTGATTAACAATTTTATTTATGATGTCAACAGATGTTAAGTTTTCTGCCTCAGCCTCATAAGTAATTCCTATTCTGTGCCTTAAAACATCATGAACAACTGCCCTAACGTCTTCAGGGATAACATACCCTCTTCTTTTAATAAAGGCATAACACTTTGAAGCTAATGCAAGATTAATACTACCTCTTGGGGATGCTCCAAAGGATATTAAAGGCTCAAGTTCAGATAATTTATATTTTGAAGGTTCTCTAGTTGCAAATATTATGTCTAGGATATATGACTCTATTTTTTCATCCATATAAACCTCGTTAATTGTTTTTTGAGCTTTAATAATTTCTTTGATTGAAACAACTGGACTAATTTTTTCAAAACTGCCAGATAAATTTGCTCTAATAATTAATTTTTCATCATCCATAGATGGGTAATCAACTACTGTTTTTAACATAAATCTATCGACTTGGGCTTCAGGTAATGTATAAGTCCCTTCTTGCTCTACAGGATTTTGCGTTGCCATTACTAAAAAAGGTTTATCTAAAATGAAAGTTTCATCACCTATAGTAACCTGCTTTTCTTGCATGGCTTCAAGTAATGCAGACTGCACTTTGGCTGGAGCTCTATTTATTTCATCAGCTAAAACAAAATTTGCAAAGACAGGTCCTTTTTTCACTGAAAAATTAGTCTCTTTAATATTATATATTTGGGTACCAACAACATCTGCGGGAAGTAAATCAGGTGTAAATTGAATTCTACTAAAAGACCCTTTTATGGCCTTAGATAAGGAATTAATAACTAGTGTTTTGGCTAAACCAGGCACTCCTTCTAACAAGATATGACCTTTACCAAGAAGGCCTATTAACAACCTTTCAATCATTGGTTTTTGCCCTACAATTACCTTATTAAGTTCAAATATTAGTAAATCGATAAAAGCACTCTCTTTCTCAATTTTTTCATTAATTTCCTTAATGTTTATTTTATTTTCCATCTTTTAAATTTTAATATTTCAGTGTTAAATGAATAACACTTTGCAATTTGTTAAAAATATTACTTCTACCCTGTTAATAATTGGTTAAAAAAACAAAAAATTAACAATAATTTTAACATATTTTTTAATAATATTTAATAGATGCATATATTTATAGGATGGATAAAATAGCATTAATTACTGGAGCAACTAGTGGGATTGGAAAAGCAACTGCATATGAGTTAGCCAAACTTGGATTTAAACTTATTCTTTGTGGTAGACGAAATGAAGTTCTTTGCTCAATAGAAGATGACTTAAATAAAATAACTTCAACAATTTCATTGTGCTTTGATGTTTCATTGAATCCTGAAGTTATTCGTTCAATTTCCAGCTTACCAGAAAAATGGAAAAATATACATGTACTAATAAATAATGCTGGAAATGCACATGGTATGGATTTTTTTCAAGATGGAAATATCAATGATTGGGATAAAATGATTGATATTAATGTTAAAGGGCTAATGTATGTGACAAAAGCTATTGTCAATAATATGATTGAAAATTCAACTGGTCACATTATAAATATTGGGTCTCTTGCAGGCAGAGAAGTTTATCCCAAAGGAAATATTTACTGCGCAAGTAAATATGCTGTAAAAGCAATAAGTCAGAGTCTTCGATTAGACCTAAATAAGCATAATATTAAAGTCTCAGAAATTAATCCTGGGCTGGTTGAAACATCTTTTTCTGATGTCAGATTTAAAGGTGATACGCAAACTGCTAAAAATGTTTACAAAGGATATGAAGCATTGCAAGCAGAAGATATAGCAGAAATTATTTCATTTGTTATATCAAGACCAAAACATGTAAACATTGCTGATATACTAGTTTTACCTTCAGATCAAGCCTGTAGTACTATAATTAATAAAAAATTATAAATCAAACTTAATTCCTTGTGCTAATGGTAAATCAGTAGTATAATTTATGGTATTTGTTTGTCTTCTCATGTACACTTTCCAAGCATCTGAACCAGATTCTCTTCCCCCTCCAGTATCTTTTTCTCCTCCAAAAGCACCTCCAATTTCAGCACCAGAGGTTCCAATATTTACATTAGCAATACCGCAATCTGATCCATTTACAGATAAAAATAACTCAGCCTCTCTAAGGTTGTTAGTCATAATAGATGATGACAACCCTTGTTTTACCTCGTTTTGAATTTCAATTGCATTTTCAACTGAACCACTATACTTTAACAAGTATAAAACTGGAGCAAATGTTTCGTGCTGCACAATATTAAAATTTGGTTTAGCTTCAGCAATTGCAGGCTTTACATAACAACCACTTTCGTATCCTTCACCTGACAAAACACCACCATTAACTATTATTTTTCCACCTTCTTCTACAACTTTATTTAATGCATTGTTATAAGAATCAACAGCAAGTATATCAATTAATGGTCCAACGTGATTTGATTCATCCAAAGGATTTCCAATTTTTAATTGCTTATAGGCTTCTACTAATGCGTTTTTTACTTTATCATAAATAGTTTCGTGTATAATTAATCTTCTTGTACTAGTGCATCTTTGACCTGCAGTGCCGACTGCTCCAAATACGGAACCAATCACTGTCATTTTTAAATCTGAATCTGGAGATACAATTATTGCATTGTTTCCTCCTAATTCTAATAATGACTTTCCTAATCTCCCGGCTACCTCGCTAGCTACAATTTTACCCATCCTAGTTGAGCCAGTTGCCGAAACCAAAGGAATTCTAGAGTCCTTGCTCATAAACTCACCTACTTTATAATCTCCGTTAATAAGACAAGATACTCCTTCAGGAACATTGTTTTCTTTAAAAACTTCCGCTATAATGTTTTGACAAGCTATCCCACATAAAGGAGTTTTTTCACTAGGTTTCCACACACAAACATCTCCACAAACCCAAGCTAATGCAGTATTCCATGCCCAAACTGCAACAGGAAAATTAAAAGCAGAAATAATACCTACAATTCCTAAGGAATGGTATTGTTCATACATTCTGTGACCTGGCCTTTCACTATGCATTGTTAATCCGTGAAGTTGCCTTGACAAACCAACTGCAAAGTCACATATATCGATCATTTCTTGAACTTCTCCTAATCCTTCTTGATAACTTTTCCCCATCTCATAAGAAACTAACTTTCCTAATGGCTCTTTAAAATCTCTTAATTTATTACCAAACTGTCGTACCACTTCACCTCTTTCAGGTGCAGTTTTGTCCCTCCATTGTTTAAATGCATTAGAAGAAGTTTTAATAATTTTTTCATAATCTTCCTTAGTTGTAGCTTGAACAGTACCAATTAATTCACCATCGACAGGTGAAAAACTTTGTATATTTTCTCCAGAAGCAAAAAAATTAGATCCAGTTGAAGAACCTAAGTTGTTTTTATTAACTCCTAGAGTCTTTAATGCCTGATTAATTCCAAATTCAGAAATATTCATATTTATTGTTTTTGTTTGTGAGGACGAAGATAATCATTTAGTTCAATATTTTAATCTACCAACTACTAAATGGGTTGGAGATCAAACTCAAATTATAATACTTATTAACTCCTGTTACTTCTTCTGCTATCCAATCAGGTAAGACTATCTTTTGGCTAGTTGTTTTTAATTCTACTTCTGCAACAACTAATCCTTTATTATTATTTAAAAATTCGTCAACTTCTAAGATTATTTTGTTGTGTTTTACAAAATACCTTTTTTTTAAAATTAGCTGATCTCCACAAAGTTTCATTAACTCAACTGCTTCATCAAATGGAATTTTTTTTTCCCATTCAAACCTAGAAAATCCACCATCGTTAGAAGGTCCTTTAATCGTTATAAATCCTTCATTGTCAACTATCCTAATTCTAACAGATTTATCTGGATTATTATTTAGATATGCTTGAGATAATAACTGTACTTTAAATGCATCAGACCTATATTTGTCAGATTTTACTAAGAATTTTCTTTCTATTTCTATCAAAACATCTTAAGTTACCTGATTTACTCTTAAGGTATTTACCATTCCTTTTGCTTTTATTGGCATTGCGGCTAAGCTAATAGTGAAATCCCCTTTTGATATATAGCCCTCAGAGATTGCAATCTTAGTAATTTCTTCAATAGTTATGTCAGTACTACTAAATTTATTGTAGTAAAAAGCCTTTACTCCCCACAATAAACTTAATCTATTTAAAATTCTTTTATTAGATGTAAAGACTAGAATATTTGAATGAGGTCTCCATGCAGATATTTGAAAAGCTGTATATCCACTGTTGGTCAAAGTCATAATAGCTTTGGCATCAATTTCATCAGCCATATGAGACGCATGATAACATATAGCTTTTGTTATATATCTATTTGTTTTTATTGTTGGAGGATTTTCGGGAACTTTAATTAAACTAGAGTATTCAACAGAATTAATAATTTTAGAGATTTGTTTAATAACCTCAACAGGAAATTTTCCTACCGAAGTTTCACCACTTAACATAACCGCGTCTGCACCATCAATAATTGAATTTGCAACATCATTTACTTCTGCTCTAGATGGAGTTAAACTATCCATCATACTTTCCATCATTTGGGTAGCAATGATTACAGGTATTCTACATTTTTTAGCCTTATAAACTAGTTTTTTTTGTATGAGCGGAACTTGCTCACTAGGGACTTCAACCCCAAGATCTCCTCTTGCAACCATCAATCCATCACAATTTTGTATTATATCATCAATAGCTAAAACTGCCTCTGGCTTTTCTATTTTAGCGATTACAGGAATTTTCACGTCAGAATGCTTGTAAATTAAGTCATTTAAGTCCTTTAAATCTTTTGCATTTCTAACAAATGATAAAGCAATCCAGTCCACCTTTTGTGAGATAGCAAAAATAGCATCTTCTTTGTCTTTATTAGTTAGAGCTGGTAGTGAAATCAGTGTATTGGGTAAATTTACCCCTTTATTGGATCTAATAATTCCATCTAGGATAGATTTCGCATGAACAGTATTTTTTTTATCTGTCTTAGTTACTTCAAAAATTAATTTACCGTCGTCTATTAATATTTTTTCTCCAACTTTTACATCCTTGGCGAAGTTTGAATAACTCATATAAAATTCATTTTTATCTGCGATAAATTGATCTCCAGTTTTAAATGAAATTATATCTCCTTTTTTAACAGTGTAATCATCTTTCACTTTACCAATTCTAATTTTAGGACCTTGAAGATCTGCTAAAATAGCAGCATTATAGTGATAAGTAGAATTTAAGTCTCTAATTAAATTAATCGTGTTCTTGACATCATCATGAATAGCATGTGAAAAATTTATTCTTAAAACATTAACCCCTTCATCCAATACTTTCTTTAATTTTGATTTAGAATTTACAGATGGACCTAGAGTTGCAACTATTTTTGTTTTTTTATTTTTATTTCTCATGAAAAATTTAGATTTTCTTTATTCTTAATATTTTTTAAGTTCAAGGTATAAACTGAAATTATATTTGGTATTTCGTTGATTGATTTTATAATTTGATTTATATTAATTTGGTCTGTGTGGTATTCAATTTTTAGAAAAAAATCTACTTGACTTAATTCACTAATTAATTTAAATTTTTTTAGCTCAACCTTGGTGTTTTTAAATAATAATGATTCTTTAATTTCATTTTTAACGTTTGTATATGAACTATTAGAAATTAAGTTCCAATTTAATAAATTATCTTCATCTTCGTACTGAAAGAATGAGTAAAAACCGTCTTGCAATGAAATATCCAAATCATCAAAAGCTCTTTTTAGCTCAATATTTAAATGTTTATTTAAAAAAAAGGCGAGTCTATAATCAGTTAATACCGAATGAATTGCTAATAAATGGTAATGAAGATGTTCTTCCTCTTGAAAAATAATTTTTCTAACTGCCATATAAAAATATAACAAATATTATTCTATTTAAATATTGATTTGAATAATATTTTCTTAAATATTGATTTGATTTTGATTAATATAAAAGGCTCTTTGAGAAACTTTTTCTTCAGCCTTTTTCTTTGATGTAGACCTCGCTTTAACTAACTGAAAACTTGATATTTGTAAGTTAGAGGTGAAATGCTTAATACTATCATTTCCAGAATCCTCAAATGTTTCATAGCAATATTTTAATTTATTTTTTTGGCACCATTCAATAATCAATGTCTTATAACTTATTATTTTTCCATCAAGTTTTTTAAGATCAACATGTGGAATAATCACACTTTGGAATATAAACTTCCTAGCATATTTATAGCCTTTATCTAAAAAAATAGCTCCGATTAGCGACTCAAATAAATTTCCTTCAATATTTTCACCATAATTCTCAATGTTCAAATCACAAGTTAAGTGTTGAGTTAAATTTAATTCTTGACCTAATTCATTTAAATGTTTTCGACTAACAATCTTGGATCTCATTTTTGTCAAATAACCTTCAGAAGCTTCAGGAATTTGATTAAATAGGTAGGTTGAAATAATAGAACTTAATATAGAATCTCCAAGAAATTCAAGTCTTTCATAATTTACTGCAATGCCATTAATATCCTTTAAATTTAAAGATCTATGAGTGAAAGCTGTTTTGTAATAATGAATTGAATTTGGAGTAAATTTTAGAAGTTTTTTAATTTCAAAATAGAAGTTGTCTTTTTTATTAAATAGGTTAAAATTATTCAGTATTGAATTACCCATTAATTAATGTATTTTTTAAAAATAACACAAGCATTATGACCTCCAAAGCCAAAAGTATTACTCATTGCTATATTTATATCTCTCTTTTGAGCTTTATTTAATGTTAAATTTAAAGACGAATTTATGTTTTCGTCTGAGTTCTTGTGATTAATAGTTGGAGGTACAATCCCGTTTTTAATTGATAAAATGACAGAAATAGCTTCTACAGCTCCAGCTGCCCCTAGCAAATGCCCTGTCATAGACTTTGTTGAATTTATATTGATGTTTTTAGCATGATCCCCAAAAACATCTGAAATTGCTTTAAGCTCTGCAACATCACCCAAAGGAGTTGATGTGCCATGAGTGTTTATTGCATCTACTTGCTCAAAGGACACTCCTGCGTTATTTAAACAATTTTTTATAACAGCTTTTACCCCTAGACCCTCAGGATGAGGTGAGGTAATATGGTACGCATCAGATGATAGTCCTCCACCAATAAGTTCGGCATATATTTTTGCTCCTCTTGCTTTTGCATGCTCGTATTCTTCTAGAATAATAGCTCCTGATCCTTCACCCAGAACAAACCCATCTCTTGTTGAATCAAATGGTCTGGATGCGGTTGCAGGATCTTCATTTCTTGTGGATAATGCATGCATGGCATTAAAACCTCCCATACCTGCTTTATTAACACCAGCTTCACTACCACCAGTTATAATTATATCACAATGACCAAGTCTAATATAATTGAGGGCGTCTACCATTGCATTTGCGGAAGAGGCACAAGCAGAAACAGTGGTATAACTTGGTCCCATAAAATGATATTTCATCGAAATGTGTCCTGGGGCTATATCTCCAATCATTTTTGGAATAAAGAACGGATTAAATCTTGGAGTTCCATCACCGGAAGCAAAATTAATTACTTCATTTTGAAAGGTTTCGATTCCTCCTATTCCACTACCCCATATTACTCCAGCTCGGTAATTATCAATTGATTCTAAATCAATTTTTGAATCACTAATCGCTTCTTCAGAAGCTACCATGGCATATTGGGTAAATCTATCCATTTTTCGAGCTTCTTTTCTGTCAAGAAAATCTAAGGCATTAAAACCTTTTAACTCACATGCAAATTTTGTTTTAAATTTTTCAGTATCAAAATAAGTTATTGGCGCAGCACCACTCTTGCCACTAATTAAATTATCCCAATACTCATTAACATTATTCCCAATTGGGGTAAGAGCACCAAGACCTGTAACAACAACTCTTTTTAATTCCATAAAAAAATTTTATTTACACATTTTCAATGTAAGAAACTGCCTGACCGACAGTAGAAATATTTTCTGCCTGATCATCAGGTATTTGAATATCAAATTCTTTTTCAAATTCCATTATTAATTCTACAGTATCTAGAGAGTCTGCCCCTAGGTCATTTGTGAAGCTTGCTTCAGTAACAACTTCATTTTCATCTACTCCTAATTTATCTACAATAATAGCTTTAACTCTTGATTCAATGTCTGACATAATTTTAAGTTTTATTAGTTTAATATTTAGTTATAGTTGACAAAAATAAAAAACTTTATTTTAATTTAACTATTTAGAAAGGAAATGTGCAATTTATTTAATTTAAATGGCTAATATTATTAAAAATTTGAGAAGTGTTTTTTAAATGTCAAAAATAAAAAATATAATAATTTTTGCATCTGGTAGTGGTTCAAATACAGAAAACCTAATTTTAAAACTTTCAGAAGCTAAGCTAAAAGTCAATTGGTTTGTTTTTACTAACAACCCAAAAGCTGGTGTAATCAAAAGATGTGAAGCACTAAATATTAAATGTGAGGTATTTGAAAAACAATCATTTTTCAACTCATCATTAGTAGAACAAAAGATTTTAAAAATCAATCCAGAAATGATAATACTAGCTGGGTTCTTATTAAAAATTCCAACTACTTTAATTGAAATGAGTTTCCCAATTATAAATATTCATCCTTCACTTTTACCAAAGTATGGTGGTAAAGGAATGTATGGCAATTATGTTCATGCTGCAGTGATTGAAAACAAAGAACTCTTCAGTGGTATTACAATTCATAAGGTTAACCGTAATTATGATGAAGGAGAGGTTATTTTCCAAAAAAAAATCAGATTAGAACAAAATGAAAGTATTACTAGCTTAGCAAAAAAAATTAATAACTTAGAAATGAAGTATTTTCCAGATGTTGTTGCAAGACTTATTAACTAACATGAAGAAGAAGAAAAAAAAATATTATGTAGTTTGGAGAGGTCATAAAAAAGGCGTCTATAATTCTTGGGAGGACTGTAAAATACAAATTAATAATTTTAAAGGGGCAAAATATAAGTCTTTTGAAAATTTAAAAGATGCTAACAATGCACTAACTGAAGGTCATAAAATTTACTTTGCCAAATCTAAGCTTTTCAAGAGTGATGAACTTCCAAATTATAATTCTATTTCTGTAGATGCTGCATCAAGTGGGAATCCTGGCATTATGGAATACCAAGGGGTAGACACCAAAACAAAAAAATTATTATTTAATCACGGTCCATTTAAAAAAGGAACTAATAATATTGGTGAATTTTTAGCCTTGGTCCACGGGTTGGCAGAATTAAAGAAGATGAAAAGCAATAAACCCATTTACACTGATTCAATTACTGCAATAAGTTGGGTTAGAAAAAAAAAATGTAATACAAAATTAGAAAGGACTAACGAAAATGAAAATCTATTTTTATTAATTGATAGAGCTATATTATGGCTTAAATCTAATACTTATCAAACAAAAATATTGAAATGGAAAACGAAAATTTGGGGTGAAATTCCTGCTGATTTCGGACGAAAATAATTTATATTTGCAAACTTAAAATACATTAAATGAACAAATTACTTATTGTTGGCACAGTCGCATTTGATTCAATAGAAACTCCATTTGGTAAAGTGGATAAGATTTTAGGTGGCTCAGGCATGTTTATTGGAGTATCCTCATCAGTTTTTAATATTAATAACGCTATAGTTTCGGTTGTTGGTAGTGATTTCCCTGAAGAATATTTAACTCTTTTGAAAACAAAAAAAATAGATATTTCTGGTATTGAAATTGTTAAAGGTGGAAAAACTTTTTTTTGGGAAGGTCTTTATCATGTAAACATGAATCATAGAGATACTATAACCACTGAACTAAATGTTCTTGCAGATTTTAAACCCATAGTCCCAAACAATTATAAAAATGCGGAAATAGTCCTTCTTGGAAACTTACATCCTTCTACTCAATTAAGTGTTCTGGAGCAAATGAACTCAAAACCAAAACTTGTAATTTTAGATACAATGAATTACTGGATGGATAACTCTCTTGACGAGTTAGTTAATGTGATTTCGAAAGTTGATTTGTTATGTATTAACGACCAAGAAGCTGAACAATTAACTGGTGAAAGTGATTTGAAGATTGCGGCAAAGAAAATATCTAAACTTGGACCTAAATTTTTAATCATTAAAAAAGGAGAATTTGGATCATTAGTTTTTGGTGAAGATGATTATTATAATTGTCCAATATTTCCTACTGAAATAGTTAAGGACCCTACTGGAGCAGGAGATACATTTGCAGGTGGATTGGCAGGATATTTAGCAAGTTGTTCAGAGATTTCATTTGATGAAGTTAAAAAAGGAGTTATGTATGGAACTGCGATTGCATCGTATTGCATTGAAGATTTTGGGCCAAATAACATAATGAATTTAGATATTAATCTTATCGAACAAAGAGTCTCTAAAATTAAAAAATAAAATAAATCACTTTTTTTAGATATTTGTAAAAATTGATTCTATTTTTGTTTTTTAACAAGACCATAATATATCTGTAATGAGTGATGCTTTAAAACATGAATGTGGAATTGCCCATATTAGACTTCTTAAGCCATTAGATTATTATAAAAAAAAGTATGGGTCTACATTTTATGGAATAAATAAAATGTATCTCTTGATGGAAAAACAACACAACAGAGGTCAAGACGGTGCGGGTTTTGCAAGTATTAAATTTGATGTTGAACCTGGTGAAAGATATATAAGTAGGGTTAGGTCAATTGAACAGCAACCAATTCAAGATGTTTTTTCAAAAATCAACAATAGAATTAATGATACTTTAGAAAGTAATCCTTTACTAAAAGATGATGTTTCTCTTCAAAAAAAACATATTCCATATATTGGAGAAGTAATGCTTGGCCATGTTAGGTATGGAACTTTTGGTAAAAATAGCGTTGAAAGTGTGCACCCTTTTTTAAGACAAAACAATTGGAAGCACAGAAATTTAATTCTAGCTGGAAATTTTAATATGACCAATGTCAAAGATTTATTCAATAATCTTGTAGAATTAGGTCAGCACCCAAAGGAATACACTGACACAATTACAATAATGGAAAAAATTGGTCATTTTTTGGATGCTCAAGTCAGAAAAATATATAAAGATTTAAAAAAAGAAGGCTTTACCAAGTCTGAATGTTCACCCTTAATTTCTAAAAGATTAAAAGTTAGTAAAATATTAAAAAAATCTTCAAAAGATTGGGACGGAGGATATGTTATTGGAGGTATGATGGGACACGGAGATTCTTTTATTCTTAGAGATCCTGCAGGAATAAGGCCAGCCTTTTATTATAAAGATGACGAAGTTATAGTAGTTGCATCTGAAAGACCTGCTATTCAAACTGCATTTAATTTAAAATTAAATCAAATTAAAGAAGTTCCACCTGGTAATGCATTGCTAATAAATAAATCAGGAGAATTAGCTATAAAAGAGATACTTACTCCAGTTGAAAAAAAAGCATGTTCATTTGAAAGAATTTACTTCTCAAGAGGTAGTGATGCTGATATCTATAAAGAAAGAAAAGAGTTAGGAAAACTAATAATGCCTACAATTTTAAAAGAAATTAATTATGATATAAGTAACTCTGTTTTTTCTTACATTCCCAACACTGCTGAAACATCATTTTATGGGATGATTGAAAGTGTAGATAACTATTTAATCAAGAAAAAAACAAATGAAATATTAAATAATACTGATATTTCAAAAGAGAAAATAATTAAAGTACTAAGTGAAAAGGCTAGAATTGAAAAGATTGCTATAAAAGATGTTAAACTAAGGACTTTTATTACAGAGGATAGTAGCAGAGATGACCTAGTGGAACATGTTTATGACATAACATATGGCGTAATTAAAAAAACTGATACTTTGATTATTATTGATGATAGTATAGTCAGAGGTACAACTCTTAAAAAAAGTATCTTAAAAATGCTTGATCGACTTGGGCCTAAAAAAATAATTGTTGTTTCTTCTGCTCCACAAATCAGATACCCAGATTGTTACGGTATTGATATGGCAAACTTAGAAAGTCTTATAGCTTTTAAAGCACTATTGTCTCTTTTAAAAGAAACCAATCAATATTCATTAATTGAATCAACATATAAAAAATGTAAAAAGCAAGAACTTTTAGCAGATTCAGAAATAACTAATTATGTAAAAGATCTATATGCTTTATTTTCTGCTGAAGAAATTTCAAATATGATTACTTCTCTCTTGAGTACAGATGTTACAAGTGCTGAAGTTAAGATTATCTTTCAATCAATCGAAAATCTACACAAGGCCTGCCCTAATAATTTGGGAGATTGGTACTTTACAGGAAACTACCCTACAAATGGTGGAAACAGAGTAGTAAACAACGCATTTATAAACTTCTACGAAGGAAATAAAAAGAGAGCCTACTAATTAATTTTCTTCTTTTGTTTAATATTTAAACATTTAACTACTAATAATTAAACAACTAAAGTGTAATATATAAATAATTAAATGTGAACGTGAATATATTTATACTTTCACTTTATAATTTCTTTATTAAGTGATTTGATTTGGGGGAAAAAGGCGGACTATGTTCGCCTTTTTTATTTATTTAGATAAATACTTATTTTCAACGACTTTCCAATTTATTAAACCCATAAATGCAGAAATATAATCTACTCGTCTATTTTGATAGTTTAAATAATAAGCATGCTCCCAAACATCTACACCTAAAATAGGTGTCCCTCCACATCCAATATTTGGCATTAAAGGATTGTCTTGATTGGCAGTTCCACAAACTTCAAGTTTTCCATTGTCCATAACACAAAGCCATGCCCATCCTGAACCAAACTGGGTAGCAGCAGCTTTTGAAAACTTATCTTTAAATGCGTCAAAAGAACCAAATGAAGTGTTGATAAGATCTAACATAGTATCTGAAATACCATCATTATCAACGGGTGAAATTACTTCCCAGAATAATTTGTGATTATAATAACCTCCGGCATTATTTCTCAACCCTTTATTGTTCATATCAAGATTAGCTAAAATAGATTCAATTGAAGCAGAATCTAAATCTGTATCAATTATAGCATTGTTTAAATTATTAGTGTAACCATTGTGATGTTTAGAATGATGAATTTCCATCGTTCTAGCATCGATTGATGGTTCTAGTGCATCATATGAAAAGTTAAGCTTTGGTAATTTAAATCCCATTGTATTATTTTTTTAGATTAATATTTATTTAATACACAAATTTACAAAAAGGATTATTAATAAGTAATATAGAATACTTAATTTGGTGAAGTAATCTATAATACTTGAAACATTTCTATAACATATATAATGCATCAGCAGGAAGTGGTAAAACTTTTAACCTGGTTAAGGAATATTTAAAGATATTGCTTACAGATCCCCAGATTGATTCTTATAAAAAAATTCTGTCCATAACATTTACAAATAAAGCTGTAAATGAAATGAAAAGTAGAATAATTGATAATTTAAATCAACTTACCAAAATAACTATTTCTGATAAGAACAACCCTCTTTTAAATTCTATTAAAAAAGAAACAGGTTTAACTAATCTAGAAATTCAATCAAAATCGATTTCAGTATTGAAATCAATTCTAATAAATTATGCTTCTTTTAATATCTCAACTATAGATAAGTTTACACAAAAAATTATAAGAAATTTTGCGTACGAAATAAAAATTCCTGTTAATTATGAAGTAGAAATTAAAACTAAGGATTTACTAGAAGAGTCGACTGCTAAATTAATATCAAGGGCTGGAGTTGATAACAAATTAACAAAAACTCTTATTAATTTTTCATTTGAAAAATCTGCTAATGATAAAAGTTGGGATATAGAGTATGACTTAAATAATATTTCTAAATTATTACTAAATGAAAATCACTTTGAACAAATATCGGCTATAGAGTGTAA
>SGZJ01000001.1 GCA_004213995.1 Flavobacteriales bacterium | reverse complement strand
ATCTTCCTCAGAAAAATCAAGCTCTAATTCAATTAATGATGCAAAATTTAACAGCTCTTCTCTTAAAAGTTTAATATCATTGCTAAACCCACCACGCATGTGATCCATTGCGATTTTATGAGATGATTCACTTGTGCTAGATATTAAATCAGCTACTGATTCAGCTTGACTCAAATCCATTTTTCCATTTAGAAATGCTCTAAGGGTAAATTCACCGGGATCTGCTAATCTGCATCCGTTAACAGTGAATAAATCAATTATTTTTTGTTGTATAAAAACACTTCCATGACATGAGATTTCAACAATATTTTCACCAGTGTAAGATTTTGGTGCTTTGAAAACAGAAATTAAAACCTTATCAATAGTAATATCAGAATCCTTAATATAACCCAAACTAATAGTGTGAGTATTTTGATTAATAAGATCAGTATTATTTAAAGGTTTAAATAATTTGTTTGATATAATTATTGAGTCTTTGCCTGATAGTCTAATAACAGAGATTGCACCTATGCCAGGTGGGGTTGCTAAAGCTATTATAGTATCAGTTTTAATCACTAGTAAATTTTTAGCAAAAGTAATGAAATTGAATTATGTTAATTAAAATAGCTCTTAAAATTAATTTATAGAATATATATTTATATTTGCTCCATGATTAATAGGTTAAATCATTTAATATCTTTTATTTTTTTATATCCATTATTTTGGATAGTATCAAGACTTAATTTTTTTTTACTTTACAAATTATCTGATTTTCTTTTTTACATATTCTATTATATTATCAGATACAGAAGAGAAACAGTTAAACATAATTTAAATTTAGTTTTTCCTAAAAAAACTAAGAAAGAGATTAAAAACATTGAATTAAAAACATACCGAAATTTAACTGATGTTCTTTTGGAGTCTATAAAGTTTTCAGCAATGTCTGAAGAACAAGTAAAAAAAAGATTTCAGTTTAAAAATGTTGAAGTTTTAAAAGAACTTGAAAAAACAGAGCAGGATTTAATTTTAATGTGTGGACATTATGCAAGTTGGGAATGGGTATTTATTCTAGACAGGTTTGTTAATTATGATATATATGGTATTTACAAAAAGTTATCTAACCCATATTTTGATAAAATCATAAAAAAATCTAGAAGCAGATTTAACGGTTTTTTAATTAGTACAAAAGAATCTATTGCTACAATAGCTAAAAACTCAAAGTTTAAAAAGAAAATATCTCTTTATGGCTTTGCATCAGATCAAACCCCTAAATTAAAAAGAGCCTTTCATTGGGGTAAATTTATGGGTGTTACTGTACCAATTCACACAGGTGCTGAAATGCTTGCAAAAAAACATAATCTAGCAATAGCATTTTTAGCAACTGAAAGAACAAAAAGAGGATATTACATGACTACTTTTGAGAAAATTACAACTACACCAAAAGAGTATGAAAATTTTGAAATATCTGATATATTTATAAAAAAGGTAGAACAGCAAATTATAAAAGCTCCCGAGTATTATACTTGGACTCACAAAAGGTGGAAGCATAAAGACAAAGCTCCAACTATATAACTTACATAAACTTATTAGTAATTTCCTTGATTACACTATTAGCTAGTACATCAGCTGATTCCTGAGATTTAGCTTCACTGTATATTCTTATTATAGGCTCAGTATTACTTTTTCTAAGTTGAACCCATGAATCTTCAAAATCAATTTTTAATCCATCAACAGTATCAATTTTTTCAGAAGAATATTTATTCATTAAAAACTCTTGTATAGCCTCGAAATTTAAATCATTGTTAAGTTGCAATTTTTGCTTACTCATAAAATAAGATGGATATTTATTTTTTAATTCAAGAGCAGTTAGATTTCTTTCAGCTAAAAGATTTAAAAACATTGCAATACCCACAATTGAGTCTCTACCATAATGGGATTCTGGATAAATAACTCCTCCATTTCCTTCACCTCCAATAACGGCATTATTTTTCTTCATCATTTCAACCACATTAACCTCACCAACCGCACTTGACTGATGACTGCATCCATGTTTCTGTGAAACATCCCTTAAAGCACGTGTAGAGCTTAAATTACTGACGGTAGGTCCTGGTGTTTTACCAAGAACAAAGTCTGCACATGCAACCAAAGTGTATTCCTCTCCAAAAATACTTCCATCTTCACAAACAAAAGCTAACCGATCAACATCAGGATCAACGACAATTCCTAAATCTGCATTATGCTCAACGACAAGACTTGACAAATCTGTTAAATTCTCTTTTAATGGTTCTGGGTTGTGAGGAAAATGTCCGTTAGGCTCACAATATAATTCTATAACCTCAACACCTAATTTATTTAAAAGTTTTGGAACTGCTATTCCACCAGTTGAATTAACTGCATCAACAACAATTTTGAAGTTAGAGGATTTAATTTTATTAACGTCAATAATGTTTAATGACAAAACCTGATCAATATGAATATCTATATAGTTTTTAACTTCAGAGATTTTTCCTAAAGCATCAACTTCATTATATTTTAAATTAGAGCTTTCAGCTAATTTTAAAATTTCTACACCATCATTAGAATTCAAAAACTCTCCCCTACTATTTAATAATTTTAATGCATTCCATTGTTTTGGGTTATGACTTGCTGTTATAATTATACCCCCACTTGCATTTTCAAGAGGAACTGCTATTTCTACAGTTGGAGTTGTTGAAAGCCCTATATCTACAACATCGAAACCTAAACCAACCAATGTATTCATAACTAGATTTTGAACCATAGATCCTGAAATTCTTGCATCTCTACCAATAACTATTTTATTGTTATCACTATGGCTTCTAATCCAAATTCCATAAGCAGAAGCAAACTTTACAATGTCTAATGGAGTTAAATTATCTCCTACTACCCCACCTATAGTGCCTCTAATACCAGAAATTGATTTAATTAATGTCATTTATTATAATTTTTTACAAATATAACACATCATAGTTTTAATTCTAATTTTGAATAAGTATTTTAGGAGAAAATTGCACCAAATCATGACCTATCGTTTCACATTTATAATACTTATATTTTTTCAGTTCAGTTGTAATAAAGTTAATATCGATACAGGAGTTATCTCAGAGAACGCAATGGTTGTAACTGCTCGAGAGGAAGCTTCTAAAATTGGTATAGAAATATTAAAAAAAGGGGGTAATGCTTTTGATGCAATGGTAGCTACGGAGTTAGCATTAGCTGTAGCTTATCCTTATGCAGGAAATATAGGTGGTGGTGGCTTCATGGTTTTTCGAAAAAATAATGGAGAAGTTGGCTCATTAGATTATAGAGAAAAAGCTCCAATTGGAGCAACAAGAGATATGTATCTTGATAAGAATAATAATGTAATTGAGGGACTTAGTACTATTGGTGGTTTAGCCGTTGGTGTTCCTGGAACAATTGCAGGTGTTTTTGAGGTTTATGAAAAATATGGAACCCTTAGTATTGAAGAAATATTTCAACCAGTGATTGATTTAGCACTTAAAGGAGTTGTAGTTACAAAAAAACAAGATGCTAGACTAAAACAATATTACTCAGAAATTAATCATAACAAAACTTTTTGGAATGGCACTAAGAATGTTCAGTATGATAAATCTAGTTTATGGGAAAAGGTTTGGAATGAAAAAGACACCATAAAATATAGTGCTTTAGCAAAGACATTAAAAAGAATAATGTTAAATGGTAAAAAAGAGTTTTACGAAGGTAAAACTGCTAGTGAGTTAGTTAAATTTGTTCAAAAAAATGGAGGAATTATAACTTTGGAAGATTTGAAATCATATGAACCAAGATGGAGAAAGCCTGTAGTTTTTGAGTATGATGACCTAAAAATAATATCTATGTCTCCTCCCTCCAGTGGTGGAATTTGTTTGGAGCAAATTATGAAGATGATTAATCCTTATGATCTTCAAAAATATGGTCATAATCAGGTTGACTATATAAAATTATTAGTAGAAGCAGAAAGAAGAGCATATGCAGACAGAAGTTATTACTTAGGAGATCCCGATTTTAATGAAATTCCTTATAAAGAAATAACTAGTAATGAGTACTTATCTTCTAGAATGAAAGACTTTTCTTTTTCAACTCCTACCCTTTCCAAAGACCTAAATCCTGGAAATATTAATATTATTGAAAGTAGTGAAACGACTCATTACTCTATACTAGATCAATTTGGAAATTCAGTTTCAGTTACAACTACGTTAAATGCTGCTTATGGTTCTAAATTATATTCAGATGAATTAGGATTTTTTTTAAACAATGAAATGGATGACTTTAGTAGTAAGCCAGGAGTTCCAAACATGTACGGGCTGATTGGTTCTAAAATAAATCGAATCGAACCAGGTAAAAGAATGCTAAGTTCAATGACTCCGACAATTGTTGAAAAAAATAATGATTTATACATGGTTTTAGGTACTCCTGGTGGGTCAACTATTATCACCTCTGTTTTACAAACTATATTAAATGTTCACGAATTTAAAATGACTATGCAACAAGCAGTTAATGCGCCCAGATTTCATCATCAATGGTTACCAGATGTCATATTATTTGAAACAACTGGATTTGATAAAAAAATTACAGACAAAGTAGCTTCTGACGGATATAAAACTCATTTTGACAGTTCTAAAATAACATCAAAAGTTGAAGGTATTTTAATTTTAGACAATGGAAAAATTGAAGGGGGAGCTGATAAAAGAGGAGATGATAAAGCAGTTGGATTCTAAAAATTTATTCACCATATATTGCTATATTAAATAGCATAAAATTGTAGATTTACATAATGAAAGAAATGGGGGGTAAAATTGAGATTAGAGGAGCTAAATCACACAATTTAAAAAATATTGATGTTTCCATTCCAAGAGATAAATTAGTAGTTATTACTGGATTGTCTGGAAGTGGTAAATCTTCGTTAGCATTTGATACAATTTACGCTGAAGGGCAAAGAAGATATATTGAAACCTTTTCATCTTATGCTCGACAATTTCTAGGTAATCTTGAAAGACCAGATGTTGATAAAATTGATGGATTATCTCCTGTTATTGCAATTGAACAAAAATCTACAAATAAATCTCCCAGATCTACAGTTGGAACTATTACAGAAATCTATGATTTTTTAAGATTGTTATTTGCAAGAGTTAGCGAAGCATATAGTTACAACACTAATAAAAAAATGATCAGTTACTCTGATGATCAAATAATAGATTTGATTCAAGAAAATTATATAAATAAAAAAGTTATCCTCTTATCTCCAGTTATAAAATCTAGAAAGGGTCACTATAGAGAATTATTTGAGCAAATAAGCAAACAAGGCTTTACTCAAGTTAGAATTGATGGAGAAATTATCGATTTGGTAAAAGGGTTAAAACTAGATAGATATAAAATTCACGATATAGAGATTGTGATTGACAAATTAAAACTAAATAATGAAGTCAATAATCAAAAAAGATTATTGGAGAGTATTAAAACAGCAATGTACCATGGAGAAGGGACTATAATGCTAGTAGACATATTGGATAACTCTATTAGATACTTTAGTAAAAATTTGATGTGTGAGGCCACTGGATTGTCATACCAAAATCCAGAGCCTAACAACTTTTCATTTAATTCTCCAAAAGGGGCTTGTGAAGCTTGTAATGGAATAGGTACTGTTAACTTAGTTAATATTGATAAAATTATTGTTGACAAAAATAAGTCTATTGAAAACGGAGGTATTTCAGTTTTAGAAAACAAGAAAGGATCATGGATTTATAAACAAATTGAAACAATTGCTAAAAAACATAAATTTAGTTTAAAAGACCCAATTAAAAACATTCCTAATAAAGCAATAGAAATGATTCTTTACGGAGGCAAAGATGACTTCATAGTAGAAAGTAAATCTTTAGGAGTTAAAAGGGAATATAATATTGATTTTGAAGGAATTGTAAACTTTATTAAATATCAATTTGACAATGCCGAATCAATGTCAATTAAAAGATGGGCTAAAAACTACATGAATAGCGTAAAGTGTGAAAAATGTAATGGGAAAAAATTAAAAAAAGAATCACTTAACTTTAAATTAAACGATTTAAATATAGATGATTTAGTAAATAAAGATATTTCTGATCTTTTAGATTGGTTTAATAATTTAGACAAGCACCTTTCTGAAAATCAAATGAAGATTTCAGAAGATATAAATAAAGAAATTAGAACCAGGTTACAGTTTTTAATTGATGTTGGCTTAGATTATTTGACCCTAAGCAGAAGTGCAAAAACTCTATCTGGAGGAGAGAGTCAAAGGATAAGGTTAGCTACTCAAATTGGTTCTCAATTAGTTGGAGTTTTATACATTTTAGATGAACCCAGTATTGGTCTTCACCAACGAGACAACGAAAAGTTAATAAAATCACTAGAGTCCCTTAGAGACATAGGAAATTCTATTATAGTCGTTGAACATGATAAAGATATGATGGTTAGTGCAGATCATATAATAGATATTGGTCCTTTTGCAGGAAAACATGGAGGAGAGATTATTTCACAAGGAAAATTAAGTGATATTAAAAAAAGTAGCTCTTTAACTGCCGATTATTTAAATAATATTAAGCAAATAGTCAAACCAAGTAAAAGAAGAAAAGGAAACTCTAAAAAAATCACATTAACTGGATGTACTGGTAATAATCTAAAAAATGTAAGTTTTTCCATTCCGTTAAACAAAATGATAGGAGTAACTGGTGTTTCAGGAAGTGGAAAGTCATCTCTTGTAAATGAAACTTTATATCCTATCATGAACAACTATTATTATAATGGATTTAAAGATATACTTCCTTACAAATCAATAAAAGGTCTAGAACATATAGATAAAGTAATCGATATTAATCAATCTCCGATAGGTCGAACACCAAGAAGTAATCCTGCAACTTATACTGGTTTGTTTTCTGAAGTTAGAAACCTATTCTCTAAAGTGCCTGAATCGTTAATTAGAGGATATAAGCCTGGAAGATTTAGTTTTAATGTTACTGGCGGTAGATGTGAGAATTGTAAAGGAGGGGGGTTAAAATTGATTGAAATGAACTTTTTACCCGATGTATTTGTTGAGTGTGAGGTATGCTTGGGAAAAAGGTTTAACAGAGAGACATTAGACATAAGATACAAAGGTAAATCAATTAGTGATGTTCTTCAAATGACGATAAATGAAGCAGTGAGCTTTTTTGAACATATCCCAAAAATTTATAAAAAATTAAAAACAATTCAAGATGTCGGATTGGGTTATATAAGCTTAGGTCAACAAAGTACTACATTATCTGGAGGAGAAGCCCAAAGAATTAAACTTGCTACTGAATTATCTAAAATTGATACAGGTAATACATTCTATATTTTAGACGAACCTACCACCGGATTACACTTTGAAGATATAAGAGTTTTAATGATCGTGTTAAATAAACTTGTTGATAAAGGAAATACCGTTCTAGTGATTGAACACAACTTAGATGTAATTAAAATGGTAGACCATATTATCGATATAGGTCCAGAGGGTGGTAAGAAAGGTGGTAATATTATTTTTGAAGGAAAACCAGAGGATATTGTCAAGAATAATAGTAGTTACACTGGACAGTTCTTAAAAAAAGAATTAAATTAGAAAAAAAAGACTATGTCAAGATTAAACCCAAAAGGATGGAATGAAATAAAAACCAATGACTCATGGGCCATATTTAAGATTATGGGAGAGTTTGTTCAAGGTTTTGAAAAAATGAGTAAAATTGGACCCTGTATATCAATATTCGGTTCAGCAAGAACTAAAAAAGATAATGAATATTACAAGTTATCCGTAGAAATTGCTGAAAGCATTGTTAAATCTGGATATGGAGTTATTACTGGAGGGGGCCCAGGTATTATGGAGGCAGCTAATAAAGGGGCTAAAGAAAATAATGGAAGATCTGTAGGTCTTTGTATTGAATTACCTTTTGAACAGTTTGATAATGTCTACATAGATGATGATAAAAAAATTGATTTTGATTACTTTTTTGTCAGAAAAGTTGTGTTCATGAAGTATTCACAGGGTTTTGTTGTTATGCCTGGTGGTTTTGGAACACTAGACGAACTGTTCGAAGCAATAACACTTATACAAACACATAAAATAGAAAAATTTCCAATAATTTTAGTTGGAACTAAGTTTTGGTCGGGTTTATTAAGTTGGATTAAACAAACTCTTCTTAAAGAAACAAATAACATTAGTGAAAAAGATTTAGATTTGATTCATGTGGTTGATACAAAAGAAGAAGTAATTGAGATATTAGAGCAATTTCATAAAAGTTATGGTCTTAGCCCTAACTTTTAAAAAGTTTAATTTTGAAAAAAATTCTTACCCCATTAATTTCACTATACTCACTCCTACTATTTAGTCAATATGACATAAAAATTATTGCCGAGTTAGACACTATTTCAGATGTTTTAAATGTTAATCAGGAGATAGAAATAATTCAATCAAACAGTATAGGGGAAGATTTAATATTCCTTCTTGATTGGAATAATAGCTTTATTTCTAAAGAAACTCCTTTAGCTAAAAGTTTTTCTGAAGAATACAATAAAGCCTTTCATTTAGCAAAAAATAAAGAACGAGGATTCACTAATATAAAGTCCATCAGAAACGGTAATGGCGATAAATTAAATTTTTTTCGACTAGAATCTAATCAAGATGTTGTAGCAATAAAACTAGATTCAACAAGTTCAATTGTAAAAATTGAATATAGTGTCAAGATACCAAGTAAAAAATTTACTGGATATGGATATACAAAATCAAAAGATTATTATTTACAATATTGGCATTTGATCCCATCTTTAAAAATTGACAAATGGACCTTTTACAGTAATAAAAACTTAAATGATATTCCAAGCTCTAAATATAATATTACAGAACTAAAAATTAAATATCCTGAAAATTATAAAGTTTCGACAGAACTAAAACAAAGCAAAAATGAATTTATAAAAGATGGATTTAAGTACTCATACTGGCAATCAAATAAACTTCATGATCCAAAAATATATATTGAAAAAGAAAAATCGTTTAAAAAATTAAATGGGTTAAAATATATATATAGCAACTACTTTAAAAATATTGAAAAAATAGCTGAAGATCAAGTTAAATTAAGTAACGTTAAGATTGTAGATTTCTTAAAAAATGAATTAGACATAAGTTTAAATCATAAAATACTTCTCAGTAAAACAGATTTTAAAGAAAATAAAATATATGATTTAAATATTTTAAATGAAATTTTAGAAGTATATCCAAATGAATTTATTTATGAATTGCAACTTCTTAAAATTTTACTTAGTAAACTATTAGATAATTTATTAATAATAAATCCAAGAGAAGATTACTGGATAAAGGATGGAATTCAAACATATATGTTAATTGAATATGTACAAAAAAAATATCCAAATATTACACTAGCTGGTAATTTGTCTAAATTTCCAGGGCTGAAAAGCTTATACGCTTCAAAGTTAAAATACAATGAAAAATACTTTCTTAGTGTCACCCATATGGACAGGATTAATAACACTCAAAGTTTAGATACTCCTAAAGATTCATTATTGAAATTCAATGAAAAAATAGCCAATAAACACAAATCAGGCTTAATATTTTACGACATTGTCTCTAAAAATAAAAAATCTGACTTTTCTGAAATTATTAAAAATACTCTAAAATCAAAAAATCAAAACTCAGTTTCTTTTTTTAAAAATGAATTAAAGAGAAAATTTAATTACAACAAATCTTATATAGATTCCATTTTAAAGCTTAAAACTATAGATCATTTAAATTATTTTGCTAAAAAGAATGAAGAGCCAAATAAATCAAAATCCAAGCCATTTAAATTAAAACTAGGTAAGGATATTGAAGATCCTGATTTTAATCATATCTATATCACTCCTATTATTAGTTATGAAAATATATATGATGGAGTAAATATAGGAGCCCAAATTCATAATAGATCTATTTTTAAAAGGGAATTTAATTATAAATTTAAACCTTTATACAGTATAAATTCAAAAGAACTGTCGGGATCAGCAATAGTATACAGAACAAAAAATATTCGAAATAAAGATCTCTTTATGATAAACTATGGTTTGTATGGAAACATTAGTTCGTATGATCAAAATTCATTAGCAAAAATATATACCCCATTTATCAATTTTAACTTTAGAGAAAGTTCAAATCTCAGAGAAAATAAATTAAATTCATTAAATCTTCGGTTTTTAAAAATATCAAATAACGGGAATACAGATATCACCCCAGAATATCAAATATTTAATTTAAAATATGTAAGTCTAAAATCAGGCGTGATAAATCACAAAAAATGGTTTTTAGACTATCAAATTTCCAAAAGTTTTTCTAAAATATCATTCAGCTATGAGTTTAGAAAATTATTTAAAAGTAATAGGGAATTAAACATTCGTTTGTTCACTGGGTATTTTATATCTAATAAAAATAGTAGCGATGATTACTTTGATTTCTCATTAGACCGTCCAACTGATTATTTATATGACTATAATTATTATGGAAGATCTGAAAATAATGGTTTTTTTAGTCAACAAATAATTATGGCTGAAGGTGGTTTTAAATCAAAATTAACCAACCCTAGTAGTAATAACTTTATATCAACTATTAATATAAGCTCAACACTTTGGAAAAACTTATTATTATATGTCGATTTAGGAGTTTTAAACACCAAAATAAACAACTCCTATAGAATGGTTTATGACTCTGGCTTTAGGTTTAATATTATAGCTGATTATTTTGAAATTTACTTTCCAATTAAATCTAGTAATGGTCTTGAAATTGAAAGACCAAATTATAATGAGAAAATTAGATTTTTATTCACTTTTGAACCTGATGTACTCTTAGGATTATTTAGAAGGAAATGGTACTAAGGCTTATTACTGAGATTGCGTAAAAGCTATAGATTAACTACATTTGCAAAATCTTAATCACCTTAATTAACGATGAAAATTTCCAAAGAAGCTAATCCAGTATTGTCCTACAAAGATTTTGTTGATGAAGTCATCAATGATTATAAAATTGCTGTAACAAGTAGAGAGTGTAGCATTCTTGGGAGAAGAGAGGTTTTAACTGGAAAAGCTAAATTTGGAATTTTTGGAGATGGAAAAGAGGTTCCTCAACTTGCAATGGCTAAGTCTTTTAAAAATGGTGACTTTAGATCTGGATATTATAGAGATCAGACTTTTATGATGGCCATTGGAGAGTTAACATCTTTAGAGTTTTTTGCTGGATTATATGCACATACTGACTTAAATTATGATCCAATGAGTGCAGGAAGACAAATGGGTGGACATTTCACTACTCACAGTTTAGATGATCAGTATGAATGGAAAGACTTAACTACACAAAAAAATTCAAGTTCTGATATATCTCCAACAGCAAGTCAAATGCCCAGATTATTAGGTTTAGCTCAGGCTTCAAAAATATATAGACATCACAAAGAGTTTGATTCCAAAAAGTTTTCTAAAAATGGTAACGAAATTGCATGGGGAACTATTGGTAACGCTAGTACAAGTGAAGGTTTGTTTTTTGAAACTATTAATGCTGCAGGAGTATTACAAGTTCCTATGATTACAAGTATTTGGGATGATGAATACGGGATATCTGTTCATGCTAAACACCACACAACCAAGGAAAATATTTCTGAAATTTTAAAAGGATTTCAGAAAACAAACACAAAAGATGGATATGAGATAATGGAAGTTAAAGGTTGGGACTATGTTAACTTAATTAAAGTTTACGAAAAAGCTGAAAAAACTTGTAGAGAAAATCATATACCCATATTGATTCATGTTACTGACCTAACTCAACCTTTGGGTCATTCTACCTCTGGATCTCATGAAAGATATAAAGATACTGACCGTTTAAATTGGGAAAAGCAATTCGATTGCAATTCAAAAATGAGAGAGTGGATAATTTCAAATAATATTAGTTCAAATGATGAGTTACTAGAGATTGAAAAAACAATAAAAAAACAAGTTAAAGAAGACAAAGCAAAAGCTTGGAAAGCTATTATGTCGATAAACAAAAAAAACAGAGATGAATTATTAAATATAATACAAAGAATAGATGGTGAATTTATTTCTGTTAAAGTAAAAACATTAATCGATTCATTAATAAGCACTATTGAGCCTAATAAAAAAGATGTAATATCTACAGCAAGAAAAGTCATACATAACTTAAATAAAGTTGAATTAAATACAAAAAAAGAATTAATTAACTGGGTAAATTCAAATGATAACATTAATTACTCTGACTACAGTTCGCACCTTTATAGTGAATCAAAATATAGTCCTCTTAATATAAAGGAAGTAAAACCAAAATACAATCCTGATTGCAAGGAGGTTGATGCAAGAATTATTTTAAGAAATAATTTTGATAATATATTAGAAACAAATAAAAATGTGATCATATTTGGAGAAGACACTGGTAAAATTGGTGATGTAAATCAAGGTTTGGAAGGCTTGCAAGATAAATACGGAGAAGTTAGAGTATCGGACACTGGTATTCGCGAGGCTACGATAATTGGGCAAGGTATTGGACTTTCATTAAGAGGTTTAAGACCTATTGCTGAAATTCAATACCTAGATTACTTATTATATGCAATTCAAATCATGAGTGATGACTTGGCTACACTTCACTATAGAACTAAAGGAAAGCAGAAAGCTCCAATGATTATAAGAACTCGAGGACATAGATTAGAAGGGATTTGGCACTCAGGTTCACCTCTAGGGGGAATTGTTAATTTTTTAAGAGGTATCTACGTATTAGTTCCTAGAAATATGACTAAAGCAGCAGGGTTCTATAATACAATGTTAGATAGTGATCAGCCTTGCTTATTGATTGAATGTTTAAATGCATACAGAGTTAAGGAAAAAGAGCCATCAAATCTCTCTGAAATAAGGACTCCTATAGGTGAAGTTGAGATAATAAATCCTGGAAATGATATTACCGTTGTATCCTACGGATCTACTTTAAACTTAATTCAAGAGATAATCCATGAATTATCTGAATTCAATATCTCTATAGAGCTGATTGATGTACAAACTTTAATACCTTTTGATATCGAAAAAGGGATTTCTAAAAGTATTTCGAAAACAAATAGATTACTTATAATTGATGAAGATGTTCCTGGGGGTGGGACAGGTTTTATTTTAAGTCAATTGATCTCTGAACAAAATATATATAATTTTTTAGACAGTGAACCAAAAATATTATGTGCAAAAGATCACAGACCTGCTTACGGAACAGACGGGGATTATTTTTCAAAACCTTCAAAGGAAGATATTTTTGAAAAAATTTATGAGATGATGAATGAAGCAGATCCTCATCAATATCCAAAATTAATGTAACAGCTTAAAAATTAATTCTTTAAGGATATCTGAATTAGATATGTTATTAGCTCCAAGTCCTTTAGATTTTAAATCAAATTCTCTTAAAATAGATATTTTAGATGAAATACTTTTCATAGAGTAATTTCTTGCAGCTAAAGAATAATCTTTGACAAAATATGGATTTACTTTTAATGCAGATGCTATAGACCTATCTGATTTATCAGAAAGACTATGATATATAAATAGCTTAATAAAAAAATCAAAAACTAAAGAAATAACCACAACTAAAGGGTTTGACTTAGGATTTTTTGAGAAGTAATCAATAATTTTCATACATTTAAATAAATCCCTTTCTCCAATTGCTTTTCTTAATTCAAATACATTAAACTCTTTGGAGATACCGATATATTTTTCAATATCATCCTGAGTAATTGTCTTATTTTTTCCTTTTAAAACTATTAGCTTGTCTAATTCATTTACAATTTTATTAATTTCTGTCCCTAATAACTCCGTAATTAAAAAAGATGATTTTTTATCAATATTAAAACCGAAAGATTTTAAATAAGATAAGATCCAATCTTGAGCTTGATTTTCATATAATCTTTTACTTTCAAAAATTAAACCATTCTTTAGAATTGCTTTGTAAATGGCTTTTCTTTTATCTAAAGACTTGTGTTTAAAATTTAAAACTAGTATAGTTGAGGTTAACGGATTGTTTACGTAATTAATTAAATCATCTAAAGAGTTTCCTTCAGTATCTTTTTTGGATAGATCTTGAGCCTCTTTTACAATAACCAGTTTTCTTTCTGACATTACAGGGTATTGCTTTGATATTGAAATTATATCACTAATTAGTGTATCTTTTCCGTAAAGTATATTTAAATTAAAATCTTTCTCATGATCTTGGAGAGAATTATTTATAATTAATTTTGTCAAATAATCAATATAATATTCTTCTTCACCCATAAATAAATAAACAGGTGAATAAGTGTTATTTTTTATATCATTTTCTATTTGTTTAATTAAATTCATAAAAAAATACGAAATTTGTACTATGTTACAATTAGAGTTTCCAAATTATACATTTAAAATCAAAAATAATGGAAATGGTGACTATATTTTTGATGAAATTAGAAAAAAATATATTAAGCTAACTAAAGAAGAATGGGTTAGACAAAATTGTGTTAAATTTCTTATAAATGAAAAGAATTTTCCTAGTGTTTTAATTAATATTGAAAAGACAATAAAAATAAATAAGCTTAGTAAAAGATATGACATCGTTGTTTATAAACCAGATGGGGGAATCAAGTTATTGGTAGAATGTAAATCACCTGAAATTAAAATAAATCAAAAGACTTTTGATCAAATTGCCGTTTATAACATGAATTTAAAATCTGAACAACTAATGGTTACAAATGGTTTAGAACATTATTATTGTGAAATTAATTATGAAAATAAATGTTACACTTTTTTAAAGGATATTAAAACTAAATGAAATTAGCTATTGTTATATTAAATTGGAATGGGATAGAACTATTAAAAAAGTTTTTGAAGCCTCTGTTAACATACAATAATGAAAATGAAATCTATGTAATAGATAATAATTCTAGTGATGATTCAATAAATTATATTAAATCAAATTTTCCTACTATTAAAATCATTGAAAACCCTAAAAACTATGGTTATGCTAAGGGATACAATGAAGGTTTAAAGAAGATTAATGCTGATATTTTATGCTTATTAAATAATGATGTTGAGGTTACCCAAAATTGGATTAATCCCATAATGAATGAATTTAAGAATAATTCTACTACTGCTGCCATTCAACCCAAAATATTAAATCATAAAAACAAGGATTATTTTGATTATGCTGGTGCTGCAGGAGGGTTTATAGATTGCTTAGGTTATCCTTATTGTGATGGGCGTATTTATAATATAATAGAAAAAGACAACAAGCAATATGATTACAATAAAGACATATTTTGGGCTTCTGGAGCTTGTTTATTTATAAGAAAAGAAGTTTTCATTAATTTAAATGGTTTTGATGAGTCATATTTCAACCATATGGAAGAGATTGATTTATGTTGGAGGATATTAAAAAGTGGATTTAAAATTAAGTATGTGTATAAATCCAAAGTATTTCATGTTGGTGGAGCTACTTTAGAATATAATAATCCAAAAAAAACATTTTATAATTTCAGAAATAGCCTTTTCACAATTACAAAGAATACAGAAAAAAACCTTTTTGTAAAGCTTTTCTTTAAAATGATAGTTGATGGATTAATTGGAATTTACTTTCTGTTAACATTTAAATTTCTACATCTTTTAGCAATAATCAAAGCGCACTTTGCGTTTTATGTGCAAATACCTAGATTGATTAAACAAAGACATCAAACAAATTCAAACTTAAATGATTTCGAATCTACTTTTTTAATCACAAAGTATTTTAAGTTAAAATTTGTTAAGTTTTTTAGTAATTAACTTTAGCTTTTTTTTACTTTTACATTATTAGTTTAATTTTTTTAAAAATATCAGATGAAAAAACCAATTTTATTAAGTTTACTAACTGTTTTAATTTTAAGTTCTTGTGTTACCAAAAAAGAATACACATCACTAGAAAATAAACATAGAAAAACTCAGGACCTATTGAACACAGCGACCGTAAAATTAAATGCTTGTATTGAAGAAAAAGCTTCAGCCGTTGCATTATCAACTGCTTATAAAGATCAAGTAGAAGACTTAAGAAGAACAACACGTGATTTAATGGTCAGCACTAAAGATTTAACAATATTGACTTCAAAAGGTGCTGATAATTTAGAAAGGTCTCTTGAGAGCATGAAAGAAAAAGATTTAAAAATTTCAAGACTTCAAGATGCAGTAAATAAAAAAGACAGTGTAACCTTAGCTATTGTTACAAGTTTGAAGAAAGAAATTGGTATTAATGATCCGGATATTGAGGTTAATGTTGAAAAAGGAGTTGTATTTATATCTCTTTCTGATAAACTTCTATTTAAAAGTGGTAGCTATGTAGTGACAGAAAGAGCTAAAGAAATTCTTGCAAAAGTTGCTACCGTTGTTAATGCAAAACCAGATTTCGAATGTATGGTTGAGGGTCACACTGATAGCCAATCTTTCCAAAAGGGAGTTTTATTAGACAATTGGGATTTGAGTGTTAAAAGATCTACATCAATTGTACGTGTTTTAGAGACGCTAGATGTAAATCCTCAAAAATTAATTGCAGCTGGTAGAAGTTACCATGTCCCTCTTGTTGATAACGAAACTGCAGCAAATCGTTCTATAAACAGAAGAACTAGAATTGTAATTATGCCAAAAATTGATCAGTTTTATGACATGATTGAAAAAGAAATGAAAAATATGACTGAGTAATTTTATTTAAAATCAATAAAAAAAAGAGGCTTAACGATTGTTAAACCTCTTTTTTTATCCTATGATTTTAAGTTTTGCGAATCTTAATAATAATTTCTTTAGTCCTCCATTTTCAAATTTAATTTCTGCCTTTATATCAGCTCCCCTTCCCTCAATATTTACAACTTCACCTTTTCCAAATCTAATATGCTCTACTAAATTGCCTACAACTAAATTACTGTCAAATAGATTGCTTTTATTTGTGTTTTCTTTAAGTTTCTTGAAATTACCCTTAGGTTTAGCTGTAACCTTCTTAAATCTAAGCTTATTAAAGCTAGGTTCGTTGTTTGGCTTTGAGCTAACTAAAGGTCTAAATTTGTTTTCATTAATTGGTGTCAATATGTCTAGATACTCTTCATTAATTTCATCGATAAATCTACTAGGTTCAGAATCAGTTAATTTACCCCATCTATATCTAGAAAGAGCATATGATAAATAGGCTTTTTTTTCAGCTCTAGTTAATGCTACATAAAATAACCTTCTTTCTTCTTCTAAATCATTTCTTGAGTTTAAATTCATTGCACTTGGGAAAAGATTTTCTTCTAAACCAACAATATATACAATAGGAAATTCTAGCCCTTTGGCCAAGTGAATAGTCATTAGAGCTACTTTATTTGTGTCTTGGTCATCTTTATCTAAATCAGTAGCTAAAGCAATATCTTCCAAGAATTCGCCAATTGAACCAGTTGACTCAGGAATTTCTTTTTGAATTTCCACAAAATCTTTGATACCATTAAGCATCTCTTCAATATTTTGAATTTTTGCTTGATCTTCAATAGATGTTAAAGCACTATAGGTTTTAATAATTCCTGTATCGTTTACAACCTCATTAGTAATATCAAAAGCATTTTTAGTTTTTGCTGAAATTTTAAATGATTCTATAAGATTTATAAAATTTAAAACTTTCAATTTGATACCTGAACTAATATTTACCTCCGCCCTATCAATATTTTTACATAAACTATATAAAGATACATTCAAAGTATTTGCCTGAACGATCAATTTATTAATTGTTGTTTGACCTATACCTCTAGTGGGAAAATTAATAACTCTTTTAAAAGCTTCTTCATCATTTTCGTTTACCATCAAACGCAAATAAGCTAAAACATCTTTTATTTCTTTTCTCTGGTAAAATGAAAGCCCTCCATACACTCTGTATGGGATATTTCTTTTTCTTAATGAATCTTCAAAAGCCCTAGATTGAGCATTTGTTCTATATAAAATAGCAAAGTCTTTATTTTGTAACTGTTGAGAGTTTTTATTTTCAAATATAGAACTTGCTACAAACCTACCTTCTTCACCATCTGTTAATAATCTGTTGACTTTAATCTTACTTCCTTCATCATTATCAGTCCAAACAACCTTTTCTAGTCTTTTTTGATTTTTTTCAATTAAGCTATTCGCTGCTTTAACTATATTTTTAGTAGATCTATAATTTTGCTCCAATTTAAATAATTTAACATCATCATAATCTTTTTGAAAATTTAAAATATTATTGATGTTAGCACCTCTAAAACCATAAATACTTTGTGCATCATCTCCAACAACACAAATGTTTTGAAACTTATCAGCTAGAGCTTTTACAATTAAATATTGAGAATGATTTGTATCCTGATACTCATCTACCAAAACATACCTAAACATGTTTTGATACTTTGATAATACCTCAGGAAATCTAGATAATAATTCGTTAGTTTTTAATAGTAAATCATCAAAGTCCATAGCGCCAGATTTGAAACATCTATTTACATACTCCGAATATATATCAATAAGTCTAGGTCTACGAGCTTGTCTATCTGCCTCAATTAGTTCATTGTTAGAATTGTAAGCTTTAACTGTAATCAAACTGTTTTTATAGCTGGATATTCTAGAGTAGATCTGCTTATATTTATAAATTTCTTTATCAAGATTTAATTCAGAAATAATTGAAGAGACGAGCTTTTGAGAATCTTGAGTATCATAAATAGTGAAATTTGTAGGATAACCCAATTTATCTGCCTCAATTCTTAAAATCTTAGCAAAGACAGAGTGAAAAGTTCCAATCCACAAATTTTTAGACTCATTATCATCAAGCATAGAGGATATTCTTTGTTTCATTTCCTTGGCTGCTTTATTAGTAAAGGTTAGAGCTAAAATATTAAAGGCGTCTACTCCTTTGCTCATCAAATAAGCAATCTTATAAGTTAAAACTCTAGTCTTACCTGATCCAGCTCCAGCTATAACAATCATAGGTCCATCTGTCTGTAATGTAGGCTCTAATTGAGATGAATTTAAATTCTGTAGTAAATTGTTCAATTATTAAATTTTAAAAGTGAAATTAGATAATGTATTGGATATTATAATAATTTATGCTTATTAATTATAAACAATTTAATATGAATTAAAAATAATGAGTTAAGTAAAAAAATATTATTTTTATTTCAATGAATTATAACTTACTAAATACTCCAATTGATTATTTAAAAGGGCTAGGTGTTAACAGGTCTGACTTAATAAAAAAAGAATTAAAAATCTTTAATTACAAGGATTTAGTAAATCTATTCCCTAACAGATACATAGATAAGTCTAAATATTATAAAATTAAAGACCTTCCTAAGTTTAGTTGTGATGTTCAAATAATAGGTGAAATTTCAGAAATTAATGAAATAGGTATCGGAAGAAAAAAAAGATTAATTGCACAATTTACTGATGGAGAAGATGAAATTGAACTTATTTGGTTTAAATCTTTAAAGTGGTTAAAAAAAAGTTTGCTAATAAACACCAAATACATAGTATTTGGGAAATTAAATTTTTTTGCTCGTAAAATATCCATACCGCACCCAGAAATTGAACTGTTTAAAGCTGATAGTCTAAGCAAAAGGGTTAAAATTCAACCCATTTATCCCTCCACTGAAAATTTGATAAAAAAAGGAGTTAGTAATAAAGTGATTTCTAACCTAATGAAATCCTTACTTTATGATTTAAAATTAAATTTTAAAGAGACTATTCCAGATTATTTAATTAAAGAATTAAAATTACTTGACAAAAACACATCGATTTATAACATTCATTTTCCAAAAAATAACGAATTATTGGAAGATTCAATTAGAAGATTAAAATTTGAAGAATTACTTTACCTACAGTTACAGTTATTAAAAAAAAATATTAATAGAAAAGATAAAATTAAAGGTTACAACTTTAGTGTTGTTGGAAAACACTTTAATAAATTTTATAATGAAGTACTGTCCTTTGAATTAACTAATGCCCAAAAGAAAGTTTTAAAAGAAATTCGAAATGATTTAGGTAGTAATGCACAAATGAATAGACTGCTTCAAGGTGATGTAGGTTCTGGTAAAACTATAATTGCTTTTATGTCTATTTTAATTGCATTAGATAATGGCTATCAAGCATGTTTAATGGCACCGACTGAAATTTTGTCAGTACAGCATTATGAAGGTTTTATTGAAATGTCTAAGTTACTAAATATCAATATAGTAATACTTACAGGATCAACTAAAGCTTCAGTCAAAAAAGAAATCTATAAGTCGCTAAACAGTGGTGAAATAGACATTATCGTAGGTACACACTCTTTGATTCAAGACAAAGTAAAGTTTAAGAATTTAGGCCTAGCAATAATAGACGAACAACATAAGTTTGGTGTTGCTCAAAGAAGTAAATTATGGGCAAAAAGCGCCATTCCTCCGCATATACTAATTATGACCGCAACCCCAATTCCTAGAACACTGGCCATGAGCGCTTATGGAGATCTTGATATATCATTAATTGATGAGCTACCACCTGGAAGAAGAGAGATAACAACCGTTCATAGATTTGACAGCAACAGATTGAGTGTTTTAAAATTTATTAAAGAACAAATAAATGAAGGTCGGCAAATATACATTGTATACCCTCTAATCGAAGAAAGTAAAAATATGGATTTCAAAGATCTTATGGACGGTTATGAAAGTCTTTCCAGAGAATTTACACAGCCTAAATACCAAATATCTATTGTACACGGAAGAATGAAAGCTCAAGATAAAGAGTTTGAAATGAAAAGATTTGAAAACAAAGAAACTCAAATACTTATAGCTACAACAGTAATTGAAGTTGGTGTAAATATTCCAAACGCATCTGTAATGATTATTGAAAGCTCAGAGAGATTTGGACTTTCTCAACTACACCAGTTAAGAGGTCGTGTTGGCAGAGGAATTCACAAAAGCTACTGCATATTAATGTCTGGAAACAAATTAAGCAATGAAAGCAAACTAAGACTCAAAACAATGACACAAACCAACAATGGATTTATAATAGCAGAAAAAGATCTAGAAATTAGAGGCCCAGGTGACATAATGGGAACTCAGCAAAGCGGAGTAATTGATTTAAAAATAGCAGATTTAATCTCAGATCAAAAAATATTAATTTATGCTAGAAAATTTGCTAGACAAATTTTAGAGGAAGACAAAAACCTATCCAAAGAAAAAAACAACAAACTTTTAAACACATATAACCACTTAGTTAAAAATAAAGACCTTTGGAGTTACATAGGATAAATAATTAAAACTTCAATTTCCTTGCATAAATCTTATAGTATTATCAAACTCATTAATAAATTCAATATATTTTTCTCCGGTCGCAGGGCCATTAAATCCAGTATGGATTTTAATAACATCTTTATTTTTATCTAAAAAAATTGTGGTAGGATATGAAATTATATTATTAAGCATTGGAAATTTTTCTAACGCTTTTCCCTTATCTGAACTCCCATATTGAGCTAATAAAATAGGATAATCAATTCCTATCTGATTTTTTAATTTTAATATACTATTTAATGCACCATCTTTAGTTTTTGCATACTCAAAAGCTAAAGCTACAAACTCAATGTCAATAAGTTTATTTTTATTCATATAATCAACATAGAATTTAGATTCATCAAGGCAATTAGAGCACCAGCTACCCATTAATTGTATAACCATAGACTTACCATCAAAAATATCATCATCAATTGAGATTAATTTACCGGCAGTGTTTTCAAATGAAAATTCAAACTTTTGATTTTTACTCTGCAATGAAGTTAAACTGTACTCATTTGATAACTCAAAAACATTATCTAAAACACCCTCTATTATTGTTTTAGAGTGGTTTCCTGAGTACATAATCCCCTTTATACTGTCATTGTTGTTATTCAACTCAGCTTCTAAAAGGTAAGCTCTTGAGCCGTTAAATGTTGATAAAACTATCTTACTATCTTTGTAACCTCCATGCATAAATCCATAATCCCCAGTAGATGTTCTAAAAGTTGCACTAATTTCATTTTGTCCTATAGGATTAAATATACCTAAAGAGATGGATGCATTATCCATATTGGGGTTAAAAGTAAACCTCCATCTGTTTAGTGTTAATTTTTCATTTTTTTCAAAGTCAATATTAAAACGTTTACTACTATTGTATGAAGTAAAGGGGACAGATCTGTCTAAACTCTCAATAACAAAAACACCATTAATTTTATTGTCCTCCAAGACTCCTTTAATGAACCCCTCAAATACTTTTGATCTAATAAAAATTGAGTCCTTTAAATAATCTATTGAAAAGCCAACAATCTCAGATGAATTTTGAACTACTAATGTACTGTCATTGGTTACTGAAAAATTAAATGGCAAATATTTATTATTTTCAACCTCTAGCTTACCTACATAATCCCCTTTTAGCAACCTATCACTAACCCCTGAATTACAAGAAATTACAAGAACCAAACCAATCATAAAAAGAAATAAACGCATCAATATTTTTATTTTAAATAACATAAAAAACTTATAATTAAAAAAACTTAATCAATTTCATTACAAACTTAGTATTATTATATTTGTATTCTTAAATATACATAATGAAAATATCTTACAACTGGATAAAGCAATTTATTAACATTAAAGACAATTCTGAAGAAACTGCAAAACTTCTAACTGAACTTGGACTTGAAGTTGAGGGTATTTCTAAATTTGAATCCATAAAAGGGGGTTTAAAAAATGTAGTAATTGGCAAGGTTATTTCTTGCGAAAAACATCCTAATGCAGATAGACTTAAAATAACTTCTGTTGATGTAGGTGAAAATGAGAATCTTCAAATAGTTTGTGGTGCTCCAAATGTTAAATCTGGTCAAACTGTTGCTGTGGCAATGGTCGGTGCAAAACTTTATTTCAATGATGAAGAAATATTGATTAAGAAAAGCAAAATAAGAGGAGAAAATAGTCAGGGTATGATATGCGCAGAGGATGAACTTGGCTTAGGAAATTCTCATGATGGAATTATTGTATTTGAAAAAGAGCATAAACCAGGAACTTTAGTCAATAAAATATATGAGATTGAGAACGATGAAGTTTTTGATATAGGCTTAACTCCAAACAGAGCTGACGCTATGAGTCACCATGGAGTTGCCAGAGATTTAAGAGTTGGATTAGCTCAAAAGGGGATTAAATTAGAACTAATAACTCCATCAGTTAGTGATTTTAATATTGATAATAGAGCAATAAGTTTAAAACTGGATGTTAAAAACTCAATTAAAGCACCTAGATACTGTGGAATAGTAATTAATAACATTACTGTCAAAGAATCTCCTGAATGGTTAAAAAATAGATTAAAATCTATTAACCTCACACCTATAAATAATATTGTTGATATAACAAATTACGTTTTACACGACTTAGGTCAACCTTTACATGCTTTTGATTACGACAGCATCGTCAATAATAAAATCGAGGTTACAACATTAAAAAAAGGTACAAAATTTACATCTTTAGACGGAATCGAAAGAGAATTAACTGATTCAGATTTGATGATATGCAGTGGGGATAAACCATTATGTATGGCTGGAATATTTGGTGGTTTAAATTCAGGAGTTAACACTTCAACCAAATCCATATTTTTAGAGAGCGCTTACTTCGATCCAATTTCAATTAGAAAATCTGCTAAATATCATGGACTTAATACAGATGCATCATACAGATTTGAAAGAGGAGTTGATCCTAATATTACAAAATACGCCTTGAAAAGAGCTGCAATTTTAATTAAAGAAATATGTGGTGGAGTTATTTCAAGTGAAATCGAAGATTTGTACCCAAAAAAGTTTAATGATTTTGAGGTGTTATTAAATTATGACCAAGTTGACAAACTTATAGGTCAAAAAATTGATCACGAAACAATAAAGGAGATTTTAACATCATTAGATATAAAAATAAATAGTATAACAGAAACAAGATTAGGACTCAGCATTCCTTTTTATAGAAATGATGTCCAAAGAGAGGCTGACGTTATTGAGGAGATATTAAGAGTTTATGGTTACAATAACATAAAATCAAACCACAAACTCAACTCTTCTATCAGTGATATTAAACTTTTTTCAGAACATAATGTTCAAAATTCAATAAGTGATGTATTAATTTCTCATGGTTTTTATGAAATAATGACAAACTCATTAACCTCTCCCGCATACAGTAATTTAAGTGAAGATGATATGATTGAAAATGATATTAAGGTATTAAATTCACTTAGTTTAGATCTTTCTGTATTAAGACAAAACATGATGTTTTCTGGACTTGAAGCTATTTCTCATAATATAAATCGAAAACAATCAGATTTAAAATTATTTGAATTTGGTAAAACCTATAAATTAATCAGTCAAGATAGGTCTGAAGCTAAAAAACTATCACTTTTCATCACTGGTGATTTATCTAAGAAAAACTGGAATTCGGATAATCTTAAATCTGACTTCTACTACACAAAGGGTGTAGTTAAATCAATACTTGAAAGAATAGGTATAAAAAACACTTTATCAAAACCAACTACACTTTCTAATTTGGCAGAAGGTGAATCATTATTTTTAGGTAAAAAAGAAATAGTTACCTACGGATCACTTAAACAAATAATCTTAGATAGTTTTAATATAGATCAAGAAGTGTTTTATGTTGAATTCAAATGGGACTCAATTATTTCGATGACTAATAACAAACCTGTTCATGTAAATGAAATACCTAAATTTCCTGAAGTCAGTAGAGATTTGTCTTTACTATTAGATAAAAATGTAGATTTTGAATCAATTTACAACAGCTGTATAAAAATTGATAAAAAATTAATAAAAGATGTTAGCTTATTTGACGTGTATGAGGGTAGTAAATTACCTGCAGACAAAAAAAGCTATGGAGTTAGTCTAAATATTTCTAGTAACGAAAAAACATTATCAGACAAAGAAATTGATAATTTAATGAACAAGATAATTAAAAACTTAAGTTCAAATTTTGGTGCTGAACTAAGAAATTAATTATCATACATTTTGTTTCTTAATTCTTTAATTTTATCATCCTGCATATACTCATCAAACTTCATAAATCTGTCAATAACACCATTTGGTGTTAGCTCTACTACTCTATTAGCAATTGATTGAGCAAATTGATGATCATGTGTTGTAAACAAAACTGTTCCTTTAAATTTACTCAGAGAATTATTAAAAGCGGTTATACTTTCTAAATCAAGATGATTAGTTGGTTCGTCTAACATTAAAACATTAGCTCTAAACATCATCATTCTAGATAACATACATCTAACTTTTTCACCTCCAGATAATACGTCGCATTTTTTCAGAGCCTCTTCTCCACTAAAAACCATTTTACCTAAGAAACCCCTAAGATAAACTTCTTCTCTTTCTTCTTCAGTTGTAGCCCATTCTCTCAACCATTCGACTAAACTCAAATCCTTGTTAAAAAAATCATGATTATCAATTGGTAAATATGATTGGGATGTTGTAATACCCCAGTTAAATTTTCCAGTGTATTTATTTTCACTTGAATTAATTATTTCATAAAAAGCAGTAGTAGCTCTGGAATCTTTAGAAAAAATAACAACCTTATCACCTTTGGCAATATTTATATCAATTTTATCAAAAAGTTTATTCTCATCTAGAGAATAAGAAAGGTTCTCAATATTTAATATCTGATCACCAGCTACTCTATCCCTTTCAAATATTATTGCTGGATACCTTCTACTTGATGGTTTAATTTCTTCAATATTTAATTTGTCAATCATTTTTTTTCTACTAGTAGCCTGCTTACTTTTAGCTACATTAGCACTAAACCTTGCGATAAATTCTTGTAGTTCTTTCTTTTTTTCCTCTGCTTTTTTATTTTGTTGAGTTCGCTGACGCAATGCTAACTGAGATGATTCATACCAAAAAGTATAATTTCCAGAATAATGAGATATTTTATTAAAATCTATGTCTGAAATATGTGTACATACAGAATCTAAAAAATGTCTATCGTGAGAAACTACAATAATACAGTTGTCAAAATTTGCTAGAAAATTCTCTAACCATAGAATAGTTTCATAATCTAAATCATTTGTTGGTTCATCCATTATTAAAACATCTGGGTTACCAAATAAAGATTGAGCAAGTAATATTCTTACTTTAAGCTTAGCGTCCACATCCTTCATTAAAGTATAATGAAGATTTTCCGAAATACCTAAATTTGACAATAAAGCTGCAGCAGAGCTTTCTGCATTCCATCCATCCATTTCTTCAAACTGCTGTTGCAATACTCCAATTTTATCTGCATTTTCATCATTATAATCAGCATATAAATTATCCATCTCAATTTTAACATCATACAAAGGCTTATTACCAATAATTACAGTGTCTAAAACATTTTTATCATCGTAAATATTATGATTTTGTTCTAAAACAGACATTCTTTTACCAGATTCTAAGTGCACATATCCAGATGTTGGATCTTGCTTTCCAGCTAAAATTTTTAAAAAAGTTGATTTTCCAGAACCATTTGCTCCAATTATCCCATAACAATTGCCATTGTTAAAAGATGTATTTACATCATCAAACAAAATTCTTTTACCAAACTGAACTGAAAGATTCGAAACAGATAACATATCTAAATAATTTATTTTTTTGCAAAAATATAAAATCTAAACACTAAAAACTTAATCTTGATGAATTAAATAGATGTAATTTAACAGGTAATTAACACAAATAAAGATCTTGTATATATATTTTTGATTAATTATATAAATACAGTGAAAAATATTTTTACCTTTTTTTTAGCCTTTGTACTTCTTTATGGATGTAAAGATATTAAAGAATCAAACCATAGTTTTATTGGTGGTGAAATTATAAATCCCAAAGACAACAAACTAACTATTTTTAAGTCAAATAGCATAGTTGATACAATTAGATTAGATTCGGAAAACAGGTTTTTGTCTAAAATTGAATCGACTAAATCTGGGTTTTATGGCTTTTCACACGGAAATGAATATCAATTAATATTATTAGAACCTAATGATAGTATCACCATCAGAGTTAACACCTTGGATTTTGATGAATCTTTGTCTTTTAGTGGTATTGGATCAAAGAAAAACAATTACTTAATTAGCTTGTTTACTAAATACGAAAACTCAAAAAGGAATAGCTCTAATTTGTTTAAAGCTAACCCAAAAGAATTCAAAAAAACAATTGATTCATTAAAAAGAGATGAAATTAACTCACTTAATAAATTTATTTCAGGTACTAACTTAACTTCCCAATTATTTGAGGAGATTGCTACAAATACAATTAATCATATTTTTAACGCTAAAATAGAGGCTTACCGTTTTATTGAACTCAATAGAAATGAGACAATTTACCCTGAAAATTTTTATGAGTTTAGAAAAAACATAAATTATAACAATATTTATTTTGAAGAATTCTATCATTATTATAATTTTTTATTTCCTCACTTTGACAATTTAGCATATGAAGAGTTTATAAAATCGTTCAATAAAAAGTCATTTACTAAGGACAATGTTGATTATAATCTAATAAAATTAGGGTTAATTGATAATCTTGTTCAAAACAGAGAAATAAAATCCAGATTAACTTCATTTATAACTAGGAAATTTTTATCTTTTTGTAAAAAACAAGAAGAAGCTAATACAATTTATAATTATTATTTAGAGATTAATAAAACTAATAATGAAAGCTCTAAAAACTATCAACAAAAAAGAGTTATTAATCTTTACAATAGCTTAAAAAATCTTAAAAAAGGAAATAAATTACCAATTATTGAGCTTATCAGTACAAATAAAAAGTCAATTAATATCAATAAGCTTATTAAGAATAAAACTATAATCTATTTTTGGAGTAAAAACTCTAAAAATTCATATAAATATAGTCATGAAAAAGTAAAAGATCTTAAAAGCAAATACCCTGAAATTGATTTTATTTCCGTGAATATTGACAAAATCACTAATGATAAGTGGTTAAAAAAATTAAAAACCAACGTAAGTTCAAATACGTGTACTGGTTGCAAAATTAATTTAGCTACAAATGAATTTAAATTACGCAACCCAGATATCGCCAAAAAACTTCTTGGAATTCAATATATTAGGAAAACTATAATAGTAGATTCAAAAATGAATATAATTGAATCAAATATTAATCTATTTAGCGATAACTTAGAAGAAATTATTAATTAGTTTCCCTTTTTGTAATCACTCAGAAATTTCTCTAATCCAATATCTGTTAAAGGATGTTTTAACAATCCAGCAATTGAACTTAAAGGACCTGTCATAACATCAGCACCAATTTTCGCACAATCAATAACGTGCATTGTATGTCTTACTGAAGCTGCTAGAATTTCTGTAGTAAATCCATAATTGTCGTAAATTAATCTTATTTCAGCGATTAAATTTAAACCATCGGTAGATATATCATCTAATCTTCCAATAAATGGAGAAACATAAGTAGCCCCGGCTTTTGCAGCTAATAATGCTTGTCCAGCTGAAAACACTAAAGTAACGTTGGTTTTAATTCCTTTATCACTGAAATATTTTGCCGCTTTAACACCATCTTTTATCATAGGTAACTTGACTACAATCTGGCTATGTAAATTGGCCAGCTCTGTACCTTCAGTAACCATATTATCAAAATCTGTAGCAATAACTTCTGCCGAAACATCACCATCAACAATTTCACATATATCTTTATAGTGTTGTAAAATGTTATCTCTACCAGTAATACCTTCTTTAGCCATTAATGACGGGTTGGTAGTTACTCCATCTAAAACACCTAAGTTTTGAGCTTCTTTGATTTGATCTAAATTAGCTGTGTCTATAAAAAATTTCATCTACTGATTTTTAGTTTGTTCAAAACTACAATAAATTAAGTTTTTAAAAATATAATTGAAATAAATATATTAACATATTGAAAAATCGTCTTAATAACTTCTCATTATTAAATTTTCAAAAACTTTTTGCGGAAGAAGAAGTTTTAAGTAAGGAGCTATTTTCTCTATAAATGAACCTGCTATGTATTTCTTTTTTGGATTTTTAGAATTTATAATTTTAAAAATTAATTTTCCAATTAGCTTAGGGTCTGCCCCTGCATCGACGTGATTATTCATTAATCTTAAAGCTTTAGAGTAATTAAAATAATAGGGGGAGGATTTTTCAGATGATGCGTGGTATCTTCTTGATGCTATGTTAGTAGAAAATTCACCTGGAGCTACTGTGACTACTTTTATGTTAAATGGTTTAGTTTCCATATTTAAAGTTTCAGAAACTAAATCTAAAGCAGCTTTACTTGCACTATAAACAGACCTGTAGGGTGTACCAACATATGCTGCGAGTGATGTAATATTTATGATCAATCCACTTTTTTTAGATCGCATAATTGGAAGAACTTTTTTTATAATATTTAATGGGCCAAAAAAATTAGTTTTAAAATTATTCTCAATTTCTATTTCAGGGATTTCTTCCAATGGACCTGTGATGCCTACCCCAGCATTATTAATTAAAACATCTAAATTACCTTCAATTTTAATTATTTCATCAATGCATTTATCAATACTAACCGAGTTGTTTACATTTAAACTTAATAATTGAAAATTTGAATCAATATATTTGGAAGGATCTCTACTTGTACCATAAACTTTAAAGTTTTTGTTACATAACAAATCTCCAATTGCTTTTCCTATTCCAGAGGAAGCACCTGTGATTAATATGACTTTTGACATCTGGTAAAATTATAATGGGAATATATAAAAAAAAAGGCAAGCTACCTACATCACACTGCTACAACCGTATACCTTTGCTGTGTTCCCACTCTGGAGGATTAAACAGGAGCTAGTTGTGTAGGACTTGCCAATGTAAATATACAAATGATTTATAATAGGTTAAGATTTTTTTAAGTTAATTTAAATAAATAAATTGCCAATATTCTAATGATTATGACTTTAAAAATATTTCAAAATTTTCTACTATTATTTTTAATTAATTGTGGTAATGTTGAAAATTCTAATTTAGATATCACCACCAATTTAAAAAATAAGATGAAAATTGACGAAACCTTTGTTTTCTCAATCAACGAAGCATCAGATTCTATCAAGATATTTAACAGAGGTGGTTTAATTTACAATAATAAAAATAGAGATAAAAAAAGTATCGAGATTAACTTTAAGAACTTTAGATTAGGTAAAAATAACCTCAAAGTGATTTCTTATCATAAAAGTAATATTAAATCTAAAAATATTGATTTTATTCTTCTAAATGACAAAACTCCGGAAATTTATAACTATAAGATAATCAATACATACCCACATAAAATTAATGCTTACACACAAGGTTTAGAATTTAATAATGGATATTTATATGAAAGTACAGGAAAATATGGTAAGTCAAAATTAAAAAAAGTCAACTTTAAAACTGGCGACTCATATGAAGAGGTTAGTGTATCAAACAACTATTTTGCTGAAGGAATAACTATCATAGATAATAAAATAATTCAACTTACTTGGAGAGAAAATACTGGGCTTATTTATAATCTACAAACATTAGATTTAATTGGTGATTTTAAATATAATAAAAGCAAGGAAGGTTGGGGATTGTGCAATGATAGAAATAAAATATTTAAAAGTGATGGAACTGAAAATATTTGGATATTAGATTCTAAAACATATGATGAAATTGATAATTTTCAAGTTTACACAAATAAAGGGAAAGTTAATGGACTAAACGAACTAGAATGGGTTAACGGAAAAATTTATGCTAATCGTTACGGCTTTAATGGAGTAGCAATTATCAACCCAAATAATGGTGCTGTAGAAGGGGTGATTGACCTTTCAAGTTTAATAGAAAAAGTACAAAAACATGATAATTTAGATGTTTTAAACGGTATTGCATATAACAATGTAACTAAAACCTTATTTGTCACTGGAAAAATGTGGAATAAGATATTTGAAATTGAAATTTTTAAAAAATAAAGATGAAAAAGATATTTTCATTATTGTTAAATATTATTATTATAATTTTCTGGAGCTCTTGTAGAGATGATTTTAATTTTAACATTACAGAAACTCAATTACAATTCTCAAAGGATACTGTCTATTTAGATACTGTTTTCTCAAATATTGGATCTAGTACTTACAATTTAAAAGTTTATAATACTTCAAATGAAAATATTTTAATCCCCTACATAAATCTAGAAAATGGACAAGACTCTTATTATAGGTTAAATGTTGATGGTATGTATGAAAATCAGGGAAACGTTAGTAATTACTTTGAAAATATTGAATTACTTGCCAATGACAGTTTATTTATTTTTATAGAAACTACAATAGATATAAATAATTTACCAAGTGAATCTAATCAATTTTTATACACCGATAAAATAAAGTTTGATACAGGTTATAATCTACAAACAGTAGATTTGATAACATTAGTTAAAGATGCAGTATTTATTTATCCAAATAAATACACTGACAGTAGTACTGGAGAAACAATAATTGAAACATTAAATTTTGATATAAACAATGATGGAATTTCAGACGAAACAAATATTCAAGGACGATTTTTATCGGAAAACGAATTAAACTTCACAAATGAAAAACCATATGTTATTTATGGATATGCAGGTGTGCCAAACAACAGTATTTTAACAATAGATAAGGGTGCTAGAGTTCATTTTCACTCAAATTCTGGGATACTGGTAACCAGTGAAGGATCTATACAAATTAATGGTGAATTTAGTCAAGATCAGGAAGTATTAGAAAATGAAGTTATTTTTGAAGGAGATAGACTTGAAAATAGCTTTGCAAACACACCTGGTCAATGGGGTACTATTTGGCTACTTAGTGGAAGCACCAATAATATTATAAATTACTCAACAATAAAGAATGCAACTATAGGTATTTATGCAGAAGATCAATTAAATACAAATACCAATCAGCTAACAATAAATAATTCTAAAATATATAATTCAAGTAATTTTGGAATATTAGCAAAATCATCATCTATTACAGCTAGTAATTTAGTTATTAATAAAAGTGGACAATCTTCATTTGCAGCCACTTACGGAGGACAATATGAATTAAATCATTGCACCATAACAAATTTTTGGAATAATAGTTTTAGACAATTTCCAAGTTTATTAATAAATAATTATTGGATTGATAGTAATGGAAATGTACTAAATAACTCAAACTTAAATTTTAATATTACAAACAGTATTATTAGTGGTAATGAAAACATTGAATTTTTAATAGAACAATTTGATGATTCAAATCTGAATTTTAAATTCAAAAATTGTATGATGAAGTTTAATGACTACAATGAGATATTTACAGGACAAAACAATTATGACTTTTTAAATTTAGAAAAATATGAAAATATTTATCTGAACTTAAATGCAGATTTTAAAAATGAATATAATAATGAATTATTTATTTTACAGAACTCTGATGTCATTAATCTTGGAGATCAACAATTAGCAGCTATTTACCCATTAGATTTACTTAATATAAACAGAGAGAATTCGCCTGATTTAGGCGCCTACCAACACGTCATAATAGAGGATTAATTTAAACAGAAAATAGAGGAAATTTACTCATCATAGAATTTACTTCATTACAAATATCCTTTAATTTAGTTTCATTATCAAAATTCATTATTGCCTGATCTATAAAATTCACAATTCTCAACATATCATTTTCAACAAGTCCTCTTGTAGTAATAGCTGCAGTACCCACTCTAATACCTGAAGTTATAAATGGAGATTTATCATCAAAAGGAACCATATTTTTATTAACAGTAATATCTGCTAAACCTAAAGCATATTCAGCTGTCTTACCATCAATATTTTTATTTCTAAGGTCAATTAACATCATGTGATTATCTGTTCCGTTTGAAATAATATTATATCCTCTTTTAATAAACTCATCAGCCATTACATTAGCATTTTTTTTGACTTTTAAAATATAATGCATAAAATCATCTTGAAGGGCCTCTTTAAAAGCTATAGCTTTAGCAGCTATTACATGTTCTAACGGACCACCTTGATTCCCAGGAAATATAGCTAAATCAAGTAAGGAGGACATTTTTTTTAATTTTCCACTTTTAAATTTAACTCCAAAAGGATTTTCAAAATCTTCACCCATTAGAATTAATCCTCCTCTAGGTCCCCTCAAAGTTTTATGAGTTGTAGTTGTTACAATGTGACAGTGTGGAATAGGATCATTTAAAATACCCTTTGCAATTAAACCAGATGGATGAGAGATATCTCCTAGTAATATCGCATCGACACTATCAGCAATTAATCTAAATCTCTCATAATCAATATCCCTTGAATAAGCAGAAGCACCAGCAATAATTAGTTTAGGTTTTTCTTTAGTAGCTATATCTTGTATTTTGTCATAATTTAAAACACCTGTATCCTTATCAACTCCATAAAAAACTGGATTATATAGTTTTCCAGAAAAATTAACAGAGGAACCGTGTGTTAAATGTCCTCCATGTGAAAGATCAAAACCTAAAATTTTATCACCAGCATTCAAACAAGCAAAAAATACTGCAGAATTAGCTTGACTACCTGAGTGGGGTTGAACATTAGCCCAACATGCTCCAAAAAGTTCTTTAGCTCTTTCTATAGCCAATAACTCTATTTTATCTACAACTTCACAGCCACCATAATACCTCTTTCCAGGGTAACCCTCTGCATATTTATTGGTCAATACCGAACCTGTAGCTTTCATTACACTATCACTAGTAAAGTTTTCAGATGCAATAAGCTCAATACCTTCAGTCTGTCTAGTCTTTTCTTCATTAATTAAATCAAAAATTATTTTATCTTTTGACATGGAATCAATTATTATTTATTATAATCCAAAAATAAACAAATGATAAGTTTAATAATGCAAAAATCCTATATTTGGTATCTTAGTTATTAAAAACTAATTAACAATAACCAGTTTTATAAAATGAAGAATAAAATAAATATTACAAATAAAAAAGCAAAATTTGAATATGAGATTTTAGATAAGTATAATGCTGGAATTGTACTAACTGGGTCAGAAATTAAATCAATACGGCTAGGTAAAGCATCAATTGCTGAGAGTTTTTGTGAATTTAATGATTCTATCGAACTATTTATTGTCAACATGACAATTGAGAACTATTCATTCTCCTCTGCTTTTAATCAAATTCCTAAGTCAACCAGGAAGTTATTATTAAATAAAAAAGAGCTTTTAAAGCTCAACAAAAGTGTCAAAAATTCTGGTCTTACAATAATACCTCTAAGGGTGTACTTGAGTGACAAAGGATTAGCTAAGATTGAAATAGCTTTAGCTAAAGGAAAGAAACTTTATGATAAAAGACAAACTTTAATCGATAGAGATAACAAAAGAAACCTTGATCGAATTAAAAAAGAAAATAAAAATTAATTTTTCTCTTTCAATAAAGGCACAAATTTAAACTCACCAAATTCAATTTTTTTAAATTTTTTTTCTGAAATTCTTGTTATCAAAGTCATTATCTGAGTTTTTTCTCCAACTGGAATTACAAGTTTTCCGCTAATCTTTAGTTGGTTAAGCAAACTCTTAGGAATAAATGGTGCTCCTGCAGTAACTAAAATGGAGTCATAAGGTGCATCACTTACATAACCTTTATAACCATCACCAAAAATTAATTTTTTTGGATTGCAACCAATTTTTGGTAAAAATAAACTTGTTTTTTTGAATAATTCCTTTTGTCTTTCGATAGAATAAACTATAGCTCCCAATTCACATAATACAGCTGTTTGATAACCACTACCGGTTCCAATCTCTAATATTTTATCTCCTTTTTTTACATTTAACAATTCGGATTGAAAAGCAACTGTGTATGGTTGGGATATTGTTTGTCCAGCTCCAATGGGAAAAGCTTTGTCTTGATAAGCATGGTCAATAAAACTAGAGTCCATAAATAAATGTCTTGGAATTGATTCAATAGCATTTAAAACTCGTAAATCTAATATCCCTTTACTTTTTACTTCTGAAGCTAATTTATTTCTTAATCCTTTATGTTTGAATGTGTCTTTCAAGTTTATAAAAGTAAAGATATTTGTATTAAAATTCTAAGTTATTTATGCTTATAAAAATATTACATTTGTATTAGATTTTTAATATATACAAATGCAGAAAAATATTGTCGTCATTGGAGCAGGAACCATGGGTAATGGTATTGCTCATACATTTGCACAAAACAACTTTAAAGTTGAACTAGTAGATGTTAACATCAAGTCATTAGATAAAGCTATTCAAACAATATCTAATAATTTAGATAGAATGGTAATTAAAGAGAAAATATCTGATTTAAAAAAGAAAAATACTCTCAAAAATATCACCAAAAAAACTAAAATAGTTAACACTTCTAAAAACGCGATGTTAGTTATTGAAGCAGCTACTGAAAATTTAGAATTAAAACTTCAAATATTTAAAGATTTAGACAAGCATTACGATCAAAGCACAATTTTGGCCTCAAATACCTCTTCAATTTCTATAACTCAAATTGCTTCATCTACAAAAAGACCGAATAAAGTTATAGGTATGCATTTTATGAATCCAGTTCCCTTAATGAAACTCGTTGAAGTCATTAAAGGGTATGAAACTGATTTAGAAACATTAGAGTTTATTAATCATATCACAAAAATAATCCATAAAATACCAGTTGAGGTAAATGACTATCCAGGCTTTATTGCCAATAGAATTTTACTACCAATGATTAATGAAGCTATTGAAACTCTAAATCATGGAGTCAGTTCAGTAAAAAACATTGATGCAATAATGAAATTAGGAATGGGGCATCCCATGGGTCCACTTCAATTAGCTGATTTTATAGGTTTAGATATTTGTCTATCTATATTAGATGTAATGTATGAAGGCTTTAAGAGTCCAAAATATGTAGCTTCACCTCTACTTAAAAATATGGTATTAGCAGGTAAATTAGGAATCAAATCAAAAGAGGGTTTTTATGATTATTCGAATAGCAAAAAAGCTGAAGTCGTTTCTAAACAATTTCAATAATAATTATGAGTATAAAAAAACAAATAAGTTTCATTAATGAACAAATTGGAAAAAACATTACCCTTGTTGCCGTTTCAAAAACTAAAAGTGAATTAAAAATTAAAGAGGCATATGATAGTGGCCAAAGAGTTTTTGGTGAAAATAAAGTTCAGGAACTGGTTTCAAAACAAAATAATTTACCTAAAGATATTAAGTGGCATATGATTGGTCATTTACAACGTAATAAAGTAAAATATATAGCTCCATTTATAAATTTAATACACGGAGTTGATAATATCAAATTGCTTAAAGAGATAAATAAGCAAGGCAAAAAAAATGATAGAATAATTGATTGTTTAATTCAAGTGAAAATTTCTTTCGAAGAAAGTAAGTTTGGTCTTGACTACAAACAAGCTAATGAATGGTTAACAACAGACTTACTAATAGATTTTAAAAATATTAGAATAACAGGTTTTATGGGGATGGCAAGTAACACGAATAATGAATTAAAACTAATAGAAGAATTTAGTACATTAAATAGTTTCTTTAATAAGCATCAAAATACAAACATAAAGATATTATCAATGGGCATGAGTAACGATTATCTTTTAGCAATCAAAAATGGCAGTAATATGATTAGAGTTGGAAGCAAAATATTTGGAGCAAGAAAATAAAAAGTTATTATATACAGTATTGTAGATATAGAGACAACCGGTGGTAAATTCAATGAAGAAGGAATTACAGAAATTGCTATATATAAATTTGATGGGACTGAAATAATTGATAAATTTATTTCATTAATAAATCCTGAAAAAAACATCCAACCTTTTGTAGTTAATCTAACTGGAATAAATAATAAAATGCTACGCAATGCTCCCAAGTTTCATGAGGTAGCTAAAAGAATATTAGAAATAACTGAAGACACAATATTTGTAGCCCACAATACGTCTTTTGACTATAGAATTTTAAAGACGGAATATAATAGACTTGGTTATAATTTTAGAAGAAATACCTTGTGTACTTTAGACTTGTCTAAAAAATTAATTTTAGATATGAATTCATATAGCTTGGGTAAATTAACAAAGCAATTAGGAATTCCTCTTACACAAAGACACAGAGCAAGCGGCGATGCATTAGCTACAGTCAAATTATTTAAGCTACTACTAGATAAAGATTTAGATAAAAATATTATTATAAATAATATTAAGAATACTAGTAAATCTAATTTACCAAAAAACTTAACCGAAATTTTAGATGATTTACCATTTTCAACAGGGATATATTATATGCACGATAAAAATTCCGAAATAATATATATAGGCAAAAGCAAAAATATTAAAAAAAGAGTTAACCAACATTTTACAGGAAAAGACCGTAAATCACAAAAACTACAAATTAATACGTCTTCAGTTAGCTATGATGAAACTGGAAGTGAATTAATTGCTTTACTTAAAGAGAGCAATCAAGTTAAATTACATAAACCTATTTTTAACAGAAAGTTACGCAAGACTATATATCCTTACGGACTTTTTAAAAGTATTGATAAAAATAATTATATAAATCTAAGTATTTCTAAAATTATTTCAGGTAAAGATCCTTTGACAACATTTAAGAATATGAATAACGCCCTTTCATTCTTAAACAAAATAATTAATAAAAATGATTTGTGTCAAAAACTCTGTGGAGTATATAAGTCCAACAATAATTGCTTTAGATATTCCATAAATGAATGCTATGGTGCATGCATAAATATTGAAAAACCTGATCAGTATAACGAAAGAATTCATAAAGCTATTAAATATCTAAATTTTGAAAATAAAAATTTTGCTATAATAGATAAAGGACGAAATATCGATGAAAGTAGTTTTGTTTTAGTTGAAAACGGCTTGTTTATTGGTTTGGGATATTTTAATTTAAACTTTCAAATAAATAACATAAAGGTTTTAAAGAAAATTATAATTTCAATGGAGCACAATAAAGACAATCAACAAATAATTCAAAGTTTTTTAAGAAAAGCCAAAGGAATTAAGATTTTAAATTATTGATGATGAATAAATATCTTATATCAATTCTTGGGCCCACGGCAATTGGTAAAACAAAATTAGCCATAGAATTAGCAGAAAAATATGGCACAGAGATAATATCAGCTGATTCTAGACAGTTTTACAAAGAATTGAATATTGGGTCAGCTAAACCTTCAAATGTAGACTTAAATAGGGTTAAACATCACCTAATAAATAATAAAAGCGTTAAGGATAGTTATTCTATAGGTGATTTTGAAAAAGATGCTCTTAATAGCATTTCAAAAATTCATAAAAAAACAGATTTAGCAGTTCTTGTAGGTGGATCTGGATTATATTTAGATGTTATTAATTACGGATTAGATCAAATCCCCAAAAGCGATGAAAAAGTTAGAGACTTTTTAAATAATGAATTTAAAATAAGAGGTCTTAAACATATGCAAAATGAGTTAAAAGAAAAGGATTTAATTTCTTATAAAAATATTGATTTAAATAATCATAGAAGAATTATAAGAGCATTGGAAGTCACTATTTCTAGTGGTAAGCCATATTCTTCTTACTTGAAAAAAGAATATACTGTACGTAATTTCAAAAAAATACAAATTGGACTAAGAGATGAACGAGAGATGATATATGAAAGGATAAATACAAGAGTTGACAATATGATAAATGAAGGATTAATTAAAGAAGCTATTGATTTAATTAGTTATAAAAATCTTAACAGTTTAAATACAATAGGTTACAAAGAAATTTTTAATTTTTTAGATGGAAAATCAAATTTAGATCAAGCAATTAATGATATTAAAAAAAATACAAGAAGATTTGCAAAAAGACAAATGACATGGTTTAACTCCAATAAAGATATAACTTGGTTTAAAACAAACTATAAAATTGAAGATGTAGTTAAATGTATAGATAACTTAATTACTGACTAATCTAAACCCTTCACCATGAATATTGATAATCTCAACGGACTCATCATTTTTCAGATATTTTCTTAATTTAGCTATATAGACATCCATACTTCTAGAAGTGAAATAGTTATCATCTCTCCAAATTTTGGTTAAAGCTAATTCTCTTGGCATAAGATCATTTTTATATAAAATCAACATTTTTAATAATAAATTCTCTTTGGGAGATAGCTTAACAGGAGTATTATCTAAATAGGATAAATGTCTTAATTTTGAATTGAGATGAAAACTACCAAAATTAAATTCAAATTCAGATGATTCAACAATTGAAGTTCTAGTATTTCTATTAATAATAGCGTTGATTTTCATTAACAAAACCTCACTATCAAAAGGTTTTTTTAAATAATCATCAGCACCAACTTTATACCCCTTTAATACATCTTCTTTTAAAGATTTCGCTGTTAAAAATATAATTGGAATGTCAGGGTTCTTTTCTTTAATTTCCTTTGCTAAAGTAAAACCATCTTTATATGGCATCATAACGTCAAGAATACAAAGATCAAAATCATTCTTTTTAAACTTTTCAAATCCTTCCATTCCATTTTTAGCATGAGTTACGTCATAATTATTTATAATTAAATAATCTCTTAAGATAATTCCAAAATTTTGGTCATCTTCAACTAATAAAATTCTATTATTTGTATCATTCATATTATGTTGTATTATTGTTGTTAACTGGTATTTTTATTTCAAAGGTACTTCCCTTCCCTACTATACTATTTACGGATATTTCACCTTTATGATAATTTACTATCTTTTTTACATAAGCTAAGCCCAAACCGTGACCTTTAACATTATGCAAATTACCAGACTGTTCTCTGTAAAATTTATAAAATATTTTTCTTTGAACATCTTTGGACATTCCTCGACCATTATCAGAAATTGACAAAATAATATCTTTTTCATTTAATATTTTATCAATATTTCTAGTTGATATTTTTATTATCGGGTTGTTATCAGAATATTTAATTGCATTATCAATAATATTAATTATGGCATTAGTAAAATGCGTTTGATTAGCTTTAATAAATGAATATTTTGAGTTTAAATCTAATTCTATCTTTCCATTTTTATTTTTCATTATCAAATCCAAATGTCCTACTGCATTATTTATTAGGTTATGTAAATCTAAATTAGTTTTTTCAATATCTAATTCATTTTTGTCTAACCTTGATATTCTTAAAACATTTTCCACTTGATCATTCATTCTATTATTTTCATCTTTAATCATATTCAAATAACCAATAACTTTATCTTTATTTCCAATAATTTTAGGGTTCTTAATTGAATCTAAAACTAAATTAATTGTAGCAATAGGAGTTTTAAATTCATGTGTCATATTATTTATAAAGTCAGATTTAATTTGAGCTATTTTTTTCTGTTTTAATAACTGTGAAATTGTGCTTACATAAACAATTACAATAATTAGAGTAAATATTACAGATAAAATAACTACTTCAAAATCAAAGGAGACTAATGAACTGGAAGATAACAATTGATTTCTTAAATTTGGAAAATAGATACTCAATTTAAAATCACTATTATTTTCATTGTCCTTAAATAAAGTAGTTGTAAAAATTTTATCCTGACCTTCATTAGCATAAAAATCAAAATTTGATGACTGTACTCTTGTTAAAAGTTCGTTATCAAAAATTCCAAATTCGTAATTTAAATTTATTTTATTATCAAGTAAAGCATTGTTCAAAAGAGACTCAATCTCATCAGATGAAACTCTTCTGTGAATTGGGTTTCTTTTAGCTAAATCTTTGTAAGCAGTTTCAAATAGAATTTCTTTACTTCTTGAAATTTCTCCAATTCTTAAAAGTAGTTGTTCGGGAGTATATTGTCTAATATCCTCTGGGTCTGAAAGACTAAAAAAGTTTTTTTCTCTTTCATTAGATATTCTAGTAATATTAATACTATCAATATTGATATCTAAAAACGAAGGCAACTTCAAACTTTCTTCTATGATACCGTTTCTATAAATAATAGTTTCGTTAGATCCGTTGTTTTCACTAATAAAATATAGGTTATTAATTGCTGTAGTATCTATATTAACTCCTGAGTTAATTAATTCATTAAACTTATATACGTATTCAGAGTATTCTCTTTTTTCAATATCGTCTGAAACTGATGTCAAGACTTTGCTTATACTTAAAGCAAACTCTTCTCTATTTTTATCAAGATTGCTCTTAATAAAATAAGTCTGAACAGCAATAATCCCAGAGAGGGATAAAGTCATAGAGATCAATATTAATATGAAAAATTTCTTGTTCATATATCTAAATTAACATTATTAATGTTAGGGTATATACATTTAACCATAAGTTAACAAATTAATTATCTAACATCTGCGAGTGAATTTTTAAAATATCGTTGTTTAAATTATTATTTAGATTATTATAAATTAAAAAATCAGAAATTCTAATTATATCTAAATCACCAGTCTGATTTTTCATAATATTAGTAATTGATTCTCTTTTCATACCTCTTTCTAATAATCTAGATATTTTTAATTCAGTATCAGAAATTACACCAATTATTTTATCAAATTTGTCTATACTATCGTTTTCATAAATAATTGCAGATTCATAAATAGTATAATTAGATTTTTGATTCTGTAACCAGGCATTATAATCTAAATTAACAAAAGGGTGTACAATTGAATTAATCAATCTTAATTTAGATTTATTATTAAAAACAATTTTTGAAACAAGTTTTTTGTTTAATTCATCTCCAATATAACAATCATTACCAAAGTTATTAATCATTGAAGTTTTAACATTAATGTTAGTGCTCATAATGATATTCGCTCTGTCATCAGAATTATAAATTGGCACTCCTAATTTTGCAAACTTATTAGATACATAAGATTTTCCACTACCTATTCCACCTGTTATCGCTACTTTTTTCATTTTAAAAAAACATATTGAATCTCATTATTATTCAAACGAAGGTTTTTAATTAGTTTTGGTTGATTTATAACTTCAGCAGTTAATTTTCCATCTTTACTAATTTTATTAAAATCACAAATAATTTTAAAGTCTTTGGATGAATATTTTTGGTAATTATCTAGACTAACAGTGAATGAAGCCTTAATTGTTTTTGGATAATAATTAATATTTATTTCTGTTGGAATATTTATTATTGAAACAGGGAGATCTAGAACAGATTCAGTAGACTTTTCAACATCAATAAACACTTTTACTGATTCATTTGAATATTTTAAATTAGTCGTATTTGAAATATCAAGCTCTAAATCTTGATTAACACTAGATTTTAGATTATCAATAATTAATTCCTTAGTATTAATAATATTTATTGAATTTAAAGCTATTTCAGAGCCTATCACAGAAATGGAATCTGGCAACAGTTTAAAACTTTTAAAATACTCAAATCCTTGTGAAAAACTTATAGAGGATTTCAAAACAACAGGAACATTTTTCGTCCCTAACTTATCATAATTAAAAAACAAACTGTCAAAATTAATTGAAATCAATTCAAAACTAGGATCAATAAAATTATCAATTTGTGTATAGTTTTTTGACTGAGTAATAACATAAGATTGTGAATTATCAAAAATATCATCAGTAGATATATTAATAGTTTGATTAGATAAATAGTATTTAATAAAATCAAAGCCAAAAGAGGAAACAGTTAATTTTAAACTATCAACAGATTGATTAATTATGATTTTATCATCAGGAATATCAGTTAAATTAATTTTATAACTAATATTTTTAGTGTAAACTTTAGTTAACTTAACCACGGTGGAAAACAGAATCGAAATCAATAAAAAAATAAAAAAATTATTGAATGTTTTATAGTTAAATATATTTGATTTATCAATTTTCATTTTTCATTATTTTAAAAAAATAAGAAGGGAATTTATCTTCTATATCTTTATTTGAATATAGCAAAATAATATTTGATTTAATAAACCCTAAACCATATCCTACAAACTGAATTAGAGAAGTTAAAATTGAATAAAACCCAACAAGAATGCTTTTATTATTAATTAGTGAATTGAAAAAAATTAATAATAAATACAGCAATACTGTATACAACGGAAAATATAACTTAAAGAAATATAGAATAATACTTAAAATTAAATAGATGGTGAAAAAACTTGGAAGCCAAAAAATGATCTTATTTGATGCTGGATGCCACTTATTAATGATAGGTCGAACCATACCAAATTTAAAAACTTGATTAAAAAATGCAATAATATTAACTCTTCTTTTATGAAAAACTATGACATTATTATAAAGTGCGGAACTTAAACCTAGTTTAGAAATTCTTAAAGATAAATCAGGATCTTCACCAGGGTGAATATTACCAAACCCATCAGTTAATTCAAAAGTTTTTTTTGAAATACCCATATTAAAACTTCTGGCTTGAAAATTTTTATATTTTGATCTATTTCCACGAATACCACCTGTTGTTAAGATAGATGTCATTGTGAAATTGACAGCCTTTTGAAAACTTGTGAACGAATGGTGTGAATCATCTACTCCACCAAAGCAATCAACATATTTATGATTAATATTTGTAAAAAAATTAGATAAGTAGTTTTTTGGCAATATACAGTCTGAATCTAATATTATAAAATAGTTACCCTTTGCTTTTTTCATTCCAAAATTTCTTGAATCTCCTGGACCAGTATTATTTTTTTTGAAGTAAGAAATATTCAAATAATCACTATAATTGGAAATTATCTTGTCCGAACATTTATCAGATCCATCTTCGATTATAACGATCTCAAAATCATAATTTCCGTCTAAATTATTTAAGCTTTCTAGTAACTCGTTAATTTCATCAGGACGATTATAAACGGGTATTATAAAAGAAACATTGATAATTGCCATACAACAAATGTAGGAAAAGGATAAAGAAATAAACTATATTATTCTGTTATTGAATCCATTACAGAATCACTAACTCCCATGTTGCTAAAACCACCATCATTATATAAATTTTGTAATGTAACTCTTTTGGTTAGATCACTAAAAAGTGTAACGGTATAGTTTGCACAATCTAAAGCAGTTGCATTTCCTAATGGTGACATTCTCTCTGCGTAAGTAATAAAACCATCAAATCCTTTAACTCCACTTCCAGCTGTAGTAGGGGTTGGAGATTGTGAAATAGTGTTGACTCTAACTTTTTTATCTTTTCCAAAGAAATATCCAAAACTACGAGCTATACTTTCTAAAAAAGCTTTATTGTCAGCCATATCATTGTAATCTGGAAAAACTCTCTGAGCAGCCATATAGGTTAATGCAACGATACTACCCCATTCATTCATAGCATCTGCTTTGTAAAGAGTTTGCATAACCTTATGAAATGACATTGCAGACACATCAGTTCCCTTTTGAGTCCAATCATATTTTTGATCAGTATAATGTCTTCCTTTTCTTACATTTATTGACATACCTATGGAATGCAAAACAAAATCAAGTTTACCTCCTAATATTTTTATAGATTCTGAAATCAAATGCTCTAAATCTTCAATTGATGTAGCATCAGCTGCTATAACTTTTGAACCAGTTTTTTTAGCTAATTTATCAATCTCTCCCATTCTCATAGCTACTGGTGCGTTTGATAAAACAAAAGTACCTCCTTCTTCATGAACTCTTTCAGCGGTTTTCCAAGCTATAGAATTATGATCTAAAGCTCCAAAAATTATACCTTTTTTTCCTTTTAAAAGATTGTGTGACATATTATAATTTTTTACAAATATAAGATTAATTGAGTAATTGTTTGGCGTGTGCAACGGCAGATATAGAAATATTATCACCCTCGAGCATTTTTGCAATTTCAACAATTCTATCTTGATTGTTTAATCTAATTAAATTTGTTGTAGTAGAATTATCCTTTTCTGTTTTATAAACTTTAAAATGAGACTCTCCTTTTGCTGCAATTTGAGGCAAATGAGTTATTGTAAATATTTGCATACTAGAACTCATTTCTCTCATAATATCTCCAATTTTATTAGAAATTTCGCCTGAAACACCTGTGTCTATTTCATCAAACATTAATGTTGGTAGTTTTCTATAGTTGGCAATAATAGATTTAATAGCTAGCATAATTCTAGATATTTCTCCACCTGATGCAGATTGTTTTAGAAGTTTGAAATCCGAACCTTTATTTGCACTAAATTTAAATTCAAGATTATCAAAACCATTGCTCAAAAACTTGTCTTGAGAATTAATTTCAATTAAAAACTCAGCACTTTTCATGCCTAAGTCATTTAGTATTTCTTTAAGACTAATAACTAATTTAGGGATAGAATGTAACCTATTTACAGAAAGTTTTTTTGCTAAATCTAACAATACAACTTTTAACTCAGAAACCTTTAAACTCACTGAAGATATTTCGCTATCGATATTATTTGACATAGAAACCTTTTTAATCAAATCCAATTGGACTTCCATTAAATCATCAATATTATCAACAGAGTGTTTTCTTAAAACATTATTGACTTTTGATAATAAATCACTGACTTCAGATAATTTTCCAGGGTTATTGGTAAGGTTATTATTAAAGTTGTCTAAATCTGCAGAAACATCATCTAAGTCAATATAAATAGAGTTAATTCGATTATATAGACTTAAGAAAGTATTTGATTTGGCAGATAAGTTCTTTAAATTAAGCTTTAGTTTATTGACCAAGGATATTATACTATACTCATTATTATTAAGAAGTGAAACACTGTGATTTAAATCGATTTTTATTTCCTCGAAATTTGATAAATCTTTATAAGAATTTTCTAAATCATTTAAGTTAACATCAGAAATGTTTAGCTCATTAATTTCCTCAAGTAAATGGTTGTTATAATCGTAAGCTTTTGAGAGTTCAGATTTAGTTTGTTTAAGTGAATTTAATTCTGCCAAAAGAGATTTATATTCAGAAAATTTAAATTTATATTCTTGAAGGATTTTAAAATTATCAGCTACTGAATCAATGACATCAAATTGAAAATCAACATTAACTAAATCTAAATTTTGATGTTGAGAATGAATATCAATTATATATTTACTAATTGAAGCTAGTTGATTTAAAACAACTGGCGAGTCATTTACAAAAGCCCTGGATTTTCCTGACGGTAAAATTTCTCTTCTTATAATTGTGTCTGTATCATAATCAAGATTGTTTTCTGAAAATATTTTTTTTAAATTATAATTTGCTAAATCAAATGTAGCTTCAACAATACATTTTTTATTCAAATTATTTATAAATGAGCTATCAGATCTTTTACCTAACACAAGAGACAATGCATTTATTAAAATTGATTTACCAGCACCGGTTTCTCCAGTAATAATTGTTAGACCATTATTAAAATCTACATTTAAATCTTCAATTAATGCGTAATTTTTTATAGATAGGTTTTTTAACACACGAAATAATTATTAAATAAAGTTAATTAAAATTTTATTTTTCTCCATTTACTAGAATGCATTGGAGCTAATTTTGATAATGTAGAAGATAAATTAGTTATTTCAACACTAGGTCCATCACTAAAAATATCTTGAATTTCATCAGCTTTAGTATCAAAAAAAACTTTCATAATATAAGAATTAGGTCTTCTACTATTGATTCTCTCTAGTGAAATAATAGATTTGCTAATGTTTAATTTTGATTTTTTTGTATCATCATACATTTTATCTAATCCATTTAAATGGTAATTATATAAAACATTACTAAACTCTTTAAAGGTTGGAGATAAAATATTGTCAATTAAGTAATATCTGTTTTGACGACCATCCTTAGCATTCCACCCAAGATAATTAGTACTACTAGAATAATCTAAAATACTTCTAGCTTGTTGGTAATGTCGCTTACCTGAATTTAACTCAAAAGTATCCGAATCAATTCCTAAAATTATATACACATGAAAAGAAAGAACAGAAATTAAATTTGATTCAAATTGATTAGGATTAAAGATGAAATTTTGAAATTCCTGGTATTCAAATGAAAAATCTTTATCTATGTAATTATAAACTGTAGATTCATAAGATGAATTAAATATAGGTCTAGAGGATTGAATTTGTATTGTGCCCTGAAAAATGTTATTATCGTAATTACTAATATTTATGACCATTGAGCAATTAATTCTTTGCTTAGAAGTGTAAGAGTTTTTAGTCCAGTTTGTATTGTTTATAAAGTCAGATATCTGATTTTCTAAAGTCTTGAATATTTGAAGATTTTCATCGCCAGTTTGGGTTGCATTAACAACAACATTGCAGTTTAACTCCTGTCCAAATGAAGTAAAAGAAAATATTATAAAAATGTATAAAACTATTTTATTCATTAATTAATTCAATTATTTTATTAATGATATCAAAGGAAACAGATTTCTTATCTTTTAACGGGAAATTAATACTTTTATTATCTTTAGAAATGATGGTAATTTTGTTGGTTTCGACTCCAAAACCAGCACCTTCATCATTTAAGGAGTTTAAAACGATTAAATCTAAATTTTTATTTTTTAGTTTAAGTTTAGCATTTTCAATTTCATTTTCAGTTTCTAGTGCAAATCCAATCAAAAGTTGATTTTTTTTATGCTCACCTAAGTATGATAGAATATCTTTTGTCTTTTCAACTTCTATAGAAAGAGTTTGATTAGATTTTTTAATTTTATTATTAAAAGTTATTATAGGTTTAAAATCTGCTACAGCTGCTGACATGATAATCACATCAGAGTTACTAAATTTAGCTATAACTTTTTCATACATTTCATCAGAGGAAGTTATAAGTGTAAGGTCAATAGATAAGTCAGAAAGTTTTTGATTCGTAGGTCCACTGATAAGAATGACTTTAGCACCTAATTTAGAAGCAGTTTCTGCTAATGCAAAACCCATTTTACCACTAGAGTGGTTTCCGATAAACCGAACAGGATCAATGGATTCAAAAGTTGGTCCAGCTGTGATTAGAAAAGTTTTGCCATTTAGAGGTAGTGGTTCAGAAAAATTAGTTTCAATAAAACTAATAATTTCCTCAGGCTCTGCCATTCTACCTTCACCAACTAAACCACTAGCTAATTCACCAAAAGCTGGAGGTATTAAAAAATTACCATAAGAAATTAACTTAGAAATAGACAACTGAGTTGAATGATGTTTATACATATCTAAATCCATTGCAGGAGCAAAAAAAACTTTACATTTTGCAGATAAGTAAGTGGCGATTAATAGATTGTCACAATTACCATTAGACATTTTAGACATTGAATTAGCAGTAGCGGGACAAATTATCAATAAGTCGGCCCAGATTCCTAATTCAACGTGATTATTCCATAATTCATCGTCTTCATCAGTTGTAAAAGAAGATAAAACTGGATTCTTTGATAATGTAGATAATGTTAATGGGGTTACAAACTCTTTAGCAGCTGGGGTCATAACAACTTTAACTTGACAACCACACTTAATAAAAAGTCTAACTAAATTAGCAGTCTTGTAAGCGGCTATACCGGCGGTAACACCTAGTAAAACTTTCTTTCCGCTTAAAACTGACATTAGATTATTTTTCTAAAGATTCCTCAGAACTATTTCTATGATAAATTTTATCTTCAAGCCACTCTTGAATAGCTAAAGCATGTGGCTTTGGCAATCTTTCATAAAATTTAGAAACCTCTATTTGTTCTTTATTTTCAAATATTTCTTCTAAACTGTCATTATAGGTAGCGAACTCTTCTAGTTTATCAATTAATTCAGTTCTAATATCAGAATTAATTTGTTCTGATCTTTTTGAGATAATTGAGATAGCCTCATATATGTTATCTGTTGACTTATCAATAATATTTCTATCATAAGTCTCTGTATTTACTGGTGCTTTTACTTTTTTTAAATCCATTGTATTATTTCTAAGTTGTTTGTAACTGCTTTAATTCGTTAAATTTTGTCTTTAAATCCTCAGTGTATTCAGAATCATTATAATACTTAATAAATGAATTATAATATCCCATTGCATCCATAATTCTTTCCTGCATCTTATATTTAACACTATTTATAGCTAATTTATATGCTGAATCAAATTTAAAGTATAATACTTTTTCTCTTAATGATGAGCCTGGGAATTCAACTATAAAATTATCAAATGATTTGATTGCAGATTCATGATCGTTCAAAGTGTTGTATTGTAGAGCCTTACTGTAAGATTTAAATTCTAGCTTATAATCTAATTCAAATATTAACTCATTGACCTCTGTAATGTACTCAGATTCAGGAAATGTATTTATAAATAATTGTAATTTATCAATAGCTACTTTTGTATCTGTTTGATCTTTTGAAAAAATTGGAGACATAAAGTAATAGCTTTTAGCAGCTAAAAATGCTATCTCTTCATTTTTCTCGCTATTTGGGTAAGTATTTACAAACTTTTCCATTCTATAGTTAGAAGTATAGAAATCCTTTGTTTCATAAAAACACATAGCATGCATATACATTAACTTTTGAGCTTGAGGCTTACCTCTGTATTTAGGAACAATTTGTTCAAATAAACGATTGGCTTTAGTGAATTTTCCATCATCAAACAATGAAGTTCCTAATGCGAATTTTGTTGCAATATCATCACCATTGATAGCTTTTTGGTATTCACCACAGGAAAAAAATAATAATATTACTAATAATGTAAGTAAGGTTCTCTTCATAATTATAATCAATTTGCAAAATTAAACAAATTTAATGTATTTAAAAAAAATACTTATTGTTGACTTAATAACGAAATTATAAATTAAAATTGTTAAGTTCCTTATTAATTTGATTTCTTAGATCTCTAGAAACAGACAATAATGGAAGTCTTAATACATCGTTACACAAATTCAGTTTATTTAATACATATTTTATACCAGCAGGATTATTTTCTTTAAAAATCAAAGAAATAATTTTAAACAAATCATCATTTGTAGATTTCGCAATTGAGTGTTTATTATTTAATGCGTCATTTATCATTTTAGAAAACATTTTAGGAAAAGCCTGAGCTATGACAGAAATAACACCGTGACCTCCAGAAATGACTGAGGAAAGAGCTAGATCATCATCACCAGAAATAATCAGAAAATTATCTGGTTTATTTTTAATTAGCTCTAAATATTGATTGATATCTCCCCCCGCTTCTTTTACTCCTATAATTGATTCAAATTCGTTAGCTAATCTTAAAATAGTATTTGGAACCATATTTCTTGATGTTCTACCGGGAACATTATACATAATTATTGGCTTAGAGATATTTTTCGCCAAATAAGTGTAATGCTCATAAATTCCATCTTGTGTTGGTTTATTATAGTATGGAGATACAGATAAAATAGCAGAAATATCTTGTAGATTTAATGAATTAATTTCTTTTACCAATGTTAAAGTATCATTACCTCCCATTCCTAAAACTAATGGTACCCTATTGTTATTTACATTAACAACTGTATTAATTATCTTATCTCTTTCAAAAGAATTAATGGTTGGACTTTCAGCAGTAGTACCATTTATAACTAAATAATCAATTCCATTTAAAATATTGTATTCAACTAATTTTTCTAAAGAACTATAATCAACAGAAAAATCTGAGTTAAAAGGAGTAATTAAAGCAACACCTGTGCCAATAAATTTATTGTTAATCATATCTTTTTAAGCCCTTTTAAATATTTTTCAAGTTCAACTTTAAATATATCTATAAAACTACTTTTGATATTGATAATAAAGTCATGCAATCTTTGGTCTTTATTAGAAATTCCGATTTTAAAATTTGCTTTAGATTTAGCAGTAATTAGGTTTAACTCGTGAATATTCTCATCATAATAACTGATTAAGGCATCAAATTCAGTTTCAATAAACTCATTAATATCATAATTAGATATATTTCCATTCCAACCAAAATCTAAAGGTGTGAAATACGAATCCCAGCTTGTCAACGTTTCATCTTTTTCAGTTACATAAGCAACAAATTTTATTTTATTTTCATTTACACCTAGATAAGTAAAGACATTTCTTAAAGAGTCATAATCATTAAATTCTTCTAAATTAATAATGATACCAACAGATTTTATTTTATTGTTATTAACCGAAGATTTGCGATTATTAAGAATATTATTTAAATATTTATCGTTTGATTTTTTCTTGAATAATTTAAAAAACATATATTTAAAACTATAATACAAATGTAATAAAGATGAATTTGATTTAACTATAAAAACTCTAATGAAATCAATTATTAAGCTATTTAAATTTTCTGTTTTACTACTAATTATAAGTTGTGGAGATAATTGGCAACTATATAAAGCTGAGACTAGTAGAATTGAAGTAAATTCTGAAATTAATGTTGACTCAACTATTTTTAAATTTATAGAACCTTATAAAAAAAATATTGAAAAAGATCTGTTTACAACTTTTGCCTACTCAGCTTATACTTTAGATAAAAAAGAAGGGGAATTAAATACAGCAATAGGAAATATGATGGCTGATGCAGTATTCGAATTAAGTAACCCTGTTTTTAAATTAAAAAAAAATAAAAATATAGATTTTGTTCTTTTAAACTATGGCGGAATTAGATCAATAATTTCTAAAGGAAATATAAATGAAAAAACCGCATATAATTTAATGCCTTTTGAAAATGAAGTTGTTGTTACTAAATTAACTGGAAAAGATATTTATACATTGATTGATTATTTGAGAATAGTTAAAAGTGCACATCCAATTTCAGGGCTTAATTTAGAGCTGGATAAAAATTATGAGCTGATTAGAGCAAGAATCAATAATAAAAGTATTGATATCAATAAATACTACTATGTAGCTACAAGTGATTTTTTACTTAACGGAGGAGATAAAATGGACTTCTTTAATAAAAGTTCAGAAAATACTTTTTTAAATTATAAAATAAGAGACTTATTAATTGACTATTTTATTAAAATAGATACTTTAAAGCCTAAGATTGACAACAGATTTATCAGAATAAAATAATGAAAAGAAGAAACTTTATTAAAAACACATTATACTCAAGTGCTGCCCTAGCATCTACGTCTATGTTGACCAATAGCTGCAGTAATAATAAGCTAAAAAAAATAACTATTCTTCATACAAACGATGTACATAGTCACATAGATCCATTTGACAAAGACAATGATAAGTTTGCATTTAAGGGAGGTGTTTCTAGAAGAGCTACTATAATTGAAAAAATTAGAAAAGAAAACTCAAACACTCTTTTATTAGATGCAGGAGATATTTTTCAAGGAACTCCCTATTTTAATTATTACGGTGGTGAACTAGAGTTTAAGTTAATGAGTATGTTGAAATATGATTTAGCAACGCTCGGTAATCATGATTTTGATAATGGTATTGATGGGCTTTACAAACAAATGCCACATGCAAATTTCAATTTTGTTTCTGCAAACTATGATTTTACAAATACAATATTAGATACAATCGTAAAACCTTATCAAATTTTCTATAAAGATGGAATTAAAATAGGAATATTTGGATTAGGAATAGAGTTAGATGGAATGGTAACAAGAAACTTGTACAAAGAAACTAAATACTTAAATCCAATTGAAATAACCCAAGGAATAGTAAAAACTTTGAAAAGGGATGAAAATTGTGATTTAATTATATGTCTTTCTCATCTTGGGTTTAAACACGATAATTTACCAAATAAAATATCAGATTTTAAATTAGCCAAAGCAACAAAAGATATTGATTTAATTATTGGGGGTCACACACATACTTTTATGAAAAAACCAGTAGTTATTGATAATCTGGAAAACAAGAAAGTAATTATTAACCAAGTAGGCTGTCACGGATTATTTTTAGGAAAAATTGATTTTTACTTTGACTCTTTTAAGAACAAAATGTATGATGGGGTTTCGATTGAAGTTTAATTAATCAGCTGAATGAAATCATCTTCTGAAATTATATTAATGCCTAAAGATTCGGCCTTTATTTTTTTACTTGGACCCATATTATCTCCAGCAATAACGTAATTAGTTTTGGAGGATATCGAAGATTTCACCTTGCCTCCATTTTTTTCAATCTCAAGTTTTAAATCGTCTCTTGAAAATTTTGAAAAAACTCCACTTACGACGAATAATTTATTCTTTAATTTACTAGATTTAACAACTTTACTTTCGTCAATTTCAAAGTTAAGACCATAAAATTTAAGATCGTTAATCATCATTAAATTTTCCTGAGTATTAAAAAAACTAATAATGCTTTCTGCAATCTTTCCTCCAATCTCATCAACAGACTCTAAATCTTCATAGCTTGCACACATTAAAGCATCGATATTGTTATAATGTTGGGCTAACTTTTTAGCTACAGTAACTCCAACATGTCGAATACCTAAAGCATAAAGAACTCTATCAAAACTAATTTTCTTTGACATCAAAACTCCATTAATTAAATTCTCAGAACTTTTTTCTGCCATTCTTTCTAACCCAAGTAAATCTTCAACTTTTAATCTATAAATATCCGAATAATTATTAATTAGTTTGTTCTCAACTAATAAGTTAACTGTCTCCGCTCCAAGCCCATCTATATCCATTGCTTTTCTAGAAATAAAATGCTGAATTCTGCCTGAAACCTGAGGTGAGCATAAAGTAGTATTTACACAATAATGATTTGCTTCACCTTCATTTTTTTTTAATTCGGATCCGCATTCAGGACAATTTGAAATAAATTTAGTTTCAGTTGATAAATGATCTCTTTTACTGATATCTACTTTAACTATTTTAGGAATTATATCTCCACCTTTTTCAACATATACATGGTCGTTTAATCTAATGTCCATTTTTTTTATAAAATCAGAGTTATGCAAAGAAGCTCTTTTTACAACTGTACCTGCCAAATCTACAGGATCAAAGTTAGCAACAGGAGTTATAGAGCCTGTTCTGCCTACTTGATAAGTTATAGAGTTTAATACTGTAGAAGATTGCTCAGGTTTGAACTTATATGCGATTGCCCATCTAGGAAATTTTGAGGTAAATCCAAGTTCATTTTGTTGATCGATATCATTTACTTTTATAACTATACCATCTATTTCAAATGGTAATGAATATCTGTTGGATTCCCAATGAGAAACAAAATCGTAAACTTCCTGAACAGTTTTAACTAAAACAGAATAAGGAGAAACATTAAACCCCCAACTTTTTGCGCTTTCCAGAGATTGATTTTGAGATTTAATTATACCTTTTTTTTCAACAATGGAATATAGTAAACACTCCAAAGGTCTTTTTGAAACTTCTTTGCTGTCTTGTAGTTTAAGGCTACCAGAAGCAGTGTTTCTGGGGTTTTTAAAGGGTTCGTCACCATTTGATACTCTTTCTAAATTGAGTTTCTTAAAACCATCTATAGGCATTACTATTTCACCTCTTATGTCAAAATTACTGATGTGATCGCCCTGAAGGACCAAAGGAACTGTGGGAATAGTCTTAATATTTGCCGTTACATCATCACCCTGAATTCCATCTCCCCTAGTAATAGCTTTAACAAATTTACCATCAATATATGAAAGGCTAATCGATGCTCCGTCATATTTTAACTCACATGTAAACATTATCTCACCATCTATTATTTTCCTAATTCTTTTTTCCCAATCATATAAATCTTCTATAGAGTAAGAGTTATCTAATGAATACATTGGAGTATTATGAATTACAGTTTTAAAATTCTTTGTGATTTCACCACCTACTCTAACTGTAGGAGAATTAGAATCATAAAACTCAGGATGTAAGTCTTCAATCTTTTTAAGTTGATTTAATTTTGAATCAAATTCATAATCTGAAATGGTTGGGTTATCAAGAACATAATAATTGTAATTGTGCTTATGTAATTCTAATCTTAAAAATTCTATTTGCTCTTTAACAGTCATTAAATACACGATGGATAATAAGCTATTTTTAATTATCTTTAAGCACCTAATATACTAAAATGACACACAAGAAAATAATTGTTTTTAGTCTTTTTTTAATTTTTAATTTATCATGTTTTGTTGGATTTTCTAGTGAAATAATTCCTAATCCAGATTCTCGAATTTTCACAATTGGTGAATTTATTTTATCCAACAAAACAAAAATAAATTACTCCGATAATTTTAAAATTTCAGGAGACTTTTTAAAAGATTTTCTAAAGATTGAATCAAAACTTGACAAATATTCAAATCAAATTAATTTTCTAAATAAAGATATCAATAATGAAGAAGGTTATATTTTAGAAATATTAGAAAAAAATATAAATATTTATAGTAAAACTAATAAAGGAGCTTTCTATGCCGTTCAAACTCTTCGTCAACTATTACCATTTCAATTAGAAAATGATAAATCTATCGTAAAGGAGTTTAAAGTTCCATGTCAAATAATTAAAGATTCGCCAAAATTTAAATATAGAGGAATGCACTTAGATGTAAGTAGACATATGTTTTCTGTGGATTTTATTAAGAAATATATAGATGCTTTAGCTATGCTAAAATTTAATACATTTCATTGGCACTTAACTGAAGATCAGGGATGGAGAATTGAAATAAAAAAATACCCAAAATTAAATACCATTGGCTCATATAGGGATTCAACACTTGTTGGGCATTACACAGATAAACCCATTAGGTATGATAAAAAAAAATACGGTGGTTATTATTCACAAAAAGAAGTCAAAGACATTGTCGCTTTTGCCAAATCAAGAGAAGTATTAATAATTCCTGAAATAGAAATGCCTGGTCATGCTCAAGCCGCTATAGCCTCATATCCATTTTTAAGTTGTGAGCAAAAACAAATTGGAGTAGCGTCAACATGGGGTGTATTTAAGGATATCTATTGTACAAGAGAGAGTACGTTTACGTTTTTAGAAGATGTTATAGATGAAGTAATGGATCTGTTTCCTGGAAAATATATTCATATTGGTGGAGATGAAGCCCCAAAAAATAGATGGAAAAAATGTAATGATTGTCAAAACTTGATAAAGAGTGAAAAATTAAAAGATGAGCATGAACTACAAAGTTATTTTATAACTAGAATGGAGAAATATATTAATTCAAATGGAAAAAAAATAATTGGTTGGGATGAAATATTAGATGGTGGATTAGCTCCCAATGCTACAGTTATGTCATGGAGAGGAGAAAGTGGTGGAATCAAGGCTGCACAAATGGGTCATGAAGTTATTATGAGTCCTAATGCAAATTTATATTTCGACCATTATCAAAGTAAAAAGGAAGGTGAGCCCATAGCAATTGGAGGCTTCACCCCTATCGAAGAAGTGTATAATTACAATCCAATTCCTAAAGAATTAGATGAAAACGATAAAAAATATATTATTGGTGCTCAGGCTAATGTTTGGACAGAATATATGAATACCAGTGATCATGTAGAATATATGGTGTTTCCAAGAATATTAGCTCTTTCTGAGGTTCTTTGGAGTAGTAATAGGACTAATTTTATAGAGTTTAAATCAAGGGCTAAAAAATACTTTAAAAGATTAGATAAACTAGATGTTAATTATTCCAATCATCTAGAAAAAGAAGAAACAAAATGATATTAGAGGTTTGCGCAAATTCATATGAGTCTGCAATAAATGCTGAAAAAGGAGGCGCGCACAGAATTGAACTTTGTGAAAATTTATCTGTTGGCGGTTTAACCCCTAATTTTGATTTAGCTAAAAAAGTGATAAGTGAATTAAATATTCCTGTATTTATTTTAATTAGACCTAGAAAGGGTGATTTCAATTATTCACATGAAGAATTTGAACAAATAAAAAAAGATATTATTCTCTTTAAAAAAATTGGATGTAAAGGAATTGTTTCTGGCATATTAACAAAAGATAAAAAATTAGACATTAATAAAACAAAAGAGTTAATAAAACTCTCAAGACCATTAGAATTCACCTTTCATAGAGCTTTTGATGAAGTTTTAAATCCAATTAATGTATTACATCAATTAATAAAACTTAGGGCAGACAGGATACTTACTTCAGGTCAAAAAAAGACTGCAATTGATGGAATAGAACTAATTAAAAAATTAATAAATATTAGTAATAATACTATTAAAATTATGCCAGGTAGTGGGATTAACTCAACTAATATTTTAGAAATAAATAAGCTTAATATAAACGAAATACACGGATCTTTTTCTAAAAGTTCAAAAAACAACAAAAAGTTATCTGATTTTAATGAAATATCAAGCTGTATTAAATTAATAAAAAGTTAATAGTGTTTAAAAAAATTATGAGTCAGCCTTAATTCCGCTAATAAACCTATATTTTCCAAAAAAATCTTTTTTTAACCATATATCGACATATCCATTTGAGATTAAAAGAGCTTTCATTTCTGTATATAAACATTCATTGATTTCAAAATAAATTTTTCCTTTTTCAACTAAAGTGTTATGAGCGAACTTCAAAATTGCCCTGTAAAAAACCAAAGGATCATCATCTTCAACAAATAAAGCTAATTCAGGCTCAAAATTAAGAACATTATTTTGCATTTTCTTTTTTTCTAAATTTCTTACATAAGGTGGGTTAGAAACTATTAAATCATATTTTTTATTCGATTTGTATTCAAAAATATCTGCTTCAATAAAATTAACATCTACTTTATTTATTTTAGCATTTTGTTTAGCTAAATCTAATGCAGAACTACTAACATCAAGTGCATCCACCTCAAAACTATTGTGATTTGCTAATGACACAGAAATACAACCAGTTCCAGTTCCTATATCTAAAATTGAAATTTTATTTCTTTCAGATTTAATAATCCAATCTACTAACTCTTCTGTTTCAGATCTTGGAATTAACGCCGAAGGGGTACAAATAAATTCAAGTCCATAAAAAGATGTTGTCTTTAATATATACTGTATAGGCTCTTCATTTAATAGCCTTATAATTGCTTTTGAGAACATATCAGCCTGCTTTTTATTAATCAGCTCCTCGCCTGCTAATAATAGTTTTGTGGGAGATACATTCAAATAATCTTTACAGAGTATTTTAAAAATAGACAGAATTTCTTCATTTGGATAGGTAATAGCTAATTTAGATATAAAGTCTTTTTTTAAATCTTTTAATTTCATTATAAATTCTTAATCATATGTACATCACAAGAATAATGACTAGTATTGCCAATGGGTCCATCAATTCTATTAAATCCAAACTTATCGTAAAGTTTTATAGCTGAAGTAAGTTCATTTATAGTTTCTAAGTAACAAAATTTGTAATTAGAAGTTTTTGCAAAATCTAAGCATTTTTCCAACATTTTTTTTCCCAAACCTAATCCTCTAATATTTTTAGAAAAATACATCTTTTGAAGTTCGCAAGTGTCTTCATTTCCCTGATTTAAAGCTTTTACACCTCCCCCACCAAGGACCTGTCCATTGAAATCTATCACAAAATATCTTTCATTTTTGTTTTGATAACTTTTATACATACTTTCAGTTTCATCGTCCTGATAAGCTGTTCCAACTAGTGGTAATTTTAACTCAACAAAAACATCTCTTATCACTTTACATATATGCAAATTATCCTCAGGTTTTATTTCTCTAATAATGTAAGTAAAATCTTTCAAATTTTAATACTATTTTTGTTAGGTGAATATACACGAAAAATATATTAATAGATGTATACAAATAGCTAAAAATGCCATTCCTTTGGCATATCCAAATCCAGCTGTTGGCTGCTGTATTGTTCATAAAAACAGTATTATTGGAGAGGGTTACACTAGTGCATATGGTGGTAGTCATGCCGAAGTTAATGCAATTAGTTCAGTTAGGAATAAAGATCTTTTAACTGAATGTAGTTTATATGTTACTTTGGAGCCTTGCTCACATTTTGGAAAGACACCACCTTGCTCAGATTTAATTTTGAAACATAAAATCCCAAGAGTAATTATAGGCATTAAAGATCCAAATCCTAAGGTTAGTGGAAAGGGTATTAAAAAATTAAAAGAAAATGGAGTTCATGTTGAATTTAACATCTTAGCAGAAGCATGTGAAAATCATCATAAAATATTTTTAACTAACATCACTAAGAAAAGACCATTTATAATATTAAAATGGGCTGAAACATCTGATGGATATATTGCACCAGAGAGAAAAAATATTGCTAAACCACTATGGATTTCTAATGAACATTCTAGACAGTTATCCCATAAGTTAAGGTCTGAATTTGATTGTATTTTAGTAGGTAGTAAAACTATTATAGATGATAACCCAAGGCTAAATACCAGGGATTGGCCAGGAAAATCTCCAAAGATTGTAGTTTTAAATAGAAAAAATAATTTAAATAAAAAGTTAAATGTTTTTAAAACAGGTTCAGAGGTTTTAATAATTGATGAAAAAACAATTGATTATAATAAAAATATTGCAGAACAAACATTAGAGTATTTAAAATCCAAAGACATTTATAGTGTTATAGTTGAAGGTGGGGCACAGACACTTAATACATTTTTAAAAGAAAATTTATGGGACGAGATAAAAGTTTTTAAATCACAAAAAAAATTAGTTAGCGGAACTAATGCACCTATAATTCAATCAATAAAGTTCAGTGAAAAGAAAATAGTGAATGATAGATTAATTACATATTGTAACAATTAATTTAAATTTTATCCAAAAGATATTTTGGGCATCTCTGTGGCTTTCCAGATTGCTTGTTCATAAACGCTAAATGAGTAATTCCTTTTGTAATTATATCTTTGTTCTTGTTATAAATGTTATAGCCAAATTTAATTTTAGAAGTTGGTTTCTCTAACAAGAATGTTTCAATTATTAATTCGTCATCATAATATGCAGGTTTTAGATAATTAGTTTCTAAAAACACAACTGGTAAAAGAATTCCTTTTGATTCCATATTTTTGTAGGAAATTCCAATTTTGGTAATCCAATCAAGTCGACCTATTTCAAAAAATTGTGCATAGTTCCCATGATGGACAAATCCCATTTGATCAGTTTCGGCATATCTTACTCGAATTTTAGTAGTTGTTTTTTTCATTAAAAAAATATAGATTTTTTAAAAATTAATTATTAAATTTAGCCATTACGAAACATGCAAAAAAAAAAGTTAATAATCAACCGTTTTTAATTTTTTTTTTTCATTTTTTGTTCACATATTTGCCATTCAGTCTTATATAGTTTAACTAAAGTCTGATATCAAATTAAAAGCTAACTAAATTACAATTAATATTACCAGTTGATGAATATCACAGCTATATCTGTTTGGACTAATTGCCTAAAGTTTGTAAAAGACAATATTCAACCTCAAGCATATAAAACATGGTTTGAACCAATTGAGGCAGTTAAGTTAACTGATAATTCACTAAGTATTCAAGTTCCAAGTAAATTCTTTTATGAATGGTTAGAGGAACATTATGTGAAGCTTTTAAAAGTAGCATTAAGTAAAGAGTTAGGAGATGATGCCAAACTAGTATACATTATTAAAATGGAAAATACTTTCGGCAATACACAACCATTTACCGAAAAGATTCCAAGTTCTAATAATAACTCAAGTAATTATCAAAATGCAACTACTTATGTTAATAAAAAAATACCCGAGCTAAAAAATCCATTTATTATTCCTGGAATTCAAAATGTTAAAATTGAATCTCAACTGAACCCTAGCTATACTTTTGATAATTTTTTAGAAGGTGACTCAAATAGACTTGCAAGAAATGCTGGTATTGCTGTTGCCAACAAACCGGGCGGAACTTCATTTAATCCTCTTTTAATATTTGGAGGTGTTGGTTTAGGTAAAACTCATTTAGCTCATTCAATAGGCATTGACATAAAAGATAAATATCCAGAAAGGACTGTCTTATATATAACCGCAGAAAAATTTACTCAACAATATATTGAAGCTATTAAGAAAAACAATAGAAACGATTTTATTCATTTCTATCAAATTATTGATGTTTTAATTGTTGATGATGTGCAGTTTTTATCAGGTAAGTCTGGAACTCAGGATGTATTTTTCCATATATTCAACCATCTACATCAAAATGGAAAGCAAGTTATTTTAACTAGTGATAAAGCGCCAGTTGACATGCAGGATATTGAATTAAGATTATTATCTAGATTTAAATGGGGACTCTCTGCAGAACTGCAAAACCCTGACTTTGAAACTAGGGTGTCAATTTTAAATAATAAATTATACCGTGATGGTGTAAACATGAGTGAAGAAGTAATTGAATATGTTGCTAAAAACATCAAAACAAACGTACGTGAATTAGAGGGTGCAATTATATCTCTAATTGCCCAAGCTTCTTTTAATAGAAAAGAAATTACTTTATCCCTTGCAAAAGAAATTGTTGAGAAATTTGTAAAAAATACAAAAAGGGAAGTATCAATAGATTACATACAAAAGACTGTTTCAGACTATTTCCAAATGGAAGTTAGCACATTACAATCAAAAACAAGAAAAAGACACATAGTGCAAGCGAGACAACTAGCTATGTTTTTTGCAAAAAAATTCACAAAAGCATCTTTGGCAAGTATTGGTTCACAAATTGGAAAAAGAGATCACGCTACAGTTTTGCATGCTTGCAAAACGGTTGACAATCTATCCTCTACTGACAAACAATTCAGAAAATATGTTGAAGATCTAGGGAAAAAACTCTCTATCTAAAAAACTCAATCATCAAAGGTATATTATATTTAATTCCGAATACACTTGGAGAAAATGAACCTCTTGAGGTTATCCCTATTTCAGTTAAAAAAATAATTGAGTCAACTAATTACTACCTTTTTGAAAATGAAAAAGCAGGTAGAAAATATATAAAGAAAATTTCACCTTCAAAAGCCCAAAGCACATTAAAAGTCAATTTAATTAATAAATTCACTTTAGATGAAGAACTTAGCACTTTTTTAGACCCTATACATAATGGTAATAACATTGGTCTAATTTCAGATGCTGGTTGTCCTGGTGTAGCAGACCCAGGATCTGATATAATAAAAATAGCTCATCAATCTAATATAAAAGTTGTACCCCTTGTAGGTCCATCATCAATATTACTAGCGATAATGAGCTCAGGTTTAAATGGACAAAATTTTGCTTTTAATGGCTATCTGCCTATAGATAGAACAGACAAAAAAAATAAAATAAAAGAACTAGAAAAAACTTCTCATCAACAAAATCAATCACAAATATTTATAGAAACTCCATACAGAAATAATAAGATGTTAGAAGATCTAACAAAAACTTTAAGTGGAGATACTAATCTTTGTATAGCTTGTGATATAACTTTAAGTACTGAGTATATAAAAACATTATCAGTTAATGAATGGAAAAAAAATAAAATTAATATTGATAAAAAACCTGCTATTTTTATAATTCACAAAGACTAGATCTTATTTTTTTATTCCTTTTGAATCTAAGTATTTGTGGAATTTCTTTGCATTATTATTATGTTCATATAAAGTTCTTGAAAAATTATGGTAACCTATATTATTAGGGTCAGCAGAAAAATAAAAATACTTATGCTTTTCAAAATTTAAAACAGCGTCTATAGAACTTATATTTGGAACTGAAATTAATCCAGGTGGAAGTCCTTTATACTTATAAGTATTAAATTTAGAATCAATTTTTAAATGCTTATATAAAATCCTTCTAATAATTTCATTTTCATACTCTGGTAATTGATAAGCAGCATACTTTACGGTTGGGTCAGCTTGAAGAAGCCAATTATTATTTAATCTATTCATGTAAACTCCTGCAATCGTTCTTAACTCACTTTTCATTTTTGATTCTTGAGTTACGATTGAAGCTAAAATCATCACCTGACTTTGATTTAAACCAATTTGTTTTAATTTTCCCATCCTTGAATCATTCCAAAATAAATTATATTCCTTTAACATTCTTGATCTAAATGAGTTTGCATCGGTATCCCAGTAAAAATTGTAGCTATTGGGTAGGAAAATGGAGAGGTAATTATATTTATTAAATCCTTTTGATTTAAAAAAATCTAGATCCTTAAAAGAATTTAATAATGACAAACTATCAGCCTCAATTTGTTTAGAAATTTTACCTGCTAGCTCATATTCATTATCTATATTATTAAAAATAACATCAACAGTTAATTTGCTTGATCTAAAAGTATTAATTATTTGATTATTATTCATACCTTTTTTTATAGCAAATTTTCCAGATTTTAATGCTTTATCATAACCTTTTCTATTTGCCAATCTTTCAAAAGAATTTACATTTTTTAAAACTGGATATAGGTCTTGTTTTAATTCCTCAAAAGTTTGATCTGTGTAAACATAGACATAAGCTAGTTCATTATTAAAGTTTGTGTTAGAAACAAACATGGTAACATAAACAAAATATGAGAAAATTGATAGTATAACAAGACCGGTAATAGAAATAAATAATAATATTTTTTTTATGTACATATCAATTGTAATAACAGTTCATTTTTATATTTTCCATCAAATTTTATCCAATCTTTTTTTAAACCAACTTGTTTAAATTCAACACTTTTAAAGAGATTGACACTATGTGTATTATCCTCTAATATATTGCAATACAACTGATGAAGCGAAAGGTGAGTTTTAGAATACTTAATAAGCAACTCTAAGGCTTCTTTGGCAAATCCTTTACTTCTCATTTTTTCATTAATAATTATGGCAACTCCAGCTCTATTATTTTTAAAATCTATATCAAATAAATCAATTAATCCAATTGTAATATTTTGAAAATCAGCTATAACTAATCGAAGTTGTTTTGCTTCATAAATATCCATATCTGAATTTTTCAAATATCTGTTTAACAAATATTTTGAGAAAGGGATTTGAGAATCACTAATGCTCCAATACTTTTCGTTATTCTCTATTGAAAATAAATAGTTAATATCCTCCAATTCTAAGGCTCTTAAGAATATGTTTTTTCCTTTTAACGAGTTCATATATATCCTTTAAATACTTCAATTGCTGGACCTTCTAGCCATATATTGTCATAAACACTATTAAACTTGAACGACACAAATAATTCGCCACCTAAGGTATTTATCTTAATTCTATTTGTATCTACAAGACCTTTACTGTAAGCTGACAATGCTGAAGCTATAACTCCAGTGCCACAAGATAGAGTTTCGTTCTCAACTCCACGTTCATATGTCCTAACTTTAATTGAAAAATTATCAATTATCTCAGTGAAATTTATATTAATACCGTCTTCACTTATTTCTTTATTATTTCTTAATTCTCTTCCGGATTCAAAAACATTGATGTTATTAATTGATTTGCAAAACTTAACAAAATGTGGAGAACCTGTATCTAATATACACCCATTATGGGCTTCATGAATGATAGAGACTTTATTCATTTTAATTTTAATAATGTCCTTATTAATTATTCCTTCGTGTATACCATCAATTGCCGAAAAAGTAGCTTTATTATCAATAATATTCAACTTATTAGCAAACGAAATAATACATCTCCCACCATTACCACACATACTAGTTTGTTTTCCGTCAGAATTGAAATAAATCATTTTAAAATCATATTGATTATCATTCTCTAAAAGAATTAAACCGTCAGCTCCTACTCCTGTATGTCTAGAACATATTTTGGAAATAAATTTTATATTATTTTTATCAAAACCTAGGGACCTATTGTCAATTAAAACAAAATCGTTACCAGTTCCGTGATATTTGTAAAACTCAGCTATCATTAATGACAAATATATAAAATACAGTATTAATTATAATTGTTAAATGAACGTTAAAAGGTTTAGATCTATTTGCAATTTATTTTAATTTTAATCTATTGTTAAACAATTAATATGAAAAAGTATTTATTAATTTTATCATCTTCTATTATTGGAGGAATAATGGCTATTTATCTATATGAAAAAATAATCTTAGAGGATTATAAAGAAAAAAACATAAGTAATCTTGTCTTAACTGAGCAGTTACCAATAAATAATGTATTAAACTCTCCAAGCTTATTACAAGAAAGGCCAGATTTTGTAGAAATAGCTGAAAATACAATTAACTCTGTAGTTCATGTCAAAAACTCTCTTTCTAGTTCTGATAGAATTAGTCTAGAGGATTTAATGTTTGGTAGAAAGCAAGATGAAATGCAAATTGGCACAGGTTCTGGAGTCATTGTCTCTGCTGATGGGTATATTATAACTAATGCACATGTCATTGATAAAGCTGAAAAAATTCTAATTACGACAAATGACAATAAAGAATTTGAAGCTAAATTAATTGGTAGTGATGAGCAAAATGATATTGCATTATTAAAAGTAGAAACTGAAAATGAATTACCCTATGCAATATTTGGTGATAGTGATGCAACCAAGATTGGGGAATGGGTATTAGCTATTGGAAATCCATTCAATTTGACATCAACAGTAACTGCAGGAATAATTAGTGCAAAAGCCAGAAACTTAGATCCAACAGGAAGAACAACTCAATCATTTATTCAAACCGACGCTGCAGTTAATCCAGGAAATTCAGGTGGTGCATTGGTAAATACTCAAGGGCAATTAATAGGTATAAATACTGCAATTCAGTCACAAACTGGTTCCTATATTGGTTACTCATTTGCAGTACCCAGTAATATTGCAAAGAAAGTTATCGAAGATTTAATGGAGTTTGGAATTGTTCAAAATGGATTCCTAGGAGTTACTGGAACAGCACTAAATAACAGTATTGCTAAAGAATTTTCAACCGACGAAATTGAAGGTTTTTATATAAATTCAGTTGAAAAATATTCTGGAGCAGATTTAGCTGGTATAAAAAAAGGAGATATTATTAAATTTATAGATGAAATAAAAATTTCAAAATTTTCTGATCTCAAAGGATATTTAAGTACAAAAAGACCTAATGATTTGGTAATGGTTCATTTAGTGAGTGATAACAAAAGAAAAAAAATAAAAGTAAGATTAAATAAAAATGAAAGAATTTCATTTAATGTTATTGGGATTTTAAAGAACTTGTCTGAAGAAGAACTAAAAAAATATAATAAATCCAGTGGTGTAAAAATATCTGACTTTAACAAACGATATGAAAAGTATTGGAGAGACTACGGAATTGAGATAGGAAATATAATAAATAGTATTAATGGAGTTGATATTAAATCAATTAGTGATGTTCAAAATATTTTAAATGACATGAATAATTATGACCCCCTTAGAATAGAAATAATTAATAGTAATGGGGAAATGGAAAGATTTAATTTTAGATAAAAAACTTTTAAATTATTAGTGATATCTTCGAACTATGAGAATTGATATAATAACTGCCTTACCAGATTTACTTAAAAGCCCTTTTGAGTCATCTATGCTTAAAAAAAGTATAGATTTAAAGCTAGTTGATTTACACATTCATAATTTAAGAGACTTCACAAAAGATAATTACAAAACTATTGATGATAACCAATTTGGTGGTGGAGCTGGTATGGTGATGATGATTGAACCAATTGATAAATGTATCAATAAATTAAAAAATGAACGCCATTATGATCAAATCATATACTTGTCTCCGGATGGTGAAAATTTAAATCAAAAAATTTCGAACAAATTGTCCTTATTAAAAAATATTATAATTCTCTGTGGTCACTACAAAGGGGTTGATCAGCGTGTTAGGGATCATTTAATTACAAAAGAAATATCCATCGGTGATTATGTATTAACCGGCGGAGAATTAGCTGCTGCAGTCTTGTGCGATTCTATAATAAGATTAATACCTGGAGTGTTAAGTAATGAAACATCTGCATTAACAGATTCATTTCAAGATAATCTATTAGCTCCACCAATATATACAAGGCCAAGAGACTATAATGGATGGAAAGTACCTGATGTACTATTAAGTGGAGATTTTCCTAAAATTGAAAAATGGAGAGAAGAAAAAGCTTTTGAGGTTACATTAAAAAAAAGACCAGATATTAATGATTAAAAAAATAAAGATAAATAACCCTTAAATATTGCATGTTATTAATTAATGTTTATTTTTGCAGCCAATTCGAGCTAACCTCTCAACGATAATCGTTCATGTTGTCTCAGAATAATTTTAAAATTAAATAAAATGAGTTCATTAGTAAAATTTGTACAAGACGAGTTTGTTCCAAAAAATACTTTCCCAGACTTTGGAGCTGGTGATACAATAACTGTTTATTACGAAATTAAAGAAGGTAATAAAACTAGAACACAGTTCTTTAGAGGAGTTGTACTCCAAAAAAGAGGTAGTGGTAGTTCTGAAACATTTACAATTAGAAAAATGTCTGGATCTATTGGTGTTGAAAGAATATTCCCAATTAACTTACCTGCATTGCAAAAAATTGAAGTAAATAAGGCTGGTAAGGTCAGAAGAGCAAGAATTTTCTACTTTAGAAATCTTACAGGTAAAAAAGCAAGAATAAAAGAAGTAAGAAGAAAGTAAACAGTTTATAAACATTTGTTAATAAGACTGGTTTACAAATAGTTAAGATCTTTATTGTAATTTTTCTTGTTTATTTAAAATCATATTATACTTTAGAGTCAGAATCATGGCTTAATGCAGTTTCGTTTACGAAATGATTGATTCTGTAAAGACGTTCTTTGAAACAATTACCTGGTTACGATCTAAAAAGAGATTTATCTCTTAGATCTTGAGGAAGTTTACTAAACTTAACGCAAGTCTAGCATGTAAAATCCGAAAAAATGAAAGTTAAAATTCACAGCGAAAGCCTGGACACAAACTTAAAACCTAAATAAGCTTATTTATAGCCACTAGCATTAAATAAAATACTTAAATAGGAATAACCTTGTAATTAAACTGAGATATAAAGGTACCAAAGAGCAATCTAAAGTACACTACTTTATGTTTCAATTGAGTCGAATACCTCAAAATTATTGAAAAGTGCAAGCTTGAAAATAATTGGTTGAAATACCACTGAAATTCGAATTCATAAAAAGCCATATTAGTTCAGATTTATCTGTAATAATATGGCTTTTGTTTTTTAATAGTAAATTGATATTTATTAGAATTTTTAGAAAGGCAATTCATATATTTGTTTGATTAAAAAAAATACCCATAACGTTAAATCAGCAGAAATAAATGTCAAAAATAATATATACTAAAACTGATGAAGCACCTGCCTTGGCTACTCTATCTTTCTTACCAATTGTAAAAGCATTTACAAAATCTTCAAAAATAGTAGTTGAAACAAAGGATATATCTCTGTCAGCAAGGATTTTAGCTAATTTTTCGGAATTTTTATCTGAGGATCAATTAATAAATAATGATCTCGATTACTTAGGAGAACTAGTGAAAAAACCACATGCAAATATCATAAAACTCCCAAATATTAGCGCATCAATACCACAAATAAAAAATGCAATAACTGAATTACAGAAGCTTGGGTATAAAATTCCAAAATACCCGAACGATGCTAATTCAGTAATTGAAAAAAAGATTAAAGCTAAATATGATTCTATAAAAGGAAGTGCAGTAAATCCAGTTTTAAGAGAGGGTAATTCAGACAGAAGAGCTCCAATAGCAATAAAAAATTATGTTAAAAACAACCCTCATTCCATGGGTGAATGGAATAGCAACTCAAAAACTCATGTTTCAACAATGTCTGAAGGAGATTTTAGAAATAATGAAAGATCTTTCACATTAAATAACAACACTGAGGTTTACATATCGCACACAGATACAGATGGTAAAGAAATATTGCTAAAAGATAAATTTAAATTACAAAAAGATGAAATCATTGATGCGTCAGTGATGAGTATTAAAGCCCTTAAATGTTTTTTAAAACAGTGCATAGATGATGCTAACAAAGAAAATGTTTTATTTTCAGTTCATTTAAAAGCTACAATGATGAAAGTTAGTGATCCTATAATTTTTGGGCATGTAGTGAAAACTTATTTTTCTCAAGTTTTTAAAAAATATGATGATATTATTAAAAAGCTTGAAATAAATGTGAATAATGGTTTTGGACATTTAACCGGAAAAATAAACGATTTAAATGGTGAGTTGAAAAATGAAATTATTTCTGAAATTAATCTTGCATATAAAAATGGTCCAGAACTAGCTATGGTAAATAGTGATAACGGAATAACCAACTTACATGTTCCAAGTGATGTAATTATTGATGCATCAATGCCAGCTATGATAAGGAATTCGGGTAAAATGTGGGATTCAAATGGTAAAGCCAAAGACACTAAAGCAGTAATTCCGGATAGTAGCTATGCTTCTATTTATCAAGCTACAATTGATTTCTGTAAAGATAATGGAGCATTTGATCCAACCACCATGGGTACTGTTCCTAATGTCGGGTTGATGGCTCAAAAAGCAGAAGAATATGGATCTCATGATAAAACATTTGAAATTGTTAAAGCTGGAACTGTTTGTATAAAAAACAATAAAGGGGAAATTTTATTGAGTCATAATGTTGAAAGTGGAGACATATGGAGAATGTGTCAAGTAAAAGATGGTCCTATTCAAGATTGGGTTAAACTTGCAGTTAATAGAACTAGGCTGACAAAAACTCCTTCAATTTTTTGGCTAGACAATCAAAGACCTCATGATATTGAATTAATAAAAAAAGTTAATTTATACTTACTTAATCATAACACAAGTGGGTTAGATATAAGGATTTTGTCTCCCTACGATGCAACAAAATTAACCTTAGAAAGATTAAAACAAGGAAAGGACACCATTTCAGTCTCTGGAAATGTATTAAGAGATTATCTAACAGATTTATTTCCAATTTTGGAAGTTGGAACTAGTGCTAAAATGTTATCAATTGTACCATTAATCAACGGAGGAGGTTTATTTGAAACTGGAGCAGGTGGATCTGCTCCAAAGCATGTTGAACAACTAGTTAGAGAAAACCATCTGAGATGGGATTCACTAGGTGAATTTTTAGCACTTGGTGTTTCGCTGAATCACCTTGGGATGAAATTTAAAAACTCCAAAGCAATTGTACTTGCAAAATGTCTTGATATAGCAATAGAAGAACTTTTACTAAATAATAAATCACCTTCTAGAAAAAACGGAGAAATTGATAACAGAGGAAGTCATTTTTATCTCTCATTATATTGGGCTAAAGCAATCGCTAATCAAGATACTGACCTCAGTCTGAAGAGTGAATTTGCCAAGCTATTTAAAGCTCTTTCTGAAAATGAAACAAAAATATCAAACGAACTAAAACAAGTTCAGGGAAATGAAGTAGATTTAGGTGGTTATTATAAACCAGATTTAATAGCTAGTAATAAAATCATGAAACCTAGTTCAACTTTTAATCAAATTATTAATAATTTGTATTCTGTAAATTAAGATACTATTGAATAAATTTATTAAAATAACAGAACAAAATTCAAAGTATAACTCTATTGAAAATAAATCTATTGATTTAATATTAAAAGAAATTAATTTTGAGGACAATAGTGTTGCTCAAAATATTAATAAAGAATTAGATTCAATAGCAATAGTTATTCATGAAGCCATAAAATGTCTTAAAAACAATGGAAGGCTGTTTTATATAGGTTCAGGGACCAGTGGTAGAATGGGGATTTTAGATGCTTCAGAGTGCCCTCCTACATTTGGAGTGGATAATAATCTTGTTATTGGTGTAATTGCTGGAGGAGATAAAGCTATAAGAAACTCTCAAGAATTTGCAGAAGATTCAACAAATCAAGGTTGGCTTGACCTGAAAGAAAAAAAAATTAATCAGAAAGATCTTGTAATAGGAATTGCAGCATCTGGAACTACCCCATATGTAATAAACGCAATTAATGAATGTAATAAAAATAATATTTCTACAGCTTGCATTACTTGTAATAAAAACAGTCCATTAGCAAAGGTATCCAAATTTGCCATAGAAATAATTGTTGGCCCAGAGTATATAACTGGAAGTTCAAGAATGAAGGCTGGTACTGCTCAGAAAATGGTTTTAAACATGATAAGCACATCGGTAATGATTAAATTAGGTAAGGTGAAAGGTAATTTAATGATTGATATGCAGCTTTCTAATAATAAACTTATAGAAAGAGCGATCAATATGGTGATTAGCTCACTAAACATATCTTACTCAGATGCTAAAAAACTGATTGGAAAACATGGAAGTGTTAGAAAAGCAATTGAAAAATATAATGAATAAAACTCACAAAAAAATAATAGAAAATTTACCCAAAAGAAATGAGTTAAGACTAAAAAAACTTTACACAGGTATTCAACTTTTATGTGTTTCTTTAATTACAATTATTAGCGGACCAATATTGATTCAAATTGGATTTGTAAAATCTAAAGGTTTAGTTAATCTTTACTCCATTTTAGGAGTTTTAGTTTGTGTATTAGCTATTATATTAATATATACAGGTATAAAAAAGATAGGAGATTATATTTTTAACAAAAATGTTAGATAATAAATTATATTAAATAAGATTATAAAATTATATTTACTCTTTTAAAGAATTTTTATGATTAATATCACACTTAAAGATGGTTCAAAAAAAAGTTTTCCGAAAGGAATTTCTGTTTTAGGTGTAGCCAAAAGTATAAGCGAGGGTTTTTCTAGAAACGTGATTTCTGCGAAATTCAATGATATAATTATTGAAACTACTACATGTTTAGATTGTGATGGATCCTTAGAACTTTATACTTGGGATAATAAAAACGGAAAGAAAGCATTTTGGCACTCTTCTTCTCACATTCTAGCACAAGCTATTCAAGAACTTTATAAAGGCGCTAAACTTACTATAGGGCCAGCAATTGATAAAGGATTTTATTATGATGTTGATTTTGGAGACAAATCAATTTCTGAAAAAGATTTTAAAAATATAGAATCTAAAATGCTTGAGATAGCCAGAGGAAAACACGATTTTAATATGAGATCAGTGAGTAAAAGTGATGCTTTAAAATTTTATTTATCGGAGAAAAACGAATATAAAGTTGAACTTATAAAAAATCTTACTGATGGTGAAATAACATTTTGTGATCATTCAAATTTTACAGATTTATGTAAAGGTGGACATATTCCCAATACTGGAATCGTTAAGGCTTTTAAATTATTAAGTGTAGCTGGTGCGTACTGGAGAGCAGATGAAAAAAACAAGCAATTAACAAGAGTCTATGGAATATCATTTCCAAAACAAAAGCTACTAAATGAGTACTTGGAAAACTTAGAAGAAGCTAAAAAAAGAGATCATAGAAAAATTGGCAAACAATTAGGCTTATTTACATTTTCTCCAAAAGTTGGATTAGGATTACCCCTATGGCTACCAAAAGGAACTGAACTAAGATCAAGGTTAGAAAACTTTTTAAAGGATGCTCAAAAGAAAGCTGGATATGAGATGGTTATTACTCCCCACATTGGTCAAAAAGAATTATATATAACCTCAGGTCACTATGAAAAATATGGTGAAGATAGTTTCCAACCAATTGGAACTCCTAAAGAAAATGAAGAGTTTCTATTGAAGCCTATGAATTGTCCTCATCATTGCGAAATTTATAACTCCTTTAAATTTAGTTACAAAGATCTACCTGTTAGATATGCTGAATTTGGTACTGTTTACAGATATGAACAAAGTGGAGAATTACATGGTCTTACTAGAGTAAGAGGTTTTACACAAGACGATGCGCACATATTTTGTACAGAAGATCAGCTAAACGAAGAATTTAAAAATGTTATTGATTTGGTTCTTTATGTTTTTAGATCTCTAGGATTTAATAATTTTACAGCTCAAGTTTCATTAAGAGACCCTGAAAAATCTGAAAAATACATTGGTAGTGATGAAGTTTGGGAAAAATCTGAAAATGCAATTTTAAAAGCTGTAAAAGATAAAAATTTAAAATATAAAATTGAAAAAGGAGAGGCTGCATTTTATGGACCTAAACTTGACTTTATGGTTAAGGATGCACTTGACAGAGAATGGCAATTAGGTACTATTCAAGTTGATTACAATCTACCTGAGAGGTTTAAACTAGACTACAAAGGTAGTGACAACCTACCACACAGGCCCGTAATGATACATAGAGCTCCATTTGGAAGCTTGGAAAGATTCATTGCAATTTTATTAGAGAATACAGCAGGTAATTTACCTATTTGGTTAATACCTGAACAGGTTGCAATTCTTAGTATTAGCGATAAATACGAGAAATACACTAAAAAAGTTTTAAATTTGTTAGAAATTAACGAAATTCGCGCCCTGCTTGACAATAGAAGTGAAACTATGGGTAGGAAAATTCGTGATGCAGAGATAAACAAAACTCCATACATGATTATTATTGGAGAAAATGAAGAAAAAGAAAACTGTATCTCATTAAGAAAGCACGGAGGCGAAGATTTAGGTAAAATGAGTGTTGAAGATTTTGTAAACATTATTAATAATTCAATAAAAAAAATATTTAATAACTAAAAATTATATACTATAGCAATTAGAAGAAGAAAACCCAGAGGACCCGCAAGGATAATCAAAGTTGACGAACATAGAATAAATAGTAAAATCCTGGCACCAGAAATAAGGTTGGTAGGTGAAAATGTGGAAATTGGAGTATATTCAAAATCAAAAGCACTAATAATAGCAGATGATTTGGGTTTAGATCTTGTGGAAATTTCTCCTAAAGCAAATCCTCCTGTATGTAAAATAGTAGATTACAAAAAATTCCTTTACGAACAGAAGAAAAGAGAAAAAGTTTTAAAGGCTAAGACAACTAAAGTAGTAATTAAAGAAATTAGATTTGGACCTCAGACCGACAATCATGATTATGAATTTAAAAAGAAACACTCTGAGAAATTTTTAAGGGAAGGTGCTAAACTAAAAGCCTTTGTATTTTTTAAGGGTAGATCGATTATTTACAAAGATCAAGGAGAAATCTTATTATTAAGATTAGCTCAAGACCTTGAAGAAATAGGAAAAGTAGAACAAATGCCAAAATTAGAAGGAAAAAGAATGATAATGTTTATAGCACCAAAAAAATAAGTAATTAATAATTAAAATTGACTAAATATGCCAAAAATGAAAACTAAGTCTAGTGCAAAAAAACGTTTCAAAGTAACGGGTACTGGGAAAATTAAAAGAAAACATGCTTTCAAAAGCCATATTTTAACTAAGAAATCTAAAAAAAGAAAATTAGCTTTAACTCACAGTACGTTGGTACACAAAAGTGATGAAGACAATATTAAACAACAATTAAGATTAAAATAGTTTAAAGAAGGTAAATATTAACCATGAATTGGGCAATAAAGAGTTTTTAAAACCGCCTAACTCAAAAAAACAAAAACAAAATGCCAAGATCAGTAAATTCAGTAGCTAAAAGAGCTAGAAGAAAAAAAGTATTAAAACAAGCCAAAGGATACTTTGGTAGACGAAAAAATGTATGGACAGTAGCTAAGAATGCTGTTGACAAAGCAATGCTTTACGCATTTAGAGATAGAAGAAATAAGAAAAGATCATTCAGAGCACTGTGGATTATGAGAATAAATGCTGCAGCCCGTTTACATGGTATGTCTTATTCAGAACTTATTGGAAAATTGAAGTCAAAAAACATTGACTTGAACAGAAAAGTTTTAGCAGACTTAGCTATGAACAACCCAGAAGCCTTCAAAGCAATTATCGATAAAATAAATTAAAATGGAAGATCTGAGTTATCAGGCAAATTAAATGCCTGATTTGGATCTGGTTTAAAAGTATCATCATTTGCTGCTGCGTTCATTTTTGAATGAAACTCATAAGGTGAATCGAAATCATCTATATTTTCAAACCTACCTAATTCCTTGATGAACTTAAGTCTCAAGTTATCGAGTCCTCCATTTCTATGTTTTGCTACGATTAACTCGGCTTGACCATCAGTTGATGACCTATCATCATCATCCCATTCGTCAATTTTATAATATTCTGGTCTGTAAATAAAAGATACTATATCTGCGTCTTGTTCAATTGCACCAGATTCACGTAGATCAGACAAAATAGGTCTTTTACTACCTCCCCTAGTTTCAACAGCTCTAGATAGTTGAGAAAGAGCTATAACAGGGATACTTAATTCCTTTGCTAATGCTTTAAGGTTTCTTGAAATTGTAGATATTTCTTGCTCTCTATTACCTCCTTTATTATTTCCTCCAATAGTCATTAATTGTAAATAATCTACAATCAATAATTTTATTCCATGTTGAGAAGAGAGACGTCTAGCTTTTGCTCTCAAGTCAAATACGGATAACGAAGGAGAATCATCTATAAAAAGAGGAGCTTTTTCTAAACTCTTAACTTTAACATTTAGTTGCTCCCATTCATGCTTTTCTAATCTACCAGTTCTTAACTTTTCAGAAGACAAACCTGTTTCTGACGAAATTAGTCTTGTGATTAATTGAACAGAGGACATTTCTAAAGAGAAAAATCCTACAGGAATATTTTGATTAACTGCTATATTCCTTGCCATAGAGAGTGTCAATGCAGTTTTACCCATACCAGGTCTAGCTGCGATAATAATTAAATCACTTTCTTGCCAACCTGATGTTAATTTGTCAATTTTATCAAATCCTGAAGGAATACCACTAAGACCATCTTTATTTGAGATTGCTTCAATTTTTTTCTTAGCTTGAATAACTAAACTCTGAGCAGTTTCAGAAGATTTTTTTATATTTCCTTGAGTTACATCATATAGTTTAGCTTCAGCTTTATCTAACAAATCAAAAACATCTTTGGTTTCGTCATAAGATTCCTCAATAATTTCATTAGAAATTTTAATTAAACTTCTTTGGATATATTTTTGTAATATGATTCTGGCATGAAATTCAATATGAGCAGAAGAAGAAACCTTTTGCGTAAGAGAGATTAAGTAAAAATCTCCACCAGCTAACTCTAATCGATTATCCTTTTTTAATTGAGAAGATACAGTAAGAAGATCAATAGGTTCACTATTTTCAAACAAAGAAAGAATAGCTTCAAATATATATTGATGACTTTCTTTATAAAAAGCTTCAGAATTTAATATGTCTATAACCTCATCAACACCCTTTTTGTCTATCATCATAGCACCTAATACTACTTCTTCTAAATCAATTGCCTGTGGAGGTATTTTACCTTTTTCTAAATTAATAATTGAGTTTCTATCTACTCTTAAGTTTTGATAAGGTTTTGTTTGCTTCATGGAGCTAAGTTAAACAAATAATGAAATGAAAAATAGAATAAAAAACTTAACTTTTTAACTTATAATAAACATTATTGTTGTTAATAAAAGCTGAAAATTGTTAATATAGGTCAGATTTATTTTAACCATTAAAAACACCCATAGATGAGTATTTATCCATTCTCTTGATAACTAAATCTTTTGATGATAAATCTTGAAATTCGGAGTAAGCTCTAAGTATAGCATCACGAACATTAAGAAATGTTTTTTCTCTATCACTATGTGCCCCGCCCAAAGGCTCTTTGATAACGTGATCAACTAATTTCATTTTTTTCATGTCTTTAGCAGTTAGCTTTAAAGCTGAAGCAGCCTGCTCTTTATATTCCCAGCTTCTCCATAATATAGATGAACATGATTCTGGTGAAATAACTGAATACCAAGTGTTTTCTAACATTAAAACCTTATCTCCGACTCCTATACCTAAGGCACCGCCCGAAGCTCCTTCACCAATAATTACAGTTATTATAGGAACTTTTAGTCTAGTCATTTCTAAAATATTTCTTGCTATAGCTTCACCTTGACCTCTCTCCTCTGCTTCTAAACCAGGATATGCACCAGGGGTATCTATTAAAGTTACTACTGGAATATTAAATTTTTCAGCAGATTTCATTAATCTCAAGGCTTTCCTATATCCTTCAGGGTTAGCCATACCAAAGTTTCTAAATTGTCTAGTTTTTGTATTAAATCCTTTTTGCTGACCAATAAACATAAATGACTGATCAAATATTTTACCTAGACCCCCAATCATAGCTTTATCATCTTTAAAATTTCTATCTCCATGAAGCTCTAAAAAAGAATCTCCAAAAATAGCATTTATATAGTCAAGTGTATAAGGTCTGTCAGGATGTCTTGACATTTGAACTCTTTGCCAGGGGCTTAAGTTGCTATAAATTTCTTTCTTAGTTTGTTTTAATTTATTTTCAATTTGCTCATAGGTCTCAGAAACATCAACATCACTCTTTTCACCAATGACTTTACAGTCATTTAATTGATCTTCAAGTTCTTTAATAGGTAATTCAAAATCTAAATAATTCATGTGAATAGTTTATTAAACAAATATAAAAACTTTAGCGAGGATTAGATATCAAGAAGATACTTTTTTATTGTTCTTAATTTTTAGAGCGGAATTAATAATAATTGTAGATATTATAATCACTGTTCCAATATAAAATGAAAATTGCATTTTTTCAGTTTCAGGAAAAATAAAGATCGCCAATAAAATACCATAAACAGGCTCTAAATTATAAGTTAAAACTAATGTATATGGACTTAAAAATTTTAAAATATGAATTGAAGCGATAAACGCATAAGCTGTACAAATAGAACCTAAAATAAATACATAAAAATAATCATAACTGAAAAATGAAGTAATAGCTAAATCACTTAAATTATCTGAAAAAATTAAGTATACTAGTATAAAAACCACACCCGATAAAAATTCATAAAAAGATATTAAAAACGGATTATTATCCTGAACTAATTTGCCATTAAAGACTGAAAAAAGGGATGCTAATAATGCAGATACAACTCCCAATAAAACTCCTGTAAAACTATTAATATTTGCCTGTAAAATTATAAAAACTCCACATATAACAATACAACCTAATATAATTTCCACAGGTCTTATTTTTCTTTTGAAGAATATTGGTTCAAATAAAGAAGCAAAAAAAGCACCAGTAGAAAACATAGCTAGTGTTATAGAAATATTTGATTGCTCAATGGCTTCAAAAAAAGTTATCCAATGAAGGGCAATTATTATTCCAGCTAAAGAGAATTTAATAAAATCTCTTAAAGTAACTCTTAAATTATATTTACGATATATTAAAAATAAAAAAGTAAGAACAAAAGCGATAAGCATTCTATGCCAAACTAATGCGATAGAACTTAAAGAAATTACCTCGCCTAGTATAGCAGTAAATCCAGCTATAAAAACTAAAAAATGCAGATGTAGATAATGTTTGATATTATTTTTTTGCATTGTATAATAAATAAATTGCAAGTACACCAAATAAAATATTTGGTAACCAAACTGCTAAAATTGGAGAGAAATCAGATTGCTGTGCCATTACTCCAAATACCTTATCAAAAAAAACAAATATCATAGCTACAACTATTCCAAAAGCTAAATTAACCCCCGTCCCTCCTCTTCGCTTTACAGAAGATACAGAAAAAGCTATAATTGTTAAAATAAATACAGAAAAAGGTATACTCCACTTTTTATACTTAACAAGTTGATATCTACCAATATTAGAGGATCCTCTAAGTTTTTCTTGTTCAATAAAAGAAACTAGCTCTGGATAACTCAAAGTTTCTGCTATATATTTAATTGGAAGTAAATCCTTTAACTTAAAAGCAAATGATGTGTCTAGTTTTCTTTTCTTAATTATTATATCATTTTCTTTACCAATTATTCTTTTTGTATAGTTAGAGAGTCTAAACATGCTATCAGAGGGAAGGTATCGAATATTACTAGATTCAATTTTATATTTTAAAGTATTAGATTCAAAATGTTCTAAGGTGAAGTTTGAACCAACATTACTTTTTGGATTAAATTGACTTAAATAGATATAATCATTTGGACTAATTTGTCTATATATATTTTGGCTATCATAACTTTTTTTAGAGCCTTTTAAATATTTATATGAAAACTCATTAAAATCTTTACTAGCATTTGGAACAATAAATAATCCAAACAAAAAGGCAATTATAGCAATAATTAAAGCACCCAAAAGGTATGATCGTAAAAACCTAAAAAAAGATATACCAGAACTTAAAAAAGCTATTACCTCAGTATCAGAAGCTAATTTTGAAGTAAACCAAATAACTGAAAGAAATAAAAAAAGTGGTAATAATGAACTAGAAAAATAAATTGTAAAATTAAAATAGTATTCAGCTACAAGATTAAATGGAACTTCGTTAGCTAAAATCTTATCAATATTATCAGCAAGATTGACTACGATAGCAATAGGTATAAATAATAATTGAATAGTAATAAAAGTACTTAAGTACTTTTTTAATATGTACCAATCTAAAATTTTCATTAATTATAACCTGTTACTTAATTTTTTAACCATGTTGTTTTTCCAATCTACAAAATTTCCCTCAATAATTCTTCTCCTTGACTCTTTAACTAGCCAATTATAAAACCCAAGATTATGGATAGTAGAAATCTGTTTAGCTAATAGCTCATTTACAGAAAATAAATGCTTTAAATAAGCTTTTGAGTATTCTGTATCAACATAAGTATGTGCCATAGTATCTAAACAACTAAAATCATTCTTCCATTTACTATTTTTAATATTTATAGTTCCTTCAGATGTAAATAACATTCCATTTCTTGCATTTCTAGTGGGCATTACGCAATCAAACATATCGACCCCTAAACTAATATTTTCTAAAAGATTAATTGGGGTGCCGACACCCATTAAATATCTTGGCTTTGACTTTGGTAAAATTTGACAAACTAAATCTGACATTTCATACATTTCTTCTGAGGGTTCTCCTACTGACAGACCTCCAATTGCATTTCCAAAACAGTTAGTTTCTGCAATATATTCTGCAGATATTTTTCGTAAGTCTTTATATACACTGCCTTGAATTATAGGAAAAAAAGCTTGCTCATAATCATATATAAAAGGCGTAGATTTTAATTTTTCAATACACCTATCAAGCCATCTATGTGTCATATGCATTGATTTTTTTGCATATTCAAAAGTACAAGGATAAGGAGGGCATTCATCAAAAGCCATAATAATATCTGCACCTATTTTTCGCTGAATATCCATAACATTTTCAGCAGTAAATTCATGAATACTACCATCGATATGACTCTTAAATTTAACTCCTTTTTCATTTATTTTTCTATTTGCTGCTAAAGAGTATACCTGATAACCACCTGAGTCAGTTAATATACTTCTGTCCCAATTAATAAACTTATGAATACCTCCTGCTTTATTAATAATATCTATGTTAGGTCGCAAATAAAGGTGATAAGTGTTGGCTAAAATTATATCAACATTAACGTCATTTTTAAGCTCTCTTTGATGTACTCCTTTAACACTACCAATAGTTCCAACTGGCATAAAAATTGGAGTCTCGATAATTCCGTGATCTGTATTAATTACCCCAGCCCGAGCAGATGATTTAGGGTCTGTTTTAATCAGGTCAAATTTCATAAAATTAGTTTAAGCAAATATAAATAACATAAACCCAATATTCATCCATAAAACTTAAATGTTAGTAAATCAAATACATTGTTGATAAAAGAGCAAGTCTCAATGACTTATAACTTATATATTAAATTAATTTTACACATACATAAAATAAAAAATGGAAGAACTTCAAAAATTAACAATACAGGTTAGAAGAGACATCTTAAGAATGGTGCATAAAGTAAATTCAGGTCATCCTGGCGGATCTTTAGGATGTACTGAATTTTTAGTGGTTTTATACAAAATATTAATGGATAGGAAATTAACTTTTGAGATGAATGGGTTTAATGAAGATTTATTTTTTCTCTCTAATGGACATATTTCTCCTGTATTTTACAGTGTACTTGCGAGAGTAGGATATTTTGATGTAGATGAACTAAATTCCTTTAGATTATTAAATTCAAGACTACAAGGTCACCCAACAACTCACGAAGGGCTTCCTGGTGTTAGAATTGCATCTGGCTCACTTGGTCAGGGTCTCTCTGTTGCTATAGGTGCTGCAGAAGCTAAAAAACTAAATAATGATAATAATTTAATTTACAGTCTTCATGGTGATGGAGAATTACAAGAAGGGCAAAACTGGGAAGCTATAATGTATGCATCTGCAAAAAACATTGATAATATTATTGCAACTGTTGATCTAAATGGAAAACAAATTGATGGAGCCACTGATGATGTTCTACCAATGGGAAGTATAAAAAATAAATTTGAATCTTTTGGCTGGTTAGTAGTTGAGATAGAAAACGGAAATAATATTCAAGATATTACAAGTGGAATGCAAAAGGCTAAAAGTTTAACAAAAAACAAGAAACCTGTTTGCGTTTTGTTAAAAACAATGATGGGTAATGGTGTAGATTTTATGATGCATACTCATGCATGGCATGGAAAAGCTCCAAATGATGAGCAACTTGAAAGTGCATTAGCACAAAACCCAGAAACCTTAGGTGACTATTAATAAAACTGCAAAATAGATATGAAAAAATATACATATACACAGAAAAAAGATACTAGAAGCGGATTTGGAGCAGGTTTAGCGGAATTAGGTAGAACCAACCCCAATGTTGTAGCACTATGTGCAGATTTAATTGGTTCGTTAAAAATGAATGAATTTATTAATGAAAATCCTGAAAGATTTTTCCAAGTTGGAATAGCTGAAGCTAATATGATGGGAATTGCAGCTGGACTTACAATTGGGGGTAAGATTCCATTTACTGGGACTTTTGCAAATTTTTCAACAGGCAGAGTATATGATCAAATTAGACAATCTATTGCCTATTCAAATAAAAATGTGAAAATATGTGCATCCCACGCAGGTTTAACTTTGGGTGAAGATGGTGCTACACACCAAATTTTAGAGGATATTGGACTTATGAAAATGTTACCTGGGATGGTAGTTATTAATACATGTGATTTTAATCAAACCAAAGCAGCAACAATTGCTATAGCAAAATACGATGGTCCTGTTTATTTAAGATTTGGAAGGCCTCCTGTACCAATTTTTACTGATGAAAATCAAACTTTTGAAATTGGCAAAGCTATTAATCTAACAGAAGGTAGTGATGTTACTATTGTAGCAACTGGTCACTTAGTTTGGGAGGCATTACAAGCATCAGAAAAATTATTTGAAAAAGGAATCTCTGCTGAAGTAATAAATATTCATACTATAAAACCATTAGATAAAAATGCTATTTTGGAATCAGTAAAAAAAACAGGTTGTATTGTTACCGCAGAGGAACACAACTATTTGGGTGGTTTAGGAGAGTCTGTTTCAAGAGTTTTAGCATTGGAACACCCAACCCCTCAAGAGTTTGTTGCTACAAATGATACTTTCGGAGAATCTGGTACACCAACTCAACTAATGGAAAAGTATGGATTAAATTCAAATTCAATTATAGAAAAAGTAAATAAGGTTTTAAAAAGAAAATAAGTTTATTTTTTTTCTTTAATTCCTTTTCATTTCCGCTCTAAGTTTAATTTATTAACTACATCTAAGCTCTCCCCTATGTCACAGAAATCAACTGTAATAAAGTTAGGAAACTTATTTTTTAAGTTTTTACAATTTAAAATATGATTCCTAAGGAATTTGAATGAATTTACATTTTTGGCATTATTTTTATTTCCTGTTAATGAAGTAATAAAATGATTGAAAATAAAAAGACTATTTGTAGGACTACCTCTATTAAATTCGCAATTGATCTCACCGTACTTGTTTTCAACAGCAAAATTCCAAATATAGTGATACCAACTTTGGTCTTCGTTTGCGTCATTTTTATCTGAGAGTATTACTAACCTCTTATTAGAATCAATCATGGTTTGTAATTTTGGCCACAAAGAATTAATTTCTTGGGTATGTAAATATTTTAATAACCCAACTTTGATAATTTCATTTTCTATTGCGTTTGAAGAAGTATAAGATTCTAATATAATAGTGATTATTTCATTTGGATTATTATCTAAAAAATATTTGATATCATTAAAATAAATAGATAATGGTTTTGAACCTAAAAATTTATAAGCGTGATAAACAACTGTGGTTCCATTATCATCATACACATCAATCATTAGTCCACGTACACCATTATTAAGCTGTACGGCTATGTTAGATTTCTGATTTGGAAAAAGATACCCGTCTTGTTTTGAATTAAAAGCATTATGGGTAGTAAGATAGGCTACTTCATTATATCTTTTGTTACAAAGATCTTTTGAACCGTTACATTGTCCGTAAATATTAAATGCAAATAAAAATAATAAGTAATAAATATATTTGTGCACTAATTAATCATTTCTTGAAGCTGAATCGTCCTCATCTAAATAATTTGGAATTCCATCACCATCTGTATCATCATTAGTTGGGTCGCCATCTCCAATATCATTAGTTGGATCTCCATCTCCATCTCGATCAACTGAAAGGTCTGTATCTGGCTCCAAATCTTCATCAATGGTTAAAGTTCCATCATTATCATCATCACTGTCAACAAAATCGTAAAAAGTATCCCCATCAGTATCATCATCAGTTAAATCTAAATTTCCATTTAAGTCCTCTATGTAAGAAGGAACGTTGTCTGAATCATGGTCATTACTTTCCATCTGGAAACAAGAAAATTTAAAGGATAAACAAGAATATACCGGTATTGAACCAGCAGCACTTGAGTAGTAAGCTAAACCAGAAGGAATAAACATAACACCAATCCCAGGGTTTGTGTAGCTGACTGTACCATCAGAATTAACATAATAATCTTCAGCTGTATTAAATTCAGGTAAAATTCTTCCCCAACCAGCAACAACTGCTGTTAAATCGAAAACAACTGGGGAGAATGTATTATCAAACACCTCTCCATCCAATAAATTACCCTCGTAATTAACTCTAACCTTATCTGAAAAATTTGGAGAATCTTCTCCTCCGCCTTGATTTAAATTTAAATAATAATAATCATACTCTGTATCTTCATATACAGTTGAGCCTGTAATAACATCGTCGATTAATAATGTATTTATATCAGGATCTGGTAAAACACCATCTTCATCTAAAGGAGTAATAACAATATCGTTGATAGTAAAACTAGACATTTGTGAAAGTTCACCAGCATTATAAAAATGAGTTTCTAAATAATTATTTAATATAGAATCATCGACAACTTGTTGAATAGTTCTATCAACTTCAGGGATAGAAACAAGGCCGTCGTCATCAGGAGGACAAGAAAACAATAGAAATGTTAAAACTAGGGATATAAAAAAATAAATCTTATTTTTCATTATAATTATTTAATTTTACTAGCGCAAGATACGATTAAATAACTTTTTTTATATTAAGTTTAACCATATTTTAAGAAAAAAATTGTCTTCTTTAAATTAATAAAATTATTAGAAATAAGAGCCACAATGAAAAAAAAAATAATTCTTAACGAAGATCAAATAAATCAAAAAATCTCAAGAATTGCACATCAAATTATGGAGTGTAATATTGGTGAAAAAGAAATTATTATAGCAGGGATTGAAAAAAACGGATATATAATAGCTACCAAACTTAAAGAAAGGATAGCAAATATTTCTAATATAAAAATTACAACCTGCAGTGTTAAAATAAATAAAGAAAATCTGTTAGATAAAGTAACAACTTCTGTAGATAAAAATTATTACTTAAATAAATCTCTGGTATTGGTTGATGATGTATTGAATTCTGGAGGTACTTTAATATACGCAGTAAAACATTTTTTAAATACAGAGGTTAAGCAATTTAAAACAGCGGTGCTAATTAACAGAAATCATAAAAAATATCCTGTAAAAGCTGATTTTAAAGGGATTTCTCTATCCACAACTACAGTAAATCATGTTAAAGTTAGATTTACAAATTATAATGCAGAGGCATTTTTAATATAATAAACTTAATATTTCATTAGCGATCTCATCTTTACTTTTTAAATCGCATTGAATAATATCAGAAACTTGATTGTAATAATAGTTCCTTTCAAATAAATGCTTAGCTATATAATCGTTCATTGAATCTATATTGTTAATATTTGATAGAATAGGTCTAGATGACTTGATGTTAATTAATCTATTTGATAAAATAGTAGTTGAATATTTTAAATAAAAGGATTTAGAACCTTTAATTAAATTTAAATTATTTGAATAACAAGGAGTACCACCACCTAATGATAAAATAACGTTATCATAGTTACCCATAATCACTTTTAAGCAATCTGATTCAATTTTTCTAAAATAAACTTCTCCCTTTGAAGAAAATATATTAGAAATAGTTTGATTTGTTGTTGATTCAATGTATGAATCTAAGTCTATAAATCTTTTACCAGTTATTTTGGATATAATTTTTCCAATTGTTGTTTTACCACAGCCCATATAACCTAATAAAACTATATTCATATCAATTTTTGAGTTTATTATTATATGTAAAAATATGTAATAGAATTAATAATTAATATTATCGAAAAAATCATTGTAATATAAATTAAACATTTTATATTTGCAGCCTTATTGAAATAAATAAGACCTGGTAGCTCAGTTGGTAGAGCATCTCCCTTTTAAGGAGAGGGTCCTGGGTTCGAGCCCCAGCCAGGTCACAAAAATCTCATCAAAATTGATGAGATTTTTTTTTAATATTTAGGTTTAAGTCTTCCTGGTGTGTAAGGAGCTTTTATTATTTTTAATTTATTTTCAATTTCTTTTATATCAACTTCTATTAGATTTTTTATTTTGTTAAATATTGGAGTAAACTCATCTTTAGCAATTTCAAAGCTTTTAAGATGAGTTACAGTAGGAGACGAAGTAGAATATTTTTGTTCGTATAATATAGAACTTAATCTCCCATAAGCTGTTGGAACTTGCTGAATATCAAGCTTACTTTTCAACGAATTTCCGTATAAACTTGTATTGATAGATTTTATTTTAGAATCTGTATTAAAAATTAGTTTAGATAGTTCATCATAAGGAGCTTCAACTAGCTTAATTGCTTGTTTAAAATATTTAATTTTATTAGAAGCTTCTCCTAACATTTTTGCAGCAGAGAGCATATCGCCTTCTAGACTTGAAACTTTTCTTTGAAATAATACCTTCTCAGCTCTATCTAAAGCAGGCATGGAAGTGTTATTTAGTGCTAAGACATTAAAAAAAACTGGATTAGATAATTTCTTAAATGTCGAGCCATTGAATAAATCCATCTCAATAGAATATTTTCCAGGATTAACTAAAGTTCCCTCAGAAACACCAGCAAAAGGATTGTAAAAACTAGATTTAGCGAAACTAACAGGTACTTTTTCTTCATAACGAAGATCCCATTGAAAACGTTGAATACCCAATTTTGGGGATTTAAAAACTTTTTTAACAACTAATCCATCAGAGTCTTTGATTGTAAAAATTAACTTGTTTTTATATTCATTCGATTCAATATACAAATCTTCATAAGAAGGATAACTTACATCTTTATTGTTTTTAATTAATTCTTTTTCACCTTTTTGTCTTTTAGATTTCAATGAACTAAAATTATCATTATGGTAATATGTAATCATAGCTACCGGACCTAAATTTGTAGCTGAGTAAAAGTTGTCACCCTGAAAAGCTTTTCCTGGAAGTCCTAAAGGCATACTTTTTTCCCACATCAAAGGATCTCTTACATTAAAGATATTAGAATTCGTAGTAGAGTAATAATCCTCAATTGATCTTAATGAGGAATAATCATCTAACACGTAAAAACCTCTTCCAAAAGTTCCAAGCACTAAATCATTTTCTCTTTCTTGTATTGCTATATCTCTAACTGCAATAGTAGGTAATCCATTACCTAGTTCTTTCCATCTCTGTCCAGAATTAGGTGAAAAGAATACTCCAAATTCAGTTCCACAAAATATCAGATCTTTATTAATATGATCCTCTTCAATTGAATATACGCTACCTCTTTGAGGAAGGTTGTTTGAAATTGATTTCCAGGTTTTACCTTGATCTAAGGATTTATAAATATAAGGTTTAAAATCTCCAAATTTATGGTGATTAAATGCGACATACATTACATTTATGTCATGTTTAGATAAATAAATACTATTAGTATAAGAAAAGTTTGGGACACCTTTAATATTATCAATTTCAGTCCAATTTTGACCACCATTTTTTGTAATTTGAATTAGACCATCATCGGTTCCAACTGCAATAAAATTAGGGTCTAAAGGAGATTCTGACAATGATACAATTGTTCCATAAGGAGATGTTGATCCATTTTTGGCTACTGCATCCATACTTAAGACCCTATCATAAACTTTAAGTTCGTTTCTATTAATTTTCCTAGAAAGATCATCACTTATAACCTCCCAGCTGTTTCCATAATCATCAGATCTAAAGACTTTGTTTGCGGCAAAATATAATCTCCCACTTTTGTGTTTGCTTACAGCTAATGGAGCATCCCAATTCCATTTATAATCTAATTCACCTTTTCTTGCAATTGGCTTAATTCCCACTTCCTCTCCACTTAATTTATCATATCTAACTAACCACCCATATTGTGACTGTGCATAAACAATATTTGGGTTATCCGGATCAACTTGAGATTCAAACCCGTCTCCTCCATGAGTAATAAACCAATCTTGATTAGTTATTCCATGAGCAGTTTTGACTCTTGAAGGACCACCCATACTAAAATTATCTTGAGTTCCACCATAAATATTATAAAATGGTTCAGCATTATCTACTGCTACTTTATAAAATTGAGTCACTGGTAGGTTTTCTTTAAAGTCCCAGTTTTTTGCATTATCAAACGTTTCATAAATACCACCATCGCAACCTACTAACCAATGAGAATTATTGTTAGGATTAATCCACATAGCATGATTATCAACATGTTTGAAATCTTCTCCAACATTTTTAAAGGTTTTACCTCCATCATGAGTAACTGCCATCCATGTATCCATCGTGTAAACAACGTCTTGATTAACGGGGTCGGCAAATATCTCTTGATAATAATTACCACTCGTAACCTTGCTGCTTTGTTTTATCCAACTCTCCCCCCTATTGGTTGATTTGTAAAAACCACCCTTTCTTTCAGCAGCCTCTACAATAGCATAAATTATTTCTGGATTTGCATCAGAAATATCCATCCCAATTCTTCCAATTTCAACACTTGGTAGACCTTTATTTATTTCTTTCCATGTTATACCACCATCAACTGATTTATGCAAACCAGATCCTGGGCCACCTCCAACATAGGTGTAAACATGTCTTCTTCTTTGATGACTTGCAGCATATAAAACATTTGGGTTTCTAGGATCCATGTGTATCTCGTTAAAGCCTGTATGTTCATCAATATATAGTATTTTACTCCAGGTATTTCCACCATCTTCAGTTTTATAAATACCTCTATCTCCACCTTTACTCCATAATGGTCCATATGCTGAAACATAGACAATATCAGAATTTTCAGGGTGCACTAAAATATTACCAATATGTTCAGAATTTTTAAGACCCATATTATTCCATGACTTACCGCCATCAAGAGATTTATAAATTCCATCTCCATATGCCACAGATCTTTGATTGTTGTTTTCTCCAGTGCCAACCCAAACAATATTGGTATTATTTGGATCAATCGTAACGCAACCAATGGAATATGATGATTCATTATCGAATACAGGAGTATAATCCAAGCCCCAATTTGAAGTTTTCCATACACCTCCAGATGAAACAGCCACATAGTATTCAAATGATTTTTCAGGGTTAATTGCTAAATCTGAAATTCTCCCCGAAGTTAAAGATGGACCTACACTTCTCCATTTAAGGCCATTCAAACTAATTTTATCTAAAGGATCACTTTGAGTTTTATTTTTGTCTTTGTTGCCAAAAGAATTATTTGAGTAAATGAATAATATAACTGCTATATATATAAGTTTTTTCATGACGTAAAATTTAATTTTCATAGCAATTTAAGAAATATTACATAATGTTAAATAATTTATAAAAAATTATATTTAGATAAAATCTTACATAGTAATGATATAATATATTTTATATTTGTTTTTCTAATTTTTTTGCGTACGTGGCGGAATTGGTAGACGCGTTAGGTTGAGGGCCTAATGACTTATTTAGTTGTGGAAGTTCGAGTCTTCTCGTACGCACAGAATATATTTTATGAAAAAAAGTATTTCAATTATTGGCTCTGGTTTTTCTTCCTTATCTGCCGCATGTTATCTAGCAAAAATGGGGCATAATGTTGAGGTTTTTGAAAAAAATGATGATTTTGGTGGTAGAGCAAGACAATTTAAAGAAGATGGGTTTACTTTTGACATGGGTCCTAGTTGGTACTGGATGCCCGATGTCTTCGAAAGGTTTTTTAAAGATTTTGATTTCAAAGTAGAAGATTTTTATTCTCTAAAAAAGTTAAATCCTGCATACAACGTATATTTTGGTAAAAATGATTTCATAGCAATTCCAGATTCTTTAGATAATATATATAAAGTTTTCGAAAATGAAGAAAAAGGAAGTTCAAAAAAACTTAAAAAGTTTATTTCCAGAGCAAAAGATAATTATAAAATAGCTGTTACAGACATGTTATATAAAATGCCTGGTTTATCTCCATTAGAGCTGATATCATTCGATACTATTAGAAGAGTAGGGTCTTTTTTTAGCAATATAAAAAAGGAGGTACATAAAGACTTTAAAAACCCTAAACTTAGATCAATTTTAGAATTTCCTGTTTTGTTTTTGGGTGCTGAATCCTCAAATACTCCAGCTTTTTATAATTTTATGAATTATGCAGATTTTGGTTTAGGTACTTGGCAACCAACAAATGGATTTTTTGATGTAGTAAATGCTATGATTAGCGTTGGAAAGAAACTTGGAGTGAAATATCATAATAATTCTAATATAGATGAGATAATAACTAATAAAAATTGTGCAACTGGAATTAAGGTGAATGGTAAAATAATAAATTCTGATATAGTATTATCAGGTGCTGATTATAATCATACTGAAAAGCTTCTACCCAAAAATTTAAGACAATATTCTGAAAAATATTGGTCAAAAAGAGTTCTAGCTCCTTCATCTCTATTATTTTATCTTGGTTTTAATAAAAAATTAAGTAATCTAGCTCATCATAATCTATTTTTTGATACTGATTTTAATTTACACTCCAAAGAAATTTATAAAGAACCAAAATGGCCATCTGAGCCTTTATTTTATGCTAACTTTACTTCTATTACCAATGAACATACAGCACCTAAAGGATGTGAAAATGGTTTCATTTTAATTCCTTTAGCACCAGGATTAAATGATACTCAAAAATTAAGAGACAAATATTTTGATATTGTTATAGATAGAATTGAGTCAATAACTGAGCAAAAAATCAAAGAAAGTATTATTTTTAAAAAATCTTTTTGTGTTAATGATTTTATTGATGAGTATAATTCGTACAAAGGAAATGCTTATGGGTTAGCAAATACACTTCTCCAAACTTCATTTCTAAGGCCTAAATTAAAAAGTAAATTAGTTAAAAATATGTATTTTACAGGTCAATTATCTGTTCCAGGTCCAGGCGTACCACCAGCAATAGTTTCAGGAAAACTTGTTGCTGATTTGATAAATAATAAATAAATTGTATTAGCTTTAACCAAATTAATTTTTTATGAAAACTATTTTTGATGATGTCTCAAATGATTGTAGTAAGATTGTAACAAAAACTTACAGCACTTCATTTTCATTAGCCACAAAAATGTTGTCTAAAGGAATCCGTCAACATATATATAACATATATGGATTCGTAAGATTTGCTGATGAAATTGTAGACTCTTTTCATGATTATGATAAGGAAGCGTTATTTAAAGACTTCTCATCTGATTTAGAGAAATCTCTTAAAAATAAAATTCATTTAAATCCAATTCTAAACTCTTTTCAAGCCACCTACCACAAGTTTAATATAGACAAAGATCTTGTAGATTCTTTTATGAGCAGTATGAAAAAAGATTTATACAAAACAAAGTATTTGTCAAATCAAGAATACGAAGATTATATATATGGATCTGCAGATGTAGTTGGACTAATGTGTTTAAAAGTCTTTGTAAATGGAGATTCAAAAAAATATGAAGAACTAAAGTCTTTTGCTATGAGACTAGGTTCTGCATTTCAAAAAGTTAATTTTTTGAGAGATTTAAAAGATGACTTCGAAGTCTTAAATCGAACATATTTCCCAAATACTGATTTAAACCAACTAGATGAAGAATCAAAAATTAAGATTATTGACGAGATTGAAGGGGATTTTAAAGAAGGATTAAATGGAATAAAAAAACTACCAATTGAAGCAAAATTTGGTGTTTTCATGGCTTACAGATATTACAGTCAACTATTAAAAAAACTAAAAAAAACCCCGGCATTAGAAATAAAAAATACTAGAATAAGAGTACCTAATTATAAAAAAATTGAACTACTCACTAGAAGTTATGTTAAATACCAACTTAATCTATTATAAATATTATGAATATAATCTTTTGGCTAATTACATTTTTTGTCACATTTTTTATTATGGAATTTATGGCATGGTTTACGCATAAGTATATAATGCACGGATTCCTTTGGAGTGTACACAAAGATCATCATCACAAGAATCATGACAGTTGGTTTGAGAGAAATGATTTATTTTTTATTTTTTATGCCGTAGTTAGTATGGCCTGTTTTTACCTTTGGAGTTATGAAGGGTTCTGGTATGGGTTGCCTATTGGTTTTGGAATAATGGCATATGGAGCATCATATTTTATTGTTCATGATATTTTTATTCATCAAAGATTTAAGTTTTTCAAAAAAGCAAATAACTGGTATGCTAAAGGAGTTAGAAGAGCACATAAAATACATCATAAGAATATCGGTAAAGAAAAAGGAGAATGTTTTGGAATGTTAGTTGTCCCCTTCAAATATTTTAAATAATAGTAATGTGAAATACGATTATATTATTGCTGGGTCTGGTTGTTCAGGATTAAGTCTATTGTACAAAATACTTCAAACTCCTTCATTACAAAAAAAATCTATTTTAGTCATTGATAAGAATCAGAAAAAAAACAATGATAGAACATGGTGTTTTTGGGAAAAAAACCCTGGCTCATTTGAGTCTATTGTGTATGCTAGATGGAATACTTTAGAATTTATTTCAGATGATACCAATAAGAAAGTAGACTTAGGCCCATATACTTATAAAATGATTCAAGGAATTCATTTTTATAATTTTGTTCTTGAATATGCTAAAAAATTTAAAAATGTTGTATTCATACAAGAATCCATAATTGATATAGATTCAATATTTAACGAAGCTAAAGTGATTACAAAAAAAAATACTTACACTGGAAAGTATGTATTTAATTCTACAAATTTATTTAATCCAAAGATTAACAAACAAAATTCTTTATTACAGCACTTTAAAGGCTGGAATATAAAAACAGTTGACCCCGCTTTCAACTCAAAAGTTGGTAAACTTATGGACTTTAGTGTTTCACAAGAAAATGGTACAACATTTATGTATGTTTTACCGACTTCTTCTACAAATGCATTAGTGGAATATACATTATTTAGTCCAAGCCCTCTTAAGCAAGAAAAATATATTAAGGAGTTAAAAAAATACATAAAAGAGGTACTAAAAATTGAGAAATACACTATTGAACATGAAGAATTTGGAATTATTCCGATGTCCTTAGCAAAGTTTGAACAAAACCCTAAACCAAATGTTATTAATCTTGGAACATCAGGGGGATATACTAAAGCTAGTTCGGGATATACATTTCAGTTTATACAAAAAAATGTTTTGGATATAGTAAAAAATCTAAAAGCTGGAAAAAGTCCTGTACAAAATCTATCTTTTAAAAATAAAATTTATCGTTGGTATGACAGAACACTTATTAATGTATTATTAACAAAAAAATTGACTGGAAAAGAAATTTTTACAATTATGTTTAAGAAAAATTCAGCACATAAAATTCTGGCATTTTTGGGAAATGAAAGTACTATTACAGAAGATATTTTAATTATGAAAAATTTTCCAAAAATACCATTCCTATTAGCAGGTATAAAAAGTTTAAAGTAAAAAGGTATAAATGATATATAAACTACATCTTATGTAAATTATTTTTTTAACCAGTTACTATAAAATTCACAATCCTTATACTCATTAGCGATTTTAATATACGTGTCATCAATTTTGGTATTTTGCCATTTCTCAATTTCCTTTAATTTTTTATTTTGAAGTGCTAAGGCTTGAATTTTTATATAATCAGTTGCAAAATTAGCTTCGTGCTCATCAACTCGATCTGTTACAGTTAAAATTTTAAATTTAACAGGGTTTAATCTATCTTCATCTCTCAAAACTATACTCACGTCACCGTCTTTTAATTTTTCTATTTGTGAATACAATTCAGGATCCATTTTTGTTAATTCAAAATTAAAGTCCTGAGTTTCTGGATTTATTAACTTACCCCCCTCAAATTTAGTTTCAATTTCATCGCTAATTTCTAAAGCCACTTCAGCAAATGTCAAATCACCTGACAATATAGTATTTCTAGCATCTTCCAGTTTTTTTGCTGCTTCTGCTATATCAAAAGGTTTTAGTTTAGGTCTTAACAAAATATATCTTACATCATATTCTTGGCCTCTAATTTTATCTAATATTATAATGAAATATCCAAAATCTGATTCAAATGGATCAGAAATCTCTCCTTCTCTTAAAGAAAAAACTGTTTCTACAAAATTTCTATCAAACTGACCTCTTTGTTTTTTTCTATTTAAGGTTAATTTACCTCCACTTCGTCTAGAAGCTAAATCATCACTATATAGAACAACCTTTGTAGTAAAATTAGCTCCATTATCTTCAACATCTGCTTTAAATTCTTTTAATCTATCAATAACTTTTTTCTTTTCTTCCTCGGTTGTCTCAGGGATAACAACTATTTGAGCAACTTTTAACTCAGTTCCAAAAAATGGTCTATCATTTTTGGGAATTGAATTAAAGAACTGTCTAACTTCTTCAGGTGTTACTTCAGTTTCGTCAATGATCTTTTCTTGCATTTTCTTTGCTAACTCTGAGCTTTTATTTAATTCAAACATTTCATTTCTAAGTTCCTGTTCAGAATTTTTATTGTAGTAATTGATTAGTTTTTCCATTGAACCAATCTGTTCAGCAAAAGCATCTATTTGTTGATCAACAAATGACTGTATTTCTAAACTATTAACAGTAATACTGTCTTGAATTGCATGATGTTGATATAATTTATCTTCTAATAACTTACCAAAAACTTGACAAGTAGTCATATCATCTGTAGAAATTCCAGAAGCTTTAAGTTGATTGAATTGTTTTTCAATATCTGAATCTAGTACAAGAAAATCTCCTACAACAGCTGCCACACCATCAATCTTATTTCTATTATTATCAATTGTACTGTTATCTTGGGAAAGTAATAAATTCGATGTTAAAATAGCGATAACAACTACATAATTCATGAATAAATATTTAGTAAATTTCAAAACTTTTATTTTTAATTGCATCTTTGGTTATATCTTTTCTTAGTTGATCTATAAAAACTGATTTTCTTTTATTAATTATCATCCTCTTTAAAGTCTCTGAAACATAATCTAGAGGGGCATATTGATTAACTTTTAGCATATCTTTTATATTAATCAAATATAAACCTAATGAGTCTTTGATTTCAATAAAATTAGATTTTTTTAACATATACTTATTCACCTTTTTTAAATTAGGTAGCTGATAAAAAACTTCATTTTTATTTTTCCAAATAGTATCATTTAAAGAGAATCTATTGAATTGAAAAGAAAGTGAATCTAGGTATCTGGCATCGTCTATGTTAAATCTTCGTAATTTTTTTTTGAAAAGTGAAATATCAGGATTTAGATTAGATATATATATAAATCTAATTTTAAAAAGTTCTTCAGTAAGTTTGAAAGTTTCTTTATAATTATCATATAAACTGTCTAACTCAAATTGTGTGACTTCTAAATTCATATTTTCATTAACCATAGCATCGATATATGTATTAATTAATATATCTGTTTTGTAATCATCTACTAAATCTTGAATTCTATCTTGGTTCTCTTGAGGAAGGTTTAGTAAAGCACGTTGAATTAATAATTTATTTGCAGCCCAATTATTTATATAATTATTTAAAACCATTGTACTATCTGCAAAGTTTGTGCTATTTTCAAATATACTTTCTATTTCATTTTTTGTCAAATACTCTTCATCTACCCTAGCTAAATCTGAATTTGATTGATTTTTAAAATAATTATTACAAGAAAAAAACAAGAAAAATAATATTATGTAGCGCATTATTTATTTTATATTTTTTTTTATTTTTTTTAAAACTTTTTTATCAATAAAAATAGTTCTTTTTTTTCTTAAGGAATTAATCCATTTTTTTTCAAATAATACTTGATAATTTGATATAACCTCACCTGAAACCTCATCATATGGTTTTATTGATTTGTCAATATTCATAAAAAGTGATTTATTATTGTTGTAATATTTCTTTAAAGCTAAAGTATCTTCTTTTACTCTATTCCAAACCTCATTTTCCATTAGATCAAATAATAACAACCCATCTCTGTATTCATTATATATGAACCTGTACTTATCATTTTCTGTGTATAAATTATTCTTATAATAATCCATTAATGACTTATTAACAAAGTCTTTATATAGATTTTCAATTGGTTTATATGTTAATTGATTATTTAATGCATTATTAACAATGTAATTAGCAAAATCTAAATAATTAAGCTTAACATTATTAAAACTAATTAATACCTTATCCTTTTCTATATTATTTGGAATTGTCCAGGGTTTGTTATTATCGGCGTCTTTTAATTCATTTAAAAAATAAGTCAAATTATTATTATAACTAACAGAGTATTTTTTTAACAATTTTTTATAAAAAGAATTAGAGATAACAGATGATCTTGAATTATTTCTAATTTTTTTTAATAAAGATGGTTTCAATTCCTTAAAAGACTTTAATTCTGATTTAGCATAAAGTTTCAATATGTGCCATCCAAATTTGGTTTGAATAGGTTTAGAAATTTGACCAATATCTTCGAGTTCAAATGCTGCTTTTTCAAATGGTAATGAATTTAATTGACCACTTGTAAACGGCTTTAATTTCCCACCCAAACTAGATGTTTTTTTGTCATTTGAATAGTTTTTAGCAAGAGATTCAAAATTAGATCCATTAATAATAGAATCATAAATAGAGTTTATTGTTAATTCAGATTCTTTATTATTTTTATATAACATTATGTGACCTACGGAGACTTCACCTAAAGAATTTCTTATGTCATTAACTTTTACAATATGAAAACCAAATCTGGTTCTAAAAGGCATAGAAACCTCATTAATATTAGTTTCATAGGCCTTTGTTTCAAAAGAATAAACCATTTTAAATGCTGAAAAATAACCAAGATCCTCAACGAAAACATTTTCACCGTCATGATATTTCTTTGTTAAATATTCTAATTTATTATTTTTAAACTCACTTCGGTATGACAAAAGTCTATTGTAGATATCTAAAGTGTCAATACTTTCTTGATCAATTCTAATTAAAATATGACTAGCATTAATTTCTTTTTTTGTTCTTTCGTAAGCTTCATTAAGTAAAGAATCTTGAGATATTTTATCAAACAAATAATTAGATGCTAATTGAGCCGAATACTTATTTAATTCAGAGATATAACTCTCCTTTTTGTCATATTTCTTATCATAAGCCTCTAAAACCTTCAACTTATAATCAATATAAAGTTGCAAGTAATTGTCTATATTTTTTTGAGATATATCAGTAATTAAATCAAGATTTTTATTATATACTTTTAAAAATTCTTCACTTGTCACGTGATTATTATCAATAGAAAATAAAATATCTTTTCCATTATTTTGGGCAAAAAATAATAATGGAAAAATAAAATAAAATAAAAAGATGTTTTTCATAATTAGCTAAAATTAATAAAAACAGAAATTATCTAGAATAATTTGGAGCTTCCTTGGTTATGCTGACTCCGTGGGGATGACTTTCAACAATACCAGATGAAGTAATTCTTATAAACTTTGATGTATTTTGAAAAGTTTCGATATCCTTAGAACCACAATATCCCATACCCGCTCTTAAACCTCCGATAAATTGATGAATACTTTCATTAAGCTTTCCTTTAAAAGGGACCCTTCCAACAATTCCTTCAGGTACTAATTTTTTCAAATCATCTTCAACATCTTGAAAATACCTATCCTTACTTCCTTGTTTCATAGCTTCTACTGATCCCATTCCTCTGTAAGTTTTAAACTTTCTGCCTTCATAAATAATTGTTTCACCTGGTGATTCTTCAGTACCTGCAATTAACGACCCTAACATTACACAATCTGCTCCGGCAGCAATTGCTTTTGAAATGTCACCTGTATATTTTATTCCTCCATCTGCGATTACAGGAATACCTGAACCTTTTAAGGCAGAAGAAACTTCTATAATAGCAGATAATTGAGGAAAACCTACACCTGCCACAACTCTAGTTGTACAAATAGATCCTGGACCTATACCAACTTTTACAGCATCTGCTCCTGCTTTAACTAAATACTTAGCTGCTTCTGCAGTAGCTATATTACCAACTATAATATCTAAATTTGGAAAGTTATTTTTGATTTTTTTTAATACATCTACAACACCCTTAGTATGTCCATGAGCGGTATCAATAATTATTGCATCTACCTCAGACTTCACTAGAGCCTCTGCCCTTTTTAACGCATCTGAAGTCACCCCAATCGCTGCAGCAACTCTTAATCTTCCATATACATCTTTATTTGAATTAGGTTTTAAGGTAAGTTTTGTTATATCTCTAAATGTAATTAAACCAACTAATTTATTATTTTTATTTACAACTGGAAGTTTTTCAATTTTATGATTTTGTAAAATAACTTCTGCCTCAACTAGGGAAGTACCTTTAGAAACGGTTACTAAGTTATCGCTAGTCATTACTTCAGAAATTGGTCTACTATTATCTTTTTCAAATCTTAAATCTCTATTTGTAACAATTCCGATTAACTTTTTATCATTATCTACAATAGGTATTCCTCCAATACTATACTCTTTCATGTAAGATTTGGCATCAGAAACAGTTGAATCTAAAGGGAGTGTAACAGGATCTATTATCATACCACTTTCTGCTCTTTTCACACGTTTAACTTTATCTGCCTGAGCTTCGATAGTCATATTTTTATGCAAAACTCCTATACCACCCTCTTGAGCAATAGCTATAGCCATTCTACTTTCTGTAACAGTATCCATGGCCGCAGAAATTATTGGAATGTTAATAGAAATATTTTTTGAAAATTTTGTTTTAATTGATACTTCTCTTGGGAGAATTTTAGAAAAGTTTGGAACAAGCAAAACATCATCATATGTTAAGCCTTCTCCAATAATTTTTTTTTGGTGTGATTTCATTGCAATTAGATTGTAATTGCATGCAAATATACGATTAAATATTAACTTTTCAGATGATTAAAATATCATCAAAAATAATCCAATAAAAAGAAGTTTAATTGAAATATAGATCACAAATTAAATACACAATATTATTTAGAATTATTTTAAATAATATTAAAAAAAAGAGTTAATTATGTATCTTTGCATAAAATGAAGCAGTTAAAAAACACTATATTATTTGACAGTAAATGCAACTTATGTTCAAAAACTGTAAAAAAAGTTATGAAATTTGATAAAAATAAATCATTTACATTTATTTCTAACAACAGTGAAGATGGTAAAAATATCATATCAAAGAATAATTTAAATTCTATGACCACTGAAACTATAGTTTTATTTATTTCTGAAGAAAAATTCTTAATAAAATCAGATGCAGCTATTTCTATAGCTATCAAACTCAATCCATTATTTGTAATTTTTAATATACTATTTATTATACCAAAGCGAATTAGAGATAAAGTTTATGATTATATCGCTAAAAACAGGTATAAATGGTTTGGAGAAAATGAAAGTTGTGACATAACTAATGAAATTTATTAAAAACTTCTAAAGACTGATTGTAACAACTCTCAAAACGCAATGAACTGACATTGTTATGTATCTTTTTACTATTCAAATATGATAATATTTTCTCTGTAGGCATATTACCAACTAATTTATTACTTGCCATAGGACAGCCTCCAAAACCTTTAATAGCACCATCAAATCTTCTACAACCTGCTTCGAAAGCACTGTGTATTTTATTATACCAAGTACTAGGGTCAGAGTGGAGGTGAGCTCCAAATTCTATATCAATATGATTTTTTAATACAGAATAAAAAATAGATTTTATGGATTCTGGATTAGATGTTCCAATAGTATCACTTAAGGATATAATCTTAACACCCATTTTACTCAATTTATAGACCCAGTGATTAACAATATCTAAATTCCATGGGTCTCCATAAGGGTTTCCAAAACACATTGACAAGTATACCACTACTTTTTTATTTACTTTTTCTGCTATAGAAATGATTTCTGCTAATTCTTTCTCGGAATCCTTGATAGTTTTGTTTGTATTTCTCATTTGAAAATTTTCAGAAATTGAAAAAGGATAACCTAAGTAACCAATTTTATCAAATTTAGAAGCATTTATTGCCCCCAATTTATTTGCAACAATAACTAGAAGTTCAGAATTTGAATTGGATAAATCAATTGAATCAATTATAATTGATGTATCAGAAAGTTGAGGAATAGCTTTAGGAGAAACAAAACTTCCAATATCTACAACATCAAAACCAACATCAACAACACTTTGTAAATAACTCAACTTTGTATTAGTTGGAATAAAAGTCTTTATGCTTTGCATAGCATCTCTTGGGCATTCGATGATTTTGACTTTATCTATCATTAAATAAAAATAAAGCAATTTTATTTAAAAATGGATTAAACTGAAAAAAGTATTATACATCCTATAGATGTAAAAATCAAAATTTGAATCCATTTCATAAATATGTGAAATGTTTTAAAATCAACTAGGTATTTTGCAAATGCAGAGGAAAAAACTACTATTGATAAAAAAACAATTAAAGTAGTAGTTATAAACAATCCGCCTAAAATATAAAATTGATACACAAAGCTTAAATCAGTAGGTTCTAAAAATAAAAAAGCTGGAAAAAAGGAAAAAAAGAAAAAATATACTTTAGGATTTAAGACGTTCATAAGGACACCCGTGTAAAAATTATTAATATTTGATTTTTTTATTTTTTTTATTTTTTTGACGTTAAAAGAAATAGATGAATTATACACTTTTAATGCTAAAAAAAACATATAAGCAGAACCAAGTAATTTTATTATATAAAAAATATTATCATCAAAGCTTATAAACTCAGATACTCCAAAAGCGACTAAGGTTGTGTGAAATAAACAACCTGTGCCCAATCCCAAAACGGTAAATATACCAGCCTTCTTTCCATTATATAAGGTGTTAGACAAAACAAATATATTGTCAGGTCCTGGTGATAATGCCATAAAAAAACTTGCAATCGTAAAAGAAAAAATAACTTCCAATTTAATTTATATTTTAAGTAAAAATAAGCTTTTTTTATATTCACTATCTTTACAAATTAATACTCCCAACTATGAAATTTTCCTACTCAATATTTATTACATTATTTTATTTTCTTACAATAATAAATGGCTATTCTCAAAATATGGAAAATTGCGCGACTCAAACTTCTGATAAAGACATGCAATTTATAATTGAAAATATGGATTTAATACGTTATTATGAGAATGAATATTTTCTTCTAAAAGAAAGTAAAACATCGACAGCTTTGAGCAGTGTTCCAGTAAAAATTCATATAATAACTAATGACGATGGAAGTGGTGGTATTGATATAAATGATGTTTTATCAGAACTTGATGAGGTCAATGCTTATTTTCAAAATTCTTTTGTAGAGTTTTTTGTTTGCGATGATGTAAACTATATTAACAGCTCCTCACTTTATGATTTTGATTCAGATACTCAACAAGATTTACTTTTCTCAAACCATCAATCTGACATTTTAAATATTTATTTTGTTAATGATATTTCATTTGGTGCTGGCGGCGCATGTGGTTACACCTACTTACCTGGAAATTCTAATCAATACTATGATGCAATTGTAATGGATAATGATTGTACAACATCAACAGATGGAACTACATTAACACATGAATTTGGTCATCATTTAAATTTAATCCATACGCATGGACCACAAAACGGAAGTCTTACGGATGAATTAGTTAATGGTACCAATTGTAGTGTGGCTGGAGATTTATTATGTGATACTCCTGCAGATCCTGAGTTAGGATATAGTAATGTTAATAATGTTAATTGTTTATACAGTGTTTCTGGAACACCACCAACAGATGCTCAGGGAAATTTATTTGATCCCGACACTAGTAACATTATGTCTTATGCACCACAAGTGTGTACAAACACTCTAAGCGATGATCAATATGCTCGAATGTATGCTGGCTATCACGCATTCAAAAACTATTATGCATGTCCTTCACTAAATGTTGATTTTAATTCTGAAGAAAATGCGATAGATTGTGGAGAACAGTTAGTGGTTAACTTTAGCGACAATAGCACTAACGCAGTAACTTGGGAATGGGATGTAAATGGAGATGATGTTATAGATTACACAGAATCAAACTTTTCTCATACTTATGAATCACCAGGAAATTATGATGTTAGTTTAAAGATCTCAAACGGAAGTGAAACCATAACGAAAGTTTTCCCTAATTATATTAGCTTCAGTGCAAACATTTATGAAACATCTAAAATATATTTAAATGTAAGTGTAAAAAATGGAATCAATGAAAACACATGGGAATTAAAGGATAGTTCTGGAGCAATTTTGTATTCTGGAGGACCTTATGATTCAAATGGTTTGTATGAACATGAATTTGATGTAGCTTTAGATTGTTATGAATTTATAATGTATGACTCTGCTGGAGATGGATTAACTAATGATAGTTGGAATCTTGGCTCAGAATATTATGAGTTGCTTGATGAAAATAATGTTACCATTAAATATGGAAGGGATTTTGGATTCGAAGAATCAACGTCAATAAAAAATGAATATTTAAGCTTATCAAATACTTTGGATGTTAATTTTATGATTTATCCAAACCCAGCTAATGATTACATCAATTTAAAAAGTGAATCAATTATTGATGGATACATAATTTACGATATAAAAGGTAGTTTAATTTCAGAAAAAATAAATAATTCAAATTATTTAAACATTTCCTTAAAAAACATTTACTCTGGTATATACTTTTTAGAAATAAAATCTGGAATACATAAAAAAACAGTCAAGTTTATAAAAAAATAAGCTTAAACTCTATTTAACAAAGCTTTATTAATTGATCTAATTAAGTTAGGTCCTTCATAAATAAATCCAGTGTAAATTTGTATTAAATCTGCACCTGCGTCAAATTTTTCTAGAGCATCGGCAACTGAATTAATGCCTCCAACTCCAATAATTGGGATTGTTTTATTGCTATTTTTTGAAATGAATTTAATTACTTCAGTAGATCTTGACGTTAATGGCTTACCGCTCAGTCCTCCAAGTTCGTTTTTATTTAATGATTTTAAATTATCTCGGTTAATCGTAGTATTTGTTGCAATTATTCCATCCAATCCAGTATCCTTAACAATAGAAATAATGTCTAGTAATTGGTTATTATTTAAGTCCGGTGCAATTTTAAGTAAAATTGGTTTAGGTTTATTTTTATTACGGTTAATTGAAATTAAAGAATTAATTAATTTTGTTAGTGGTTCTTTTTCCTGTAAATCTCTTAAATTTGGAGTGTTGGGAGAACTTACGTTTACAACAAAATAATCAACAAAATCAAATAGCATATTAAAACTAGTAACATAATCATTGATAGCTAAATAGTTGGGAGTAATCTTATTTTTACCAATATTACCCCCTATTAATGTACTTTTATTTTTTTTTAAATTTTTGATTACCTCTTCTACTCCAACATTATTAAAACCCATTCTATTAATTATAGCAGAATCTTCAACCAGCCTAAAAAGTCTTTTCTTTGGATTACCTGATTGAGGTTTGGGAGTAACTGTTCCTATTTCAATAAAACCAAAACCAAAACTAGTTAACTCTTCGTATAATTGAGCATTTTTATCAAATCCAGCAGCTAATCCTACAGGGTTCTTAAATTTTATTCCAAATAATGATTTTTCAAGTCTAGAATCATCAATTATATAAAATTTACTTACCAAAAATTTAACTAAAGGAAACTTGAACAAAATTTTAATTGAAGAAAATATAATATTATGTACTTTTTCAGGATCAATTAAAAAAAGAACAGGTAAAATAATTTTTTTATACATTATTATATTTTAATTATATACAAAAGTAAAATAAAAACAATGAACTAGAAAGTATGCAAGATAGTTCTTGCCAGTTATTATTTAGATACATAATTTTGAGAAAAACGATATTAAATGTTAGATGAAAAAAAAATAATAAATCGCTTTATCTCTTATGTTAAAATTGACTCTCAGAGCGACCCTTGCTCGAACAGTACTCCGAGTACAAAAAAACAATGGAATATTGCAAATAAATTAGTGCAAGATTTAAATGACATAGGCCTAAGTGATGTTACAATTGACAAAAATGCCTATATATATGCAACTCTTCCATCTAATATGAACAAAAAATGCCCGACAATTGGTTTTATATCACATTTTGATACGTCTCCAGATTTTTCAGGAACAAATATTAATCCACAAATAATTAATAATTACGATGGCGGGGATATTGTATTAAATAAAAAAAAGAATATCATTTTATCATCTGAATATTTCAAAGAAATAAAACAATACAAAGGTCAGACTATTATAACTACTGACGGAAACACTTTACTAGCTTCCGATGATAAAGCAGGAGTTTGTGAAATCATTTCAGCTATGGAATATTTGATTAATAATCCAGAAATTAAACATGGTGATATAAAAATTGGATTTACCCCTGATGAAGAAATTGGAAGGGGAGCTCATAAATTTGATGTTAAAAAATTTGATGCAGATTGGGCTTACACAATGGACGGAAGTCAAATAGGTGAATTAGAATATGAAAATTTTAATGCTGCATCGGCTTTAATAAAAATTAAAGGAAGAATTGTTCACCCTGGCTATGCTAAAGGAAAACTTATCAATTCAATGTATTATGCAAGTGAATTTATAAATAAACTACCTTTAAATGAATCTCCAGAGAAAACTGAAGGGTATGATGGTTTTTATCACTTAACTTCAATTAAGGGACTAGTAGAAGAAACAGAATTACAATATATCATTAGAGATCACGATTTTAAGAAGTTCAAAGAAAGAAAGAAATTTCTAACTAAGTTAGTAGAAACTGAAAATAAAAAACTTAAAGAAAGAATATTTGAGATTAAAATTACAGATCAATATTACAATATGAAAGAAAAAATTGAACCTCATATGCATATTGTAGACATAGCAGAAAAAGCAATGATATCTTTAGGTATTAAACCAATTATTAAACCTATTAGAGGGGGTACAGATGGCTCTCAACTAAGCTTCATGGGCCTTCCTTGTCCAAATATATTTGCAGGTGGCCATAATTTTCATGGTAAATATGAATATCTTCCTGTCAAAAGTATGATTAGCGCTATAAAAGTTATTTGTAAAGTTTGTGAAATAACGGCTTCAAAAAATAAGAATTAATGAAAATATTAAAATTTGTTTTTTTAAGTACTTTGCTGTTAACAATAACTTTGGTTATTGTTTTTAGCCAAAAAGATATTCCTTTAAACAAACTAAAAGAAAAATATACAAATTCATATTCTTCATTTATTAATATAAGCGGAATAAATGTACATTATAGAGACGAAGGTATGTATAATGATTCAATTCCAATTATACTAATTCATGGTACTGGCTCTAGTTTACATGCGTATGATATTTGGAGCAATAACTTAAAAAAAACTAAGCGTGTAATTAGGATGGATCTACCTGCTTTTGGGTTAACTGGTCCTTTTTTAAACAAAGATTACTCTATATCCAATTATACAACTTTTTTGAAGGAGTTTTTAGATAGTTTAAACATAAAACAGTGTATATTAGTTGGCAACTCTCTTGGAGGAGAAATTGCTTGGAGATTTGCTCTAAAAGAACCAGTGATGGCAAAAAAACTTATTTTAATAGATCCAGGTGGGTACCCAGTCATTTCTAAGAGTGTTCCAATAGCATTTAAATTAGCAAAGATTCCTATATTAAATAAGTTTCTAACTTATGTTACCCCCCGTTTTCTTGTAAGGTCAAGTATTGAAAATGTTTATTTTGATAAATCAAAAGTTTCAGATTTGCTTGTAAACAGGTACTTTGATTTAACTTTAAGAAAAGGTAATCGTGAAGCGATCGTAGATAGACTTAAGGTTTCTACATCTTTGACAAATGTGAAAAATACATATGAAAATATAAAAAAAATCAAACAAACAACACTTATAATTTGGGGTAACAATGACCAACTGATACCCGTGGAAAATGCATATAAATTCAAAAGTGACATTTCTAATTCTAAATTGATAGTCATGCAAAAGACAGGACATGTTCCAATGGAAGAAAAGGCATTAGAAAGTTTAAAACATGTAACTGATTTTCTAAAAAACTAAAATTTAAATTTAAGCTTTAGGTTTATTTAATTTTTGAGTCAAATCCATAGAAATAGCTTGACGATCAAATTTTATTTTACCAGCCTGAGTTTCAATAATACAACTATCGTCCTTATCATTTATTTCAAAAACCTTTCCATACATACCACTTTTTGTTATTACCCTAGTACCTCTTTTTAAGGATGAAGCGAATTTTTTTTCATTTTTAGATCTATTAATAGGTGGTAGTATAATAAAAAAAAAGAAAACCAGAAGTAGTGCTAAAGGAAAAAAATAATCCATAATGGTGTATACTATTGGTTTATTTTAGGTAAAAGAGGTTGTTTTACAGATCTTGGATTATTAATAAAAGCAGATATCCTAACTGTTTCTCTTCCTTTTTTAGTATTTGCAGTTACAGTTACAGTTTTTGAAACTTTATTAGCACCTTTCCCATTAAATTTAACTGTAAATTGTGATGACTCACCTGGTGATAGAGGTTGTCTACTCCAACCTTGAGGTACTGTGCAACCACAAGTACTTTTAATATCAGTAACTACTAAAGGAGTGTCTCCAGTATTTGTATAACTAAAAGTAGTCTCTTGAGCTTGACCATCATTTATAGTACCGAAGTCGTGAGAAGTTTTGTTAAAAGTCATTTCTGCAAAATTTGTTGCAACCGCATCTCTTTGTGAAGCAACTTCTACATTTTTAGTTTCAACTTTACTAAATGGATCGTTACCACAAGAAGTTAATAAAAAGCTGATTGTAAGTGCTACAAAAAAACTTGTAGCTGATATTTTTAAAGTATTTTTTTTGATTTTCATTTTGTAAAGTATTTATTTTTTAAATATCTGGTAAAAATAGAAAAAAAACTTATTCTATCAAACCTCTACCCTCTTTAATAATTAAACTTTTTTTTGAATAATCTTTAACAATAGCATCAAGAATTCCATTGACAAAGACATTACTCTTTGGAGTTGAATATTCCTTAGATAATTCAATATATTCATTTATCGTTACCTTGACAGGTATAGTTGGGAAATTTAAAAACTCACAAATTGCCAGATTTAAAATAACATAATCAATATTAGCAATTCTTTCAGGATCCCAATTAGAAGTCTTATTAGAGATCTCTTCATTATATTGTTTGTAATTATCTATTGTAAGTTTTAATAGCCCTAAAGCAAATTTCTTATCACCAAGATCTTTAAATAGAGTAGGGATAAAATAAGAGTCAGGAGAATCCACTTTAGACTTATTTAACATTTTAACAATAGATGTATTCACTACAGGAAAATCATCAGTCCATGTGATATTTTTATCTTCTAAATAATTATAAAGTTTTTCATTTGGAACTACTATTTTTTTAAAAAATGAAATAACAAATACTTTATCAGAACTAAAATCATCGGAAGAACTAGCCAAATAATCTAAATATATATCACTTTTTTTTAAATCATTAAAAATAACGTCTACATATTCATTATCTAGTTTCCATACATTTAATTTTCTTTTTTTTAATTCACCTTGGATTAATTTATTAGATCTTAATTGAAGTATTATTCTATTATTAATAAACTTTCTACTAGGATTTATATCATTAGAAGTGGCTAAATGTTTTTGTTGAGATAGTTTTAAGTATGACTCAGCTTTAATTTGAATTTCTATAAGAATTGAAATTAATATTAGGTATAAATCGTAAATATCTTCTAAACTTTTGAGTAAATGGTCTTCAGTTTTGCCATCATATTCAAAATTTGAAACTTTTAAGGCATAAATTAATTGCATTATTTTAAGCCGTATATGCCTTCTGTTTAACATTTTAAAGAACTATTATTAGATATTAATATTATTTAAAAAAACTTTAATCAAATTTTGCGCAATATAATATAAAATATGAAGTATTATTTATAAGTTAGACATTTAAATACAAATCTATAATTGAAAGAACTATCCTACATAAATAAATACTTTTCGAAGTATAAAAAAAATTTAATAAGCGGGATAATAATTATAATAGCTGCAAGATTATTATTATTAATAACTCCAGGTTTAATTAGAAATTCAATAAATATTATTGACAACTATAGAACAGGAATAATCTCTGATTTAGAAATTGTTAAAACTGAACTAATAACTAATATATTTTTAATTTTACTAGCTTCAGTTCTAGCTGGAATATTCACATTTTTAACTAGACAAACTATTATTAATGTTTCAAGATATGTTGAATTTGATCTAAAAAATGAAATATATAATCAATACCAAAAATTATCATTAAATTTTTACAAAGTCAATCAGACGGGAGATCTGATGAATAGAATAAGTGAAGATGTATCAAAAGTAAGAATGTATGTCGGTCCAGCCTTTATGTACTCAATTAATACAATTACTTTATTGGTTATTGTTATCATTTACATGTATAAACAGTCACCTATATTGACTTACTACACACTAAGTCCACTCCCATTTTTATCAATCACAATATATAAACTGAGTAAATTAATAAACAAAAAAAGTGTTATTGTTCAAGAAAATTTATCAGATTTATCATCTTTTACTCAAGAATCATTTAGCGGGATTACTTTAATTAAATCATATTCAATTGAAAAAAAGAATTACGAAGATTTTAATTCTCTTTCAGAAAAATGTAAACAAAGCCAGATAAGCTTAGTTAAGTTACAAGCTTTATTTTTTCCATTAATGATTTTATTAATCGGATTAAGTAATTTATTTGTGATTTATATTGGTGGTCTACAATATTTTGAAGGAAAATTAGAAGGAATAGGTACTATAGCAGAGTTTATAATTTATGTTAATATGCTTACTTGGCCAGTGGCTTCTTTGGGATGGATTAGTTCTATAATACAGCAAGCTGAAGCTTCGCAAAAAAGAATAAATGAGTTTTTAAAACAAAAATCAGAAATAGTCAGTCCTAATAATACCAAGTTCGATATTAGTGGAGAAATAGAATTTAAAAATGTAGAATTTACCTATAAAGATACAGGAATCAAAGCTCTTAAAAATATCAATTTTAAGCTAAACAAAGGTGATAAATTAGGTGTTATTGGCAAAACAGGCTCAGGTAAATCAACTCTTTTAAACTTAATTGTAAGACTTTACAATATTAATGAAGGTAAAATTATGGTGGATACTAAAAATATTAATTCAATAAATATTAAATCATTAAGATCACAGATAGGATATGTCCCTCAAGATGTTTTTTTATTTTCTGATACAATAGAAAATAATATAAAATTTGGATCAATTAATTCTACAGAAAAAGAAGTAATTGATGTTTGTAAAATCGCAGATATTCATAATGATATTGAAGGGTTTGAAAATAAATATAAAACACTACTTGGAGAAAGAGGGGTCAATTTAAGTGGAGGACAAAAACAAAGAATATCCATTGCTAGAGCTTTGATTAGGAAGCCTAAATTACTAATATTTGATGATTGTCTCTCTGCTGTAGATACTGAAACAGAAGAAAATATCATCAAATCATTAAATAACCTAAAATATTCTACAACATCCATCTTGGTTAGTCATAGAATTTCATCTATTAAAAATGCAAATAAAATAATTGTTTTAAATGATGGTGAAATTGAAGAATATGGAACTCACGAAGAATTAATGAGTAAAAATGGATACTATAAACAAACCTACAATCAGCAGCTAATTGAAAAAGAAATTTCTTAATAAGTTGTGAAGTTTAGTTTTTTTTATAGATTTGATTAAATAATTAAAATTTTACATTATGGAAAAAAATGATTTTAGAGATAGAGAAGAAATATTTTCAAAAGTATTAAGAGCGGGAAGAAGAACATACTTTTTTGATGTAAGATCAACAAAAGCCGGAGATTATTACTTAACACTAACGGAGAGTAAAAAATTCACAAACGATGACGGATCTTTTCATTATAAAAAACATAAAATATATCTTTATAAAGAAGATTTCAGTGAGTTTTCTAGTATACTTAATGAAATGACAGATTATATTATTAATGAAAAAGGTGAAGAGGTAATTAGTGATCGTCATCAAAAAGATTTTAAAAAAGAAGATTATAATGCAGATCAAACTGTAGATAAATCAGATGCTGATAATTCATCAGATTTTACAGATGTCAATTTTGAAGATATTTAATAATTAAATTAATTAAATTAAAAAACCGTAATTAATCATTACGGTTTTTTTTATATTTAAAAACTATATTAAAAGTACCTATTTATGAAAAATATTATTTATTTATATATTTTAAGTTTTACATTAATATCTTTTGGACAAGAAAACATAAGTCTAGATTACTACTTTTCACAACAAGATATTTCCACCCTAAACAAAGACATTCCATCTCCTGAAAGTGTCATTGGTCATCCTGTAGGAAAATGGCATATAAGCCATGATAAACTGGTAGAATACATGAGAAAACTAGCATCTACTTCAGAAAGAATTACTATTGAGGAAAGAGGTAAAACTTTTGAAGATAGACCATTAATTTTGTTAACTATTACATCGAAAAAAAATCATCAAAACATAAATCAAATTCAAAAAAATCATATTGATCAAACTAATGGTATTTTGACTCCAAAAATAGATGCCCCTTTAGTTGTATACCAAGGGTTTTCTATTCATGGAAATGAACCAAGTGGATCTAATTCAGCATTACTATTAGCTTATTACTTAGCTGCATCTAACGATGATTTCGTTAACAAACTTTTGAGTAATACAATTATTCTCTTAGACCCTTCATTTAACCCTGACGGATTACAAAGATTTGCTTATTGGGCAAACACTAATAAAAACATAAATTTAAATCCAGATTCAAATGATAGAGAATATAATGAAGTTTGGCCTGGAGCAAGAACAAATCATTATTGGTTCGATATGAACAGAGATTGGTTGCCAGTTCAATTACCAGAGTCTAGGGCCAGAATTAATACTTTTCATAAATGGCTTCCAAACATTTTAACAGATCATCATGAAATGGGAACTAACTCTACTTTCTTTTTTCAACCAGGTGTACCATCTAGAACCCACCCTTTAACATCAAAATTAAATCAAGATATTACAAGAAAAATATCAAAGTATCATGTGAAAGCTTTAGATGAAATAGGTTCTCTTTATTATTCTGAAGAAAGATTTGATGATTTTTATTATGGAAAAGGATCAACATTTCCTGATATTAATGGTGGAATTGGAATATTATTTGAACAAGCAAGCTCAAGAGGTCATATTCAAAATAGTGACAATGGAATACTAACATTTCCATTTACCATAAAAAACCAACTAACTGCTGGGTTATCCACTCTTGATGCTGCCCTAAATATGAGAAATGAAATATTAGATTATCAATATAATTTTTATAAAAAATCTAGAGAAGAAGGTGGAAAACAAAAAAAATCAGCAATAATATTCGGAGATGAAAAAGATGCTGCTAAAACTTATCATTTAGCTGAGATTTTGAAAAGACATAAAATTAAATTTCATCATATAAGAAATAATTTTTCAAAAGATAAAATTAATTACAAGAAAAACTATTCATTTGTTGTTCCAAAAGACCAGAAAAATTTTAAATTGATAAATGCTATGTTTGAAAAAAGAACAACGTTTCAAGACAGTTTATTTTATGATGTATCAGCTTGGACATTCCCGTTAGCATTTAACTTAGACTATAATATGGATATATCTATGGATATAGCTGGAAAAGAAGTGACAGAGTTAATCAAACCTTTAGGCATTGTTAAATCAAAAAGCAATTATGCTTACTTAATGAGCTGGAATGAATACTACTCTCCAAGTGTTCTTAATGAAATATTAGATAACAATATAATAGCAAAAGTAGCATTAAAAGAATTCAAGTTAAATGATAAAAAATATGACTATGGAACAATTTTAATTCCAGTAAAAAATCAAAATATTTCAAGTAACTCATTATTTGAAATGTTAAATAGTTTAGCTGTAGAAAATAATTTAATTATCGATGGAGTTGATACCGGATTAGCTGATGGCATTGATCTTGGTAGTACAGAGTTTAAGACTATAAATAAACAGAAAGTTGCAGTTTTAGTAGGTGAAGGTATTAATTCATATGATGCGGGAGAAATTTGGCATTTATTTGACGTTAGATATGGTATTACAATCACTAAATTAGATGTTAAATCTATTTCAAAGGCAGATTTATCAAAATATTCATCCATTATTATGCCTAGCTCATATGGGTTATCAGATATAAATACAGCTAAGATTATTAAGTGGACTGAACAAGGTGGTAATTTAATAGCTTTTAAAAATTCATTGAATTGGATCAGTAAAAATAAGTTACTAGACCTAAAATTTAAAACTAAAAAAATTCAAACTAAAAATATAAGTTTTGCCCAAAAGGAAAATCACTTTGGCGCTCAAGTTATCGGTGGTGCAATTTTTGAGGCTAAATTAGATCTTAGTCACCCAATAAATTTTGGATACAAGAATAAAAATATTTCACTTTTTAGAAATACAACAATTTTTATGGACCAAGATAACATTAGCTACAATAATCCAATAATATATTCTGAAAACCCACTTCTTAGTGGCTATATATCGAAAGAAAATTTAGAGATAATTAAATCAACAGTGCCATTTAAAACTGGTGCATATAAAAAAGGTCAAGTCACATGCTTTAGTGATAATACAAACTTTAGAGCTTTTTGGTATGGGACTAACAAGTTATTAATGAATGCAATTTATTTCAGTAAACAATTTTAGATTAAGCAACAATAGTTCCGTTAAGTACTTTTGTTGATGGCTTTATCAATGTAGTATTCTGCTGATTAACAGCAGCTAAAACTAGACAAGAGCTCATTACTTTTCCTATTTGTTTTACAGGTAAATTTATAACAGCAGTAACTTGAACTCCTAATAAATTTTTAACTTTATAATTTTTTGTTAACTGTGCAGAAGATTTAAGTATTCCTAAAGGACCAAAATCAATAATTAATATAAAAGCAGATTTTACAGAATCTTTATTTAAATAAGCATCAATAATTGATCCAACTCGAATATCTATTTTTGAAAAATCATCAAAATTTATATCTTTAATCATTTTACAATAATACAATTTTTAAGTCTATATCTATGGCAAGAACTAATTCAAATATGATTCCTTTAGGGAGTAAAGCTAAAGATTTCAAATTATTTGATACAGTAAGCAAAAGTACAGTTAGTTTTAATGAGATAAATGGTACTGTGGGAACTATAATTTTATTTATATGTAATCACTGTCCTTATGTAATTCATATAAATCCAATATTAATAAAAATTTCCAAAAAATATAAAAATTTAGGCGTTAATACTATTGCAATTTCAAGTAATGATGTGGATAAATATCCAGAGGATAGCCCATTAAAAATGAACAAGCATGCGAAGGCTAATAAATATGATTTTCCTTACTTATATGATGAAACACAAGAAATAGCCAGAATATATGATGCTGCATGCACTCCAGATATTTATTTATATAATAGTAATAACCTTCTTGTATATAGAGGACAAATTGACGATTCTAGACCCGGAAATAATGAGCCACTAACCGGTGGAGATTTAATACATGCAATTGAGTGTTTAATAAACAAAGTTGAAAATACGAAAACTCAAAAACCAAGTATTGGGTGTAATATTAAATGGAAAAATTAATTAATTACTGAGACTAACTCTACATCGAAAATTAGATTTGCATTAGGCGGTATAACTCCACCAGCACCAGCCTCACCATAAGCTAAGTCACTAGGAACAATAAATCTAGCTTTATCTCCTTCAGACAAAAGAGCAAGACCTTCATCCCATCCTTTAATTACCTGGCCTATTCCTAAGGTAAATTCAATAGGTTCATTTCTTTTAAATGAGGAATCGAAAACTGTTCCATCAATTAACTGGCCTTTATAATGAACTTTAACATTCTTACCAACAATTGCAGAATCGCCGTTACCTTTATCTGTAATTTTATATCTAAGTCCTGAATTTGTGATTTCAAATCCTTTAGAAATATCATTCAAATTTTTTAAGTTATTCTCTTTAATTTCTTTTTCTCTTTGAATAGCAGATTCATTAAAATTGTTAAATGATTTAAGTGCATTAAAACTATTGGCTTTATCTCCAATTCTTGAAATTTTAATGGCTATAATTTCATCTCCTTGTTCAATAGAATTAACTATATCCATTCCATCTAAAACACTTCCAAAAACAGTGTGTTTATTGTCGAGCCAGGAAGTTGGTACGTGGGTAATAAAAAACTGACTTCCATTTGTACCAGGACCAGCATTAGCCATAGACAAAATACCAGCTTTATCATGCTTTAATTCAGGGTGAAATTCATCATCAAATTTATAACCAGGATTACCAGTACCTGTACCAGACGGACAACCACCTTGAATCATAAAGTCATTTATAACTCTATGGAATTTCATATTATTATAATATGGAACACCTAAATCCTTTGACGAATTTTTCATTTCTCCTTCACAAAGTGCTACGAAATTTCCAACTGTTGCTGGAGTTTTTTCAAATTCTAAATTTAATGTGATGTTTCCCTTTGAAGTTTCTACTATTGCGTACAATCCGTTTTCCATAATATAATTTATTTAGAGCGCGAATATACAATATTAGTTAACCTATTGAAAAAGTCTTTTGAATTAATTTGCAACATCACTCAAGAATTTAATTCTAAATAACCTTAGGTCTTCCTCTTCATATTCACCATCAAATTCTTCAATTGCCAGCTTTAAATCATCAGATTCAGATTCCATGAAATAATCGTTAAGTTCATCCTGCTGATCCTCATCAAATAAATAATCAATCCAATATTTAATATTTAATTTTGTTCCAGAGTAAACGATAACCTCCATTTCTTTTATGAAGTCTATCATATCCAAAGATTTTGCAGATGCAATATCCTCTAAGGGAAGTTTTCTGTCAATACTTTGAATAATATATAATTTTAAAGCAGAATTTGTACCAGTAGTTTTAACTACTACATCTTCCTCAATCGTAATATTATTTTCTTTCACATATCTACTAATTAACTCAATAAAATCAGGACCATATTTTTTAGACTTACCCTCACCTACTCCATAAATATTAGACATTTCAGATATCGAAGTTGGATACTTCAATGTCATATCATTTAATGATGGGTCTTGAAAAATCACAAAAGGTGGAATATTTAATTTATGTGCGATATCCTTTCTTAAGTTTTTGAGCATTTTTAGCAAGATATCATCTCCAGAAATATTTAAATTTTTAGATGATAAACTTTTATTAGGTTGATCTTTATAATGATGATCTTTAGTCATCATAAATGAGACAGGACTCTCTAAGAATTTAAGTCCTGTTTCAGTAATTTTAACAATTCCATAAGTCTCTATATCTTTTTTTAAAAGAAGTGCTACTATACATTGTCTTATTAAAGCCATCCAGTAATCATAGGGTTTGTCTTTTCCAATTGCAAACAAGGAGCTACTAATAATACTGTGAGATTTAATTAGCGCATTCTCTTTTCCAACTAAAATATCTACCAAATCCTTAGACTTATAAATTTCTTTTGTTTCATTGATTATTTTGAGAATATTTAAAACATCTAACTTGGCTTCAAACTGAGGTTTAGGATTTCTCATATTATCATCTAACATACCTCCCTCACCTGTTTTATTATCAAACTGCTCACCAAAATAATGCAAAATAAATTTCCTTCTTGAAATAGACGTTTCTGCATAAGAAACCATTTCTTGTAATAATGCATGACCAATTTCTTGCTCAGCAACCGGTTTCCCAGACATGAATTTTTCTAACTTTTCAATATCCTTATAAGCATAATAAGCTATGCAATTTCCTTCGCCTCCGTCACGACCTGCCCTACCAGTTTCTTGATAATAACTTTCGATACTTTTTGGAATATCATGATGAATCACAAAACGAACATCAGGTTTATCAATACCCATACCAAAGGCAATTGTAGCTACTATAACATCAACATCTTCCATTAAAAACATATCCTGATGCTTAGCTCTTGTTTTAGAATCTAAACCAGCATGATATGGAAGTGCATTTATTTCATTTACTTGTAAAAGAGATGCTATTTCTTCAACCTTTTTTCTACTCAAACAATAAATAATACCAGATTTTCCAATATTATTTTTTATGTATTTTATGATATCTTTTTCTACATTATCATCTTTTGTTCTTACTTCGTAATATAAATTAGGTCTATTGAAAGATGCTTTGAAAGTATTAGCTCCAGAAATTTTTAAGTTTTTTATTATATCCTCTTGAACTTTTTCAGTAGCAGTAGCAGTTAATCCGATAATAGGGATTTTTTTATCCAATTTATCCAATATATTTCTAAGATTTCTATAATCAGGTCTGAAATCGTGCCCCCATTCACTTATACAATGAGCCTCATCTACAGCCATAAATGAGATGTTTTGTTTTTTTAAAAATTCTATATTTGAATCTTTAGAAAGAGATTCAGGAGCCATATAGAGCAATTTCGTCTTACCCATTGAAATATCTGTTTTTACTTTGTCTATTTCTGTCTTATTTAAGGAAGAATTTAAAACATGTGCAACTGAAGTTTCGTTAGAAATAAACCTTAACGAATCTACTTGGTTTTTCATTAGTGCTATCAGTGGTGAAACTACTATTGCGGTACCTTCATTAATAAGAGCTGGAAGTTGATAACACAAAGATTTGCCTCCACCTGTGGGCATTATTACAAAGGTGTCATTTTTATCAAGTAAGCTTTTAATTACACTTTCTTGCAACCCTTTAAACTTATTAAAACCAAAATATTTCTTTAATTCTGCGTGAAGTTTATGTTTCAATATTTGCTTAAAATTTAAATAAATTATTATTAATCAATTCTATTTATCAATATAATACCTTGAAATAAATTAGAGTCTGATAAAAATTTTGTTTTTTTGTATATTAAATATAGTGTATAAGTAAATTATTAAAAAACTAAAACTAAAAAAAATTGAATTCAAATCAATCAATTTTAAACATTGTTAAACAAACAATTGATTTACAAAGTGATAGCATCAAAAATTTAAATAAATATTTAAATGTTGATTTTGTTGATTGTGTACAATTAATTTTAAAATCGAAAGGAAGAGTTATAGTTAGTGGTGTTGGTAAAAGCGCTATTATTGCTCAAAAAATTGTAGCTACATTTAATTCAACTGGAACCCCTTCAATTTTTATGCATGCTGCCGATGCAATACATGGTGATTTAGGCTTAATTCAAAAAGATGATATAGTTATATGCATTTCTAAAAGTGGTAATACACCAGAAATAAAAGCACTAGTTCCATTTATTAAAGCAAATGATGCAAATAAACTAATTGCAATAACGGGAGACATTAATTCATTTTTAGCAACTAATTCAGACTTTGTATTAAATTCTAGCGTTGAAAAAGAAGCTTGTCCTAACAATCTAGCCCCTACGACTAGTACAACAGCTCAATTAGTCATTGGAGATGCAATAGCTGTTACTTTATTAAAATTAAGAGGATTTGACTCAAAAGATTTTGCAAAGTACCACCCAGGAGGGAGTTTAGGTAAAAAATTATATTTAAAAGTCAAAGATTTATGTGATACAAAAAATAAGCCTGTTATAAATACTAATGCTAATATTGGTTCAGTCATAGTTGAAATGTCAGAAAAAATGTTAGGTGCAGTAGTCGTTCTTAACAATTCAAATGAAATAACGGGTATTATAACAGACGGAGATCTTAGAAGACAACTTGTAAAAAGCTTAAATATTTCAAAAATTAAAGCTAAAGAGATAATGACAAAAAACCCATTAATAATTAATGCTAATACAATGGCTATTGATGCTCTAAAATTAATGAAGTCAAAAAAAATATCTCATTTAATTGTTGAACAAGATAACAGATACCATGGAATTATTCATATTCAAAACATTATTAAAGAAGGAATAATCTAATTTTTATGGATAATAGTAAAGAAATGTCATTTATCGACCACCTAGAAGAACTTAGGTGGAATGTAATTAGATCACTTATTGCAGTGATGACAATGGCATGTGTCTGTTTTATATTTAAAGACTTTATTTTTGATGTGATAATATTTGGTCCAAAAAAATTATCATTTCCCACTTACAAATTCCTGTGTAATGTTGCAACTTTTGTTAATATAGAAACTAATTTTTGTGCTGAAGAATTCCCTTTTGTAATACAAAATAGAACAATGGCAGGCCAGTTCTCTGCTCATATATGGACTTCAATAATCGGGGGATTTATAATATCATTTCCGTACATAATTTATGAACTATGGAAATTTATAAGTCCCGGTATGCATGAAAATGAAAGAAAAAAATCAAGGGGATTTATCTTTATAACTTCTTTATTATTTTTTATTGGAGTTTTGTTTGGATATTACATCGTAACCCCTTTTTCAATCAACTTTTTAGGATCATACCAAGTTTCTAAAGAAGTTTTAAACGAAATAGATTTAAGTTCTTTTATAGGCCTAGTTAGATCTTCTTCTTTAGCTTGTGGTTTAGTATTTGAATTACCTATTATAATGTATTTTTTAACAAAGGTTGGATTAGTAACACCTGAAATTCTGATAAAGTACAGAAAATATGCATTAATCATGGTATTAATTTTAGCAGCTGTAATTACTCCTCCTGATGTAGCAAGTCAGGTAATTGTTGCTATTCCAATACTTATACTTTATCAGATTAGTATATATATATCAAGAATAGTTATTAAAAAAGATCTAAATAAAAATTAATATGATATTAAAAGCTCAAAATTTAATGAAGTCATATAGTGGAAAGAAAGTTGTAAAAGATATTTCTTTAACTGTAAATCAAGGTGAAATTGTTGGTTTATTGGGGCCAAATGGAGCTGGAAAAACTACTTCTTTTTATATGATCGTAGGCTTGATAAAGCCTAATGGAGGTAAAATCTATTTAGATAATCAAGAGATTACTAAATTTCCTATGTATAAGCGTGCACAAAGCGGTATCGGTTATTTGGCACAAGAAGCCTCAGTTTTTAGAAAGTTAAGTGTAGAAAATAACATTTTAAGTGTACTACAACTAACTAAACTTTCAAAAAAACAACAATTAGAGAAAATGGAATCATTAATTGATGAATTTGGCCTTAATCACATCAGAAAAAATAGAGGGGATTTACTTTCAGGTGGAGAGAGAAGAAGAACAGAAATTGCTCGAGCATTAGCCACAGATCCAAGTTTTATTTTATTAGACGAACCATTTGCTGGGGTAGATCCGGTAGCTGTAGAGGATATTCAAAGAATAATATCAAAATTGACTAAAAAAAATATAGGTATTCTGATTACTGATCATAATGTTCAAGAAACATTAGCCATTACAGATAGGACATATTTAATGTTTGAAGGTAACATACTAAAAGATGGAAAGCCTGAAGAACTAGCAGAAGATGAAATTGTCAGAAAAGTATACTTAGGAAAAAATTTCGAGCTCAGAAAAAAACACTTAAACTTTTAAATTAGTTTCTAAAAGCTAAAAAAGAGGTTAAAAAATAAATCAAGAAGATTACAGGAATAGAAGTATAACTCATTGTAAAAAATAGTGTAAAGGAAATTACAATAACAAAATAACGAGAGTTGTTTAATTTATTAAAATTATAATCATCAAATTTTAACGAAATAAACTTATAATTTGAATTCATCAAAAAACTTGATACAAGGACAACTGCTATTAGTAGAAAATCATTTGTAATTATATCAATGACGTACTGATGATTACTAGTATGAAATATTAACAATAATGATAATATTAGTATCGTATTAGCAGGAACAGGTAGTCCTATAAAAAAGTTCTTTGAATTTTCTTGAATATTAAATTTAGCTAGCCTGTATGCTGAAGAAATAGTAATTATAAAAGCAAAATAAGCAAACCAGTCATTAGAAATAATTGAAAAAGTCAAATCATTAGGTATTTTAAACAACCTGAAAATAATAATTCCTGGAACTAAACCACTAGTGATTAAGTCAGCTAAAGAGTCTAATTCTAATCCTAATTTAGATTGAATATTTAGCTTTCTAGCAAAAAAACCATCCAAAAAATCAAATACTATTCCTGTAAAAATAATTAGCGTGGCTAAATAAATATTAATTTCATTTTCCAATAATAAAACAGTAGCTATACATCCACATAAAAGATTCAATAGGGTAAATAAATTAGGTATATGTTTTATCATAATAATAATTTAAATGTAAAAGTAATAAACTAATTTTGTAATTATTATTATATACACAATAAGCTTTAGTTTAGTTTGTTTTTAAAGTATGAAGTTTTTACAATATTTTGTTTTCTTGTTTTTTGTTCTAAGCTATTCACAAAACAATTCAAAATACTCAAATGAGTTTATGAATATTGGTGTTGATGCATCTTCCATTTCAATGAGTGGTGCAGTAACTTCCTCAATTAACGATGTGAACTCTGGATATTGGAATCCTGCTGGATTGACAGCAGTTGAACAAGGAGAAATATCATTAATGCACTCAAATTACTTTGCAAACATTGCAAATTATAATTACGTAGCTTATGCTAAACCTATTGATAATCAATCTGCAATTGGATTATCAATGATAAGGTTTGGAGTTGATGATATTTTAGACACTACTCAATTAATTGACGATCAAGGAAATATTAATTATGACAGAATTAACTTATTTTCTGCAGTCGATTATGGATTCATTATATCTTATGCGAGAAAAATGTTAACTAAAGAAATCAGTTATGGAATAAATACTAAAATAATTAGAAGAATTATTGGTGATTTTGCGTCTTCATGGGGTTTTGGCTTAGACATTGGGTTACAATTAAAAACATCAAACAATTGGAGGTTTGGATTAATGGCTAGAGATATTAGCACAACATATAATTCATGGTCAATTAATGAAACCAGATTGATCGATATACAAAATGCAATTGATGGTCAAAATCAAGATGTACCTAATTCAACTGAAATAACAATACCCAAAATTCAATTAGGTATATCAAAATTACATAATATTAATTATGATTACAGCTTACTTACTTCAGTTGATTTAATTATGAAATTTGAGCAAAACAACAATCTCATATCTTCAGAATTTGTTAGTATTAATCCAGCAATTGGTTTAGAACTAGGTTATACAGATTCCGTGTTTTTAAGACTTGGAATAGGAAATTTTCAAAATGAAATAGGTTTTGATAATAGTACTAATTTGACTTTTCAACCAAATTTTGGTTTAGGGTTTAAATTTAATAATTTAGAAATTGACTATGCATTCACAGACATAGGTGACCAAAGTGTTGCTCTTTACTCAAATATATTTTCTTTAAAAATTGATTTTGATATATTTAGATAATTATGAAAAGTAAAATTTTTACAATCTTATTTTTTTTCTCAACTGTTCTAGCAGCTGAAACAAAAGATTATGTTATTAGTGTCCTAACAATCGGTCCAGGAAGTTCATTAAGTGATTCTTTCGGACATAGTGCAATAAGAGTTCAAGATAAATCAAAAAACTATGACCTTGTTTTTAACTATGGGGTATATGATTTTAATGACCCTAACTTCTATTCTAATTTCATTAAGGGATACCTTAATTACAGTCTAGGAGTAAGTTACTATAAAGACTTCAGATCTAGTTATATTTCTAATAACAGATCTATAAAAGAGCAAGTTTTATTATTACCAGATGTATTAAACAGAAAAATAGCTGATCGACTAATTTTTAACTCAAAACCTGAAAACAAAAACTATCGCTATGATTATTTTTCAAATAATTGTTCAACAATAATTAAAGATATAATTGATGAGTCTTTAATTGATTATGATTATGAAAACGACTATGTTGTTCAAAATAAAGGTAAAAATACTTACAGAAATTTGATATATGAAAACATCAATAAAAATAGCTGGGGCTCATTAGGAATTGACATATGTCTAGGCTCATATATAGATCAAGAAATAGATGTAAAAAAAAACACTTTCTTACCTGAATATTTATTTGAGTATTTAAATTCATCATACTATAAACATCCAGATCTTAGCAATAAAATAAAACTTGTAAAAAAAAATAATTTTATAAATTATGAGAATAAAGAATTTAAAAATTTAAATAGTAACAATTTATTTTATTCTCCTTTATTTATTTTTATAATCATATCTAGTTTCTTGTTATTTTTAAGTTTAAGAGATCTTAATAATAAAGTCATACACCTAATATTGCAATCAACTCACATTATAACTTCAGCAATTGGTTTTTTACTTTTATTTTTATGGTTCTTTACTGATCATTTCACTTCTGCATACAATTACAATTTACTTTGGGCTAATCCATTAAATATAATTTTAATATTTAAGTCTATTAATAAAAAGTGGAAAATAGCTTTACTAAAATTATTATTACTTTCATTAGCTCTAATTGTGCTACATTCAATAACAAATGTTCAAGTTTTTAATATTAGTTTATATCCGTTTTTTATTTTTTTAGCTTTTAGATATTTACAACTTATTAAGTATTATTCAAAACATGATGATCTACAAAGTATTTAGATATGTTTCTTTTTTTGTTAGTTCTATTGATCAATACTCTGTACATTCTCCAATAGTTTTTAAGCTCTTAATCGAGTGTATTTACAAATTAGATAAAAAACTTATTTTAAAAGATCTGTCTATCTTAGAAAAAAGCATTAGAGATATATATCTAGATGAATTTGAGGTGAATTATATTGATAATATATTATCTATTAACATCAGTGAGTTTGCATTAAAAGGAGACAGAATTATAATCATAAAAAACATAAGAAAGAAAAATGAATATTATCTTTGGAAAAAAATAATCCTAGATAATAAAATTAAAGTAAGTTTAGATTTTTATTATTTTGGATTAATTATTAACAAAAGTAAAAATCTACAAAAACAAGATTATCAGATTAGATTATAATAAATTGTATATTTAAATATCTTTAAAATAAAGTCATGAAAATTTACACTAAAAGCGGCGATAAAGGAAAAACTTCTTTAATTGGAGGAAAAAGAGTTAGTAAGGACGATATTCAAATTGATGCATACGGAACAATTGATGAATTAAATTCTAACCTAGGATTATTAAGAGATTATTGCTCTATAGAAAGTGATAAAAGTTTTATTTTAAATATTCAAAAAGATTTATTTATAATTGGCTCTTTATTAGCTGTAGATTATTCAAAAAAAAGTAATGAACAGCGCATTGATTTTTCACAAAACAAAATTATATTAATCGAGAACAAAATAGATGAAATTGATTTAAGCCTACCTAAAATGACCAACTTTATTATTCCTGGAGGTCATATAACAGTTTCTACTTGTCATATATCTAGAAGTATTTGCAGAAGAGCTGAAAGAAAATGTATCAAGTTTGCGAAACAATTTGAATTAAATAATGACATTTTAATATATTTAAATAGACTTTCTGACTATTTATTTGTTTTATCTAGAAAGATTAGTTTAGACACAAATACTCAGGAAATTAAGTGGATTAACAAGTAATTGTGAAATAATATTAAAATAATTTGTGTAATTCTATTAAAAATTTATTTTTGCAAAATACTAAATGATTTATTATGTATTGGACACTAGAATTAGCATCTTTTTTAAGTGATGCACCTTGGCCGGCAACAAAAGATGAGTTAATTGATTATTCTATTAGAACTGGCTCTCCGTTAGAAGTTGTTGAAAATCTTCAATCAATTGAAGATGAAGGTGATCTTTATGAATCAATTCAAGAGATTTGGCCAGACTACCCAACAGATGAAGATTATCTTTGGAATGAAGATGAATACTAAAAAAAAGTCTCTTACGAGGCTTTTTTTATTTAATCATTTTCTTCAAAAGAAAAGCTACATATTGTATCTTTGAATTCTATTAAAAAAAATTATGAGTTTTTTAAATTCAATACTTAAAATTTTCGTAGGTGATAAATCTAAACAAGATGTTAAAAAGATTTCCCCTATTGTTAAATCAATAATTTCTTTAGATGAAAAAGTGTCTTTGCTTTCTAACGACGAATTAAGAAATAAAACTCAAGATTTTAAATCTTTAATTAATGATTCTTCCAAATCTCTTAATGATCAAATTGTCAAATTAGAATCTGAAGTTGATTTAACTCAAGATTTTGACAAAAAGGAAAACTTATACAATGAGATTGACAAATTAAAGGACGAAATATATATTTTAACAGAGAAAACTTTAAATGAGATTTTGCCAGAAGCATATGCAGTGATTAAAGAAACTGCTAAACGATTTAAAAATAGTAAACAAATAAAAGTTAAAGCTAACAACTTTGATAGAGAAATTTCTGGGACTAGAGACTACGTCAATCTAGATAATGATTATGCAATTTGGAATAATTCATGGGATGCAGCAGGAAAACCAATCACTTGGGACATGGTACATTATGATGTTCAACTTATTGGAGGTATTGCTATGCACCAAGGAAAAATTGCTGAAATGCAAACTGGTGAAGGTAAAACCTTAGTAGCTACTCTTCCAGTCTACTTAAATGCTCTTTCAGGAAAAGGGGTCCACTTAGTTACTGTAAATGATTACTTAGCTAAAAGAGATAGTGCGTGGATGGCTCCAATATACGAGTTTCACGGCTTAAGTGTTGACTGTATTGATTATTATAAGCCTAATTCTGAAGAAAGGAAAAAAGCATACCAAGCTGACATTACATTTGGCACAAATAATGAATTTGGATTTGATTATTTAAGAGACAACATGGCTAATTCCCCTGATGATTTAGTTCAAAGACCACACAATTATGCAATTGTTGATGAAGTTGATTCAGTTTTAGTGGATGATGCAAGAACTCCATTAATAATTTCAGGAGCAACACCAAAAGGAGATGTTCATGAATTTAATGAATTAAAACCAAAAATTGAAAGTATCGTTTCTGTTCAAAGAAAATATTTGACTAGTTTATTATCAGAAGCAAAAAAAATGATTTTGGATGGAGACGAAGAAGAAGGTTCATTCAATTTACTAAGAGTGTACAGGGGTATTCCTAAAAATAAAGCATTAATAAAATTTCTAAGTGAAGAAGGAGTAAAACAGTTACTTCAAAAAACTGAGAACTTTTATATGCAAGATAATAATAGGGAAATGCCTAAAATAGACAAAGAACTATATTACGTAATTGATGAAAAAAATAATCAAATTGATCTAACTGACAAGGGAATTGAGTTTTTGTCAGGAAAAGATGATCCTAACTTTTTTATTATGCCAGAAATAGGCATTGAGGTATCAAAAATTGAATCACAAAATTTTGAAGCTAAAAAAGAAGCTAGTCTTAAGGAGAGTCTTTATCGTGATTTTGGAATTAAATCTGAAAGAATCCATACTCTTAGTCAATTATTAAAAGCATATGCATTATTTGAGAAAGACACTCAGTATGTTGTTATGGAAAATAAGGTTATGATTGTAGATGAGCAGACTGGTAGGATAATGGATGGAAGAAGATACAGTGATGGATTACACCAAGCTATAGAAGCTAAAGAAAATGTAAAAATCGAAGCTGCTACTCAAACATTTGCTACGATCACTCTACAAAACTATTTCCGAATGTATAAAAAGCTTTCTGGAATGACTGGTACAGCCGTTACAGAAGCTGGGGAATTATGGGAAATATATAAATTGGATGTTGTTGAAATACCTACAAACAGGCCAATTGCTAGAGACGATAGAGAGGATTTGATTTATAAAACTAAAAGAGAAAAGTATAATGGTGTTATTGATGAGGTGACAAAACTATCCAAAGAAGGTAGACCTATACTTATTGGTACAACATCAGTTGAAATTAGTGAAGTTTTAGGTAAAATGTTAGGAATAAGAAATGTACCTCATAATATTTTAAATGCAAAATTACACAAAAAAGAGGCAGATATTGTTTCTCAAGCTGGTAATCCTGGACAAGTAACTATAGCTACTAACATGGCAGGTAGAGGTACTGATATTAAATTATCAGACGAGGTTAAGAATAATGGAGGATTGGCAATAATTGGTACTGAGCGTCATGACTCTAGAAGAGTCGATAGACAACTAAGAGGTAGAGCAGGTAGACAAGGAGATCCAGGTAGCTCTCAATTCTATGTTTCATTAGAGGATAATTTAATGAGATTATTCGGAAGTGATAAAATCGCTAAATTGATGGATAGAATGGGTCTAGAAGAGGGTGAAGTGATACAACACTCGATGATCACCAAGTCAATTGAAAGAGCACAGAAAAAAGTTGAGGAAAACAATTTCGGAATTCGAAAGAGACTTTTAGAATATGATGATGTAATGAGTGCTCAGAGAGAGGTTATTTATAAAAGAAGATACAATGCTTTATTTGGTGATAGATTAAAAGTTGATATTGCTAATATGATTTACGATACTACTGAAATCATAGTTGAAAATAATAAATTAGAAAATGATTATAAAAATTTTGAATTTGAATTAATTAGATACTTTTCTTTCAAAACAAATATATCAAATGAGCAATTTTCTTCAATGTCTACGGAGGAAATTACAGACCAAATATACAACGCTGCATTAAAACATTATTTAGAAAAAATCCAAGAGAGTGCTGTATTAGCATTTCCAGTAATAAAAAATGTTTACGAAACCCAAAAAGATAAGTTTAAAAGAATAGTTGTTCCTTTTACAGATGGAATTAAAACTCTTCAAGTTATAACTGATTTAGAAAAGGCTTATAATTCAAAAGGAGAGCAACTTGTTAAAGATTTTGAAAAAAATATTTCTTTAGCAATAATAGACGATTCTTGGAAAACTCATTTGAGAAAAATGGATGAATTAAAACAATCTGTTCAATTAGCGGTTCATGAACAAAAAGATCCATTACTTATTTACAAATTTGAGTCATTTGAGCTATTTAAAGCTATGATTAACCAAGTAAATAAAGATATCTTATCATTTTTATTTAAAGGAGAGATCCCAAGAGAAAATACAAATAACATAACTGAAGCTAGATCAAGAAAAAAAACTGCCCTAAAAACCTCTAAAGAAGAAATTCCTAATATGGATGAGCTGAGTGCAAGAAACAAAGCAGCCGGAAACAATCAAAGAAATAATAGAGAAAGAGTTGAAACTATCATTAGAGATCAACCAAAAATTGGGAGGAATGACAAAGTATTTATAAAAAATATTAAAACTGGGGAAAGTAAACAAGTTAAGTTCAAACAAGCCGAACCACTGATTGTTAAAGGAGAATGGGTTATTTTTAATAAAAATTAGTTAAATTATTAACAATTATTAAAATAATACGTTGGTTAATATATCTAATACAAGAACTTTAAATCAAAAAAATCTAATAAATAATATTCTTAATGGAGATACTGTATCTCTGAGTAGGGCAATAACACTAATAGAAAGTAAAAAAAATAGCGATAGAAAACTAGCAAATAATATTCTAAAAGAGTGTCTATCTAAGAATAAAAAAACTTCAATTAGAATTGGGATAACTGGTGTTCCAGGAGTTGGAAAAAGTACTTTTATTGAAGCTTTGGGGACATACTTATCTAAATTAGAAAAAAAAGTAGCAGTTTTAGCTGTAGACCCTTCCAGTTCAATAACTAGAGGTAGTATTCTTGGAGATAAAACTAGAATGAAAAATTTAGTCAAAGACCCAAATGTATATATTCGTCCAAGTCCAGCTGGAAACGAGCTCGGAGGGGTTTCAAATAAGACTAGGGAGTCCATAATTTTATGTGAGTCAGCTGGTTATGACATTATATTGATAGAAACTGTTGGTGTTGGTCAGAGTGAAACAAGTGTTTATGAAATGGTTGATTATTTTTTATTATTAAAATTAGCAGGAGCTGGTGATGAACTTCAGGGAATTAAGCGAGGAATAATTGAGATGGCAGATTCAATTATTATAAATAAGTCAGATGGAGATAATATTAGTGCTGCAAATCAAGCACAATCTGAATTTAGTTTGGCACTAAGCCTTTACCCTGTCAAGTTATCCAAATGGAAACCTAAGGTTACTACATGTAGCTCCATTAACAATAATGGAATTGAAGAAATATGGGAAGATATCCGTGATTATTTTAAACTGACAAAGAAAAATGGATACTTTTTAAAAAATAGAAATAATCAAAAAAAAAATTGGTTAATGCAGACTATTAATAATAGAATTCAAGATGATTTTTACAATGATAGTAAAACAGTGATTGAAATTGATAATCAAATAGAATTGTTAAAGAAAAATAAAACCACTGTTCTAGCTGCTGCTGAAAAAATTATTAAAAATGGTACATAAGATGAAAGAATCCTTAACTATTGTAGTTCCAATTTATAATGAAGAACAAAATATTGAAAGACTTTGTAAAGAGCTTAATTCCTTTGTAAAAAAATCAATAGTTGAAACGCAAATATTATTAATTAACGATGGGTCTAATGATAATAGTGAAAAATTAATACATAGTCAGTGTCATTCAAATGATAAGTTTAGTTACTTAAGTTTTAAAAAAAATACAGGATTGAGTGCTGCTATAAAGGCTGGTTTCGATTACACAAATACAAGCCTAGTTGGTTATATTGATGCGGATCTACAAACCGATCCTGAAGATTTTAATTTATTATTAAATAAAATTGATAAATATGATTTAGTAACAGGAGTTAGAACCAAAAGAAAAGATTCATTAATAAAAAATATCTCTTCATTCATTGCTAACTCAATTAGAAGAATCTTTACAAATGACAATATGGACGATACTGGTTGTCCATTAAAGATCATTAAAACCAGTTATGCAAAAAAAATTCCAATGTTTAAAGGAATTCATAGATTTTTACCTGCTATGATTTTGCTTCAAGGAGGCAAAATTCATCAAGTTCCAGTCAGACATTATCCTAGAATAGCTGGAAAAGCTAAATTTGGTTTTTTCAATCGTTTATTTGGTCCACTTATGGATTGTTTTGCCTACTTATGGATGAAAAAGAAGTACATAAATTATCAAATAAAGAAAAATGAATAACATTATTCTTTATCTAATAGGCTTTTCGGCTCAATTATTATTTTCTTCAAGATTAATAATTCAATGGTTTTATTCAGAAAAAGAAAATAAAATAATAACCCCCTCTGTTTTTTGGATTTTAAGCCTATTAGGATCCTTTTTATTATTTATATATGGGTACCTAAGAGACGATTTTGCAATTATGCTTGGGCAATCACTGACTTATTTTATTTATATAAGAAATTTACAATTACAAGGAGAATGGAGTAAATTAAATTTCTTGATAAGATTTTTATTTTTGACATTTCCAGTCTATATCATTTTTTACTATTACAATAACAACGTAATTGACTTGGATGTTTTAATCAGAGAGACTAACATTCCTAGTTGGCTCTTTAGCTTAGGTATTACATCTCAACTGATTTTTACCTTCAGATTTATTTTTCAATGGTTATACTCAGAAAACAAAAAAGAATCTAGTCTTCCGCTTGGGTTTTGGTTATTAAGTATAAGCGGATCAATATTGATTTTAATATATGCTATTTTTAGATTAGATCCAGTGCTGTTCATAGGTCATATTATTGGCACTATCATATATGCAAGAAATATTTACATATATTTTAAATTTAATTAGATGGATATATCAAAAAATATCTCGAATTCATTTGTGATTTTTATAATTGTCATTGTATGTCTAATCTTCACAGTAAATATTAATCTTGTTGATATAACTATTATGGAAGCAAGAAATTTTGTTACCGCCAGGGAAATGCTTCTTGAAAATAATTGGCTCATGCCAACATTTAATGGTGAACCAAGATATCAAAAACCTCCTCTACCTACTTGGATATCTGCTATTTCCACATTAATTGCTGGAACAAAAACACTATACTTCCTTAGAATTCCAGGATTTTTATGTTTGGCCCTTATAGGAATTACTACCTATTACTTTAGCTTAGAATTACTAAAAAATAAAATTTACAGTATTGTAAATTCTTTTATTGCAATTACTTCATTTTATACTATTGCTATAATTATAGAGGCTCCATGGGATATATTTAGTCATTCATTTATGTATTTAGCCATTTACTTTATTTATAAAAATTTAAATAATCAAAAGTATTACTTCAAAGAAATACTATTAATTATATTATTTATTGCATGCTCTTTTTTATCAAAAGGGCCAGTCTCAGTCTATGCATTATTAATTCCATTTCTAATTTCATACTTTATTTCATATCCAATATCAATTGGGAAAAAATTAGCTAGAATACTACCAATCATAATAGCAGGAATATTAATCGGATCTTCATGGTATATAATGCTATTATTTCAAGATTCTGAAAATTTAATTTCTACAACAAGAAAAGAAACTTTAAACTGGGCAAATTACAATATTAGACCATTTTACTATTATTGGAGCTTCTTTATTCAATCTGGTGTTTGGGCAATAATTGGATTAATAAGCCTAAGCTACCCATATTATAAACATAAAATAAAAAGCTATAAAGAATATAAATTTACATTTTTATGGACAGTGATAGGAGTAATATTATTATCCTTAATACCAGAAAAAAAACCTAGATATTTAATGCCAGTTCTTATTCCATTTGCATTGAACATTGGATTTATTTACAGGTACTTAATTAGTGAATACAATAAAAATAAAAGTGCAAAAATTTTTCTTTTTGTACATTATTTACTTATATGTTCTATTGGGTTATCATTTATAATTGTGAAACTTTATATTTTTAACTTATCAATTAATTTTATAGATATAATCCTCTCTATATTAAGCCCATTGATCCTTTTAAAGTTAATTAATATAAAATTTTTAACAATTAAAAAAATTAATATAATTAGTCTCTTAATTATAATTTTATCTATTTCAAATTCTCCAACATTAATATTAAAAACAAATAAAGATTATAAGTCAGTGAAGAATTTAAACTCAGATGAATTAGAATTTTATACAAATTATTTAATATCACCTGAGATAATATGGGATTTTGGAAAAAAAATTACTCGCTTAAATGATCTAGAATTAAGAAAAATAACCCAAAATAGAAAAAAATTTGGTATGCTTACAAAAGATCCTATAACGACAAAGGACACACTAATAAATAAATTAAATTATACAATTGAGTTAATATCTAAGCATGATTTAAATTCTACAAGCAAAAAAAGTAGACTTATAACATACTATCACTTATTTACCCCTAATTAAAATAAGTTTTTCTGCTATTTTATAACTCAATATTCCAAATACAAACCCGACAATTAATCCGAAAATTATATCCAAAGGATAGTGTACTCCAAGGTAAATTCTGCTGTAAGAAAACACAATAACCCATAATAATAGAAAATAATTTAAAACTGTATAATTATTATTACTAAATAGTTTGAATAAAAAAACAGAAACAGCAATAGAGTTTGAGGCGTGAGCCGAGAAAAAACCATACTTTCCACATCTTACTTCAATAGATCTTAATAAAAAGTTTAAAGTATCATCACGACAAGGGCGAAGTCTTTGAAAAGAATCTTTTATAACATTGGTGAATTGATCTGTAAGCAATATTAACATTGCAATAGATAGTAAAATAAATAATGATTGTTTTATTGAAAAATTTTTAAAAATTAAATAGATAACAAATAGAAAAAATGGAAAATATGTTAATTTATTTGTTAATGTCAACCACAGAAGGTCCCAATTGTTGGAGCCAAGATTGTTTAGATAAATAAGAAATTCTCTGTCAAGATTTAAAATATTTTCCATCATAATAATTATTCATATCTACTTACCTCTCTATCATAAAACACAGATGCTTCTTCTATAAGTTTTTTAGTTTGAGTTACTAGCTCCTCTTCATCAGAACTACTAAAACTTTCTAACCATTTTATAGAGTCGTTTTCTAAGTTTAAAATAAATCTAGGATACTCAGTATGTACAATAAATATTGATTCAGGAAAATCAGTATTATCTCCTAATATAAACTTAGGTAAATCCATATTTTTAATTTTTTTTAATTAATCTATTTGTTAAAATATTAAACCTAATATACAATAAAGTAGCTGCAATTGTTAATCCACACAATAAGCCTATCCAAATACCCTCACTTCCAAGCATATCATCTGAACCTAAAAAATAACTTACAGGAAATCCAATCAACCAATAAGAAATAAATGTAATTAATGTAGGAATCTTTACATCCTGCATACCTCTCAGAGCAGCTAATATAATTACTTGAATTGTATCAGATATTTGATAAACAGCAGCAATTATTAATAGTTTGGATGTGATAGCTATAACCTCTAAGTTATCGTCATAATTAATAGGGTTATTTAAATCTACATATATATAAGGAAGGATATCGTTGAATAATATAAAACAAAGAGCGAAAAATAGTGCCAATATTAATCCAAGTAATAGAATAGAAAACGAAATTCTTCTTAAATCCACATAATTCTTTAAACCTTTTTGATTACCTACTCTAACCATTGCGGAAACACTTAATCCACTGGCAATCATAAAAGTCATAGAGGATAAATTTAAAGCTATCTGATTTGCAGATTGCGGATTTTCTCCTAATAAACCACTTAACCATATGGCAGTTGTGAAAAAGACAACTTCAAACACCATTTGTAAAGAACTAGGTATGCCAATATTTAAGATCTTTTTAAACATTAACTTATCAAATTTTATTGATCTGATGTTGTTTAAACATTCTTTTATTTTTGAGTTGTATTTTATGATTAATATTAAAAAAACTAACATTACAACTCTTGAAATTAAAGTACCAATTGCAGCACCAATAATACCCATTTGAGGAAAACCAAACTTTCCAAAAATCAAAACATAATTAATTAAAACATTAATTACATTGGCAAGCACTGCAGCGTACATAGGATAGATAGTTAGAGAAAGGCCATCACAAAATTGCTTAAAAGCTTGAAATATTAATAATGGAATTAAAGAAATGACTACCAGTTCAAGATAGGGCAAAGCTAATTCCACCACTTCTTTTGGTTGATTCATAAGAAGCATTATATCTCTAAAAAGAAAAATAGATAAAAAGAGTATTAAACTTAGAGCAGTACATAAAATTATCCCATGAAAAAAAGTAGATTGTAACTTGTAGTGATTTTTTTCTGAATCTGCTTCAGCAATTAATGGAGTAATAGCAGAAGAAAAACCTATTCCAATTGCCATTCCAATAAAGATAAAACTATTACCAAGTGAAACTGCTGCAAGATTTGTTGGGTCTAATTTACCAACCATAATATTGTCAACTAGACTTACTAAAGTATGTCCTAGCATTCCAAGCATCACTGGAAGTGACAACTTTAAATTATAACTAAATTCTTTAGTGTAATCCTTTAGCACCTATTTCTTTTTTGAGCTTTTAAAATATTTCATTTCATAGTCAAAACTCAATTTACCTGAAGATATTTTTAATAATTTTTTCTTTAAAAGCTGTTTTTTAAAACTAGATAACTTGTCAGTAAATAAAACTCCTTCAATGTGATCATATTCGTGTTGAATCACTCTGGCTAATAAACCATCAAAAGAATCAGTATGTTTATTGAAGTTCTCATCATGATATTGAATTGTTATTTGTTTTTGTCTTAAAACACCTTCTCTTATATTTGGGATACTTAAACAACCTTCTTCAAAACTCCATTCATCTCCTTTTTCATCAATAATAATAGGATTAATAAATATTTTTTTAAAAGATTTTAATTGATTTCTGTCATTGTCACTCAAACTATCGTCTTCAGCAAAAGGGTTTGTATCAACAATAAACAGTCGGATCGATAAACCAATTTGTGGAGCTGCTATGCCTACACCGCTGGCATTATACATTGTTTCAAACATATTTTCGATTAATTCCTTTAGCTTAGGATAATCTTTATTTATAACTTCCGCCTTTCTTTTTAAAACAGGATGTCCATAAGCTATAATTGGTAAAATCATATTAAAAATTTTTGTAAAAATACAATAGTTATTTCTAGAATTAAGAAGTAATTAAATTTTTCTGCTTTGTAAATAATCTTGTAAAATTATTGTAGCGCTAACCATGTCTATAGTTGCTTTATTTTTTCTTTTTTTCTTATTTAAACCACCATCAATCATTGCTCTAAAAGCAAGTTTTGAAGTAAATCTTTCGTCAAATCTTTCTATTGTTATTTCAGGGAAATTATTATTAATTATCTTAATATACTTTAAAATTAATGGTTCTATCAAAGAATCCTGATTCAACATATTTTTAGGCTGACCAATTACTATAATTTCTACTTGTTCATTTTTAAAATAATTTTTTAAAAAATCAATTAGATTGTCTGTAGTTATTGTAATTAATCCAGAAGCAATTATTTGGCTTTCATCAGTTATAGCTATTCCACATCTTTTAGAACCAAAATCTATTGAGAGTATTCTAGGCATAGTTGTACAAATATAGTGCAACTAATAAATAATTTATTATATTTTTTTTAATACTTCATTAAATGAATCTATAATAGAATTATATTTGTTAGTAAGAACACTACAATGGATTTAAAACAAAAAATAGAACTAGCATGGGACAATAGAGACTTGTTAAATGATTCAAGCACTATTAAAGCGATTAATGATACTATTGAGTTAGTTGACTCTGGTAAATTGAGAGTTGCTCAATTAAATCAGTCCAAATGGATTGTTAATGAATGGGTTAAAAAAGCAGTTTTATTATACTTTCCTATAAATAAAATGACAACTTTACAAGCTGGGCCACTAGAATTTCATGACAAAATTCCTTTAAAAAGAGATTATGCCAAAAAAGGAATAAGGGTTGTTCCAAGTGCTATATCTAGATATGGATCCTATATTTCTTCCGGATGTATATTAATGCCTAGTTATGTTAATATTGGAGCTTATATTGGTAAAGGCACAATGGTAGATACTTGGGCTACTGTTGGTAGTTGTGCTCAAATTGGTGAAAACGTTCACATTTCTGGCGGTGTAGGAATTGGAGGTGTTTTAGAGCCTGTACAAGCTTCGCCTGTAATAATTGAGGATAATGTTTTTTTAGGCTCAAGAAGTATTATAGTTGAAGGAGTAATTATTAGAAAAGAAGCTGTTCTTGGAGCTAATGTAGTTTTGACTGCTTCTACTAAAATTATTGATGTTACTAATGATGTTTCTAAAGAAATCAAAGGAGAAATCCCTGCAAGATCAGTGGTAATTCCTGGAACAGTTCCAAAAAAGTTTAAAGCTGGAACTTACAACGTTCCATGTGCGCTAATTATTGGCAAAAGAAAGGAAAGTACAGATAAAAAAACTTCGTTAAATCAAGTTCTTAGGGAACATAATTTAGCCGTATAATTATTTTATATTATGAAAATAATTTTAGTTGATGCATGGAATACTTTAATTAAAAATAAAAAAATAGATAGTACTATTTATAATATACTGGAGGGCTTAAAAAATAAAAAAATAATATTAACAAATGCTAATGATAAAGAGCTTGTTAATTACGGTATTATTAATATGCCCTATGAAGTTTTTAGTCTCTCTCACGATCCAAATAAGGATAATCCATTTTACTTT